>CAVLBF010000012.1:0-60773 GCA_963661285.1 Bacteroidaceae bacterium | reverse complement strand
GGCGAAACTGGTAATTGGGGCTAAGTCGTAACAAGGTAGCCGTACCGGAAGGTGTGGCTGGAACACCTCCTTTTTGGAGCGATGCTCCGACATCTCGCGACGCCCGCGGTTCTTACGAGGCACTGGTCTTTTGACTCTTCGTGTCTTGTGCTTGTCTTCCATTATTTATAATAGGCTCGTAGCTCAGTTGGTTAGAGCGCCACACTGATAATGTGGAGGTCCGCGGTTCAACTCCGCGCGGGCCTACTTTCCGGGGGTATAGCTCAGTTGGTAGAGCACCTGCTTTGCAAGCAGGGGGTCAAGAGTTCGAATCTCTTTATCTCCACAACGGAGCCCGGCTCCATAAGGTCAAGGATTTAAGGTCAAACTTAAGTCCTTTTTTTGTTAATTGTTTGTTGCATCCGGGAGAAAGGTCGGCGAGAATTTGGAAATGGCGGGGAAGAGTGCTAACTTCGGACCTTGAAGACAAATCCAAATCAACAAGCTATATGAAACAATCTTCCAAAACCCTTGGGGGGGGGTATCAAACTCCTGATTGTGAGGTAGTTAGCCTCATCTACAGCAGCGCCGTCATTATGGCGAGCGGCTCAGCTTCATCTTCCATCGACTCCTGGAGCGATGATGGCGACGGTCTCTCTTTCTAAACTCCTGAGCCTTATGAAAAAGATCTTCGCTTCTATGGGAATAGCGCTGGCAGCCACGCTTTCCCTCAGCAATTGCACCAAGCAGATTGAAGCTCCTGTGACTCCGGAGCAGGACGGGACTCCGTTCGAGGTGTCCGCTCTCCTCACCAAGACCACCAACGACAACTACGGGACCAAGTGGGCCGAAGGTGACGGAATCAATGTCTTCCACGCCGAAGCCGGGGCTACGACCTACACCTCCGACAACAAGTTCACCCTGTCCGATGCCACTACCGGCACTTTCAAAGGCACGCTCACCGGCACTCTGGACGGGGCCAAGACCTACGACTGGTATGCCTTCTATCCGTATGACAGCCACGTGACTACTCCCGCATCCACGACAAGCGGATATGTGACCGTAGGCGGTAAATCCCAGACCCAGACCGGCAACAGTTCCACCGCACACCTCTGCGGCGAGGCCTGCCCGCTCTATGGAGTGACTACTGGCGTGAACGCAAGCGACATCCCGGCCTTCACGATGAAGAACCTCAGCTCCGTCATCTGCATCGAAGTGACAAACGACGGCACAGACGACTTGACCGTAAGCAACATTGCTTTCACTTCCACAGAAGATATCGTCGGCACCTACTACATTGACTTTACAGGGACGACTCCGGCATATAAGGGCTCCGGTACATCTTATGTCAGCAACACCGCCAAGCTCGCTGTAACCGGCGGCGCGGCCATCGCGTCCGGCAACTCCGCGAAGTTCTACATCGCGATCAAGCCTCACACCGTGGCCTCCGGCTCTACTCTCAAGCTCAGCGTCAACGGTTACGAAAAGACCACCACCGTGAGCAAGGAGACCGTCTTCGAGGCCGGCAAAATCAAGACAGTGAAGTTCAGTGCCGTCGGCACCGGGGAGAAAGTGCTGATTATCGATGGCACCAAATTAACAAGCACCGCAACAACGGCCGAATCCACTTTAACCTATGACGGTATTGATGTCGTATTCAGTAAAGGCGCAAAGTCTCTAGCCATACAAACAGGAGCAAGCAATAATTTTAGCACAGAGCCAGCAATCCTCATAGGTAAAAACGGCGCATATATATATAACAAAACAGCTATCCCTGGCACAATAACAAAGTTTGAAATTTATTCAAATAAAGGAGCCAGTACAAAGGTTAGCGTTGGTGTGAATTTCAGCGCAACTGCCATCTCGGCGTATTCTGCCAGTGCAGCAAACACATACACCGCAACTCTCTCGACTGCAGATGCGATATATGATTGTACTGATAAACTGCCTGCAGATGCCCAATATTTCTGGTACCAGGTTACGAACGGCAATAATTCGCAGATTCAATTTAGAATCACGTATAAATAGTACCGCAATATGCACACTCCATCCAAATCCCTCAGGGGATATCTGTCCCCTGAGTGCGAGGATGTGAAGCTGGTCTGCGACGGGGCCGTGATTATGGCGAGCGGCACCACCTCGATTGAAGACTGGCTCACCGACCCGGACATCATAGATTTCCCGTTATTGTAATAGATTTTCGTCAGAGGCTGTCCGGATGTTCGCAGAGAGCATTCCGGGCAGCCTTTGAAGTTGTTGCGGGATTATCATCTCCTGTCGCAACGGCTTCTCAATCTGCTCATTATGAAGAATAGATTTGCCTTGGCGGGGGTTGCGCTGGCAGCCGCAATCTCGCTTGCGGGCTGCGCGAAGCAGCTCGACTCCCCGGCGGAGAGAACGGACGCTCCGTTCGAGCTGTCCGCCCTCATCACCAAGACCGCCACCGACGGTGTCCGCACCAGCTGGACCGAGGACGACGCGATGAACATATTCCACGCCGTGGCGGGGACCGCGGACTATGTCTCCGACGGCGAGTTCACCGTCGACGCGGCGCTTACCGGCACATTCACCGGCACTCTCACCTCCACGCTCGACGGGACAAAGGCATACGACTGGTACGCCCTCTACCCCTACGACTCACACATCATCACCCCGGCCGCCACAAAGAAAGGATATGTGACGATAGGCGGACTCAAGCAGACCCAGGCCGGCAACGACAGCCCCGCGCACCTCAGCGGGGAGGCCTGCCCTCTCTACGGGGTGGCCAAGGCGGTGAGCGCGAGCGACACCCCGAGCCTCGCGATGAAGCAGCTCAGCTCCGCCGTCTGCGTCAACGTCACCAACCAGAGCGGCAGCAAGCTGACGGTCAAGAGCATCGCGTTCACCTCGGTCGAGAGCATAGCAGGCACATATTATATCGACTTCACCGGCACGAAGCCCGTGTACACCGGGAGCGGGGACGACTATGTCAGCAATACCGCCACTCTCGGCGTCAGCGGCGGTGCCGCCATCGCCACAGGCTCTTCCGCGAAATTCTATATCGCGGTCAAGCCGCACACGGTCAAGCCGGGGCAGACCATCACGCTCAGTGTCAACGGCAGCAGCAAGAGCGTGACCCTGAGCAGCGACGCGAGCTTCGCGGCGGGCAAGGTCAAGACCCTGAACTTCGTCTACGACAAGGCGACGACCGTCAGCAGCGCCACCATCTCCAACTGGAACACCCTGTTCGGGACTTCGTACAACGGCCAGACCGAGTCAGAGACCGTCAATCTCTCAGGCACACAGAGCGGTGTCACCGTGGCGGTGGCGAGCGGCAGCTGCACCAACAAAGGCTATATCAAGAACAGCGAAATCCGTCTCTACGGCGGTTATACGATGAGCATTTCCGTGCCTGCGGGCAATAAGATTACGGAAATCACAACGACTGTAGTCGAGAAAAAATTCGACTCCGGGAAGGTCAAGGCAGATTGCGGCACTCTCTCGAACAAGAGCGGCGCTCTGACCTGGACCGGCAGCTCCGAAAAAGTTGTCCTGAGCATCTCGGGGACCGGTTCTATGGCTACGATGACCGTCAGCTACACGGGAAGCGGCTTCGGCGGGGGTGACGGCGGTTCGGGCTCGGGTGGTGACGACGGGGGCTCGGGATCCGGAGGCGGCGGCTCGGAGGGCGGCAGCGCGAAGCCTGCCATCGACGAGGACTGGCTGGAACTGCCTTCCGGGCTGGAGGGCAGCCAGTATGTGGTCAAATCGTTCAGCGCCGGCGGCCTGAGGAACTACACCCACCTCTACGACACCGACAACTTGACCTCCCTCTGGACGGCTTATCCGCTCAGCAGCAGCTATATCGGGAGCTCGGCAAGGCCGGGCAGCTGGTACTACAATCCCGAAATCGACGAGAGCCTTCAGGTCAACGTGACGTCGCACAGCTACCTTGCGGGCACCTATTCCCGGGGGCATATGTGCCCTAACGGGTCACGAAACGCCAACAGCGCCCTGCAGAAGCAGGCGTTCTATGTGACCAATCAGGTGCCGCAGCTTCAGAACAAGTTCAACGGGACCATCTGGAATGCCCTCGAGGACTCCGTGCGCAGCGTTGCCACAAGCAACGGCGAGGAAATTTACGTGGTGACCGGTGTCGCGTTCAACAAGGTCGGCGAGAGCCTGACCGTCAAATATGCGACTCCGAAGGATGCCACCTCCCAGAAAGTGCCGGTCCCGAACTACTTCTACAAGCTCGTCCTGAGGGTGAAGACCAACTCTTCCGGCACCGTGACCTCGGCCAGCACGATTGGCTTCTGGTTCGAGCACAAGGAGTACTCCGGCAGCGACTTCACCGCCTATGCGGTCAGCGTGGACGAGGTCGAGAAGTGGACGGGCTTCGATTTCTTCGTCAACCTCCCGGACTCCGTGGAGGCAGCCGCCGAGACCAACTCCAGCTGGAGCACATTCACGAGCTTCTAGCAGGGGCTTCCGTCTCTCATAGCCGTTTAGGGGGCTGACTAAAAAGTATTTTAGCCAGCCCCTTTTGGGCTTCTTAACCCCCGCAGACTACCGTCTGCGACCCCTATCAGGGGTATTTCGCTCCTACGTCGCGGTCCCTGCGGGACTTATTAGTCACCCCCCCCTTCTGCTTTCTCGACCCTTTTTTGATTTGCATATATTTTTCGTAAGTTTGCAGTCGTAATGGGGCGATGACTATGACTAATGTAGAATTTTGGTCTTCAATCCGTAAGATTATCAGTGACGGATTTTCGGAAGAGGGGTTGAATAAACTTGATGAATATGCAGAATGGTTCATTTCAGGCAGGCTTATTTATAAACGATTTTCACAGGCGGAGCAGTATGGCTGCTCTGCTGGAGGTGCAGTCAATGTCGTTGCATCCCTACTCGCGGGAGCAGAAATTGGCGCAGATAGAGCTTCTGCGCCGGAGGGGAGTTTCAAAAGAGAGCAGCAATGCTCGGAGGAGCAGGCACGCAGAATAGAGGCCTGGGCGCGATTGTCCAATTGCTGGTTCGACAATACGGACGAGTCGATTCCGAACATCCTCGGCGCGGAGATTACCAGAGGTGGCGAGGCTCAGGTTTATGATAACGGGGCATCGCTCATCAAGGTAATCGGCCTCGACTATTTTCTCCAGCCCGCATTGGCGCTGGACAGGATTTCTCTACATAACACCTACTTCCCCCAGACAAGGATGACCGTCATCGGTTTTGGTAGAGATAGAAACGGATTGTTCAAGATTGTAGTAAAACAGCCTTTCATTCAGGGAGTTCCTATGTCGGACGAAGAGATAGGGCAATATTGAACTTCACGCAGGCGGCACAAGACGATGGACGAATGAGGTGGTCATTCTTCCGGCATCAAACCGACAATTGACTTAAGAAGGGCTTACCCCCTTTCCAAAGAAAGGGGAACATTATATTTTTTAACTATAGTAGTGTATGAAAAAGTATTTATGGGTGGCTGTAGCTGCCGTGTTGGCTTTTGCTTCCTGCCAAAAAGAAGCTGAAGGCACTATTTCTCTTGTCGCAAGAGAAGTTTCTGTGGATTTCAACTCTCACGAAGTCCCGGTTGCAATCACATCGAACGGAACTTGGTCCGCAGCCGTCGAACAGGGAGTTGATTGGCTGGCGGTATCTCCTGAAAGCGGCGAGGCCGGGGAGAACGTGAATGCAGTTCTTACTGTTGCGAAAAACACTGTAGAGGAGGCGCGCACTGCCGTAGTTACATTCTCCTGCAAGAACGCCACCGCGCAGTTTACGGTGACCCAGACATCATATAATCCTCTTTCTGAGGCGGTTAATCTGAGCGCGGAGGGTACGGCTAACAGCTATATCGTTGCACCTGGCTCTAAAGCATATTTTACGTGCAACGTCAAAGGAAATTCCACTGAAAGCGTAGGTGATGTGAACGGAGTAAAACTGGTATGGCAGTCCGAGAAGGGTTTGATAAAGAGCCTCTCGTTGAAAGCCACAGACAATGCAGTACTTGTAGAGTGTGGGGAGAATTCCGGTAATGCAGTGGTTGCCGTAACAGATGCCGGGGAGATTCTTTGGAGCTGGCATTTGTGGGTAGTGGATTATGCCCCGGAGGAGTCACTTTACAAGACCGAGGCTAATGCGTCAGGTACTTCGTGGTCCTTTATGGACAGGAATCTGGGTGCCACATCTGTCGAGAAAGGCACTTTCGATAAGAATGCCGGTCTTATCTATCAGTGGGGCCGTAAGGATCCGTTCCCGGCAGCAGTATCTTTCACCGTGCAGAATGAAGACTATTCTTATGAGGCGGACGGTGAGCCTGTGCTTTATGATATTGAGGGCAACGAACTCCCCAAGATCAGCAGCAAGGCTTCATCCAGGGGAACCATCGCGCTCGGCATAGCTAATCCGGACGTGTTCTATAAGGTGGTCTCAGTAAACACCGGGGAAAAGGATGAGTATGACGAGGATATTTATGAGAATGTCCCTCGCTCTTCTGACTGGTCAGACGTTTCAGATGATGACGCTTGGGGAGGAGTATCCCAGAAAAAGAGCGTATATGACCCGTGCCCGGTCGGATATAAAGTCCCTGTATGCGATGCCGACGGCAACACTCCTTATGCTTGGATGGTCTATAAGGAAATGGTTTGGGATACGGAGAATTACGGCGCGACTATGAACGGCCAGTGGTTCCCTACTATAGGTACACGCGTCTATGCGTCAGGCGGACTTAATTATCCGCAGGCTACTCCATATTCCGGAATGTGGATAGGAACTGCCGGAAAGGCAAGTTCGGATCTGGATACATATCCTTCGCTTTACGGACAGTATATGTTTATCATAAACGGCAGGAGAACATTCAAGGTAAATAAGGACATCCGTTCACAGGGAATGAATGTCCGTTGTGTCGCAGAATAGAGTCAGCTCAAATCTTCGAGAACCGCTTTTGGAACGAACCGGGCGGTTCTCGTTTTGTTTCCGTGCAACCGTCCGTGAAGTCGTGGCTGAGGAGAACTTTGGCATAATCAAACTTGGGCTAAATCGAAGAAATGATCATCGATTTAGCCCAAATTTTAACACTTCGTTAAATCAGCAATCGTGACGACTACTCCGCGGAAGAAGTCAGAGTGCCTGTTTCTTCTCAATCCATAAGTCGTTATGAGGGTAGGTATGATGCCGTATCTTGTTTCGGTCTCCTGCCTGAAACTTTCTATCCTTTGCGTAAGCTTATCTCTTTCCTCGAGGGTAAGTTCATACTCTGTGTTTGAACAATACTTTATTTCACAGATGTTTATGATTCTGTCATCCCTTTCTATCACGAGGTCAATCTGCGCTCCCCGTTTGCTGTCGTAGCCCTTGTTTCTCCAAGAATAGTACTCCGTGTGAACGGCCTGCACTCCAAGTGCCGTGAGAATCTGGGGGATGTGAGCTTGGCAGACCCGCTCGAATGCGAGTCCCCACCACGTGCTCTGCTTCTGGGAATTTATGAACTTCGACCAGTAATGCTCATCCGTGGTTCTTATTTTTCCAAATTCCTGATAGAATATTGAGTAGAGGTCCGTGAGCTGGTATATCCCGTTCTTTGAGCTTATCTTTTTCTGCTTGACATTATATTGCCGGATAAAGTCGCAGTTTACAAGATCCTCCAGCAGTTCTGTCAGGTGACCGTTGTTTGCCGCCTTCATTTTATCCGCGATCTCGGATCTGGTCATTCCGCTTTTTCTTTCTGACAACAGCCGCACAATGTCCATATATCTTTCCGGCGATTTGAAAAGGGATTTATACAGCCTGCCGTATTCTTTTTTCAACTCTCCGTTTCTTGAGAAGAAGAGCCGGTCAATGTTCTGGGACAGGCTTTCCTGAGGATTCAGCAGGCTTAGATAGTAGGGGATTCCTCCGAGTATCATATATGTCTGAAGTACGGAAATCTCGTCCCAGAGACATCCGGCACGCGAAAGGTATTCGTCCGTGTCGGCAAGGGTGAAAGGTGAAAGATGCATCTCGTGGGTTATCCTGTTATGCAGTCCGCCCTTGTCGTCGACGAGATTCCGGACTATCCAGGATGTAGCGCTGCCACATACTATCAGAAATATGTCAGACCGTTTTGATGCCCAGTCATTCCAGAAATGATCCAACGCTTTTATAAACCCGGCGTTCTGTGTCGCAAAACAAGGCAGTTCGTCAAGAAATACGATTTTTCGACGGCTGACGGACGGCTTCCCCTCCAACAAAGCCCTAAGCGCGCTGAAACTTTCCATCCAGTTCTTAGGCTTGTTTCCTTTATAGCCGTAGCGTTTAAGGGACTCGTGGAATACACCCAGCTCCTCCTTTCTCGTCCCTCCGATTATGCCAGTCGCGGAGAATGCATATTCAGTGTTGAAGTACTTGTCAATCAGGAATGTTTTTCCGACACGCCGCCGTCCATAGACTGCGATGAACTCCGCCCTGTCAGATTCCATATACGCATCGAGCATCCTGATGTCGTTGTGCCGTCCAATGAGTTCCATTGTTTTTATGTTTTTTGCAAATATAATAGAAATTGCAGAATTTGGGCTAAATCGAAGAAATAATCTTCGATTTAGCCCAAATTCTAACTCTGTCAATCCTTATTCTACGGCCAAATGAAGCAGGTACGCATCACAGTCATTCGCGGTTGGTCTTGTGCTTGAGGACTTCGGCGTCGATGTAGTAGACGGTCTGCTCGGCGAGGTTGTTGATGTGGTCACCGGCACGCTCGAGCTTGCGGAAGATGGCGGATATTTCCAGACAGAGGCGGACGCTCTGCGGATGGTCGGTGGCGTAGCGGGTCAGCGCATCGAGGGAGCGGTGGTTGAGCTCGTCGATGGTGTCGTCCCGCCCGAAGACTGATTTGGCCGCCTCGATGTCGTGCTCCTTCAGCGCCTTATAGACGGTGGAGAACATCCCCAGCACCATATCGTACATCTTGATCAGCTCCGTCCCGGAGACGATGTCGCGGGCGGCGTCGGTAGTCTCGCAGCGGCTCACGAAGCGGGCGATACCCTCGGCATAGTCGCCGAGACGTTCCAGATTGTTGGCTATGTTGAGCATAGCGAGCGCGAAGCGCAGGTCTATCGCCACCGGGTTGTAAAGGGCGATGAAGTCCTCGATGTCGCTGTCTATCCTGAGTTCGTAGGAATTGACGCGCTTCTCGCGTGCCACCACCTTCTCCGCGAGCTGCTTGTCGCCGCTCAGCACCGCCTTGCGGGCATTGTCGAACTGCTGCTGCACCAGCACCCACATATCATTGATCTCCTGCTTGATGACCTGGAGTTCGTTTTCAACAAATTTTACCATATCGTTCTAATATAATTGATATAATTGATTCTCCCAAAAGTCCCGCAGCGGTGCTCTGACGAGCACTTTCAGGCAAAGCTGCCAGCAGGCATCTGATCGGTTAACCGAATCTGCCGGTAATGTAGTTCTGCGTGGCTTCTTTCTCGGGGTTGGTGAAAATCTTCTTGGTGTTGCCGTATTCCACCATCTCGCCGAGGTAGAAGAATGCCGTACGGTTGCTCACGCGGGCCGCCTGCTGCATACTGTGCGTCACTATCACGACGGTAGTCTGTCCGCTGAGCTCACAGATAAGCTCCTCGATCTTGGAGGTCGAGATGGGGTCGAGCGCGGAAGCCGGTTCGTCCATCAGCAGCACCGACGGCTCGACCGCCATCGCCCGCGCGATGCAGAGCCTCTGCTGCTGCCCGCCGGAGAGGTCGTAGGCCGACTTCTTCAGCTTGTCCTTGACCTCCTCCCAGAGCGCAGCGGACTTGAGCGCTCCCACTACCCTCTCCTCGATAAGCGAGCGGTCGCGCACGCCGTTGACCCTCAAGCCATAGGCCACGTTCTCATAGATGCTCTTCGGGAAGGGGTTGGGCCGCTGGAAGACCATCCCCACATTGCGCCGCAGCGCGTCCACATCGACGCTGCGCTCATAGATATCCGCGCCGTCGAGCAGGATTTTCCCTTCCAGCCGGGTGTCGGGGATAAGGTCGTTCATACGGTTGAAAAGGCGGAGAAAGGTAGACTTTCCGCAGCCCGAAGGGCCGATGAACGCCACCACCTCCCCTTTCGGGATTTCGATGCTGATGTTCTTCAGCGCGTGGAACTTCCCATAGTAGAAGTTGACATCGCGTGCTATGATTTTACTTTCCATAATTTTTCTCGAAATGTTTGCGGATGGCGTTGGCGGTGAGGTTCATAACCAGCACAATGACAATGAGCACAAAGGCCGTGCCGTAGGCAATCGGAGTCTGCGCGTCGATATCCGTGCCGCTCGTCGCAACGACATAGAGGTGATATGGCAGAGCCATACACTGGTCGAATATGCTCTGCGGGAGCTTCGGCAGGAAGTAGGCGGCGCAGGTGAAGAGGATAGGGGCGGTCTCGCCGGAGACTCTTCCCAGCGAGAGGATGAGCCCCGTCATCACTCGCGGCATAGCCATAGGCAGGAGCACCCTGAATATGGTCTGGGCCTTGGTCGCACCGAGCGCCATAGAGCCCTCGCGGCAGCTGTCCGGGATGCTCTTGAACGCCTCCTCGGTAGTGCGTATCACGACCGGGAGGGCCAGCAGACCGAGGGTGAGCGAGCCGGCAAGGATGCTGTCACCGAAACCTAATCTATTGACGAAGAACGCCATACCGAAGAGTCCGAAGACGATGGACGGGATGCCGGAGAGGTTGTTGGTCATCATCCTGATGAAGTTGAGCACCGCTCCCCGTGGGGCATATTCGTTCATATAGATGCCGCTCAGCACCCCCACCGGGAAGGCGAAGAGCGCACTGCCCGCCATCAGGCAGAGAGTGCCGACGATTGCCGGCAGGATGCCGCCTCCCGTCATACCGTCGGTAGGGGCCTTGGTGAGGAAATCCCAACTGATGACCCCCGCCCCACGGACGAGGATGAAGCCGAGGATGAAAAAGAGAATGAGCACCACCGCTGCGCTGAGCAGCTTGAAAGTGCCGAGCACTATGCTCTGGCTGCGGTGCTTGCGGCGGGCGAAAGATTTGTCGAAGCTTATCATATCGTCAATGGCTTCTGCGTGAGTTGCGGATGGAGACCATCTCCACGCAGGAATTGATAAACAGAGTGATGAAGAAGAGGATTACTCCCAGCAGGAAGAGGGCCTCATAATGCGCGCCGCCCGCAGGGGCTTCGCCGAGTTCGGCGGCAATGGTGGCCGGGATGGTGCGGAGCGGGTCGAGGATGCTGTGCGGCACCACTGCGGCGTTGCCGGTCACCATCAGCACCGCCATCGTCTCACCTATCGCGCGGCCCATTCCGAGCACGACTCCGGAGGTGATTCCGGAGATGGAATAAGGGATGACCACCTTGCGGATTGTCTGCCAGCGCGTGGCCCCGAGGGCGAGACTCGCCTCGCGCATAGCCCGGGGGCAGGAGCGGAGCGCGTCTTCGCAGACCGTGATGATGGTCGGGAGCGCCATTATCGCCAGCACTATGCTGCCCGCGATGCCGGACTCGCCGACAGGCAGGTGGAACGTCTTCTGAAGCAGGGGCACTATCACCGTCAGCCCGAAGAATCCATAGACCACGGACGGGATGCCGTTGAGCAGCTCAATCACCGGCTTGAGCAGTTTGCGTACCCGCTCGGAAGCACATTCGGCAAGGTGTATCGAGACGGCGAGGCCGAACGGCAGGGCTATCAGTATCGCAAAGAGGCTCACCCACAGCGTGCCCGCGACGAGCGGCCATATCCCGAAAATCGGGGCCGGGGAAGCGGTCGGATACCATTCTGTCCCGAAGAACACATCCTTGCCCCTGATGTGGCTCTCCCCCATCAGGGCGATGTCCGTCTGACCCTCCACGAGCGATGTCGGGAGGAAAGCGATGATGCCGGGATGCAGCCGGACCTGCTCGGCAATCTTGTCGCCGGCATATTCATATTGCGCCCCGAGCTCTTCCTGGGAATATATTTTCTCGAGGTCTTCGAGCCTGAACACCGATATCGGCTCATCCTCGCCCCCGAGCTCGCTCCAGTTGAGAATGTCGCCGTCGAACACTGCCTTGAGCTGTGCGGCGTTGAGTGTGGAGACGGGGTTGGACTTGTTGAACACCACCGAATACCCGTCCTCGACCACATTCTTGCGGAAGAGCCCGGCGGCTTCCCCGAAGAGGAAGCAGATGATCAGGAGGATTACCGCGCTCGTGACGAATCCGCTCACGGTGAATACCTTGCGGGCTATGCTGTCTATCAGTCTTTTCATCTCGGTATAAATCCCATTTTCAACATCTTCTCCCGCGACTCTTCAGTCCGTATGTAATCCAGAAACGGCTTGACCTCGGCCTCGGACGCGGAATCATAGTAGTAGTACAGCGGGCGGACTACCGGATAGGCCCCCTCGAGCGCCGTCTCGACGGACGGGCTCACATAATGCTCTCCCCCGTCGTACGAGACCGCGACCGCCTTGACATAGCGGTTGAGATAGGCGAGACCCACGTATCCGATGGCCCCCCGGGTCTGCCGAACCGACTGTATTATGGCTCCGGTGGCAGGCATCGAAAGCACTCCTGCCATATAGTTGCGGTTCTGGAGCACGCTCTCCTTGAAGAATTCGTATGTCCCGGAAGAAGTCTCGCGGGAATAGACCACTATCCTGAGGTCTTCGCCACCGACTTCTTTCCAGTTGGTGATACGGCCTCTGAATATGCCCTCCAGCTGCTCGCGGGTGAGTTCCGTGACCGGATTGGCCGGATTGACGATGACGGCCAGCGCATCGTAGGCCACGACGAACTCCTGCGCCTCGCGCCCGGAGCGCTTCATCTTCATCTTTTCGGTGAACTTGATGGCGCGGGAGGCCATCGCGATGTCGGTCGTGCCCTCCAGTAGCGCGGAGATGCCCACGCCGCTGCCTCCCCCGGTGACCGTCACGACTGCGGCGGGATTATCGGCCATATACATCTCGGAGAGTGTCTGGGAGAGCGGCAGAAGAGTGTCGCTGCCCTTGATTCTCTGCCCTGCGGAGGGCTGGGCGTCCAGCAGAACCAGTGCCGTAAGGAGGAAGAGGAAAAGTTTTTTCTTGCTGTCTTTCATCTCTGGCGCAAAAGTACGCCGGACATTTTACAGAGGCGTTACGCCGCTGTTACAAATTTGTAAAATTCCCTAACTTTGTCTTCCGATATCAGAAAACTATGACCAGACCATTGACCCTAATACTGCTCGCCGCGTTGACGGCGACGCCGCTGCACGCCCAGAGAAGCTCTGCACCGTCCATCGTGCCCGAACCCGCCAGAGTCCTGACGCTCAAGGGCAGCCTGCGCGTGAGCGGGGCCGTGTTCAAATGCGACCCCGGCATTGATTCGCTCTCGCTTGAGGCGATAGAGCGCTTCGCCTCAAGGCTTTCGCTCGCAAGCGGCAAGACAAGCAGCGTATCCACCCCCATCGGGCTCTCTTCCGTCGTGGAGGACGGCTCCGCCAAAGGACTCATCTTCCTCAAGGACAAGAATATGTCTCCCGACGAATACAGCATCAGCGTGGGCCGCAGGGCCGCGCTTGTCCGCGCGGGAGGCCCCGAGGGATTCCTCTATTCCGTCCAGACTCTCAAGCAGATGCTCCCGGAGGCCATCTATGACGGAAAGCCCGGGGTCAAGGAACAGTGGGCTCTGCCCTGCTGCGAAATCTCCGACAGGCCGAAGAGCGCAGTGCGCGGCCTGAAGATAGACAGCTGCGATGAATTCTGGAGCGTGGAGCAGATACTCTCTTTCCTGGACGGGATGGCGAAGTACAAGTTCAACCGCCTGCTCTGGCACATCGCCGACGGGCAGGCCTGGAGGATGGAGGTGAGGGCATACCCGCTCCTCGCCCAGGCGGCCGGATACCGTATGCAGGAGGGCGGACGCTACGGCGGATACTACAGCCGGGAAGACATCCTCAGGGTAGTCCGCCACGCGGAGAAGCTCGGAATCAGCATAATCCCGGACATCCGCATCGAGGGGAGAATCATCGGCGACGCTGAGCTGCGGCCCGCAGGGACGCGACCGGAGGAGTTCCTCCGCAGTATTCTCAGGGAGACGGCGGAGATGTTCCCGTTCGGATACGTAAGCGTCACGGATGAAGAATGCGGAAGCACGGCGGAGGCTCTGGCATCCTGCGGCAAGGCTGCGGCTGGAGAGGAGACGCTCTCGTTCCCGGAGATGAGACCGGAGGCGGAGGAGATCCCGCGGCTCGGAGGGATAGCGGAAAATTTGTGGCAATAGCGGCCAGGGCAAGTATAAACTCGCCAAAAAATCAGTAAATTTGCAAATTCTCTAATCACAATAACACAATGGCAAATGTTGTAATAATGCCCAAGCAGGGGCAGTCAGTCGAAAGCTGCATCGTGACCGAGTTCAAAAAGAAAGTCGGCGACAAAGTGGCGGTCGGCGACATTCTGTTCAGTTACGAGACGGACAAGGCGTCTTTTGAAGAGGAATCAAAGGTAGAAGGCACCGTGCTCGCGTGCTTCTTCAAGGACAACGACGAAATCCCGGTACTCACCAACGTGATGGTCATCGGCAAGGAGGGAGAGTCTTTCGCCGAGTTCGCCCCGACGGGAGCCGCAGCGGCGGACGGAGCCGCAGCCGCTCCTGAAGCCCCGGCAGAAGCCAAGGCCGAGACGCAGGCTGCTCCGGCAGCTCCGGCGGCGGAGGTTGTGGCGGGAGCGCCAGTCTCTCCGAGAGCCCGCAGGCTCGCTTCCGAAAAAGGCGTGGACACCGCGCAGCTGGCCGGCACCGGGCCTCACGGACGCATCATCGAGAGAGATGTCATCGCGGCTGAAGGCAGCCCTAAGTCAGGTCTTGCCAAGGCTATGGCCTCCCAGGGAGGATTGGCCGCACCGCAGAGAGGAAGCGGACTCGCCGGTATGGTCAAGGGACAGGATCTCAAAGAATGGCAGCCGACCCACAGCGACATCGCGGGCGAAGGCGAAGAGTTCAGAGTGGAGAAGATGTCCAATATGCGCAAGCTCATCGCGAAGTCGATGTACAATTCCCTGCAGAATTCGGCCCAGCTCACCCATATGCTCGGAGCCGACGCAAGAAAGATACAGGCTCTCCGCAAGAAAGCCAAGAAAGCGCTCGAAGAGGGCAGAATCGACGCCAACATCACCATCAACGACTTCGTCTGCTATGCGGTCATCAAGGCGCTCAAGAAGTTCCCTTCTGTCAACTCCCACTGCCTCGGCGACTCGATGCGCATATTCAACACCGTCAATCTCGGCCTCGCCGTGGATACGGAGCGCGGGCTTATGGTACCGGCCGTGAAGCGTGCCGAAGACCTCAACATCATAGGGCTGAGCAAGGCTCTCAAGAAAGTCGCCGACGACTGCAAGAAGGGCAGCATCAACCCGGACCTGCTCGCGAGCGAAGCGGCGTCGTTCACCGTCTCCAACCTCGGAGGCTTCGGAGTGGAGTGGTTCACCCCTATCATCAACGTTCCTCAGAGCGCCATCCTCGGAGTCGGCACCATCGTGCCGCGTCCTAAGGATTTGGGCGGCGGAGTCTATGCTTTCGTGCCTTATATAGGTCTGTCCCTCACCTACGACCACCGCGCGATAGACGGCGGCGAGGCCACCCGCTTCCTCAAGCAGGCTGCGGTGGAAATCGAAAATCTTGAAGTTGAATTCTAATAACCATCAGATAATGTACGATTTAGCGATTATCGGCGGCGGCCCCGGCGGTTATGTGGCCGCAGAGAGGGCCGGCGCAGCCGGACTCAAGGTCGTCCTCTTCGAGAAGAGGTCTCTGGGCGGTGTCTGCCTCAACGAGGGCTGCATCCCTACCAAGACGCTGCTCTACAGCGCCAAAGTCTACAATTACGCCGTTAACGGCGAGCACTACGGAGTCTATGTCAAGGAGCCGGGCTTCAACTATGCCGAGTTCGTCTCCCGCAAGGACAAGGTGGTAAAGAAACTCGTCGCGGGTGTAAAGGCCGCTATGAAGGCGGGCAAGATTGAGGTCGTCGCGGAAAATGCGTCCATCAAGGGCCGCTCCGCGGAAGGGGTCACCGTCTGCGCCGCAGGGCAGGAATATGTGGCCAAGAATCTTCTCATCTGCACAGGTTCAGAGGCTGCGGTGCCTCCGTTCCCGGGTCTGCGTGAGGCCGGCGAAGTCATCGTCACCAACCGTGAGATTCTCTCGCTCAAGGAGCAGCCGAAGGAGCTCGTGGTCATAGGCGGCGGCGTCATCGGTATGGAATTCGCGGCATTCTTCAGCACCATCGGCACCAAGGTCACGGTGGTCGAGATGATGCCGAAGATTCTCGGGCCGCTCGACGACGAAATCAGCTCGATGCTCCAGAAGATTTACGCGAAGCGCGGCATCGAGTTCTGTCTGCGCAGCAAGGTCACCGGCATCGAGGGCAACAGCGTCGTGTACGAAGACCCGGAGGGCAAGGTCTGCCGCGTCAGCGGAGACAAGATTCTCGTCTCAGTGGGCCGCAGGGCCAATCTGGACGGCTACGGGCTGGAGAATCTCGGAGTCGAGATGCTGCTCAACCGAGGGGGCAGACCTTGCGGAATCAAGGTGGACAGCAAGATGCGCACCAACATCCCGAATGTCTATGCCGCAGGCGACGTGACCGGATTCTCTATGCTCGCGCATACCGCGAGCCGCGAGGGAGAAGTCGCGGTCAACAATATCCTCGGCAAGGAAGACCATATGCGCTATGACGCAATCCCGGGTGTCGTCTACACCAACCCGGAGGTCGCCGGAGTCGGCATTACCGAAGAGCAGGCCAAGGCTTCAGGCAAGGAATACGAAGTCCTCAAACTGCCTATGGCCTACTCCGGACGCTTCGTCGCCGAGAACGAGGGCGGCGAAGGCCTCTGCAAGATCATCGTGGGCAAGAAGTACCACGAGGTGCTGGGCGTGCATATGCTCGGCAACCCTTGCTCCGAGATTATCCACAGCGCCTGCATCGCAATCGAGACGGAGATGACCGTCGAGCAGCTCAAGGAGGTGGTATTCCCTCACCCGACAGTGTCCGAAATTATCAAGGAAACCGCATTTACACTTAAGTAAAATATTAATAATCAATCTAATATGCCAAAGTCACTTTATATCGATCCGAACGAGACGCTCCGCCCGAAGGAGCACGAGATCGAATTCCCCAAAATCCCTGTGATGCAGTACAAGAAGACTGTGAAGCAGGAACTGGAGGAGGGCAACTTCACCAAGGATGACCTGCTCCGCATCTATCACGATATGTTCGTCATCCGCGAGTTCGAGACGATGCTCAACCTCGTCAAGACGACCGGAGGATATAACGGGGTTGCATACAACAACCCTGGCCCGGCGCATCTCTCGGCCGGACAGGAAGCCGCAGCGGTCGGTATGGCCTACGCCCTCGACACCGACGACTTCATCTTCGGCTCACACCGCTCCCACGGCGAAATCCTCGCCAAGGGTCTCCGCTCCATCCAGATACTGCCGGAGGCGGAGCTCAAGAAAGTGATGGAAGAGTTCTGGGGCGGCGCGACCCTCAACGTGGCCAAGAAAGGCTTCAAGAAGGGCGGCTCGACCAAGGAGCTCGGAATCCGCTTCCTGCTCTACGGGGCGATGGCCGAGATTTTCGCGCGCACGACCGGATTCAACAAGGGTCTGGGCGGATCGATGCATACTTTCTTCACCCCGTTCGGCATCTACCCTAACAACGCCATCGTCGGCGGTTCGGGCTCAATCGCCGTGGGCGCTGCCCTCTACAAGAAGGTCAACCGCAAGAAAGGCATCGTCGTAGCCAACCTCGGCGACGGCGCGATGGCGCGCGGACCGGTGCTCGAAGGTATGACCTTCGCTTCTATGGACCAGTTCAACACCCTCTGGGAGGGTGATATGAAGGGCGGTCTTCCGGTGCTCTTCAACGTGATGGACAACCAGTACGCGATGGGCGGCCAGACCCGGGGGGAGACTATGGGATACACCTTCCCTGCCCGTCTCGGAGCCGGATTCAAGCCGGACGCGATGCACGCGGAGAGAGTGGACGGCTACAACCCGCTCGCCGTCATCGACGCGTTCCGCCGCAAGAAGGCTCTCCTCGAGGAGAAGCTCGGACCGGCACTTCTGGATGTCGTCACCTACCGCTACAGCGGACACTCCCCTAGCGACCAGTCTTCATACCGCACCAAGGAGGAGATCGAGGCCTGGGAGAAGGAAGACTGCATCATCGCCTTCGGCAAGAAGCTCATCGAAGCCGGAGTGGCCGACCAGGCTGCTCTCGACGGCATCCGGAACGAGGTCAAGGACGTCATCTTCGACTGCTACAAGCTCGCCATCGATCCGGAGATCTCCCCTCGTATGGACCTCGTAAAGGACAACGAGCTCCTCGGCGATATGATGTTCTCCAACGGCAGCGTGGACTCCCTGAGCGACGCGAAGCCGGACGTGCTTATGCCGCTTGAGGACAACCCTCGCGTAAAGCAGATTGCGGGCAAGGAGAGATTCTATCTCGACAAGGATGGCAAGCCTGTCAGCAAGATGAAGACCTACAACATCCGCGACGGCATATTCGAGGCGGTTGTGGACCGTTTCTACAAGGACGCCTCTCTTGTCGCATACGGCGAGGAGAACCGCGAATGGGGCGGCGCTTTCGCCGTATACCGCGGACTCACCGAGGCGCTGCCATACCACCGTCTCTTCAACTCCCCTATCGCCGAAGCCGCGATCATCGGCACCGCAATCGGCTATGCGATGTGCGGCGGGCGTGTCATTCCGGAGATTATGTACTGCGACTTCCTCGGATGCTGCGGCGACGAAATCTTCAACCAGCTCCCTAAATGGCAGGCGATGTCCGGCAACATCCTCAAGATGCCTGTCGTGGTCCGCGTGTCAGTAGGCTCCAAGTACGGTGCGCAGCACTCTCAGGACTGGACTTCACTCTGCACCCACATCCCGGGTCTGAAGGTCGTATTCCCTGTCACCCCGTACGATGCCAAGGGACTTATGAACGCGGCCCTGCAGGGCACCGACCCTGTCATCTTCTTCGAAAGCCAGCGCATCTACGATATGGGCGAGAAGTTCCACGAGGGCGGTGTACCGGAAGGGTATTACGAGATTCCTCTCGGAGAGCCTGACGTCAAGAGAGAAGGCAAGGACATCACCTTCCTCACCATCGGAGCCACCCTCTACCGCGCCCTCACCGCAGCCGATATGCTCAAGGAGAAATACGGGATGGAGGCCGAAGTCATCGACGCCCGCTCCCTCGTGCCGTTCAACTACGAAAAGGTGCTCGCTTCCGTCAAGAAGACCGGACGCATCATCATCGCAGGCGACGCCACGGCGCGCGGCTCATTCCTCAACGACCTTGCGGCCAACATCTCCGAGATGGCGTTCGACTGCCTCGACGCCGCTCCTGTGGTGCTCGGCTCACGCAACTGGATCACTCCTTGCCACGAGCTGGAAGAGGCGTTCTTCCCTCAGCCGGAGTGGTTCCTGGATGCGGTCAACGAGAAGATCGTCCCTCTCAAGGACTATACTCCGGTCAGCAATATGACCACCGCGGAACAGATTATCAGGGCCAAGGAAGGAGTATGATATGGGCATAGTTGACGTCAACGCCCACCTGCACACGCCCTATTCCTTCAGTGCGTTCGACTCCGTCCGCCAGGGACTGGATATGGCGGCTGAAGAAGGGGTGAAGGTGGTCGGCATCAATGATTTTTATTCACTTGACGGATATCGCGAATGGAGTGAAGAGTGTGGCAAGCGCCACCTCTTCCCTCTGTTCAACATAGAGTTCATCTCCCTCAACGTGGAGGACCAGGCCGCCGGAGTCAGGGTCAACGACCCCAACAACCCGGGGCGCACCTATCTCAGCGGCAAGGGTCTGAGCTATCCGGTCGTCCTCAAGGGACGCGAAGCGGAGCAGCTCGCGGCGGTCAGGGCCGAGTCCAACGCCCAGGTCGGCAGGATGTGCGAGAAGCTCAACGCCCATCTTGACAGCATCAAGGCAGGATTCAGGCTCTCGTTCGCGCAGATCGAGAAAGAACTCACCAGAGGCGCGGTCAGGGAGAGGCACCTTGCCAAGGCCCTCAGGCTGGCAGTGGACTCCCGCTTCAGCAGCGAGGCGGACCGGCTCGACTTCTACAGGAGGGCATTCGGGGGGCAGGAGCTGAAGAGCCGTCCCGACGACGCGGCAGGCGTGGAGAACGAAATCCGCAGCAGGCTGCTGAAAGCCGGCGGCGCCGCTTTCGTGCCTGAAGACCCCAAGGCGTTCCTGCCTATGGAGACAGTGCAGCGCATAATCGAAGCGGCGGGCGGCATCCCTACCTACCCGTTCCTTGCGGACGACACCAAGGGCTGCTTCACCGATTTCGAAGCCGACCTGCAGAAATGCGCCGACATCCTCAAGAAGAGAGGCATCCGCTCCTGCGAGTTCATCACCACCCGCAACACCACCTCCGTGCTGGAGAGCTATGCGGGCTATCTCAGGGACGAAGGCTTCACCGTCACCTTCGGCTCGGAGCACAACACCCCGATTCTCGAGCCGATAAAGCTCCGTACCCGCGACTGCGCGGAGCTCTCGGCCAAGCTGAAAGAAATCAACTACAACGGCGCCTGTGTCGTCGCGGCACACCAGAGCGGTCTCAAGACCGCCGAGGAGGGCGACGCCATCATCACTAAAGCGATAACGAAATGAAAGAAATAGATTCCTTGATAGCCATCTCCCGCAAATACGGAGCCGACCCGCGCTTCGTGATTGCGGGAGGCGGCAACACCTCATTCAAGAACGCCGACAGGCTCTGGGTCAAGGCGAGCGGACACGCCCTCGCGACCATCACGGAAGACGGCTTCGCTGTGCTCGACAGGGCGCTTCTCAAGCCTATGGGCAGCAAGAAGTACAGTGCCGTCTCCGCCGAGCGCGAGGAGCAGGTCAAGAACGACCTCGCCGCCGCCTGCATCACCAAAGACCGCAGGCCGTCCGTGGAGACTTCTCTGCACAACTGTCTGGAGGCCGCGTACGTGGTGCATCTGCACCCTACTCTCGTAGGAGGGCTGATGTGCTCCGCGCAGGCGGAGAGCAAGTGCGCGGAACTCTTCCCGGATGCGCTCTACATCGCATACACCGACCCCGGATACACTCTCTTCAAGAAAGTCTACGACAAAGTCAAGGCCTACCGCAAGGAGAGAGGCTGCGAACCTAAGGTCATATTCCTGCAGAATCACGGCATCTTCGTCGGGGCCGACAGCACTGAGGAAATAGAGAAGATATACGACGGCGTGCTCACCGTCCTTGAGAAGCAGGTACAGGCCCTCCCGGAGGGAGACGCCCCGATCTGCGAGTGCGTCAGCGACACCATACCCGCCATCCGCAGCATCCTGAGCCGAGGCGGACGCGGCCTCAAGACCCTCAAGGTCACCAACAGCGCGCTTATCGACAGCTTCCTCGGGAGCAGGGAGAGCGCGGAGGAGCTTATGACTCCGTTCACCCCGGACGGCATCGTGTACTGCAAGTCTGAATACATCTATATCAATCCTGCTGATGCCGACGATCTGGTAAAGCAGGCAGAGAGGCAGATAGAGGCCTATGTCCGCAGGCGTGGCCACACACCTAAGGTACTGCTCGTCAAGAGCATCGGGCTCGTGGCAGTCGGCGAAGGGGCCAAGGGTGCGCAGATTGTCACCGACGTCTTCACCGATGCGGCCAAGATTGCATTCTACGCCCGCAGCTTCGGCGGCGGACATCCTATGACGCGCCGCCAGATAAGCTTCATCGACAACTGGGAGGTGGAGAACTACCGCCGCAGCGTCAGCGCTTCCCGCTCTGCGGGCCGCGCCGAAGGCAAGACCGTCATCGTCACCGGCGCCGCGCAGGGCTTCGGCGAGGGCATCGCCCGCAATCTCATCAAGCAGGGGGCCAATGTCGTCGTCGCCGACCTCAACGAAGCCGTCGGGGAGAAGACCGCCGAGAACTTCAACGCCATCGCCGGCAGCAACCGCGCCATCTTCGTCAAGACCAACGTCGCCGATATGGACAGCCTGCGCAATCTCATACGCCAGACCGTGCTCAACTTCGGCGCCCTCGACGTGTTCGTTTCGAATGCGGGCGTGCTGAGGGCCGGAGGGCTTGAGGCGATGACCCCCGAGAACTTCGACTTCGTCACCAACATCAACTACAAGGCCTACTTCTACTGCGCCAAGGTCGCAAGCCATCTGATGAAAATAGAGGCCGCCCACGATCCGGAGTACTACGCGGACATCATTCAGGTCAACTCCAAATCCGGACTGCGCGGCTCCAAGGCCAACTTCGCTTACGCCGGAGGCAAGTTCGGAGGCATAGGTCTCACCCAGAGCTTCGCCCTGGAACTGGCCCCGTTCAGAGTCAAGGTCAACTCCATCTGCCCGGGCAACTTCTACGACGGACCGCTCTGGAGCAATCCCGAGAACGGACTGTTCGTGCAGTACCTCGCGGCCGGGAAGGTGCCGGGAGCGAAGACGGTGCAGGATGTCAAGGACTACTATCTCGGCCAGGTGCCGATGCGCAAGGGCTGCAACCCGGAAGACGTCACCAAGGCCATACTTTACGCCATCGAGCAGACCGGAGAGACCGGACAGGCCATTCCTGTGACGGGAGGTCAGGTGATGCTGGCATAAAATAATACTCAATAATGAAAAGATTACTGTTTGCACTGGCCGTGGCGACATTGTCGCTGACGGCTGGAGCTGCCGGGGATGAAGCCCGGCTGCTCAGATTCCCCGCAGTCGGCGGGGACAATATCGTCTTCTGCTATGCCGGGAACCTCTACCGGGTCGGCATCGACGGAGGCGTGGCCGTAAAGCTCACTTCTGACGTGGGGTACGAATGCTTTCCGAAGATTTCCCCCGACGGCAGGACAATAGCGTTCACTGGCCAGTACGACGGTAATACCGAGGTGTACACCATCCCCGTTTCCGGAGGAGAACCCCGCAGAATCACCTATTCCGCACTCGTTGCCAGAGACAAGGTGGGCGAAAGGATGGGGCCGAATAACATCGTGATGGGCTGGACTCCGGACGGGAGCAAAATCGTCTATCGCAGCAAACAATATTGCTTCAGCGGCCTGAGGGGCAATCTCTGCCTCGTCGCGGCCGAGGGCGGCACCCCGCAGCTCATCCCCACCTCCGAGGGAGGGTTCTGCTCTTTCTCGCCGGACGGGACCAAGCTCGCGATGAACAGGATGTTCCGCGAATTCCGCACCTGGAAATATTATCGCGGAGGGCAGGCGGACGACATCTGGATCAATACCGTCGGCACCACCAGTCTGGAGAAAATCACGGACAACGACGCCCAGGACATCTTCCCGATGTGGGTTGGAGACGAGATTTACTATCTCTCCGACAGGGACCGCACGATGAACCTTTTCGTCTATGACACCCGCAGCGGGCAGACCCGCAAGGTCACGGACTTCACCGAATACGACTGCAAGTTCCCGTCCTGCTCCAAGGACTGGATCGTGTTCGAAAACGGAGGATATATCTATAAATATGATGTCCGCAAGGGCGGCAGCGCAGAGAAGGTCAGCATCAGCCTCGCGGACGATGACATCTACAGCCGCAGCGAATACCGCAAGGTGGGAGAGTCTCTCACCAGCGTAAGCCTGTCGCCGGACGGCAAGAGGATTCTCGCCATCGCAAGAGGGGACATCTTCTCCCTCCCGGCGGAGAAAGGCCCCGTACACAACATCTCCCGTTCCCCTCAGTCCCACGAGAGGGATGTCGACTGGAGTCCGGACGGGAGCAGGATAGCCTGGATTTCAGACATCAGCGGAGAATATCAGGTTTACACGGCTCCTGCGGACAATATGACCGAGGCCAAGTGTATGACCGCGTTCAAGGACGGCTATCCCAATCTGCTTGACTGGAGCGGAGACGGCTCCAAACTCTATTTCGGCACGGAGAAGCGCGACATCTACGAGCTCGACGTCAACACCGGCAGCCTTGAGAGGATTCTCGTGAGCGAGCTGGGCGGATTCCGCTCGTTCACCCTGTCTCCGGACGGAAGCTGGGCGGCATATGTCACCACCCTTCCCAACAGGGTGAGCGCGGTATATCTGTACGACGTCAAGGCACGCAAAAGCCATCAGGTGACAGACCGCTGGTACGATGCCTCCTCCCCTATCTTCTCGCGGGACGGCAAGTACCTGCTCTTCACCTCTTCGCGCGACTTCCGGGCACAGTACTCAAGCGTGGAGTGGAACGCGGGGTATAATGTGAACGACTATGTGTTCATACTCCCTCTCGCCGCCGGCACGGCGAATCCGCTGACCCTCTCATCCGACGAATCTTCAGCCGGGAAGACGGAGGCGAAGAGCGAAGTCAAGCCCGCGAAAAAGAACGGCAAAGCCGCAAAGGAGGAAGCCGCAGCCACGATGAAGGTAGACCTCGAGGGCATAGGAGTGCGCATAAGCGCCCTCCCTCTTCCGGCAGGCCGCTACCGCCTCCATATCTGCAAAGACGGCAAGCTCTACTACTCTTCCTTCTCGGGCGGAAGCCGGGGGATGAAAATCCTTGACCTCAACACGCTCAAGACATCCGACGGGCCTAAGGAAACCCCTGTCGTCATCACCCCGGACGCGAAGAAGGCTCTCGTCCGCGACGGCAAGGACTTCAAGGTAGTCGATTTCGGCAGCCCTGCCGGGAAGGCGGAAGCGGTGCCTGTGGACGAGATGGATATGATGATTGACCACAAGGCCGAGTGGAAGCAGATTTTCGACGAGAGCTGGCGCATCACGCGCGACAACTTCTATGTCGAGAATATGCACGGCGCCGACTGGGACCACATCCACGACAAGTACGGCCAGATGCTCCCTTATGTCAACCACCGCGACGACCTCACCTACCTGATAGGCGAGATGCTCGGGGAACTGAATGTCGGACACGCCTACATCACTTCGGGCGAGAGTCCGGAAATCCCGCGCATCAAGACCGGCCTGCTCGGGGCGCAATACTCAAGGGACGCGGACACCGGCGCATTCCGCATAGAGAAAATCTTCCGGGGAGCGGATTGGGACGAGACTCTGCGCTGTCCTCTGCGCGCTCCGGGAGTTGACGCCAAGGTCGGAGAGTATATCATCGAAATCAACGGTATGCCGGCCTCGAAGCTCAGCGACATCGGACAGGCCCTGATAGGCAAAGCCGGCTCGACCGTGGATGTCAAGATAGCCTCTTCCGCTTCGGGAGAGGGAGCGCGTACCGTATATCTCAAGCCTGTCGGAGACGAATCGCAGCTCGCATACTACGAGTGGGTCCAGAACAACATCGAGAAGGTGGACCGTCTCTCCGGAGGGGAAATCGGCTACATCCACATCCCGGATATGAGCGTGGAGGGACTTGATATGTTCACCAAGCTCTTCTACACGCAGCTGGATAAGAAGGCGCTGATAATCGACGACCGTATGAACGGGGGCGGCAACGTGTCCCCGATGATTCTGGAGCGTCTGCAGCGCGAGGTCTACAGGATGAGTATGTACCGCAACGGAAGCAACCTTCCTGTGCCGAACGAAGCCTTCTACGGTCCGAAAGTCTGCCTGATAGACAAATATTCCTCTTCCGACGGGGATCTCTTCCCGTATGGCTTCCGCAAGCTCGGACTCGGAAAGCTCATCGGCAAGCGCTCGTGGGGCGGAATCGTGGGCATCTCCGGCTCAAGGAAATTCGTGGACGGCCAGGATATGCGCACCCCGTTCTTCACCTCCTACTCGACCGACGGGGAGTGGATCATCGAGGGTCACGGAGTGGATCCGGACATAGAGGTCGACATCAACCCGTTCGAGGACTATCTCGGATATGACGCCCAGCTGGAGAAAGCCGTGGAAGTGCTCAAGGAAGAGCTCAAGAACTATAAGAGTCTGCCGCCGACTCCGGCAGCTCCGGTCAAAAACTGACAATCCATAAATCTATACCACACAATGAAGACAAAAGCAGTACGTCTGTACGGAAAAGACGACCTGAGGCTCGAAGAATTCGAGCTGCCTCAGATAAAGGAAGATGAAATTCTGGCCAAAGTGGTCAGCGACAGCATCTGTATGTCATCCTACAAGGCGGCGCATCAGGGGCCCGAGCACAAGAGAGTGCCGGACGACGTCGCCGTCAATCCGACAATCATCGGACACGAGTTCGCCGGCGAAATCATCGAAGTCGGCAAGAAATGGCAGGGCGAGTTCAAGCCGGGAGACAAGTTCTCCATCCAGCCGGCCCTCACCTATGAAGGCGGGCCTGTAGGAGTGCTTTCGGCTCCTGGATATTCCTATAAGTACATCGGCGGCGACGCCACCTATGTGGTGATTCCGTCCGAGGTGATGCGGCAGGGCTGCCTCCTCCCTTACAAGGGAGAGGGTTTCTATCCGGCGTCCCTGAGCGAACCGCTCTCCTGCGTAATCGGGGCTATGCACGCCTGCTACCACACCACTCCGGGCTCTTATGTACACTCGATGGAAATCAAGGACGGCGGCAAGATGGCGCTTCTCGCCGGCGTGGGCCCTATGGGGCTCGCCTGCATCAACTATGTGCTGCACCGCGAGGACAGGCATCCTTCCCTCTTCGTCGTCACCGACATCGACCAGGCCCGTCTTGACCGAGCCGCGACTCTCTATACCAAGGAGTTCGCCGCTTCCAGAGGAATCGACCTGAGATATGTCAACACCGGAGCGGTCGAAGACCCTGTCTCCGCTCTCAGGGAGATTGCCGGCGGAGAGGGCTACGACGAAGTGGTGGTGATGGCCCCTGTGCCGGCGCTTGTATCTCAGGCCGACGACATCCTCGGATTCGACGGATGTCTCAACTTCTTCTCAGGCCCGGGCCGCGCAGACTTCAAGGCGCCGCTGAACTTCTACAATGTACACTATGCCTCAACCCACGTGGTGGGCACGAGCGGCGGCAACACCGACGATATGAAGGAGGCTCTTCACCTGATGGGCAAGGGGATGGACCCTGCCGGTCTGGTGACGCATATCGGAGGGCTGAATTCCGTCATCGACACCACCCTCAACCTGCCTTCGATACCGGGCGGCAAGAAGCTCATCTACACGCATATCGAGATGCCTCTTACGGCCATCGCGGACTTCGCCGCCAAGGGCGCGGAGAATCCGGTCTATGCCGAACTCGACCGCATCTGCAAGGCCCACAACGGACTGTGGAGCGTTGAAGCGGAGAACTATCTCCTCTCTCATAACGAGCAGCTCGGATAAGCGGCCGCACGCTTCCACACAATTATTAAGACCGCCCTCTCTTCCGAAAGGGCGGTCTTTAATATGGATCAGGCGGCCTGTTACCAGCCCGGATTCTGCTCAAGGTTGCCGTTCTTCATCCTCTCCGTCTGAGGGATAGGGAAGAGATACATCTTGTCGTTCCACTGCCTGCTGACAGAGTTGCGCTTATAGCTGAAGCTGCCGTCGGCGTTCTTAGTTATCTTCATCTCGGTGATCCCGGAGAAGTACTTGTCGGCCTCTTTCCAGCGGCGCACGTCCCAAAAGCGGTAGCCCTCGAACGCGAGTTCGACCATACGCTCGTTCTTGTACTTTGTCCAGAAAGCGTCGTTCGACAGCCCTACAGGGAACTCAGGCATACCGACACGCACGCGGGTCTTGCTCGCAAGCTCTCTTGCGGAGAGCGGGAATTCGGAGCTCGTTGCGTCGGCGCTCCCCAGATACCTGTACACGGCCTCCGCATAGTCGAGATAAGCCGCGCCAAGACGGTAGAGCACATAGGTATGGAACTGATTCTGAACGCGTCCGCTGCTGGCGAGGGAAATCTCGCCGTGGCAGAGCTTCCTCAGATAGTATCCAGTAGGAGTACCGCCAGAGATAGGCTGCGCGTTGGCTCCGCCGGTATAGGTCTGGAGCAGCGGAGCACCCGAATAGGTAGGCCACTGCGCACCGTTGTAAGCCACAGTCATAGCGAAACGCGGATCTCTGTCGACATAAGGATTACTCTCGTCGTAGCCGCTCCCCGCCTCGGTGATGGCCTTGCCGTTGAGCATATCGTATGCGTCCACGAGATTCTGTGTAGGACAGTTGCCTCCCGATCCGCCTTCGATACCGACAGGATAGTTATAACCCTCGACAAGGTGGTCTCCGCTGGTGCTCGTCCAGTAACGGCGGGCCAGGAGAATCTCCTTGGTGATGCCGGCGGTGGTGTAGTTGTTGGCGCTCCAGAGGTCGCTGTAGGTGGCGGCGAGACCCTTGCCACGGGTATCGCAGGCCGCAAGCAGCTCCTTATAGTAGAGAGCGGCATTGCGCCAGCGCTCCTTGTCGCCTGAAGCGTTGAAGAGAGGGCTTGCCCAGTAGAGAGCGGCCTGAGCCTTGAGCGAGAGCACGGCAAGGCGATCCGCACGGCCGGTCTCGGCTGAAGACAGGGCCATATCTCCAAGGTCAGCATAGTCGTTGATGATCTTGTCCTGAATGGCGGCGCACTCGCTGATGATGTACTGGAACACCTCGTCTGCGGAGGAACGCTTGATGACGTTGATCTCCTCCGGGGTCATAGTCTCGCCCACGATAGGCACGCCGCCGTACTGCCTTGCGAGCAGGAAGTAGAAGTAGGCGCGCATAAAGCGGCACTCGTACTGGTAGTTGTTGTACCTGTACATCTGCTGGGCATAGTCGTCGTTGAGCACGAGCTCTTCGAACTTCAGCCCGCTCATCTCGGTGAGCACGGTGTTGCAGGTGGCGATGCCGGCGTAGAGATTGGTCCAATAGCTGCTCTTGGCGTTGGACGGACTCCAGGCCCCGTTGTAGAAGTCCTCGATGGCGTTGCCCAACTTGCTGTACTCGCTCTCGTCAGACGCCGATGCGAGCATAGCTCCGGAGCTGTAGTTGCCGAAGTCATACGGAACAGTATTGTAGATATCGGTCATAAAGCCGCCCACATTGGAGAAGTTGAGCGCGATATAATCCTTATCATAGATATTGTACTCCTTGTAGTTCATCTGGTCGGCGCAAGAGGCGAACAGCAGGACTGCGGCGGATATAAGTATTATCTTATGTTTCATATCTGTCTCAGGTTACAGTTGTTAAAAGGTCAGACTGATTCCGGCGACCACGCTGCGGTAGAGCTGCGCCGTGCCGTACGCCTCAGGATCGCTGACATCGAGCTTGTCGATGCAGAAGAGGTCGTTGCCCCTGACATAGAGTTTGGAACCCTTGATGAAGCGGGTATGGCTGAGCAGCGACTCCGGCAGCTTGTAGTAAAGCTCCACGTTGCGCAGCTTGAGGAACGAACGGTCAGCAAGGAACAGAGTGTTGTTCTGGTAGTTGTTGGCGTTGCTCTCGCTGCTCAGTCTAGGGAACTTCGCATTCTGAGCGGACGGAGTCCAGCGGTTGTCGTAACAGTACTGCGAGATGGTCGTGTTGCCGACCAGCGGCACATACATACTCTTGGTGGTGAGCATTGCGCTGTAGTTGCCTGCACCCTGGAAGAGAGCGTAGAAGCCGAGGCCCTTCCATTCCGCACCGAGGTGGAAGTTGAAGTAGAGCTCAGGGGCGACGGTGCTGTAGCCTATCGCCGTCTTGTCATTGGAGTCCACGACGCCGTCGCCGTTGACATCCTCATATTTGATGTCGCCCGGACGGACGGTGGAGAAGTTCTGGGTAGGGCTCGCCGCGATGTCGGCCTCATCCTTGAAGAAGCCGATGGCCTTAAGGCCGTAGATCTGGCTGACTCTGTTGCCCGTCTGAACGAGGTTGTCGTAGAGACGCGGCTCTTCGAGCTGGTCGATGATTTTGCTGCGGTTGTAGTTGAGATTGCCGCCGAGAGTGTAGCTGAAGTCTCCGCTGCGTCCGCTGTAGCCTATGCCGAGTTCTGCGCCCCAGCTGTCCACTACGCCGCCGTTCTCATAAGGGGCGTCCTTGCCTACGACCACGGAGTACTTGCCCTCGGAGCTTACCCAGATGTCCGAACGGCGCTGATAGTACGCGTCGGCGCTTACACTGAGACCTCCCAGGACACGGGCGTCAAGTCCGAGATTGAGCTTGGTAGCCTTCTCGTGGCGCGGATCCGAAGTCGCGAGCCGTCCCAGATAGGTGCGTCCAAAGTCGGAGGTGAAGCTGCTGCTGAACGGATAAGTTCCCCCGCTGGTGGAGTACTGCTGCGCGTAGTAGGTCCACACGTCGTCTCCCGGCAGGAAGTCGGCGTTGAGTATGCCTGCGGAAGCACGGAGCTTCATATAATCGATCCACTCGACTCCGCCGAGCCAGTCCTCCTTTGAGAGCATCCACGCCAGGGAGAGGGTCGGAGAGAAACTCCACTTCGTGCCCGGGGCAAGCCTGCTTGAGCCGCTCTCCACGAGAGCGAGGTCCGCGAAATACTTGCCTGCGTAGCCGTAATGGGCCCAGAGGCTGATGTTCTGACGGTATACGGTCTTGTTGGTGCCGTTGACGTCGCTGTAGTCATAGTCCCACTTCAACTGTGAATTGAGACTGTGGTCTCCGGAGAGGAGGTCGTAGGTCACGCCGAGGTCGATGTGCGCACGGCGGCTGTAGGCGTCGGCGTTGGCACTTGAACCCATCTCGGAATCACTGCCGTATGATGAGGAGGTGGAGGTCGGCTCTGATGCGCCCGACGGCCAGCTCGGCACCACTACATTGTAGATGTAGGTCTTGCTGTGGTTTTCGTAGATGTTGGCCATCTGGTCGTAGCCTGCCTTGACATAGGCCCCGAGGCCCTTGACCCAGCCGGAGAGGTCCTGCCTGATGGTGACGTCGGCGAAGAGAAGGCGGTTGTGGTTCTTGTAGTAGGCCGCCCCCTGCGTCTGCGCGACAGGGTTGATCTCTCCGGACCAGGTGCCGCTTCCGGCCCATACGCCGTTATCGTCCTTGATCGGGAACGCCGCCGAAGGCACGGTATAGATCATATCTCCCCAGATGTCGACATTGTCGCCCGGACGGTTGTTCTCGAGCATCATCCCGAGGAGGTTGACGCTGAGGTCGGTGGTGCGGGTGAGGTCAATGTCCATATTGAGCCGCATATTGCCCTTGACATACTTGTCCTGGGTGCTGTAGCCCTCGTTGGCGTTGCCGTTCTTGATGAACCCCTTGTCGGAGATGAGGTCGAGCATCGCATAATAGCGGAACCTTCCCTCACCGCCGCTGAACTCCATATTGAAGTTGTCGGTGGACGCGGTGTTGCGGAAGGTCTCGTCCACCCAGTTCACGCTCGGATAAAGAGTCGGATACTGGCCGCTCTTGAGTGCGGCGAGCTCATCGTCGGAATAGCGCGCGGTCAAGCCGTCGTTGGCGCGGGCTTCGTTGATGGCAAGGCCGTAGGTGTAGCCGTCCACGAACTGAGGCTTGTTGACCAGGGAGTTGAACTGGTGGTCGTAGGTGAATCTGATCTTGCGGGAATTGTATTCGCCGCGCTTGGTGGTGATCTGGATTGCACCGTTGATGCCCCTGTAGCCGTAGAGAGCCACCGCTGCGGCATCCTTGAGGATGGCTACGGACTCGACTTCCTCGGCGGATACCGCCGTGATGTCACGCTCGATGCCGTCGACGAGGATCAGAGGAGCGTTGTTGCTGTTGAGCGTCTGTAGGCCGCGCACATAGAACGTCGGGTTCTGGTCGGCATACAGGCCGGCTCCCTGCAGGGATATCAGGCCGAGGCCCTGTCCGAGAATGCTGTTGCCAATGTTCTTGGAGTCGCGCCTCTCGATGTCCTCGGCATTGATGACGGACACCGCAGCGGTGCTCTCCTCCAGAGTCAGAGCCTTGGAAGCGCCGATGTCAACGGTCCGTTTCTCCGGTTCGGCGGCCTTGTCCGCACCGCCGCTCTGTGCCGCAAGCGTCAGACTGCAGCAGACCGACAACGCGAGCACGAAAATGTATTTATTTTTCATTTGTTCCATTATTTGAATTGACAGTCAGACTACCAGCCCGGATTCTGAACGAGACCGTACTTCTTGTTCATCTCCGTCGTAGGGAACGGCTGAAGATACCACTTAGGGTCGAAGCCCTGAGTCCACCATACCCTGCTGCCCACGGAAATCTCGGCCTTCTCATACTCGAAGTGCGTAGGCTCGTAGAAATCCGGATCGGACTCGTCCACCTTGCCGAACTTGGTCTTGTACCACTGTGTCTGGGTGCGGGCGCCGCTCGCGTCGAGACGATAGACGAGCAGACGGTGGAGAGGCTTCTCGAAATCCGCCTTGAGCTTGTAGCGAATCATATCGAAGTAGCGGGAATCCTGGAATGCGAACTCGCAGGCCCTCTCGCGAAGGATTTCATTGATGAGATTGTCCTTGTCGGAGGTGAGGTTCTTGTCCGGATTGCACTCCACGAGACCCTTCAGGCCCACGCGTGCACGCACGGCATCGACATATTTCACCGCCTCGGCGAGTTCACCCGTCTGGGCGAGAGCCTCCGCATAGCCGAGATAGATCTCAGGCACGCTGAGCCATACCCACTGAGGATATTTCCCGACATACGCCTCGCCGGCATAGTATTTAAGATAACGGTAGCCTGTAGCATAATGGTTGTTCTGGTTTATCGGCGTCGTACCTGCATCGGAGCCGCCCACCCAAAGCTCGTAGTTGGCGCCGCTGGTCTTGCCGCTGCTCCAGTCTATGGTCTGAAGCGCTCCGTTGACCGCAACCGTCTCATAAAGGCGCGGGTCACGGGTATAGACCCTGTTCTGCAGCATCTGCTTGCCGGCCACCTTGTCGCCCTTGACGAACATCTCGTCGAGCCTGCCTTCCGCCTTGGTCTTGTCCCAGTCGAACGGAGTGCCGTCCGCCCAAGGGAACATCTCTACATACTCCTGAGTCGGGCAGTAGCTGTAGCGGCTGTTGGTGCGGAGGTTGATCCACCCGTAGTCGTTGCCCTTGGCGTTCCTGTGCACGCGGCCGGCCATAATCACTTCCGGGCTGCCCTGAAGCAGATAGGAGGCCCTGTATGCGTAGCGGTAGTCCTCCTGGGTAGTGCCGGCAGGGACAATCAGGTGATATACGTCCGGATTGGCGTTCATCCTGTCGATGAAATCCTTGCAGGCCTTCTTGAAGCGGTTCCAACGCTCCACGCTGTAGTTGCCGTACCACGCCGGAGAAGAATCTTCCATCGTGTACTTGCCGTCCCAATAAGGCTTGTCGCTGTTGAAGAGCGGAGAGGCGGCGAACTGGAGAATCTTGCACTTCAGAGCCATCGCTCCGCCGATAGTCCAGCGTCCTGTCTCGGAAGCCGCGTCGGTCGTGCCTGGATAACCCCAAGGAAGACGGTTGCCCTGGATGACCTCGTCGAGCAGACCCACCATAAATTCGACGGTCTCATCGACGCTGCCGCGAGGGTAGTTGTACTCGCTCTCGTTGCCCTGGAAAGTCCCCTTGACGATAGGAAGACCGCCGTAGAAACGGAACGTAACGGCATAAGTGTTGGCAAGCAGACACTTCGCCTCATCCTTCATCTTCGCTTTCTCGGCGTCGGTCAGCCCCGGGACACCGTCTATCTTCTCGATGAGGATATAGCAGTTGCGTACGTTCTGCCAGATATACTCGTTGAGATAAGGGTAGATGTTGCCGTTGTTCTTGCTGTCGGTGGCCGCAGTAAGCGCGCCGGTGTAGTACTGGTTGCCGACGATGGTGTTGGAGAAGAAGAGCTGGAAGTTGTCGGACAGCGCTTCCGGCATTCCCTTCCAGTAGTTGAGGCACTGAGGAGGCGAATTGGTGGAATTGGTAGGGAGCGCATAGTACATCTTGCTGTAGATGGCTGCCAGAAACTGGCGGGTGTACTCCGCATTGGTAAACACCGTATCCGCAGTGACGGTTCCGCCCGGAGCCTTCTCCAGAAATTCGTTACCGAACTTGAGAGGGTCAGTGCAGGAATTGATTGCAAATCCGGCGACAAACACTGTCACGGCCGCTATGATGGCTTTAGAAACGATTTTCATTGCAATTAGAAATTAAGTCTTACACTGATTGTATAGGTTCTCTGCAACGGATAAGTAGGGTCCGTGCTGGCCTTGGTCTCAGGGTCGCCCCAGATGAACGGGGTGAAGGTAAGGAGGTTGTATCCGCTCAGGGCAATCTGCATCCTGCTTATTCCGAGAGAGGTGAGGAAGCGGCCGCGCATATTGTAGGCGAGCATCAAAGTCTTGAGACGCAGATACTTGGCATCCTGCTCATAGAGTGCGCAGTCCTGATAGTTGTTGGTCTGTCCGTTGGTGAACGTGGCCCTAGGATACTTGGCGCTCTGCGACGGGTTCTCCGGATCCCAGGTGTTGTCCACGTGGTACTGGAGGAGCCCTCCCGTGGTATAGTCGGTCCTTGAGCGGAACGGCATTCTGAACGATTCGCCGATCATACGGCTCACGTCCCAGGCGCCCGTCCACTGGGTGTTCAGTTCCCAGTCTTTCCAGATGATGCCGGCATTGATGCCGAGCAGATACTGAGGGTCGTCGGTCATACCGAGGTCGCGGGTCATATCGTCCGAATTGATGACCCCGTTGCCGTCGAGGTCGACGAATACGGCGTCACCGTCCTTGAGATCCACCAGCTGCTTAGGGAACGGCTTGCCGAAGGTGTCCTCATAGAGACGAGGCGTATCGGAGTCGTAGTAGCGGAAGAACTGGTACATTGAACGGGCGCCGATACGGTGACCCTTCTCATACTGGAACTCGTTGGTGTAAGGAGTCTCCTTCTTCTCCACGATTACGTTCTGGTTGTGGGAGAGGTTGACGTTGAACCAATAGTTGAAGTCCTTGCCGATGCGGTCTCTCCACTTGAGGGAGAGCTCCCATCCCCAGCTGTCCACGATACCGAGATTGGCGTAAGGCACCGAGAATCCGATGATCGCCGGAGCGGAGAGGTCGCGCAGAAGGATGTCCGTACGGTGCTCCTTGTAGTAGTCGAAGGAAGTCTGGAGACGCTCGGCGAGGAAGTATGCGTCCACGCCGTAGTTCTGCTTGAAAGCCTTCTCCCAGGAGACGTTAGGATTGTTGCGGGAATTCTCGTACGAGCCGTAGAATGCGGTGGAGTTGTCCACGCCGAAGTTGTAGGCGTATCCGCTGCGGGTCGCATAAGAGCTGCTGTTGACCGTATAAGGGTCGTCGGTGTACATAAAGCGCGAACCGCCGATCTTGTCGTTGCCGACCAGACCCCAGGAGGCGCGGAGCTTGAAGAACGACACGACTCCCTTGGCGAAGCTGAAGAACGGCTCGTCGCTGACCACCCATCCGAGTGAGCCCGCCGGGAACACTCCGAAGCGGCGCGAAGGATGGAAGTTCTCGGAGCCGTTATAGCCGACGTTGAACTCGGCCAGATACCTCTCCTTGAAGTTGTAGGTGACACGGCCCACGAGTCCCACATATCCGCGAGGGATGTCGGAATAGGTGCTAGGATAGTATTCCTTGCTCTGGTTGTAGAGCAGGAGTCCTCCCAGGTTGTGGTTGCCGAACGAACGGTTGTAGTTGAGGGAAGACTCGAAGTACCAGTTCCTCGCCTTGCTGAGCGACTCGGAATATGACACAGGAGAATTCTCTCCGCTCTTGCGGTACTTCATCGAGCCGTCGGACTGGATGACCGGATAGTAGGTGGCCACGCCGGCGGTACCTGTCTGGGAAGAGGTAAACTGGCTGTTATAGGAGCCCTTGATCTTGAACGAAAGCCCCTTGGTGATGAACTTGAGATCCTGGTTGAGGCTGAGGTCCATCTGGAGCTTGTTGATGTTGGTGGCGATGAAGCCGCCGATCGTATAGTACTCGAGACCGTTGGTGCCGGTGAAAGGCAGGGTCAGGCCGTCGGAGTAGTCGGTCGTGGTGGCCACATACTTGCCGTCGATAAGACCCGGACTCGAGAACGGAGTCGAGTAGTAGATGTTGCGGAGCATACCGGTGGAACCCTGGCCCGTGCGCGGCTTGTCGGCCGTGTTGACGTTGCCCGACACGTCGAACGAAATCTTCGTGGTGGAAGTGACGTTGAGGTCGAGGTTGGAGCGGTAGTTGAAACGCTGATACTGGTAGCCGAAGCTGTACGGCGCATCGAACTCCTTGAAGAGACCGCCCTGGTTCATAAATCCTGCGGACACGAAGTACTTGACTCTCTTGGTTCCGCCGGAGATGTTGATGCTGTGGTTGGACTGGGTGGTGACCTTCTTCATCATATAGTCCGTCCACTGCACGCTCGGGAAGCGGATAGGGTCGGACTGGTCCTTGAACTTCTGTATGATCTCGTCCGAGAATACGGCAGGGGTGTCGTCGTTGGCGCGCATCTTATTGTAGAAGACGGCATAGTCATACGAGTTCGCCTGACGCACGAGGTCCGTCGGGGTGAGGAGAGAGAAGGAGGTGTTGACCGTAATCTTGGCCTTGCCCTCGGAGCCGCGCTTGGTGGTGACGAGGATGACGCCGTTGGCGCCGCGCACACCGAACACTGCGGTGGCGGAGGCATCCTTGAGCACGGTGATGTTCTCGATGTCCTCAGGATTGAGGTCGGACATCGAACGCTCGACTCCGTCCACCTGGATGAGAGGTGAAGAGTCGGCCCAGGTGCCCTGGCCGCGGACGAACACCGTCGCCGCATCCGAACCCGGCTCGCCGGAGTACTGGATGGTCGTCACGCCGGAGAGCTGACCGGCAAGCACGTTGTTGACGTTGCTGACCGGGGTGCGGAGGAGGTCGTCGCTCTTGACGCTCGACAGGGCTCCGGTCACGGATACCTTCTTCTGAACGCCGTAGGCGACAATCTCGACGCCTTCCAGCGTTTCACTGTCCTCCTCAAGGATGACGTCGTAGGTGCTTCCGCTCCCGACGGTGAAACTGGCGTCCCTGTAGCCTATACAGGAGACCGTCACCACAGACTTCGCCGGAACCGAGAGGGTGAACTTGCCATCGACGTCGGTGACTGTGCCGGTAGTCGAACCCTTCAGGAATACTCCGGCGCCGATGACGGCATCACCATTGGTGTCCCGGACCGTGCCCGAGATCTTCTGCTGAGCGTACGCTCCGCCGCTCCCCATAAGCAGGAGTGCGAGAGAGGCAAGCACAAGCTTTCTTAGATGGATTTTCATCACTAATGATTTTGGTTAATACTTATGGTTATTGGTTGTTTTGGTCATTATGTGGTCAGGATTTTTAATATCCAATTCACAAATATACCATTTTTTTTAATAATGCAAATCCCGTTGATAAAAATCGGGCGTTTTACGGGGACACAAAAAGGGGGCGACTGAAAAACCGTTCAGTCACCCCCTCAGAGCGAAGCGTCTGTGTCTGTCTCTACTCTCCCACGTGGAATGCGACCCTCAGGTCTTCGACCTCCTTGTCGGTGATAGGGTGAAGCTTGCCCGCAGGCGCGGCGAGCACGAGCGACTTGGCGCTGAACTCCGCGACCTCGAGACGGTCAAACGCGTTGATCAGGGAGTCGGACGCCACGACGATGGAATCATTGGAAAGCATCGCGCAAGGGCGGTCCTTGAACACTTCCGCGACCTTGGCGGGCTCGGTGTACTGCGAGCCGAACGGGAACTTGGGCACGTCCTGAAGGAAAATCCAGCTCTCCGGAATCGTGCGCACGTTGAACTCCGCATCGGTGGTGCAGAATCCCATCAGGGACGGGCACTGGGTCAGCACGATGGCCTTGACCTTGGGGTTGCGGCGGTAGATTTCGTAGTGAAGCGCGGTGGCGCGGCTAGGTTTCTTCCCGGCCTCAACCATACCGTCACGCACCTGCACGATATCCTCCTCGTCGATGTCCCAGCGCTGCACGCCGGTCGGAGTGATGAGGAAGTCGCTGTCACGCCAGCGCATAGACACGGTGCCGTAGGAGCTGCTCATCAGGTGCTGGTCGCAGGCGCGGCGGACCATACGGCAGATTTCGGAGCGGAGAGCACGCTCGTCCGAAGGATGGGACACATCCATAAAGTGCTGGAAATTCGGCTGGTGCTTCTCGTGCATAAGTATCTGCTCTTCGGTGAGATACTTCGGCTTGCCGAGCGTCTTGGCGTTGAGGATGGTGCGGGCGCAGAGTTCGAGGGTCTCGAAGCGCTGGTAGGCGTCTCCGATGTCCTCGCCGCAGAGCACCACGCCGTGATTTTCCATAATCACGGCCTTGAAGTCCGGATTGCTGCTGAATTCGGCCGCGATGCTCTTGCCGAGCGCCTCGCTGCCCGGCACGTCATACTTGGCGAAACCGATCGGGCCGCATACGTTGCGGGCCTGAGGGATGATGCTGGTGTCCGGAATCTGGTGGATCACGCTGAACGTCACGAGTCCCGGAGGATGGGCGTGGATGACCGCGTGCATCTTAGGACGAATCTTGTAGATCGCCTTATGGAACGGGTACTCGGACGACGGGCGGTGACGGCCCACGACGGTCCCGTCCGCCTTCACGCACATAATGTCCGCTGCGGTCAGCGACCCCTTGTCGATTCCCGCCGGCGTAATCCACATATCCCCATTGTCGTCCATAATGGACAGATTGCCGCCCGAGGTCGTGGTGAGACCCCCGCGGTAGATGCGTCCGATAATCAGAGCAAGCTGCTCCGCCGGATGCATAAGATTTGTGTTAAGCTGTTTCATTTCAGCACCTTATAATATAACTACAATAACTATATCCAAAATCCACCGCGAAATTACTGCATAAAATTCAAATTTCTCCAATTTCAGCTTCTTTTTCCAGCGGCGCGCGGACAAGCAGGTCGGCAATCTCCCCCGGACCGGCACCGGGGAAACAGTCCTGGACGCGGACTGACTGCAGAGCGGAGACTATGGCCTCCCGCTCGAAGCGGATGCCGGCAAGGGCTGAACTTATCTGCTCCGAGGGCTTGTCCCCGATGAAATCTCCCGAGAATTCAACTCTGGCGATTCTGCCCCGGTCTATGCTGACTCCAGCCTCCACCGTGCCGCAGGCGAGCTTCGAGCGGCGACGGAAGTCGGCCTCGCGGGAATGACCGTAAATCCAGTCCCAGGTCGAGAATTTCTCTTCCGCCGCTCTACGGACTTCGGCCAAGTCTTCCGGGCTCATCCGGATCTGTCCGTCTCCTGCGGCAAGAATCTCGGAAAGGGCCGCCTGCAGCTCGTCGAGGGAAGACATCCCCGGCAGGTAATCCTTGAGGTTGGCGACTCTGGAGCGGACCGAGGCTATGCCCTTGGACTCCATCTTGGAGCCCGGCACGTCGAGCACCCTTGTCAGAGTGTCGATGTCCACGTCGTACATCAGCGTCCCGTGCACGATCTCGCGCTCGCGCCACACCCTGCGGGCATATCCGGACACCTTGCGTCCGTCCACGAAGATGTCGTTCCTTCCGCTGACCTCGGCTCTCACCCCGAGGCTGCGCAGGGCCTGAGCGAAAGGTTCGGGGGAGACGCTGCGCCCGACAAAGGTATAGTTGAGGTTCTGCAGGTCGTGATAGACGGCCCCGCCCCCTGTCACTCGCCTTGCCAGAGTGATGCCGTGAGAGTGGAGATAGTCGAGATTGACCTCGCTGTAAGCGTTCTGGTTGAGACCTATTATGACGGACGGACGGTTTCTCCAGAGGTAGAAGAAACTCTCGTCCGAGCGGTACTGCTGGAGGCAGTACTCGTCGAATGCCATATTGAAATACGGATCCGTGGAAGTGTTGACGGTGAACTTCATATCAACTTTGAAAGCGCATTGAGCCGCTCTTCCGTACGGCGGCGGGTCTGCAGGATGAAGCTGTTGTCTTCGAGCGGGCCGACGGAAGCGAGCATCTCCTCCCCGTTGCGGCAGACGGCGCGGCGGAACTGGTCAAGATAGTCCTTGCGGCGGGTCAGGTAAACCTGCTCGTCTATATGGTGCAGTATCCTCTCCTCGTCCGCAATCGCCCTGCGCCAGCATTCAGCGTCGAGGGAGGCGACCCCATAGTAAGCCGCGAGGGACTGCAGAGCGTGAGAGAGCTTGTCCTCCCCGTAACGCGACCACAGCCCGTCGTAACGGGCGTGGATGGAAGCCCAGTCCGGGAGCGCTCCGGAGCGGATGTCGGCCCTGAGCGCGTCCACGTCCTCCTCCTTCACCAGCTGCCCGCCGAGGTTGACCCATACTCGGCAGCGCTCGCCTCCGGAAAGGGGCGAAAGCGAGCTCAGAGAAGCGCCGGGACGGGATTCCAGATAGCGCAGCACATTGAGCATCGCATAGTGCACTATCATATCGCCATAGGCGTGATATGCCTTGCAGGCGTGGCGTATGACGACTTTGCGCGAGCTCTTCTCGATGCCCTCGCCGAGCACTTCGAGAGAATCCGCAAGCCCGGCATCCCCTCCGAGAATTTCTCTCCCCTGCGCGCGCAGAGTTTCCGGGTCAATCCCGGAAACATCCCCGCCACGGGAGCGGATATACGCCTTGGCCGTCCATTCCTCCAGAAGTCCTCGGGCGGAAAGCGCCTCTTCCATACTGTCGGGGGCGAAAGTGTCGAACTCGATGTGCTGCACCTGCGTGACGCGCCTGTCGCGGGAGAGATACTTCTCGCCGTTGCGCGCGAGCGCGTACATATTGTAGAGCCACCAGAACGCCGGAATCAGCTCCAGACGGCCCTCGGCCTCGTTGTTGCTCACCATACTGAAAGGCAGGCTGACGTGCATTTCCGCCGGGTATGCTCCCTTGGCGAGCAGCACATAGGAGGCGAACGCTGACGGGTGCTTGACTGAAGTGCAGAGCCCCGGCCAGAAGCCGCGTCCCGCGAGCACCTCGCCGTCGTTGGCCCGGCTGTTGTGGTTGGAACCGACGGTTGCGCCTGCGGCCAGGTTGGTCTGCCCCTGAAGGCAGGAGGCGATCAGGAAAGAGTTGTTGTGGTGCTGCTCGTGCGCGGGAAAGATGAGGTTGTTGAGCAGTTCGCAACAGGACACGGTGCTGTTGTCGCCGATGACCGAGTCGACCACGCGCACGCCGTATTTGAGATTGCAGTTGACTCCGAACACGAACCTGACGGCCGTGCAGCCGTAGAAGATACGGCAGCCGTAACCCGCAATCCCGTTGACCAATATGGCGTTCTCCCCTATTCTGGAAGGTTCCCGCTCGGAGGAGTTGACGGTAATGTTCTTGAGCTTGCTCGCGCCCTCCACATAGCAGCACGGGCCGATGCGGGCATCCTTGATGATTCCGGAATCCTTGATGACACAGCCCTCGCCCACAGTGCCATAGTAGCCGCGTCGGGAGTCCATACTGGCCTGAGTGATGTTGCGGAGCCGCTCCTGCAATATGCCGTCGTCCAGATATCTTGCCCAGAGAAAGGCGTCCGCGGTGGTCATCCCGTCAAAGGGATACACCGCCCTCGAACCGGCCTCGTTCATAATCTCAATCTTCACCCTGTCGGTCTCGCTCTCGCCGTCCTTGATCACCCCGTTGCCGAACTTGGCGCGGTCGGTGGCGGTCATCTCGCCGATGTTGAAGAGCATACAGCGGTCAGCGATGATATAGTGGCTCAAGCAGTGCACATCGTGTATCGCGCAGTCGTCGCCTATGTCGCAGGAACGGATGGAGGAGCCGGTGATTCCGACAGGCAGCCTCAGGTCGTGGAACTGCAACACCCGGTCGGAGACACGGCCTATCCGGACCGTGCCGTGGAAGCTGTTGTTCCGGAGCAGACGCGGGATGAACTCGCCGGTGACCATAACGGAGCTCCAGTCGGAAGCGCAGTTGCCGTTCCGGACAAGCTGTCCGATTTCATCGTCCGTCAGATGTCGCCAGCCGCCCTCAGGGGCGTGGACCTGACGGTTGCGGATGTAGTGCTCGTCTTCGCCGGCAGGAAGGAAGGAGGGGTCAATCCAGCCGTCATCCAACTTCTCGGGAGGGAGCAGCGTCACCTTGTCCATAAGTCATCAGTTTTATTCCGTATACCTGACAAAAGTAGCAAATACGCAGGACTTATCAAAAGCCTATCTCCCGAGGAGAGCCTCTGCCAGCGGCACAAGGTATCTCTTGAGCTCCGGATAGACCGGCAGGTGCGCCCCGGGATAGGAGATGCCGCGCCCCGGATAGTGCAGCCCGAACTCGTCGCCGCAGTGCACGAGCTCGTCTCCCGAGGCGAACATTCCGGAGGTGATGGCCACCTCCTCCGCCGGGAGCGAGTCGAACTCCGTCCGCTCCAGAGCCTCATATCGGTCACAGATGTCATCGGTGATGACAAAAGTCTTCTCCCCGTCCGCGCGGGGCGAGAGATATTCGCGCTCCCCTGTCATCGTGCGCAGCAGGCGCGAGGGATGGAAGTCCGGGTTGACAAGTATCTTGGGGTAGCCGCGCAGCTTCTGGGCCCAGAATCCGCCGAGCGACAATCCAACTACAAGATCGGGACGCAAATTCGAGCAGAGAGAGAGCAGCATCTCCAGCGCCCCGTCGGGATCTATCGGCACGTCGGGGGCCGTCACTTCGCAGGGACGGAGCAGAATTCGCAGGGAAGAGGACATCTTGTAGGCCCCGGAGGAGGCCAGACCGTGTATGAAAAGGATTTTCATAGCGCAAAAATACACAAAGTGTTCCCGTTTCACAACGGGAACACTCGGCAATTCTAACCTAAAATTAAACCTATGAAAAAACTATTCGGTGCAAATATAGCAAAAATTATGCCTATATTCCTACTCTCCGTCGAGTTTTATCGTGACAATTTTGACGTCCTGAAGCGGGCAGTCGCGGCCGTCAGTATCCACGGCGGCAATCCTGTCTATCACGTCCAGCCCCTCGATCGTCTCGCCGAAGACGGTGTAGTCCCCGTCAAGCTGGGCGCAATGCGCCGCATCCTGAACTATATAGAACTGCGAGCCGGACGACTCCTTGAGCGGGTTGGCCGCGTCTCCGCGCCTTGCGGCCGCGAGAGCTCCTTTCTTGTGGGTGTACTCCGGGACGAACTCGGCAGGCACGTTGTATCCCGGGCCGCCGGTGCCGAAACGGCTCTTGTTGGCGGGATCCTTGCTGAGAGGGTCGCCGGTCTGAATCATAAATCCGTTGATGACGCGGTGGAAGAGGACTCCGTCGTAATACTTCTCCAGCGCGAGCTTCTCGAAGTTCTCGCGATGCTTCGGGGTCTTGGAGTAGAGCTTGACCTTGATCACGCCCATATTCGTGATGATGTCAAACACCGGCTCCTCGGGGAGCTGTGCAATTTTTTCCATTATTCTTTGTGTTTGTTGTACCGCTGCAAGCGAATCGGCCGTGGTCTGTTCTGCGGCTTTGCGGGCCTGTTCTTCAGCCTTTTTGGCATTGTTGCCGCAGCCGCAGACAAGAGCGGCGGCTCCCAGGCAGCAGAGAGTTAAAATGATTGTACGTTTCATATCTGTGTATGTTTTGAGTGTCGGTGTCGCAGCAGCTTGCGCGCAATCGGCAGGCAATAGGCGCAGAGCAGCAGGGTGTTGACCGTCAGCGTGACGGCGGTCGGAAGCCCCGGGAACAGTCGCCCCGGGAGCAGGGAGGCCAGATAGAGCAGAGCGGCCAGCGTCACATAGCCGAGCAGAGTCCTGTAGTCGTAAGGGACAGGGAATCTGCGCCGCCCGAGAGCCCAGCTGAGCAGCATAGCCGTGCCGTAGCCGGCAAATCCGCCCCAGGCGCAGGCCCGGTAGCCGACGCGCGGCACGAAGATTATGTTGACGGCGATCATCACGGCAGCCCCGGCTGCGCTGATAATCGCGCCCCACCACGTCCTGTCGCTGAGCTTGTACCAGAACGAGAGGTTGAAGTATATCCCCATAAAAATCTCCGCCGCCATCACCACCGGCACGACCCCGAGGCCCTCCCAGTAGGAACGGCCCACGAAGTACTTGAGCAGCGGCATATAGAACATCACCGCCAGAAACGCGAGCAGGGTGAAGACCACGAAGTACTTCATCCCGTCGGCGAGGGTCTGCGGGCTGTTGCGCTCCGCCCCCGAAGAGAAGACTATCGGCTCATAGGCATAGCGGAACGCCTGGGTCAGCAGCGACATTATCATCGCAATCTTGACGCAGGCCCCGTAGATGCCGAGCTGCACCATCCCCTCCTCGCCGCTCACCAGATGCGGGAAGAGTATCTTGTCGGCGACCTGGTTGAGGATGCCGATGAGGCTGAGCAGCAGCAGAGGCCAGGTATAGGAGAGCATCCGCCGGCACAGCGCACGGTCGAAGCCGTAGCGTATGCCGCGTATCTCCGGGACGAAGAGGAGCATCACCGTCGAGGTGCAGAGCAGGTTGGCGAAGAAAATCAGCCCGACTCCGCCGTTGAAGCGCGCATATATTCCCTCCAGGGCGGGGACTTTGTCGAAGACGAGGAAGATGAGCAGATTGAGCAGAATGCTCGGGATGATGTAGGCGAACTTGAGGGCCATAAAGCGCAGCGGCCTGTGAGTCTGACGCAGACGGCTGAACATTATTGCCTGGAACGCGTCCAGAGCCGTGATGAGAGCGAAGCAGCCTATATATTCCGGGTGGTCGGCATAGCCCATCGCCTCGGAGACGGGACGCAGAAACGCGAACACGAGCAGCAGAAACGCCATCCCGACTCCGCCCACCATACGCAGGGCGGTGCTGTACACCATCTTGCCGTCTTCGTCCTCCCGGCTGCCGAAGCGGAAGAGAGTGGTCTCCATTCCGAAGGTCAGCAGGGCGAGGAAGAAGGCCGTATAGGCATAGAGGTTGGTCACTATGCCGTAGCCTCCGCTGCCTGCGGCAATCTTGTAGGTATAGAGCGGCACGAGCAGGTAGTTGAGAAACCTGCCCACTATGCTGCTCAGCCCGTAGATGGCCGTATCCTTGGCTAACGACTTGAGGTTCATACGCTGCGCGGCAATTCAAAAACTTCCATCCCCCTCAGCTCCCCGTCCTCTATCCGGAAGCGGAGCGCCGTCCGCACCAGCTGCCAGCCTTGAAGCCCTGCGGCTCCGGGGTTGACGTAAAGCAGGTCGCGGGAGTCATCGCGCATCACTTTAAGAATGTGCGAATGTCCGCAGACGAAGACATCCGGACGGTAGATGTCCAGCAGTTCGGCGGCCCGGGCGGGATAGTGTCCCGGAGAACCTCCGATATGCATCATCAGCACTTTCAGCCCCTGCACCTCAAGGCAGCGGAATTCGGGATATTCATAGCGGATGTCGAGCCCGTCGCAGTTGCCGTACACCCCGGTGAGAGGCTTGAATGCGGCGATGCCGTGCACGAAATCGATCCCTGCTCCGAAGTCCCCGGCGTGCCAGAGGGTGTCGACCGGCTCGAAGAACTTCCTGAAAGGGTCGCTGAAGACCCCGTGCGTGTCGCTGATGAGCCCGACGTACATTATTCCTTTCCGGCGAGGTGTTTCTCCCAGGCCCAGGCCGCCGCGAGGGTGTCGTCCACGCTGCGCTCGGCTTTCCAGCCCAGTTCCCGCTCGGCGAGAGAAGGGTCGGCCCAGACGGCGGTGACATCGCCCGCCCTGCGCGGGGCGAACTTCCACTTGAGCTTGACTCCGTTGACCCTTTCGAAGGAATTGATGAGTTCCAGCACGGATACCGGACGGCCCGTGCCGATGTTGAAGATTTCGTAGCCGCTCTTCATCTCTCCGCCAATCATCCTTGACACGGCGCACACGTGCGCCTTGGCGAGGTCCACGATGTCGATATAGTCCCGCAGGCAGGTGCCGTCGGCGGTCGGGTAGTCGTTGCCGAAGACCGAGAGGCACTCCCTCTTGCCGATGGCGGTCTGGGTGATGAACGGCACGAGGTTGTTCGGCACTCCGCGCGGGAGTTCGCCGATGAGAGCAGAAGGATGCGCCCCGATGGGGTTGAAATAGCGCAGGGCTATGCCCTTGAGCCCCTCGTAGGCGCGGACGCTGTCGCGCAGGATGTCCTCGCAAATCTGCTTGGTGTTGCCGTAAGGCGAGGTGGCGCTCTGTCGCGGCGACTCCTCAGTCACGGGCAGATGCTCGGGCTCGCCGTAGACGGTCGCGGAAGAACTGAAAAGCACATTGCACCCTCCGTTCTCCCGAGCCGCATCGATGATGTTGACGAACGAAAGAAGATTGTTGCGGTAGTACTTGACCGGGTCGGAGACCGACTCCCCCACCGCCTTATAGGCCGCGAAGTGAATCACTGCGTCTATCCGGAAGTCCGCGAAGAGCTTGCGCACGGCGGCCATATCGCAGAAGTCCATCTTTATCAGCGGGAGTTTCCTGCCCACTATACGGCACACCCCGTTGTAGTTGGTCTCGTCGCAGTTGGACATATTGTCGGCTATGACGACCTCATAGCCGGCCTCGACAAGCTCCACGGTGACGTGGCTTCCGATAAATCCGGCCCCGCCGGACACAAGTACGGTCTTCTTCATATCAAGTTTCGATTTGTGATACAAAGATGCGACTTTTTTCCGAGAAATCAGAAGACTATCTCCTCCCCCCTGTAGAAGTCGAGAAGCCTCGTCTGGAAGAGGCACTCGTAGCGTGCCTTGAGATGCTCCGACTCGGCGCGGAGCCAGGTGTTCTTCGCGTCGTTGTAGTCGGTGACGCTGGCCTTGCCGTTGAGGTATTTCTGTTCAGTGAGGGAATAGTGCTGCCCGGCGCTGAGCGCAGACTCCGCGCTGCTTGAGTATTTGGCCTGCGAGGCCACGGCGTTGTAGTAGGCCTGCTGTATCTCCTTGTAAAGGCTCTTCTTGACGCTTTCGAGCTGGAGCAGCGCGTTGCTGCGGTTGAGCCGTGCGGTGCGCACCGAATTGCGTGTGGAGAAGCGGGAGAATACCGGGACGCTCAGCGAGAGCCCTACATACTGGCTGAAATTGTTGCGCAGCTGCTCGCCGAAGCTCGGGGAAGACATATTGGAAGTCGTGTAGTAGTTGGTGCCTATGCCGCCGCTGAGCGAGAGATTCGGCAGATAGCCGCCGCGCGCCCTGTCGATGCTGATGTCGGCGGACTCGAGCCTGATCTCGGCGGCCTGCACCGACGGCCTGACCTCAAGAGCGGAGGCATAAATCTCCTCCGGGGTCATCAGCAGCGGGAGTTCGAGTCCCGACACGTCCGGGCTGACCACTTCGAATCCCTCCGGAGACGGCAGCTCGAGCAGCTGGGTGAGGTCGAGCCTGGAAAGGATGAGGCTGTTGGAGGCCTGCGTCTCGGAGAGCCTGCTCTGCGCGAGAGTCGCCCTCTGGGCGGACACGTCGGCATCGCTTGCCTTGCCCGCCAGACGTTTCGCCTCCACTTGGGCGAGCAGTTCAGCATCGTGCTCCGTCTGGTTTGAGGCGACCTTGAGCAGTTCTTCGTTGTAGAGTATCTGCACATAGGCCTGAGCCACCGCCACGCGGATATCGTCCCGCGCCTTCTCGAGGTCGGCGGTGGCGGAGGCGAGGTCAAGCTTGGATATCTTGATGCCGTTGGCTATGTCAAAGCCGTGAAACAGCGGAAGTTCCCCTCCGAGACTGAAAGAAGTCGAACTCGTGTTGGAGTTGGTGTAGGTGTTGTCGGCGGTGAGTCCGCGCCCGAAGGAGAAATTCTCCGAGGCCGAGGCGCTCACTCCGGGGAGAAAGCGGCTCTTGGCGGTGTTGAGCGCAATCTCCTTCTGCTGCACGCTGATGACGCTCTGCTGCACTGTCAGGTTGTGTTCGAGCGCATACTGTATGCAGTCCTGAAGACTCCACGGAGCGCTGTTCTGCGAACTGAGCGGCAGGCCGCAGAGGACCGAGAGCCAAGCCGATAAGATAAGAAACCGTTTCATAGGCTACTCCGATTTGATGACTCTGGGACCGCGGACTCTGTCACCCGCCTTGAGGCCGGATTTGACCTCGATATTGACTCCGTCGCTCAGGCCGGTGGTCACCGCAGTGCGGACATATTCGCTCTCGGCGGTCTTGAGATAGACATAGGTGCTGTCGCCCTCGAAGTCAAGCGTGCTCTCCGGGATGGAGACGACGTCCTTCACCTCCTGCAGCACCACTTCCGCGTTGGCGCTGTAGCCGGAGCGGATTCTGTAGCCTTCGCCCGCCCTGACTGCGGCCTTGATTTCGAACTGGTTGGCCCCGTTGCTCTCCACCGCCTTCGGGGAGATATATTCGAGGGTGGCCTCGGAACTGTAGTCAGGCAGCGCGCCGATGGTGATGAGGATGTTCATCCCCTCGGAGAGCAGACCCACCTCGGTCTCGTCGATGTTGCCGTCGAATATTAGGTCGGACATATTAGCCACTGTCGCGACCGTGGTGCCGTCGTTCATAGTGTTGGCCTGGATCACGGAATTGCCGACCTTGACCGGAATGTCGAGGATGAGGCCCGTTATGGTGGAGCGTACGAGGGTGGAACTCCCGGTGGCGTTGGTGGAGGACACGCCGTCACGGATGACTTCGAGCGCGTCCTGCGCCGCCGCACGCTCCTCCTTGGCCTGATTGTAGGCCTGCACGACCTTGTCGTATTCCTCGGCGCTGACAAGACTCTTGTCGTAGAGGGCCTTCTCGCGGTCGTAGTCGGTCTTGGCCTGCTTGAGGTTGAGTTCGGCGAGCCGCACGCGGGACTCTGCGGAGCTCAGCGAAGTCATATCCGGAATCACCTTGAGCTTGGCGATGATCTCGTTCTCCTTGACCTGTTCGCCTGCCTCCTTGTAGAGCTCGGAGATGATGCCGTTGATCTGGGGCTTGATGTTGACCTCGTTGCGCGGCTCTATCTTGCCGGTCACGACGGAAGTCTTGCGGATGGTCGCGACGGTCGCCTCAAGCTCCTGATACTCGACCTTCTCAGGGCGCGACTTGGCAAAGAGGAACACGAACGTCCCGATGAAAATCACTCCGACAAGAGCCAGAACGATGTACTTGAATGCCTTTTTCATATTCTTGCGTGTGTTGTTGTCATTCGTCTCTCATCGCATCCACAGGTTTTATCTTCATCGCGCGGGATGCGGGCGCGAGTCCGGCGAGCACGCCGAGCACGGTAAGCATCAGGGCCGAGAGGACAGCCGTCCAGAAACCTATCTGGAAGCTGGTCTGTCCGCCCGTTATGGTCTCCAGCAGGCCGAGAAGCAGCACGGAGAACACTATGCCCGACGAGCCGGCCACGAGCGTGAGCGAGATGCTCTCCAGAATAATCTGAGAGAGAATGTCGGACGGGGTGGCCCCGATGGCGCGGCGTATGCCTATCTCCACGGTGCGTTCCTTGACCGTCACCATCATAATGTTGCTCACTCCGATGGCCCCGGCGAGTATGGTGCCAAGCCCGACGAGCAGTATAAGGAAGTTGACCCCATTGAAGAGGTTGTCCAGCAGCGAGAACATTTCCTGCGTGTTGAGCACGAAGAGGGCCTGTTTGTCGGAAGGGTCGAACTTGTGCTGCCGGGCGACAATCTGGCGCACCCTCGGCTCGATATCCGACATCTTCACCCCGGGCTTGCCGGTCATACATATCAGGTCCACCTCGCTCCCCCGGCGGTATATCTTCTGGGCCAGCGGCAGAGGGATGATGACAGACTGGTCCGCGCTGCCGTTGATGCTGATGTTGCCGGCACTGTAGTCCACTCCCACGACGGTAAACCAGATGGAGCCGACCTTTACCCTGCTCCCGCAGGGGTCTCCGCCCTCCGGGAAGAGGGAAGTGTAGATGCGCTTGCCTATCACGCACACCTTGCGCTCCTGGAGAATGTCGGCATCGTTGAGGTAGCGCCCGTATTTGAGCTGCGGGGTCTCCACTCCGGCGTAGTCGGCATAAACCCCTCTGACGCTGGCGTCGGTGCTGTTGATGTCGCGAACTACTGTCTGCCCCCAGCGGGACACCACCGGGGTCACTATTTCGAGATCCGGCACCATCGAGCGGAGGCGCGGGATGTCGTTGTAGGTCAAGTTCCAGCGGCGGCCCTGCTTGAAGCCGAGCCACGCCTTGGTGGTCTGGGACGGGAAGAGAATGGTAGTATTAGTGGCGAAGCCCTCGAAATTGCGGGAGAGCATCTGCTTGAGCCCCTGTCCGCCGCCATCGAGGAAGAGGAGCATAAAGATGCCCCAGAACACCCCGAAGCCCGTCAGCAGGCTGCGGCTTCTGTTGCGGGTCAGGGAGTCGGCAATCTCCTTGAATGTGTCGCTGTCGAATCTCATTCCGCCCTTAACGCTTCAATAGGTCTTACCCGGGCCGCCCTCCGCGCGGGCACAAGCCCGGCGAGAGTTCCGGCCACCACCAGCAGGAGAGTGGCTTCCAGCGCCACGTCCACCCCGACGGTCGGATTGACAAGCATCGCGATGTCAGTCCCGAGCACCGAAGTGGAAGCCTGCCCCACCGTCCTGTCGATAATCTCGCAGGCCACGAGGCCCAGCACCATACCGACATAGCCGAACACCGCCGTGATGGACACGCTCTCGGCGATGATGAGTTTCATTATGCTCCACGGCCCGGCCCCTATCGCCTTGCGGATACCGAACTCGTGGGTGCGCTCCTTGACCGTGATGAGCATAATGTTGCTCACGCCCACGATGCCGCTGAGCAGCGTGAAGATGCCGATGATCCAGAGGGCGGTGCGCACGATGGAGTTGCCCTTTTCCATCTGCATATTCTGCGTGAAGCGGTTCCATAACCAGGTCGCGCTCTCGTCGTCCGGGGCGGCGCCGTGACTGAGGTTGACGGCCGCCTTGTAGTTCTTCTCGAATTCCTCGTTCTCCTCTTCGGTCTTCAGCCCGTGGAACGTGAATGTCAGGTCGTCTATCACCTTGCCCTTGGAGAATATGGCCCGGACTGTGGTGAACGGGGCATAGAAGGCGTTGGACCCGCTCATACTGTCGGTCTTGGTGATGCCTACCACGGTGAAGAGGAAGCCGCTTATCTTGACCCTCTTACCTATGAACGAAGAGACGGGGACTCCGGAGTCGAGCAGATCCTCGACCCTGTTCTCAGGGAGCACCACCACTTTGCGGCTATGGGTGATGTCATCGGGGTTGATGAAGCGTCCGTAGAGGATGTCTATCCGCTCCATCTCGATCCGCTTCGGGTAGTTGCCCTCCATATATCCGCTGAACGAACGCGCCCCGTAACTCACCGTGACGCTCGTCCCGACCGTCGCCACCACATCGTCGATGTGGTCAGCGAAGAGCTTACCCCCGGTGATGGCTATGTCTCTGTCGTCCAGTTCGATGATACGCCCCGACTTGAGCCCGCCGTAAGGTTTGGAGGTCCAGCCGCCGCCGAGCTGCATAGTGTTGGCCGTGATGCGTCCGCTGCCCCGCTGGAGCGAGTTGAGCAGTCCGTTGCCCGAGCCGAGCAGGACGATGAGCATAAATATGCCCCACGCCACCGCGAAGCCGGTCAGACAGGTGCGCAGCTTGTTGCGCCGGACGCTCTCCCATATTTCGACGAAGAGGTCTCTCATTTCATTATGCTTTCAGCTCCGAACACCGACGCGTGGTGCTCGCGGTTGTCCTCGATATTGCCTATGACCCCGTCCTTGATGTGGATGATGCGGTCGGTGCAGTTGGCGACGCCGCTCTCGTGGGTCACGACCACTATCGTCACCCCGTCCTCGCGGTTGAGTCTCCCGAGAAGCTCCATCACCTCCTGGGAGGTCTTGGAATCGAGGGCTCCGGTGGGTTCGTCGGCGAGGATGATGCGCGGGCCGGTGATGAGCGCACGGGCGATGGCGACTCTCTGCTTCTGTCCGCCGGACAGTTCGTTGGGATAGTGCGACGCCCACTGGGCTATGCCGAGCTTGGACAGGTATTCCATCGCCTTGTCGTGGCGGGTCTTGCGGCCCACGCCCTGATAGAAGAGGGGCAGTTCCACATTCTCCACCGCAGTCTTGAACGATATCAGGTTGAATGACTGGAAGATGAAGCTTATCAGACGGTTACGGTACTCCGCCGCCTGCTTCTCGCCGAGGCCTTTGATGAGCGTGCCGTCTATGCGGTACTCGCCGCTGTCGTAGTTGTCCAGGATGCCGAGTATGTTGAGAAGCGTGGATTTGCCCGAGCCGGAGGCCCCCATTATCGAGACGAACTCCCCCTCCGCGATGTTAAGGTCGATGCCCTTGAGCACGTGGAGAGGCTGCCCGTTGTCGTAGGTCTTGTTGACGCCTTTAACTTCTATAAGCATTTATAGTGTCCTATTATAGCAATACACCGCAAAGGTATATATATTTTTTGACTATGCAACTGTTTCGGCCATTATTTCAACGATTGCCTCCCGCTAGAAAAGTTGCGGCTCTTCCGCCTGCTCCGGATGAACGCTTTCGGCGTAGTGCTTGGAGAATTCACAGCCGCAGAAAGGCTGGTTGTAGAAGCTCTGCTCCCTGATAATCTCGCCACGGCGCGGCTGCAGGCCGCCCTTGCGCCAGTTCTGTGTCCACCAGAGCAGAGGCTCCGCGTCGGGGAAAGTCTCGTTGATCATAGAGCACGCCCACGCGCCGGCAGCATTGACCTGATCGATGTTTTTCCATCGCGAAGAGGCGAGGGAGGAGGTCAGCACACGGATACCGTGGGCAGAGGCCCAGGCCGCAGCCCTGAAGAGCCGGAAGCGGAAGCATTTGACACAGCGCGCACCGCGCTCGGGAAGCGTTTCGAGACCGGCGGCTATGCCGAGCCACGACTGGTGATTGTATTCGTCCTCGTGCATCTCCACCCCCAGAGAGTCGCAGTAGCGGCGCAACTCGTCGCGCCGGCGCTCATATTCCTCCTCCGGGCAGATGTTGGAATTGCTGAAAAAGACGACGGGAGTTATCCCGTTGGCGAGCAGGCATTCGATGATTGCGCCGCTGCAAGGTGCGCAGCAGGAATGGAGGAGCACCTTGTCCGCTCCCCCGGGTGCGGTCAGCTGAAGCATTGTTATTCGATCGACTTGATGTCTATAAGGTTATTTAGTATCGCGTACACGGTAAGACCCGCCACCGTCTTGATGCCGGTCTTGCGCGTGATGTTCTTTCGGTGCGAAATGACGGTGTTGACGGAAATGTGATGCCGGTCGGCTATCTCTTTGTTGATCATCCCGTGAGCCACGCTCACCAGGATTTCCTTCTCCCTCTCGGAGAGTTCGGCTCCGCGTTCGTCTGCGGTCTCGTCAGCCTTAGGCTCGACATCGCTGCGCAGCGGGTTCTCGAGCAGGCGCACCATCGGCACGAGTATGTTGTCCTCGATGTAGGTGTGTGACCTGAGGTCATCCTGAAGATTGAATATGAACGAGAGCAGAGCTATCCTCCCGTCGTCGTCGCACTCGTGCGGAAGCGACTTCATCACCAGGTTCTTGAGGTCGGAGAGCTTCTCGTCGATGTTGGAGTGGTTCTCCTCGAAGTCATCGATGCTGAACGAAGGGTCCTGCCTGCCCAGGATGAGGTTGCGCACATAGGGTATCACCTTGCCTTCCTCGAACTCGAAGTGGCTCCTGAGTTCCCGCTTGTACTGGGCGAAAAAGTCCCTTATCACCTGCTGCTGAGGCATCTGGCACGGCTCGATGAGCTTCTCGATCGAGGAAGCCATAGTTTCCAGAGCACGCTTGAGGTAGTAGTCGTGGGAGGAGTGCAGGTAGCGCAGCACATCGGCGACGCTGCACCTCCTGAGGTCAGATGCGGTCGGCACGAAGTCCGGCGAAGAATAGACCCTGCAGAGCAATATCGCCGTGTCCGCATCGAGTCCGTGCTGGACACATATTTCGGACACCGTTCTCTCGCCGAAACTGCCCACCACGCCAAGACGCGAAAAGACCATCAGCAGACCGGGATTCTGCTCCACGAGCTCCGACGCCTTCATATTAGCGGAAAATAACTCCATATCCTTGCAAATATAATCAAAGCAAGGCGAATATGAAACACTCACAGCCGCAGACAGGATTATTTTTTGACCCCGGGCGCTTTCCTGCAGATGTCGCGCGCGCCGCAGCCCTTGCAGGCAGAGCAGTTTGCGCCCCCGCAGCCGCCGCTCCCCGCGCAGTGACCCTTGGAGAAGTAAGTCCGCAGCGCGAGGGCGAGCAGCACGAGAACAAATACAAGAATTATGATTGAAGAGAGATTCATCCTATACGAACAGGCGCGCTACGCCATAGGCAAGGAATGCACAGAAATATGCGACCAGACACTGGAACGCCACCATAGCCCAGGCCCGCCTGCTTCCGAGTTCCCGCCGGACGGCGGCAATCGCGGCGACGCAAGGAGTGTAGAGCAGGCAGAAAGCGAGCATCGGCACTGCGGTGAGCGGGGTCAGGGCGGAAGCTACTCCGAGCACCTGTAGGGTGGAGACCACGCTCTCCTTGGCGAGGAAACCGGTAATCAGCGCGGTGACGATGCGCCAGTCGCCGAGTCCTATCGGGGTGAAGAGCGGGGCAATCAGGCCGGCGATGGCCGCCAGCATACTGTCCTGCGCATCGACGAGGCGCAGCCTGAAGTCGAACGACTGCAGAAACCAGATGACGATGGACGCGATGAATATCACCGTGAACGCCCTCTGGAGGAAGTCCTTGGTCTTGTCCCAGAGGAGGTGTCCGACATTTTTAGCCCCCGGCATACGGTAGTTGGGGAGTTCGAGAACAAACGGTGCAGGTTCTCCGGAATGCGGCAGCGCCTTGGCGCAGAACGCCACGATGACCCCGACCGATATCGCCGAGAGATAGAGTATCACGAGCACCAGACCTCCGTGGCCCGGGAAGAACGCGCTGGTGAGGAACGCGTAAATCGGAATCTTGGCCGAACAGCTCATAAACGGGGTCAGGAGCACGGTCATCTTCCTGTCGCGTGCAGAAGAGAGGGTACGGGTAGCCATCACCGCAGGCACGGAACAGCCGAAGCCGATAAGCAGAGGGACTATGCTGCGTCCGCTCAGGCCTATCCGGCGCAGAAGCTTGTCGCTCACGAAAGCGATTCTGGCCATATAGCCGCTGTCCTCAAGCAGGGAGAGGAAGAAGAAGAGTATGATGATGATGGGCACGAAGCTCACCACGCTGCCCACTCCGCCGAATATGCCGTCCGTGACAAGCCGGCGCACGGCCGGCGTGACGTCGAGCTTCTCCATCCCCTCGTCGCACAGGCCGGAGAGCGCGTCTATCCCCCGCTGCAGCAAGTCCTGAAGCGGAGCGCCAAGCACATCGATGGAGAGCCAGATGACCAGCGAGATGATGGCGAGGAATATCGGGATGGCTGTGAACCTGCCGGTAAGCACCTTGTCGATGGCGCGGCTGCGGCGATACTCCTTGCTCTCGCGGGGCTTGACCACCGTGCGGGCGCAGAGCTTGCGGATGAACGAGAAGCGCATATCGGCCATAGCCGCGCAGCGGTCCAGCCCCCGCTCTTCCTCCATCTGGCGGATGATGTGCTCTATGGTATCCTTCTCGTTGTCGGATAGAGCGAGAGCGGAAAGTATCGCCTCGTCGCCCTCCACTATCCTGCTCGCGGCAAAGCGCAGAGGAATCCCGGCCCTCCGGGCGTGGTCTTCCACAAGGTGCATTATTCCGTGCAGGCAGCGGTGGACTGCTCCGCCGTACTCGTCCGGCTGGCAGAAATCCTGCCTGACGGGCTTCTCCTGATACCGGGCGATGTGCACCGCGTGCTCGATGAGTTCCTCTATGCCCTCGTTCTTCGCGGCGGAGATGGGCACCACCGGCAGGCCGAGGATATCCTCCATCTCGTTGACATTAATCGAGCCACCGTTGCCTCTGACCTCATCCATCATATTGAGGGCCAGCACCATAGGCACGTCCAGCTCCATAAGCTGCATAGTGAGGTAGAGGTTGCGCTCAATGTTGCCGGCATCCACTATGTTGATGATGCCCTTAGGCTTCTCGTCGAGGATGAAACGGCGGGAGACGAGTTCTTCGGAAGAATATGGAGAGAGGGAATAGATCCCCGGAAGGTCAGTGACACGAGTCTCCGGGTAACCCCTTATTACTCCGTCCTTGCGGTCGACCGTCACACCGGGGAAATTGCCGACGTGCTGATTGGCGCCGGTCAGTTGATTGAAAAGGGTGGTCTTGCCGCAGTTCTGGTTGCCCGCGAGGGCGAAACTCAGGACGGTTTCTTTGGGGAGCGGGTCCTCGTGTCCCGTATGATATCTGCCTCCTTCGCCGAGTCCGGGATGGGCGCTCTCGCCGAGGTAGAGCCAGTCATCGCTCGCGGATTGCGTCTCGGGGGCATCGTCTCTGACAGGCGCAATCCCGATTTTGGCGGCGTCCGCCTTGCGGAGGGTGAGGGAGTAGCCGTTGATGAGAAGTTCCATCGGGTCGCCGAGGGGAGCATATTTGGTCAGTCTGACCTCCTGCCCGGGTATCATACCCATATCGAGGAAATGCTGCCGCAGCGACCCCTCTCCGCCCACTGTCCGGATCAAGGCCGTACCGCCGATTGCCAACTTGTCAAGTGTCATTGAAATAATCTGCTGATTCCGGATGCAAATTTCGGCATTGGCCGCCGTGCGGTCAATCCCCATATCTTGGGATTTGAAGCCATATGCCCGGTGGCGACAGCAGCGTGAGGGGGAGAATATTTTTGGAGATTTTTACGCCCGGATGTTGCATTTACGATAAATCTGCGTAAATTTGCAGTCCCAAAGTATTGCGGACGTGGTGAAATGGTAGACACGCTACTTTGAGGGGGTAGTGGGCGTTGGCCTGTGTGAGTTCGAGTCTCACCGTCCGCACAGAGAGAAGGAATCGACTGTAACCGGTCGGTTCCTTTTCGCTTTCTTGACCCCTGCGGGCCTAAAGGAAAGCTCCCCGCTCGCGGGAGGCTTTCCGCAGGCGGCGGAGCTCCGGGAGACGCCGCCGGAGAATCGGAATATAGCGCAGAGGCGCAAGGGATAAGTTCTTGACAGACATAGCGATAAGCTCCAACGGGGAGAGCAGGGCGCGGAGCGCGAATGCTCTTCGCGGGTCGCTGAGCCGCACCGTGACGGCGATGCATTTGAGCCTGATGCGCCTCTCGCGCGGGTTTGGCCTGTCGGCACGGTCGTGTACCGCTGCCGCAGCCGGAACGACGGCGCAGCGCAGGCCGTGGAAGTGAAGACGGTCGATATAATTGTCATCTTCTCCGTATTGCCTGAACGCCGGGGAGAATCCCCCGACGCGGCGTATCGCCTCGGCGGAGAGCAGCCAGTGCGCCGCCATCACGAACGGCACTTCAACGACTTCGGAGGAGGATTTTGCGCCCGGGATTGCCGAGGACCCCGGGTCTGATACGGCGGACGGCTCTATCGGGGCTGCCGGTATCCTGACAGCAGACTTCCCGGACGCGGCGGCTTTGAGCCGTCGGCCGCATTTGCGCTCGAACTGCCTGTCAAGCCTCCCTTCCGCGTCCAGCTGCACCGGACTCAGGATTCCGTAGCCGGGCCGCATCGCATCGACCAGCGTCCGTAGAGTGTCGGGCAGGACCCAGGCATCCTGATTGAGCAGATAGACGAAGTCATAGCCGCGCTCCAGCGCAAGGCGCAGACCGATATTGTTGGCCGCCCCGAAGCCCGGGTTGTCGTCGCGGCAGACCAGCTCCGCCTCGGGAAAATGCCGCCGTACATAATCCTGCGTGCCGTCTGACGAACCGTTGTCCACCACCAGCACATCCGGACGCAGCGAGCTGCCCCGCAGACTGCCAAGGCATCTCTCCACCCACCGCATCGCGTTGTAGGTCACTACTGTCGCAAGAACTCGGGACATAGTGCAAATATATGCAAAATCAGACAGCCATTCGAAATCCGCTGCATATTTACAATAAATTTCGAACACCTGTGAATTGCGCCACGGCTGCCCGCAGAAATCTAGGCCAAAGGCGACGAAACAAGGATTGTCCGGGGTATCTTGGTTGCATCTTTTTCGTGCAAGTTTTGGTGAAATCTGCACTTTTTTAGTGCAAAATAGCTTATCTTTGCGGAAAAGGCATCAAGAATATGGAACAGCTCTACGCATCTTTCAAGAAAAGGCTCCAAGATATTTCCACGGATTTCATCAGGTACAAGTACCAGGACATCAAGTGGGACGGCCACGCTTTCGGACTTGTCGGGCCGAGAGGTGTCGGCAAATCGTATATGCTTCTGCAACATATCAAGAACCATCTCGATACAAGGGATACCCTTTATGTCTCGGCGGACAATGTCTATTTTTCGGAGCACAGGCTCGTGGATCTGGCGGACGCTTTCGTCAAGATAGGCGGCAAACATCTGTTTATCGATGAGATACACAAATACGAAGGGTGGTCGAGAGAATTGAAGCAGGTTATCGACGACTTCGGGGAACTCCAGACGGTGATTTCCGGTTCTTCGATACTCGACATCTACGGCGGAATGGCCGATCTGAGCCGACGTTTGCCGATTTATACTATGCAAGGGCTCTCATTCCGCGAGTACCTCAGAATGTTTCACGACATAGCCGTACCGGCATTGTCACTGGGGGAGATTCTCAACGGGGATGCGGCAATCCCGGGAGTTGACCATCCGCTGCCGCTGTTCCGGGACTACCTCAGGAACGGATACTACCCTTACGGGGCGGACCCGGAGTTTGAAATGGAGCTGCTTCAGGTCGTGAACCAGACGATGGAGTCGGACATTCCGCAGTATCTGAACACGAATGTCGCCGTGGGACGGCGGCTCAAGGCGCTCCTGATGGTCATAGCGCGAAGCGTCCCGTTCAAACCGGTGATGACAAAGATTGCACAGCTGACCGGCATAAGCCGCAACGACATCTCAGATTATATGCTGTACATTGAAAAGACCGGGATGATTTCGCAGCTGCGCGACAAGACCGGAGGCATCAGGAGTCTCGGGAAAGTGGAAAAGGTTTACCTTGACAACACCAATCTAATATATGCGCTCGCGCCCGACAATGCCCGGATCGGCAATGTGAGGGAGACATTCTTTATGAACCAGACGAGAGTCCGTTATGACGTGATCAGTTCGTCCGTCTCGGATTTCGAGATAGACGGGAAGACCTTTGAAATCGGCGGAAGGAAAAAGGGAGGGGAACAAATCGAGACCGGATTCGCCAATGTCATACCCCTCTGGGCCTTCGGACTGATGTATTGATTGTCCGCCAAAATGCGTTCAGTGCAATCGGTAGCAAAGTACGGTATTCCGACATTCTTTTTATCTTTGCAGCAGTATGGCATCAGACACATCTACAACTCTTTACCACGGAACCAACGCCGTGGTGCAGCGTCCCGAGATTCGGGTTGCCGGCTACAACAAGGACTTCGGCTTCGGTTTTTACTGCACACGGTTTGAGCGCCAGGCACAGCGATGGGCTCTGACCAAACCCGGAAGGCACATCGTCTGCCGATACTCCTACACGCCCGACAATTCTCTCCGCCTGAAGACATTCGACGAAATGACTGACGGGTGGCTTGATTTCGTCGCAGCCTGCAGGCACGGCATATCGCACCCTTTCGATATAGTTGAAGGACCTATGGCCGACGATGAGGTTTGGGACTATGTCGAGGACTTCCTGTCCGGACGCATCAGCCGGGAGGCCTTCTGGGCCCTTGCGCGTTTCAAGCACCCTACCCATCAGATACTTTTCTGCACCGACAGTGCGCTTCAGACCGTCACATTCGAATCGTATTACGAATTATGAGCAACAAGTACTTCCCCGACGAACAGATAGGCTTCAATGACCTGTACTTCGTCTGCTATATGATCGAGCGTGTCGCACGAAGACTGCACCGGCATAACCGTTACGTCGTGGAGCAACTCGGTCCTGACGGGCTGGAGCATCAGCTTTCGCTTGCTCCAGCGAACCATTGCCTCAATCCCCTACAGGTCGAAGACGGCTGGATTGAAGAATACCATCTTAAAGAAGGCGATTTCCATATAAGTGATGTCAATCCCCGCTTCACCGACAAAGTCCCGTCTCCGACTCAGATGGGGAAGGTCTATGCACGCCTGGTCCAGTCGCTGTGCACCTCGGACAATCTTGTGGAAACCATCCGGTCGGTGTACGGCTCGCCCGTTTGCGATGTCATAGACAACTACAATTCGAGCGCATACTACGAGCCGAGCTATGTGCAGTCCCGCGCGTTCATCAACGGCAGCTTCTAGAACGAGATGCAAATAAACAAAGGGGTTGGCTGAAAAGTCCCTGTGGGACTTTTAGCCAACCCTTGAAGTTGCATTTTCCGGGGCTGAAAGCCGGACTATTCGGCGAGCTCCTTGACTCCCTTGAGGGTGTACAGATTGCCAGGGGAGAAGGTGATGTCGGAGGTTAGGGCGGCGGTGTAGCTCAGGGTCTTGCTGGACGAGGAAGCGTCGAGGCCTGTTGCCGTGACCTCTACTTTCGCGTCTGTCTTAGTGTGGTCGATTTTAATCGAATTACTGTCATAGCTTACCATATATACAGTGACGCAATAGTCAGAGTCCGGCGCTATGCCCGTAACATCAACAAGATACCCGCTAGGGTTATTATCTGTACCGAGATATGTGGTAAGCCTGCGGCTCGTCTCGTCGAAGCTACTGAAGTCCTTCCACACTACCCTGCCTCCCAGTCCAACCGTCTGATATGGGTATATACCATAAGAGGAATCGATAGGGAAGCATAAGCCTACCGACTTCACTGTCGCAAGGCCCGCGACCTTTAACTTCATCTTGACTATGTAGTTGAGGTTCTTTAGGCTGACGGAGGCGCTCCCGGACGCGAGGGCATCAAGGTCGCTCGTGTTGCAGAACATCAGCGCCACGTCCTTGAGATCCGGCAGTGCGTTGTCTGATGGCTGGAGAGTAAGAAAATCGGCTGCAACCACCTTGACAAATCTATATCCGGTGTAATTCTCAAGGAGATTAACGCCGTGCCGTTGTATGGACTTCCAGGTCGTAGGGTCGACCGCAGGATAGACCACGGTGACGGATGTGGCGCTCGCGTCCCTCGTGAAGGTCCCCTCGAAGTCGGCCGTAGTGCCCGCCGTCTTGGCCGTGAAGGTCTCGGCCTTGATGGCCTTGCCGTCCTTGTCGAGCTGGACGAGCGATATCTGGTCCCCGACCTCCCAGCTCGCGCTGATGGAGGTGACATTGTCTGTGTAGGTGACCTTGGTGTCCGGCGCGTCAGGCACTGCCGTGCCGACCCTGAGGGTCAGGCTGA
>CAVLBF010000011.1:0-62115 GCA_963661285.1 Bacteroidaceae bacterium | reverse complement strand
TCACCGTGACCCAGTACCCGGCCCTCTATGTCGTGGCGGAGCTGAATTCGGACTGTACCGGTAACCCGAATGATGGAACGACAAGTAATATGTCAAACCGCGGATACATCTGGGTGAACAGCCGTCGTGAAAACAATGGATGGCAATATGTTTTACTCTGGGGAAGCACACCGGGCAATAAGGATCCATATATGTATGTTGTTACAGTTAGCTCTCTGCCTACCGGGTCTGATTATATCATAGGAGACCCGAGGAAAGAAACTGTGGATAATTTGAGCTATAATTATTTCTCCAATTCTCCCTGGTTATATGGCAGTAGTCACAAATTGTCCTATTATTATCCAACGGACACTGACGGAACAAGGGTTAACAATATGATTGCGCCGTCATTCAGAATAGCATCATCTTATGGAGTGGCATCCAGTATGTCATATTCCGATGCACAAAAAAGGTGTGCATCATATCAGGAAGACGGTTATCCTGCGGGAAGGTGGAGAATACCGACTAAGGCGGAGATAGAGTATATGGTTATGCTTGCCAATGATGGAAAAATCCCGATATTGCTCTCTACCGATTCATATTATTGGGGAAGCAACAGTACGGCATATAGGCCGAACGGCTCTACATCAACGAGCAATTCATATATCCGCTGCGTCTATGACGAGTGGTACTGGACGGACAAATGCGACAAGAGCACATTTACCTGGGGAGATAAAGCGCGATGAGAAGACTGATTGACATATTGCTGACGGCATCCGCGCTGCTCGCCCTCGCGGGCTGCGGGGACAGGCTGCGCACGGAAGACAAGCTCACCAAAGAGACCGAGGGCCTGAAGTTCTCCGTCTCCGTGCCGGAGGCCGGGGCTACTATGGGCACGAAAAGCTTCTCCAGCGAAGCCATCAGCTCCCTCTGGGTGCTGGTCTTCGACGACCAGGGATTCTTCGTGGAGTGCAAGCAGGCGGTGCCGCTGAACCCGACGAGCTTCTCCACCGATATGAACACGGAATACGAGTTCACGGTCAATCTGCAGGCATCGCTTACCAAGCGCACCCTGCACCTTGTGGCCAACTACAACTTCGCTTCCAATCCGGTCAGCTACGGCACAGAATATTCCGTCATCCGCGACCTCACCGTCTCCGACGGGCAGGATGCCTACTGGCAGAGGGTCGTGCTGAATGACGGCATCCGCTCCCAGGAAGAGCTGGAGGAGATGGAAAAAAAAGGCACACTTACAGAATACTACAACACCAGCGGTCTCAAGAAGATTCCGCTCGTGCGCAACTTCGCCAAGGTGCATCTCAAGAACGAAGCATCTAACTTCACCCTCGATGGCTACGCCCTCTGGAACGTCCCCGACAGGGGCTGCGTCGCGCCCTGCGTGCCGAGTATCAACAGCTTTGCGGTCTATGCGGTCGCCGGCAGCACGGCATCTCTCCCTAACAACCCTTGGGTGAGCCGCTCCTATGATGAACTGAAGAGTTCCTACGACGGCACAGCCAGCCACGGCTTCAACGGCTATCTGCCTCAGGACGCGCAGATTGTCAACACCGACGCTTCGAAGCTGACATTCGACGGCTCTGACAAGTACCTCTACGAGCGCCCCTACTCCGACGATGTCAGCAACACCGCCATCATCATCAATGGCAGATACAATGGAGGGACTCCCACCTACTACAAAATCGACTTCGTGCAGGAGGCTGACGCGGGTCTCGTGACCTACTACAATATCATCCGCAATTTCATCTACACCGCCACCATAATCTCCTGCAGCGCCGACGGATATGCCACTGCGGCGGAGGCCGCAGCCGCCCCTGCGTCCAACAACTTCGTGGCCTCGGTGGTCACAAAGGACATCATCAACATCTCCGACGGCACCAGCCGCCTCAACATCAGCTACACCGACACTACCGTGGTCAACACGGACCCCTTCAAGTTCCGCTACCAATACATCCCGGACATCTCGTCCCCGACGGTGATAGACAACAGCAAGATTTCCACCTATGACAAGGCCACCGGGGCCGCAGTAGCACCGGGCGGGTCTGTCATCAAGTCCTGGACTTCGGCGGACGATGCAAAAGGCTGGCACGTAATCACTATCACCCCGCAGAACCCGGGAGATGAGGAGAAGACCCAGACCATCATATTCTACGAGCCGAAGACCTCCGGCACCAATGTCAAGATCGCCCGCACCGTGACCTACCATCTGCGCAAGCCATATACTATGTCGCTGGAGTGCGACCCCTCCACGGTGACTTCCGGCATCGGGCGGCAGATGACGCTCAACATCAAGATACCGACCGGACTCGCCTCGCACCTCTTCCCGCTGGAGTTCAAGATGGAGTCTGCGGCGAATTCGCTCACCCCGGACGTCTCCAAGTCTGCGGATACCTACAAGAGCGGATATATGTCCACCTGGTACGGAACTTCAATCACCGGGTCGGGCAAGCAGTCGTTCGGATTTACAAAGACCCTTACATATTCGGAATATCAGGCCCTCGCCTCCACGGATGACCACGCCCACAAGATTCTGCCTTGCGCGTTCAAGACCACCAAGTCTTCCTCCGCCACCACCATCTGGGTGCAGAACAAGTATTTCAGCTTCGGGGACGGGGTTTCGACCGTGACATTCTCGAATTAGACTCTAACAATTCAACCTGAAATGGCCGCCGGCGCGAGCGGCGCTCGAAATCGCGCAAGCCTCGAAGCAGGTGATACTGCTCCGGGGTGCAAGATGAAGACTCTGCTGCATTTGCTGCGACGCGCAGTGCCGCTGCTTGCGGCTCTGGCTCTGCTCGCAGCCTGCATCTACGACCCCGCCGACCCTCCCGGGGGCAGCATTGGTGTCGGGGACACTCTGCCGGAGTTCTCCGTGACGCTCTCCGACGGCACTCCGCTCAGCAGCGGAAGGCTCAAGGGGGGAGTGTCGCTGATAATGTTCTTCAGCACGGGATGTCCTGACTGTGAGGCGGTTCTCCCTTCCGTGCAGAGTCTCTACGGGGAGTTCGGAGACCGGGTTCGCTTCGTCCTGATAAGCCGTGAGGAGGGTGCGGAGAGCATCGCCTCATATTGGCTCGCCCACTCCCTCACTCTCCCCTATTCGGCGCAGAGCGACCGGGAGGTCTATCGCCTCTTCGCAGGCAGCGGCATCCCCCGCATCTACATCTCCGACCCCGCCCTCACCGTCCGCGCCGCCTTCTCCGACTCTCCCCTCCCTACCCTCCCCGCCCTGCGGGAAGCAATCACGGAACTGCTCTGAGCCTTACGGACTTAGACCTGCCGGAACTGCGTCCTCAGCCAAAGGCAGAACATCGGGTCCTGAATGGACACCTTGCGGTCTTCGACATCTATCAGGTCTTTCTGCCTCAAGGCATTCTTGAGTATCCTGACATTGCCGTTGGAGCCGAGATTATATTTCGTCAGAGTCTCGACCGAGGAGAAGCGGGTGATGCCGTCCGCTACCGCGCACAGATAGTTGCGCTGCTTGTCGGTGAGGGAGTCCATCGTGTTGATGAACTGCAGGTTAAGCGAGTCGAGTATGCTCTCCAGCGCGGAGTCCACGACGGCCTCGGTACAGAAGTCCACGGTACGCAGCCAGCTGGCCTGAGCAAGCTGCTGGACATAATATGAATGATTGTCAACCCTTTCCGCAAGATACGAAGCCACTTCCGGGCTGATGGACTTCCCCGTGCTTGTGAAACGCTCGACGATGTAGGCGCTCCAGTCGGCGGTGGAGATTTTGGGGAGGAACATAATGTCTCCGAAGCGGTAGAACGGCATATTGTACTCGCCGAAAATCTTGAGCATCATATGCTTCTTGCTTCCGTAGAGGATGTAGGCGACATCCCGCTGCTCCTGCCAGTGGCTGCGGAGTATTTTCTGGAAGCGTAGGGTCTGGCTGAACTCTCCTATCTGCTGGAACTCGTCGATGCAGACGATTATCTTCTTCTTTTTCTTCGCGGCAATCCTCTGCGGAAGGTCGAGGATGTCTTCGTCTATAGGATTGGCTTTGATGTCCAGCCCGAACGAGAGTTCATATTGCCCGGCAGGGTCCGAGATGGAGATTTTCGGCAGCAGCGAGGAGATGAATTCCTTGGCGTCGGACATCAGGGCCTCCATCGACGACGATGCCTGCGAGATGACGCTCTTGGCGAAAGCGGCGTAGAATTCCTGCTCGTCGGCGCACTTGAAGGCGTTCATCTTCACGAAGATGAAGTCTTTATTGCCTTTGGCCGCCATCCCCGTCGCCTTGGACACGAGGGAAGACTTCCCCCAGCGCCTCGGGGAGATTATTGCAGTGTTGGTGAGCGAGGAGATGTTGGCGAGGAGCTTCTCCGTCTCATTCTTCCTATCGGTGAAATCGTCGTCCCGGACAATTCTTCCGAATGCAAAAGGTATTTCCATATCTTGCCTGATTTTCGGCAAAGATAAGTATTCGGGACGAATGAAACAATTTTATTTAATACAATTTTGTTTAATATAAAATTATTTCATTTTAGGGCGCGGCCTGTCGATGGGGCTTATCCTCGCCGGAGCAGTACTGCCGCCCAGACCTCGCAGCCCTCGCCACGCCCGACGAAGCCCAGACGCTCGGTGGTGGTGGCCTTGACGCTCACCTGAGAGGGGTCAATCCCCATAATTGCGGCGAGCTCCGCACGCATCTGCGGGATGTACGGGGCGAGTTTGGGGGTCTGAAGGGCTATGGTGATGTCGGCGTTGCCCACTGTCCAGGAGTCCCGGCGGATGAGCTCCATCACCCGACGGAGCAGCTCGCGGCTGTCGATGCCGGCGAACTCGGCGGAGGAGTCCGGGAAGTGCTTCCCGATGTCGCCGAGGGCGAGCGCCCCGAGGATGGCGTCGCACAGCGCGTGTATCGCCACGTCTCCGTCGGAGTGCGCGACGAAGCCGCTGCGCGAGTCTATATCCACTCCCCCGAGCCGCATCGGCAGCCCCTCGGAGAGCGCGTGCACGTCGTATCCCTGTCCTATTCTGATGTCCATCGGCAAATGTTTTCCCAAAAATAGTTCAATAATTCGATTTGAGCAGCTTCTTGCAGAAATTTGATGCCGGGACGGCGTGAAAACGCCAAGTTTATCCAAAGATTGACTATTTTTGCGAGTTATGGGATTATTCAATTTTTTCGGTGACAACGAACACCGGGTGTTCAACTACAGGCCTATCTACTACAATCAGGAGGAGGACGAACGCCGGCGTAAATTCGGCGCGGTGGACGGCTCGCTCGACAAGGAGAAGCAGGACGGCACCTATGTCCCGGGCTCATATATCAAGGGTTCGCTGCGCGACGGCAACTACCAGCGCACGCGCACCCATATGAAGAAGACTCAGACCATCATCGGCATAGTCACGATGCTGCTGATCTGCGCCGTGCTGCTGATGGTCGCCAAGTTCTACTCGCTGCTGTAGGGGATGGGGTCTCTGAAGGTTCTCCCGGCACAGATTGCCAATATGATAGCCGCCGGCGAGGTGGTTCAGCGCCCTGCATCTGTGGTCAAGGAGCTGATGGAGAACGCGGTGGACGCCGGCGCAGACCAGATCGGGGTCGTCGTCACCGACGCGGGACGCACGCTGATACAGGTCATCGACAACGGCTGCGGGATGAGTCCCGCCGACGCAGTGCTCTGCTTCGAGCGTCACGCCACCTCCAAGATAGCCTCCGCCGAAGACCTTGAGGGCATCCTGACCTACGGCTTCCGGGGAGAGGCCCTCGCGAGCATCGCCGCAGTGGCGGAAGTCACGCTCAAGACCCGCCGCGAGTGCGACGAGACCGCGACCCAGGTGCGCACCGGCGGCAACGGGGAGACGGTCACCTCCTCCGTGGCGGCACCCGTAGGCTCCAACTTCGCGGTGCGCAACCTGTTCTACAACACCCCCGCGCGGCGCAAGTTCCTCAAATCGGACAGCGTCGAGCTCAAGCATATCATCGAAGAGTTCACCCGGGTCGCCATCACCCGCCCGGAGGTCGGATTCAGCCTCAGCTCCAACGGCCGCGACATCTTCGTCTTGAAGAAAGCCAAGTCACTGAAATTCAGAATACTCGACCTGCTCGGCAGCGCGGTGGCGGGGGATGTGGTGGACATCAGCGCCGAGACTTCGGTGGTCAGGCTCAGCGGCTTCATAGGCCGTCCGGAGAGCGCCCGCAAGACTCTAGGCAAGCAGTTCTTCTTCGTCAACGGCAGGTACTTCCGCAGCGCATATCTGCACAAGGCGGTGATGAAAGCCTACGAGGAGATGATCCCCGACGGGGCCACTCCGTCGTACTTCATATTCCTCGAGACGGACTCGCACTCCATCGACGTCAACATCCACCCGACCAAGACGGAAATCAAGTTCGAGGATGACTCGGTGATATTCCAGATTGTCTATGCCTGCGTCAAGGAGACCCTCGGACGGCACAGTTTCGGGGCGGACATCGACTTCGACACCGCAGGTGCGGTGGAGCTCCCGCAGCTCGGGAGGAGTTTCGAGCAGTACCGGGAGGTCAGCGAGCCGCAGAGCCATATCGACCCGGACTACGACCCGTTCGGAGCGGCGGGGGGCGAATTTGACAGCCCGACAGGCGGCGGCAGCCAGAGGCCGTACAGTTCATATATAACTCCCCGCGACGACTACGGCGCGCTCTTCGAGGACAAGGCGGCCCCCGCTTCAAGGGTCATCATCCTCGGGGGCAAATATATCCTCACCCCGGTGTCGTCCGGCGTGATGGTGGTGAATGTCTCCCGCGCGTGGGAGCGGATACTCTACGAGCGGGCGCTCAAGGCCCTTTCCGGCGGAGGGGAACACCCTACGCAGACGGCGCTCTTCCCGGTGGAGGTGTGTGTGGGCGCGGACAATCTGCCCCTCTTCGAGGGACACGCGGCGATGCTCGCCGGACTCGGATTCGACATCACCCCGTTCGGGAAAGACAGCGTGGTGGTGGGCGGAGTGCCGGACGGCTACAGCTGCGAGAGCGGCAAGGTGCAGCAGACCGTCGGCGAGCTCGCGGACATTCTGTCAGAGGAGAGCGAGGCCCTGCCGGAGCTGATGAGACAGCGCACCGCAGAGCGGTTCGCCGCGCTCGGGGCCCGGAATGCCGCTCCGCTGACTTCGCCCTCGGAGGCGCAGAGAATTATTGACACGCTTTTTGCAAGTGACAACGCCGAACTTACCCCGAACGGACGCCGCATCGTGAGCATCGTCAAGCTCGGGGACATCGATAAATTATTTTAAAATGGCTTTCTACTACGGATACGACGGCGGCAGGCGGGGTTTGCTCTCCGATACGCCGGTCACGAAAAACCTGATAATCATCAACTGCATAGTCTTCTTCGCCTTCCTGGTCAACAAGGAGTATATGCTGGAGAATTTCGCCCTCTTCTACCCCACCTCGCGCTACTTCCACTGGTGGCAGGTGATCACGCATATGTTTATGCACGGGGGATTCTGGCACATATTCTTCAATATGTATACGCTCCTGATTTTCGGCACCGTGGTGGAGAGGATCATCGGGCAGAAGAAGTTTCTGCTCTTCTACTTCGTCTGCGGGCTGGGAGCGGTGGCGCTGCATCTCGGGGTTGAGTACCTCCAGCTACAGGCACTGATGCCGGGGGCTGCTGAGGGAAGCATCAACGCCATCCAGGGCATTGCCGACATCAAGCGCACTCCGACCGTGGGCGCTTCAGGGGCCATCTACGGCGTGCTGATAGGCTATGCGATGCTCTTCCCGGAGTCCAAGATGACCCTGCTCTTCCCGCCTGTGACGCTCAGCGCCAAGTGGATGGTGGTGGTGTTCGCGGTAATCGAGCTCTTCACGGGAATTGCCGGAGCGACAGAATCAGCCATATTTCAGAGCGGGATCGCGCATTTCGCGCACCTCGGCGGTATGCTCTTCGGCTTCCTGATGATACGCTGCTGGAGGCGGAGGAACATTCTTTTCGACAAGGACATACTCTGGTGAGAAGCCGCTTGAATTAAAACATTTTCCGGAAATGGACAGCAAGTCAGTGATAAATGAGGCCGTGGAGACGCTGCGCTCCGGCGGGGTGATACTCTACCCGACCGACACGATATGGGGGATAGGCTGCGACGCCTGCAACGAGGCGGCGGTGGAGAAGGTGTTCCGCATCAAGCGGCGCTCCGGGGCCAAGTCGCTCGTGCTGCTCGCGTCCGACCTCGATATGGTGGCGAAATATGTCAAGGAGATACCGTCCATCGCCATCGACCTGGTGGAGGTGAACGATGCACCGATGACCATCATCTACCCGCAGGGACAGTATCTCGCGCCAAATGCCGTGGCGGAAGACGGCAGCGTGGGCATACGCATCCCCTATGTGGAGGAGGGGCAGACCCCCGACACGAGTGCCGCAGCGTTCTGCAGGGAGCTGGTGCGCAGGCTGCGCAGACCTCTGGTCAGCACCTCTGCCAACATCTCCGGCGAGCCGTCGCCGAAGTGCTTCGCGGAGATTTCGGAGTCCATCCGCCCGGCGGCGGACTACTGCGTGCCGAAGTGCTTCGACCGTGGTTCAGAGGGCCGCGCCTCGCAAATTATCAAGCTCGGCCTGCGCGGCGAGGTGGAGATTATCAGAGGGTAGAGGTCGACAAACTCGGCGACCGCAAGCCTACAGCTGCGAGATAATCCATCTGCGGAAGAACGGGTCCTCAAGTTCGAAACCGTCAGACTTGATGACATAGCCTTTCTTTATAAGCCGCTGGATGGAACTGAACAGCGTACTGGATGGAATCTCGCGCAGTTTTTCCCTTTTCTCGTCCGTGCTGAGGGCCTGCAGGGTCCTGCGGTCCGTCAGATTGAAATTCAGCCACAGCCGCTCATAGTCATAGTCGTGCGAGGTGATGATTCCATTTACCGCAGCCTCGACTATCCCGGTCCGTATGGAGTCGTATGCGGCCATCCCCCATACCTGTGAAGAGAGTTGCTGGGTGTAATAGGGATGGCAGTCCGTAAACTTGAGAATCCCCGCTGCGGCTTCCGGGGCATAATCCCCCATAACCGGGTTAAGTCTCTCGCTCACATATGCATAGAAATCCGTGTACGGGATTTTTTTTAGGGACATAAGATTTCCGAAATGATAGAATGGAGACTTTTTGCGCTCGAATATTTCCGTCATCATCGACTCTTGACTGCCGAGAAAAATGTAGTTGACATTCTTCTGCACCTGCATCATCGCCCGCAGTTTTTTGTCGATTCCCTTCTCCAGTTCAAGAATGTCCTGGAACTCGTCAAGGACGACGATTGTTCTGTCGACATCGGAACCGACATTTTCGAGAAGTTCCATAACATCCTCAAGGACAACGTCTTCATCAGTCGCGACCGGGAAGGACAGGTCGATGGAGCCGGTCAGCGGATTTGTGGACACGGTAGGGACGACCCTGAAATGAGTCATCTTGTGACGAATTCTCTCCAGCGGATGCAGGCGGAAAATCCCTTTCAGAAGCCCGGATGCCAAATCGGCAGTGGAGGTCATCTGCTGAATGTTCAGGGAGATACAGGGGCGGCCCGCCTGGGCGACGGCCTTTTTGATAAGGCTCGACTTGCCGAACCTCCTCGGGCTGATGAGAACCAGATGATTGGGGCTCTGCAGCACTCTCATTGTACTCTCCAGCTCCGCAACTCTGTCGGTGAAGTATTCGTCTTCAACGATAGTGCCGAATTTAAACGGATTTTCCATAACAATTCATTGTCAATCAATTCATTATCCTGTTTTCCGAAAAACTTCGGAACGAAAAATCTCGGAAATTATATTCCGAACATTTTCGCAAAGATAATATTTTAGACCGGCATTGCAATGCCTCTGCTCTTGCCGAAGTTCGGGAACATTGATATATTTGTGCTGTTATGGCAAAGACTAAGACGCTGTGGTATTGCAGCTCGTGCGGCAACGAGAGCCCCAAGTGGATGGGGAGGTGTCCCGCGTGCGGAGAGTGGAACACGATGGTGGAGGCCCCTTCTGAGAAAGGCAAGCCGACCTCCCGTGGCGGCGGAGCAGGACTTCGCGCATCGGGGGAGCGCAGGCCGCAGGCTCTTCAGGACATAGACTACTCCGGCGAGCCGAGACTCTCGCTCGGAATGGGAGAGGTTGACCGCCTGCTCGGCGGAGGCATCGTCCCGGGTTCGCTTGTCCTGATAGGAGGCGAGCCCGGCATAGGCAAGTCCACCCTGAGCCTCCAGATACCGCTGCGCCGTCCGGAGCTCAAGACCCTCTATGTCACGGGCGAAGAGAGTTCCAAGCAGGTCAAGATGCGGGCCGAGAGGCTCGGCGGGGCCGGGGCGGAGTGCCTCGTCTTCTGCGAGACCAGGATAGAGGACATCGTCGCCGAGGCGGAGGCCATCCGACCTTCGCTGATGATAGTGGACTCGGTGCAGACTATGTTCACCGACTCCGTCGAATCCACCCCGGGCTCGGTGAGCCAGATCAAGGAAGTCGCAGCCGCACTGCTGCGCTTCGCCAAGGAGAGCGGCGTGCCGGTGATACTCATCGGACATATCACCAAGGACGGCTTCATCGCCGGACCGAAGATACTCGAGCACATAGTCGATGTGGTGCTTCAGTTCGAAGGCGACGGACGCGGCTCCTACCGCATCTTGCGCAGCATCAAGAACCGCTTCGGCTCCACCGCGGAGATAGCCGTATTCGAGATGACGGGGACGGGACTTCGCGAAGTCAGCAATCCCTCCGAACTCCTCATCCCGATGCACGAGCAGGGGCTGAGCGGCACGGCGATAGCCGCCACGCTCGACGGTACGAGGCCGCTTCTCTTTGAAGTACAGGCACTTGTGAGCTCCGCCGTCTATGGCACTGCGCAGCGTTCCGCCACCGGATTTGACACCCGCCGGCTCAATATGCTGCTCGCGGTGCTGGAGAAGCGTGCCGGCTTCAAGCTCAGCGCCAAGGATGTCTTCCTCAATATGGCCGGCGGCCTCAAGGTCAGCGACCCCGCCTGCGACCTGGCAGTCATCTGCGCCGTACTCTCATCCAACTTCGACTTTGCGATACCGGGCGATGTCTGCTTCGCCGGCGAGGTGGGCCTGAGCGGAGAGATCCGTCCCGTCCCGCAGAGCGACCGACGCATCGGCGAAGCCGCGAGACTCGGATTCAAGAAGATATTCCTCTCCTCCTACTCCGCCACAGAAGCGGCTCCGGAGGGCATCAAGGCGGTAAAAGTGGCCGATGTGCCTGCGCTGGTCAAGGCGCTCTTCAAGTAAGTTATGGAACTGTTCTACTCCCGCGACATATCATCCGGCATCGTGAGGCTGGACCGGGAAGAGTCGGCGCACTGCGTCAGGGTGCTGCGGCATCGCGCGGGCGACGAGATTTCAGTAATTGACGGGATGGGGACGCTCTACCGCTGCCGCCTCATTCTTGCGGATGCCAAGGGAGCCGAGGCCGAACTGCTCGCCAGCACTCCGGACTTCGGAGCGCACCCCTATCGCCTTACGATGGCAGTGTGCCCGACCAAGAATATCGACCGTTACGAATGGTTTGCGGAGAAGGCGACCGAGATAGGTATAGACGGGCTTGTGCCGGTGACAGGAGAACATTCGGAGCGCAAAATCATCAAGCCGGAGCGTCTTCAGCGCATCCTGCTCTCCGCCGCGAAGCAGTCGCTCAAGGGCCGCATACCAGAGCTTCGGGAAGAGTGCAGCGTGGTGGAGTTCATCCGCAACGCGCCGCCGCAGTCGCTCCGGCTGATAGCCTACTGCGACGAGAGTCTCGACCGCGAGAGCCGCCGCTCGATAGCGGACGAACTCTCCTGCGGCAATCCCGAAATATGCATCCTGATAGGCCCGGAGGGCGATTTCTCGCAGGAGGAAGTCGAGACGGCGCTGAAGCTCGGCTGGAAGCCGGTGACCCTCGGCGAGAGCCGCCTGCGCACGGAGACCGCCGCCGTAGTCGCGGCCACTGCGGTGTATCTTACAATAGGAAAGTCAGGTACGCCGGAAGGCAGGTGATGTTCCCTTCTTTTGCGTAGTCCTTTGTATAGATGAGGTATCTGTCGTTTGCCACTCTCAATGAGAACTTCTCGCAAAAGACATCCAACGATGCGTGAGTCTTGTATGATGATGACTTTACTTCTATCGGGACTATCTTTGAGCCTTTGGAAAGCAGAAAATCTACCTCATAGGAATGCTTGCCGCTTTCTGTAGGCCAGGTGTGATAGAAGAGCCTGTAACCTGATGCCGTCAGCGTCTGCGCAACTGTGTTCTCGTATAGATAGCCGAGATTGGCCGGAAGAGAATCACTCAGCAGCTTCTCGTATATAATATTCTCGGTAAAAGCCTTGTCTTTGAATGCCAGCGTCGTAAACAGGCCGGTGTCGCCCGCATAGATCTTGTACTGCGTCAGATTCTCAGTATTGCCAAGCCCGACATTAGGATCATCGCAATGATGGGCGATGTTGACAGTCATCGTCTTCTCTATTTCAGAAATCAGTTCGACATAGTCCGAGTTCTCTGCTTTAGGGATGACACCCGAGAGCATATAACGGGACTTGTTGCCATATAATTGAGCCGGGATTGCCGAAAAAATCTTCGCCGCCTTCCCGGAAGGGTCAATTTTCATAAAATCCGCATCGTACAGATCAAGAATCGTCCTTTTGACCTCATCCACAGCTGCGAGATTGTTGGTGTCCAGATATTCATTTACCGCCTGTGGCATTCCGCCCACCAGCATATAAAGTCTGAAGTCGCGCATAAGTTTGCGGTGCGCTTCCTTTAAGGCTTGAGGCCTTTCCCATATGCCGCGAAGCAATTCAAGCGTAGCCGTGTCACCAAGCGCCCATCTGAATTCCTCATAATCCATAGGATACATATTTATGGGTTTTTCCTCGCTCGGGATCAATATGCCTTCGACATTTTTCCTTATCGAGATGAGGGAACCGGTCTCGATATAGTCATACCTATGGTCTTTGACAAGGGATTTTATAGCTTGTCGTGCAAGTGGCTGGAACTGCACTTCATCGAAGATTATCAGGGATTTTCTGTCGGTGAGCCTGACTCCGTAGATAAGTTGCAGCCTGAGAAATATGTAGTTGAGGTCGGAGATGTCATTAAAGAGCTCCTTGACCTCTCTTGAACAAGTGCTGAAGTCTATCAGGATGTAAGATTCATATTCTCTCTTTGCGAATTCCTCTACGACCGTCGATTTGCCGATTCGCCTTGCCCCCTGAATCAGCAAGGCCGACTTGCCGTCCTCCCGCTCTTTCCAAGAGAGCAGTCTATCGTAGATTTTCCTCCTGAACACCCTTTCCATATCCTTGATTCCAAACTTGACGCTTCGGCAAAAATACCAAGGATTTTCAGTTCCTCAAAATTTTTTCGGCGATTTTCCCGACATTCCTCACATTTTATTTGCCGGATTTTCCGATATTCCTCAAAATTTGGGCCCCTCGCAGTGTAACGGACCTCAATAAATAAAAGCCGACTGAGGCAGCCGGCTTTTATGGTATAGAGCGGAAACTCTTAGTCGTTAAGCGAGAAGCGCTTGATGGTAAGGACTTTGATATCCTTGTCGACGGCTGCGATGGCGTCCTTGACGGAAATCTTGTCGTCGCTCATCTGGTACTCCTGCTCGAGGAGAGTCTGCTCCTTGAGGAACTTCTGGACACGGCCGTTGGCGATGTTCTGAATCATCTGCTCAGGGAGATTGGCCGCCTTCTGCTCGCCGACGGTCTTGATGATCTCGCGAGCCTGCGCGGCCTGCTCCGGAGTGAGCCAGCCCTTGGCGGTGTTGGACTCGATGTGGTCCTCGCTGTCCACGTGGGCAGGGTTGATTCCGGCCTTCTTGAGGGCCGCATCGACAGCCTTCTGCACCTGCTCCTCCTTGGTCTTCTCGACGGCCACCTTGTACTCGTTGTCGAGCACTTCCTTAGGGCAGTCCTCGGCGGAGATGGCCACAGGGTTCATAGAAGCGACCTGCATCACGATACCCTTGGCGAGAGCCTCAGGGACAGGCTTGTTGAAGCCCACGAGAGCGCCGAGCTTGCCGTTGATCTTGTGGATGTACTCGGCCACATAAGGGGCCTCCACGAGAGCGTAGTATGCGAGGACGTGCTTCTCGCCGGTCTTGCCGGTCTGAGCCTCGACGGCCTCCTCGACGGTGTAGCCGTCGGCCATCTTGCAGGCCTTGAGAGCCTCAAGGTCGGCAGGGCAGGCCGCGATGGCCACGTCGGCGATAGCCTCCGCGAGATTCTGGAAGTCAGAGTTGCGGCTCACGAAGTCGGTCTCGCATCCGAGGCACACAAGGATACCCTTGCCGCCTGAGACGCGGGCCTTGACGGCTCCTTCGGAAGTCTCGCGGTCAGCCCTCTTGGCGGCCACGAGCTTGCCCTTCTCGCGGATGATGTCGATGGCCTTGTTGAAGTCGCCTGCGGCCTCTTCAAGAGCCTTCTTGCAATCCATCATACCCGCAGAAGTCATCTTGCGCAACTTCATTACGTCTGCTGCTGTAATTGCCATAATCGTATCTGTTTCTGAAATGGAACTTATAAACTATGCCTCGGCCTCTTCAGCCTTAGGGCCGCCCTTGCGGGAGCGGAGCTTGCGTGCCGCTGCAGGCTTGTCCTCGCCTCCGACTTCCTCGGTGACTTCCTTGTCCTTCTCGAGCTTGCGCTCGGCAAGACCTTCCTCGATGGCCGCGCAGAGTACGGAGACAATGCACTCGATGGAGTTGGTGGCATCGTCGTTAGCCGGTATCACATAATCAATAGGGGTGGGATCGCAACAAGTATCAACCATTGCGAATACCGGAATATTGAGACGATTGGCCTCCTTGACTGCGTTGGCCTCCTTCTGCACGTCAACTACGAAAAGCGCTGACGGCAGACGGCTCATATCGCGGATGGAGCCGAGGTTCTTCTCGAGCTTCGCCCTCTGGCGGTCCACCTGGAGACGCTCTCTCTTGGCGAGCTTCTCGAAAGTGCCGTCCTCCTTCATCTTGTCGATGACGGACATCTTCTTGATGGCCTTGCGGATGGTCGGGAAATTGGTGAGCATACCGCCCGCCCAACGCTCAGTGATGGAAGGCATATTCACTGCTGTCGCCTTCTCCTTGACAATATCCTTTGCCTGTTTCTTGGTGGCGACGAAGAGGATTTTGCGGCCTGACTTGGCAAGCTGCTTCATCTCCTCGGCAGCCTCGTCGATCTTGCCGACAGTCTTGTGCAGGTCAATGATGTGGATGCCGTTCTTCTGGTCGAAGATATACGGAGCCATCTTAGGATTCCACTTGCGGGCCAGGTGGCCGAAGTGAACGCCTGCATCAAGCAATTCCTGGAAATTTGTTCGTGACATCTGTTTGTTTCTGTTTTTTGTAAACTGTCCCCGTTGTCGGGGTCTCTTTTCTTCAAGGCGGAGTAGCGGCTCTGCCGGTCTCCGGCCTTTTCCGCAGCACGGCAACCGTTCAAATGGAGCGGTTTGGGAACCGGGCTGTGCCGTAAATCAGCAAATGACTAACGCTTGCTGAACTGGAAGCGGCGACGTGCACCAGGCTGGCCCGGCTTCTTGCGCTCAACCTCGCGAGCATCGCGGGTGAGGAAGCCTGCTGACTTGAGTGCGGAACGATACGCTTCTCTGTCCAGCTCACTGAGGGCGCGGGCGATGCCGAGACGTACCGCCTCAGCCTGTCCCTTGACGCCGCCGCCCACGAGGGTGACCTTGACGTCGAACTGGCCGAGAGTGCCGGTGACTTCGAACGGCTGTTTCACGATGTACTGGAGAGACTCGAGAGGGAAATAAACCTCGAGAGCGCGGTCGTTAACCGTGATGTTGCCTTTGCCGGATGTGAGATAAACGCGAGCCACAGCTGCTTTACGTCTTCCAAGGGCGTGTGTCTGTTCCATTTGCTCTGTTTAAATTTCGTCCAACTTGATTACTGTAGGGTTCTGGGCCTGGTGCGGATGCTCCGGACCTGCATAGACGTGCAGGTTGCCGAGCTGGACGGCACCGAGACGGGTCTTAGGGAGCATACCCTTCACTGCTCTCCTGACAAGCTCTGCGGGCCTGGTCGCGAGAATCTCCTTCGGAGTCGTGAAACGCTGTCCGCCGGGATATCCGGTGTAACGAACGTAAACACGGTCAGTCATCTTCTTGCCGCCGAGGGCGACCTTCTCAGCGTTGACGACGATGACGTTGTCACCGCAGTCGACGTGGGGAGTGAATCCCGGCTTGTTCTTGCCGCGAAGGACAAGAGCCACACGGGAGGCGAGACGACCAAGCGCGAGATCTGTCGCGTCAATGACAACCCACTTCTTGTCCACAGTCGCCGCATTGAGCGATACTGTCTTGTAGCTTTGTGTGTCCACTGTCTTGATCTTAAAATAGTTAATAAAAATTGCGATCCCTACACAAAATAGGGGTCGCAAAGATAAGCAAATATTTTGTCAATTCAAAATCAGCCTCGCCTACGCGATGAAATTGGCCTGAATGAACGCGTTGACGGCCACTGCGACGAAGACCAGACAGATGAGTGAAACCACCACTACGCCGATGACCTTGACGCGCTTGAACCAGGTCGTACCGTCCCAGCCGACGGTCTGGAACATACTCCAGAAGCCGTGGGTGAGGTGGAACCAGATGGCCGCGAACCAGATGACGTAAATCGCGAGCACCCACCAGTTGCCGAATACGGTGGTGAGCAGCAGATAAGGGTTGTCCTCGTAGTTGCCGATGCCGAACATCTCCGGCAGCTGCATCTTCGCCCAGAAGTGGAAGAGGTGGAAGCAGAGCAGGCCGAGGATGACGATGCCGAGCACGAACATATTGCGTGCGGACCAGGAGTCGGCGGCAGCCCTTGACTTGACCTCGTAGCGCTTCATCCCCCCGCGTGCGGAAACATTGTTGGCGGTCAGCCAGCATCCGTAGACGATGTGGACAAGGAAGCCGAGAGCCAGAACCGGCACCATAATGGAGATGACCGGAGTGGACATAAAGTCGCAGCCGAGCTTGAAGAGTCCGTCGCCCTCGCTGAACAGAGCGTCGTCAATCGCGACCGCGCCGAACTTGCCCGTGAACGAGTCTATCACGGAGAAGAAGTTGATCGTGCCGTGGAGGAGCAGGAACAGGATAAGGAACGCTCCGCTCACCGCCTGAATGAATTTCTTGCCGATTGAAGAGTTGAATATGAACATTGTTACAATATTTAATCGTTGTACGGGTCTGCAAATATAGCCCGAATCTTGCAAGTTTCATAATTTTCGGGTATTTTTGTTTTTCGGACGAAGTCCCGGGAATCAGCCGGGGCAGTCCCTAAAAGACAGACAGATGAGAGTATTGCTGAAACTCAGCGGCGAAAGCCTCGGCGGGCCTGCGGGCAAGGGCATAGATTCCGCCAGCCTTGTCGGCTACGCGCATCAGATCGCTTCCGCCGTGCGGGCGGGACACCAGATTGCCATCGTCAACGGAGGAGGCAACATCTTCCGGGGGCTTCAGGGCGTGGGGTCCGGCTTCGAAAGGGTGACCGGCGACAGGATGGGAATGCTCGCCACGGTCATCAACTCGCTCGGCCTCGCCTGTGCGCTGCGCTCCGAAGGGCTCAAGGCCGAAGTGTTCACCGCCACTCCGATGGAGCCGATTGCGCACTACTACAGGAAGGAAGACGCGGTGGCGCTGCTGGAACAGGGTGGGGTCGCGCTGATAGCCGGCGGGACCGGCAACCCGTACTTCACCACCGACTCCGGCGCGGCGCTCAGGGCTCTCGAGATAGGGGCGGACGCCCTGCTCAAAGGGACCAGGGTGGACGGAGTCTATACCGCCGACCCGGAGAAGCACCCGGATGCCGTGAAGTACGACGAGCTGACGTTCACCAAGGCTCTCTCCGACCACCTCAAGGTGATGGACGCGACCGCGTTCGCGCTCTGCGAGCAGGGCCCGGTGCCGATCATCGTATTCAACATAGAGGAGGAGGGCAACCTCGGACGGCTGCTCGACGGGGAGAAAGTCGGGACCACAGTACACGCATAAACACATATCAAAATGTTAACAGATAGAGCAACAGAAATCGTAGGCCAGACCGATTCCAAGATGGGAGAGGCTGTGCGCTTCCTCGAGGAAGACCTCAAGTCGTACCGCGTCGGTAAAGCCAATCCGCTGATATTCAACGGCGTAACTGTGGATTATTACGGATCTCCGACCCCTGTCGCCCAGGTAGCCTCAATCTCGGCGCCGGACGCGAAGACGCTCGCCATCCAGCCGTGGGAGAAGAATATGATTCCTAAGATCGAGAAAGCCATCATCGACGCGAACCTCGGCTTCACCCCGCAGAACAACGGCGAAGTCATCCGCTGCACAGTGCCCGCGCTCACCGAAGAGCGGCGCAAGGATCTCATCAAGAAAGCCCGCTCAGCCGGCGAGAACGCCAAGATAGTGGTGCGCAACGCCCGCCGCGACGGCATCGACCTCCTCAAGAAGGCCCAGAAGAACGAGGGCCTCTCCGAGGACACCCAGAAGGAGGCGGAGACCGAAGTTCAGAAGCTGACCGACAAGCGGGTCAAGGAGGTGGACGAGCTCGTGGCCGCCAAAGAAAAGGAGATTATGACCGTGTAGCCTTGAGGCTCACTATCTTGTCATAGAATATGTTCCTCTCCCTCTCGGAGAGGAATTTTGCTTCTATCGGGGCTACGAGCAGCCGCTCGCGAATCTCCGGCGGCATCCCGTTGAAGTCCAGCAGACGCTGCACGTCCTTCTCGGTGGTGATGACGGCGGCGGTAGGGTTCTTGCGGAGCGCGGCCCTGACGGAGTTGATGTCCTTCCAGCTGTATTTGTGGTGGTCAGGGAAGCGGAAGCGCCTGCATATCTTGTAGAAGTCGCTCAGGTAGTTGCGCAGCGGGGTGTCCTTGGCGATGCCGCTCACGAGTATCGCCTTCTTGGCATAGACATAGCGCGGCTCGGTCTCGGGATAGACCCCGGCTATCTGCGAGTAGCTGATGCGGCTGAAGAGCAGCGTCACTTCACGTCCGGAAGCGGCGACTGTGCCGCAGCAAGTCTGCTCGTCATAGCCCTCGACCCCGAGGGACGCGGCGAACGAGGCCCGGGCCGCCCCGTCGATGTCGGACGGGCATTTGGTCACTATGATGACGTCGGCGTCGCCCACCCTCTCCGGGAGGTCGCGCAGCCGTCCCAGAGGCAGGAGCCGGTCTCTGAACACAGGACGGTTCCAGTCCACGAGCACCACTGTGAGCGCCGCCTTCAGACGGCGGTACTGGAATGCGTCGTCGAGCACGATATACTCCGCCGGAGGGAAGTTCTTGTCCCAGCATTTGGCGTAACGCTTCGCGGACAGTCGGCTCGGCTCGCAGAGCAGGGTGCAGCCCTCGACGCGGTTCTTGTCCACGGCCACGGTGACGTCCGGAAATTTCTTCTTGATCTGGAGGGGTTCATCGCCGAACATAGTCGCGCTGCCGTCTGCGGTCACCTGCTGAAATCCGCTGCTCTCCCGCATATAGCCCCGGGAAAGCATAGCGATATGCCTGTCCTGCCACTCCGGACTCTCCCGAAGCATCCTGAGGATCAGCTCCACCATAGGAGTCTTGCCCGTGCCGCCGGCGGTGACGTTGCCCACGCATACCGACGGGACTGCCGGGCTGAAGAGCCGGGAGGCTCTCTTCTTGTAGTATTTGTCCCTGAGCTTCAGGCTGAAGTAGTAGGGGAAGAGCAGAATTCTGTCAATCATATCTTTCGCGAATATCGTCCAATATGGAGAAGAGCTCCGCGCTGTCGAGCGTGGTGACCATCTTCATCCTCGTTTCCTTGAAGTCCGGCAGGCCCTTGAAGTAGCAGGACAGGTGCCGGCGCATCTCATAGATGCCTCTTGGCTCGCCTTTGTGTTCCAGAGAGAGTGTGAGGTGTCGGCGGGCGATCTCCACCTTCTCCGCCACCGGCAGCGGCGGCATAGCCTCCCCGTGTTCAAGGTAGTACTTGATTTCCCTGAATATCCACGGATGGCCGAACGTGGCCCTGCCTATCATTATCCCGTCCACTCCGTAGCGCTCGAACGCCTGCAAGGCCGAAGGGCCGTCGATGATGTCGCCGTTGCCGATGACGGGGATGCGCATACGGGGGTTGCGCTTGATTTCTCCTATCAGCGTCCAGTCCGCCTCTCCCCTGTACATCTGGCAGCGGGTGCGCCCGTGGACCGTGAGTGCGCTGATGCCCACATCTTGCAGGCGCTCGGCGAGCTCTACTATTATCTTGGAGTTCTCGTCCCAGCCAAGACGGGTCTTGACGGTCACGGGTTTGCCCACGGCCTCGACCACCGCCTTGGTGATGGCGACCATCCTGTCGGGGTAGCGCATCATTCCAGACCCAGCCCCCCGGCCCGCAATCTTGGTGACGGGGCAGCCGAAGTTGATGTCAATGAGGTCCGCGCCGTGGCCTCCGGCAATCTCCGCCGCCCTGTCAGCCATCTTCGCGGCTTCGACCATCGACTCGGGTATGTGCCCGTATATCTGTATGCCCACGGGGGCTTCGCAGTCGTATGTGCGCAGCTTCGCTATGGCCTTGGAGGCGTCGCGGATGAGTCCGTCGGAGGGTATGAATTCGGTATAGACCATATCGGCCCCCTGCTCCCGGCACAGCTTGCGGAACGACGCGTCGGTGATGTCTTCCATCGGCGCGAGAAGCAGCGGACGCTCTCCAAGGTCTATGTTACCTATTTTCATCATCACTATCTGCAAAAATACTATATTTGTCGGAAAGATTGTCCAAATGAATATCTACGCCGAGAGAATCGAGGCTCTGCGCTCGATGATGCGTTCCAAGGGCTGGGACGCGGTGATTGTCCGGGGTTCCGACCCGCACGGCAGCGAGTACCCCGCCGAGCGGTGGAAGCAGGTGGAGTGGCTGAGCGGATTTACCGGCGAAGCCGGGGATGTCGTCATCACCGAAGACCACGCCGGACTCTGGACTGACACGCGCTATTTCATACAGGCGCGAGTCCAGCTGGAGGGAAGCGGAGCCGTGCTGCACAAGACAAGAGTCCCGGAGCAGGTGCTCATCCCGGAATGGCTGCGGGAGCAGTTCGGCGAGGAGGGCATCATCGCCGTGGACGGACTGTGCGTGAGCGCCGACTACGCCGCGAGCCTCCCGGGGACGGTCATCAGCGTCCCCGACCTGCTCGGCGTGCTATGGACGGACAGGCCGGCGATACCGCAGACTCCTGTCTTCACCGTGCAGAGCGGGGAGACGCGGGAGAGCAAGCTCGGTCGGTTGAGGGACTTCCTGCGGGCGAAGGACTGCCGGGGGGTGCTCATTTCCGCGCTCGACGAGATAGCCTGGCTGCTCAATGTCAGGGCTTCCGACATAGAATATAACCCGCTGGTCATCAGCTATCTGCTCGTCACGGACGAGGAGGCGTTCTGGTATGTGCTCAAGGACGAGGTGGAAGACCCGGAGTCGCAGGCCACGTTCAGCATACTCGCCTCGGAGGGCATCCGCATCCTGCCATACGGCGACATCGACTATCTGGGGCAGGAGTTCGAGGGGAGGCTGGCAGTGGACAGCGCCACGCTCAACTACAATGTCTATTCTAGCCTCGTGGCATCCAAGCTGGCGGTGGAAGAGGCCGCAAGCCCGGTAGGCCTGTGGAAGGCCGTCAAGAACCGGACGGAGATTGAGGGGATGAAGCAGGCCCACGTCAAGGACGGGGTCGCTATGGAGCGCCTTCTCTACTGGCTGGAGAAGTCGGTGGAGAGCGGGCGCGAAGTCAGCGAATGGGACGCGTCGGTGAAGCTCAGCTCGCTCCGCGCCGAGATAGAGGAATACCGGGGCGACAGTTTCGAGACCATCTCCGCCTACGGGCCCGGGGCTGCGCTTCCGCACTATGTCACTCCGCGCGCGAATGCCCCGCTGCTGGAGGACAGAGGCCTGTATCTGTGTGACTCGGGCGGTCAATATACGCTCGGCACGACCGACATCACCCGCACGGTGCCTCTGGGAGAGTGTTCCGCGCTTGAGCGGGAGGACTATACCCTCGTGCTGAAGGGGCATATCGACCTCGCGATGGCGGTCTTCCCTGCGGGGACTCCGGGATGCCGGATTGACGCTCTGGCGCGGGAGCCTCTGTGGCGCAGTATGCGGAATTTCGGACACGGCACCGGACACGGGGTCGGCTTCTTCCTCGGGGTGCACGAGGGGCCGCAGGATGTCAGGCAGAACCTCAACCCGGTCGGGCTTGAAGCCGGGATGATCATCTCCGACGAGCCGGGAATCTATCGCGAGGGACGGCACGGAGTGCGCCACGAGAATCTGCTGCTCTGCACGGATGCGGGCAGCAACGAGTTCGGGAGCTGGCTGCGATTCGAGCCGCTGACCCTCTGCCACTTCGACACCTCAGCGGTGGATACCGGCCTGCTCGGCGACGACGAGCTGGAGTGGCTCAACAATTACAACGAACTGGTGTTCACCACCCTGAGCCCTCTTCTACCGCAGGAGGTCGCAACTTGGCTCAGAGAGAAGACCGCAGCAATCGGAAAATGGAAAAGATAGCATCATTCAGGGTCAACCACGACCTGCTGACACAGGGGATATATCTGTCCCGCAAGGACAGCATCGGCAGCGAAACCGCCAGCACCATAGACATCCGCGTGAAGCTCCCCAATATCGAGCCGGCGATGACCCCGGAGGCGGCGCATACGGTAGAGCACCTCGGGGCCACATATCTTCGCAACCTCGACGGATGGAAAGACGAGGTCATCTATTTCGGGCCGATGGGCTGCCTGACCGGCTTCTACCTCATCGTGGCTGGGGACTATGAGCCGCAGACGCCCAAGTATGAGAGGCTTGTGGAGGCGGTGATGGGAATGTTCCGCTTCGTCGCGGAATACGAAGGCGAAATCCCGGGCACGCGTCCCGACGAGTGCGGCAACTATCGCCTGCACGACCTCGCCGCCGCCAAGGCCGTAGCCTCCACTATGCTCGCCCTCCGCTCCGCAGGCAAGCTGCGCTTCGTTTATCCGTAAATTAGAACGGCAGCACTCCCTCCTCTTCGAGTTCGCAGCCTCTGAAGTGGAACTCCTCGCGGGCCTTGTCCTGAGGGACGGTGTAGTAGACGAGTTCCGCCGTGGTGCAGACCTCGCCGCCACAGCTGATGCTGCCCTCCATCACGGCGAGATTGCGCTTCATCTCCTTGAGGCGAACGCGGACCTCGAGGGTGATGTCGTCCCCGACCGGGACGCTCTTGCGGTAGCGCAGGTTGAGGTTGGTGGTGACTCCGGCGGTCTGCAGCCTGCGGGTGACGTACCAGCCGCCGGCTTCGTCAATCAGCGTGGCCTGGATGCCGCCGTGGAGAGTATTCGTCCAGCCCTGATAATCGGGTGAAGGATGCCAGAGCGACACCACGTCCTCTCCGTCTTCCCAGAACTGCATCTTGAGGCCGCGCTCGTTCCAGGGGGAGCAGGCGAAGCAGTTGTATCCCTCGTCGCGAAGGTCGAGGTAAGGATTCTTTATCTTATTCATTGTGATTAAATTAATTCTTCTATAATGGCATCGGAGACAAAGAAGCGCTCCTCCGGAATACGGACGCGCGCACCGTCGCCTATGCGCACGAGCGCGCCCTCACGGACGAGCCGTTCCGTGGTCTGCGGGTCGCACAGCGCCTCGGGGATGCCCTCCGCAGTACGCAGCCCGAGCATTATCCGCTCTTCGCGCTCTTCCTGCGGGCTGAGGGTCTCGCTTGCTGAAGTCCAGCCGCTGAGGGTCTCGCCGTTGGCTCTCCGCTGCGCTCCGTCGAAGGAATGCGCCCCCGGGCCGAAGCCGACATAGGGCTGCCGCGTCCAGTAGGCGGAGTTGTGCTTCGCCTCTCGGGAGGGGAGAGCCCAGTTGGAGATTTCGTAGTGTCGGTAGCCGGCGGCGGCGAGCGAGCGGCAGATGAGCCCGTATTGCTCCGCGCAAAGGCTCTCCGGGGCCTCGCTGAAGCGCCCGTCGGAGGCCATCTTCGCGAGGGCGCTGCCCTTCTCGACACTGAGCTGATAGGCGGAGATGTGCTCGGGACGCCAGAAGACAACCTCGTCCAGAGTCCGAGAGAGAATCTCCCCGCTCAGCATCGGAAATCCGAATATCAGGTCTATGCTGATATTGTCGAAGCCCTCCTCCCGGAGCATACCGAAAGCCCTCCTTGCGCCGGCGGCATCGTGACGGCGGTTCATCCAGCGCAGGATTCCGTCGTCGAGGGACTGGACTCCCATACTGATGCGGTTCACGCCCAGAGAGCGCAGCGCCCTCAGATATCCGGGCCCCCTCTCCACGATGTCCTCCGGGTTCACTTCAAGGGTGAATTCATCATACGGCCCGTCCGGCAAGGCTTCAACGATGCGCCCGAGCAAGGCAGGAGGCAGCACCGACGGGGTGCCGCCTCCGATGTAGAGGGTATTCAGAGCAAGCGTCGCGTCCGTCTCGCTGCGCCGGGATTCAATCTCGGCGATGAGCTCGTCCGTCCAGCGCTCCATCAGATGCCCGTCCCTCCCGGCACAGAGCGTCTCCGAGTAGAAGTCGCAGTATGTGCAGAAACTCTTGCAGAACGGGATATGTATGTAGATCATCCGCTAGCGGAGCAGGAGTTCGGCGGAACCGAGCAGGGCCTGGGAGGTGTAGACATTCACGCTGTACACGCCCTTCCGGAATGACGGGATGTTGTTGACATATATCCCCATCTCGACCTCTGCGCCCTGATAGTCAACCTCACGCGATGCGGTGGCCTCCAGCGTCTCTTCGCCGAGGGTGAAGGTCGTGTCGTGTCCGTCAGCGAGCAGATTGCCGTCCGGGTCGGTGACGCGCACATAGACCCGTACCGGGCCTCTCGGAGTAAGCTCGTTCTCCAGAAGGCTGAGGGTGACGAGCAGCCTCTGCACCTTTCCGCTCCTGTCCGTGAGCTTGTCGGAAGAATTGTAGGCTTCCATCCTGATGCCGCGCGCCTTGAGCACCGCACCGGCGGTGACGCGTCCGGTCAGGTCTTCCACCTGCTGGGTAAGCTCGGCGTTGAGCTTCTTGCTCGCGGCAGCTTCCTTGCGCGCGCTTGCGGCTTCGGCGGTGAGCTTATGGTTGAGAGTGTTGAGCGAGTCTATCTGGACTATGTAGCTGCGCATTATGGAGCGCAGCGTGCCGAGCTCCTTCTCGTATTGACGGATCTTCTTGCGGTTGGTCGCCTCGGTCTTCTTGACCCTCTCCACGAGCTGGGCTATCTCCTCGCGGGAGGAGTCGAGCTGCGCGTTGATGGAATCGTAGTCCGAAGACAGGCCTTCGTAGTCGCTCTGAAGCGCCTGTATCTGCTCGGTAAGGTCGTTCTTCTCGGCGTTCAGCTGGCCGACCAGCTTATTCTTTGAAGACAATACCAGCACCAGAGCGACGGCGAGCGCCGCAGCCACGGCAATCATCGCGTACATCACGGTCCGCAGCCCGCCGTTCGCCTTCTTCTCGCTTTCCTTGCGTTCGAGTTTCTCAAGTGGATCTTCTCTTTCCATAATCTGTCGTTTTTTAGTTGCAACCCGCAAAAGTAGCAAAAAATGTGCTATATAATTTCTGAAATCATTCGTAAATTTGCGGCGGGCGGGAAAATGCCTTATCGAATATGAAATACCTTTTACGCGCCGTCAAATACTTCATCTATCTGATGGTCATCCTCGCGCTCATCATCGCGGTGATGATGCTGGCCGGATTCGTGGAGAAAGACATTTCCAAGGTCTTCGTCCACGGATATGACTCTCTGTGGCAGATTGCCCTGATAATGGCGGTCTTCGCCGCAGTCTATCCGCGCTTCGGCTTCTCAGCCCGCACCGCACACTTCTACGGCACGCCTGAAGAGGCCGACGCCGCGCTGGGCAATGTGATGGAGCTCCACGGCTACAGGCTGGAGAAAGAAGCGGACGGAGTGAAGAGCTATGTGAAGCGTTCTCCCGCATCCAGACTGCTGAAGATGTGGGAAGACCGCATCACCGTCACGCACACTGCGGCAGGGCTTGAGATGGAGGGCCTGACCAAGGATCTGGTAAGACTTGTCTCGGGCATCGAGGCTGCTAGCCCCGGAGAAGATGCTTAGCTGCGGCATCCAGAGCCTCATAAAACTCGTCGCCGAAGCGTTCTGAAAGCGATTTCTCAAGAAACTGATACACCCTGACGTGCTCTCTGCGCCCCTTCTCGAAGGCATCGGCGCAGATGTCCCAACGGTGCAGGTTGAGGGCGAGTCCGCCGCCGGTCAGACGGGTCACGCGTATCGGGTAGAGAGAGCAGGACACGGGCTTGCGGAATCCGCTCATCTCGATGGAGCAGAGGCATTCCCCGTCAGGCCCGAAGTGGCAGTAGGCGCACTCGCAGGAGCCCTCCACGAGCGGAGTCACGATGTCCCCGTCACGGTCTATCTCGAAGAAGCCCTTGGCCTCCGCGGCTTCCCTTCCCTGAGGACGCATAAGGTCACGGAATCCGGGGTAGTCCCGCTCAATGCCGACGGTCTCTTCCTCCTCCATCGGAGCGCCGCTGTCTCCGACGATGCAGCACGCTCCGCGACACTTGGCGTAGTCGCAGACGAAGTATTCCGTCACCACGTCCTCCGACACGAGGATGTCCCCTATCTGAATGATTGTCCCGAATCTGCCCTTTCCCATCAGATGATCACATATTCCACGTCGGCCCCGTCCCGGAGCAGGGAGAGAATCTTGCGTATGCTCGCGACTGACACCGAGTTGACGGCATCCTTGTAACCGGTCACGAGGTCCTTGCCCTCGCTGAAGCGCGTGAGAACCTTGTCCGTCAGCACTCCTGAATCCTGAAGTGATTCGGAATAGCGGTTGAGGATGACCGCCTTGTAGGCCTTGAGGTCAGCGGCGGACACTTCAATCTCCCCTATCGAGGCGATTACCGGACGTACCGCTTCCAGCATCTTGAGCGGATCGGCAGGAGAGAGCGAGAGAGGCAGGCCGTCGCTGCGGCACGGACGGCAGTTGATATACAGCGACATCCGCTCCATCGGGAACACCTCCACCCGCTCGCTCAGCTCCACGCTGGCGCCGCAGTCGGCCAGAGCGCGGGTCAGCTCCTTGCGGAGAAGTTCGGAGGCGAGCTTGAAAGACATATAGTTGTCGATATTGTACGGCACGGCGGCGGACATCCCGACATTGACTCCTATCTCTCCGCCGCCCACGAGGCCCGGACCCGACTCGACTATGTAGGTTACGGACCCTGAGGCCAGATGGCTGCTGACGTGCGGCCGCTGCGCGAACCTCTTCTGTGTGCGGAATCCGGAGAGCGTGCGGCAGAGTTCCTTCTTGAGGGCTTCCTCGTCAAGGTCGCCCGTCAGGACCAGCAGACCGTCGTTGACCTTGGAGAAGAGACTCTCGAAATACTGCTCCGCCCGCTCCGGGAGATCGTCTCCGAGATTGGAGATATATTTGCGGTCAGTATAGAAGTAATTCGGACGCATAATGCTGTCCATCAGCGAATTGACATCTCTCGGAGAGAGTGCCTCCATATCTATCCTGAGGGTCTCGCCCTGTCTGTAGTAGGCGAAGTCGTCCTTGTTGGGGGTCCGCTTGTCGGCGATGGAGAGCAGGGAGCGCATCAGAAGCTGCAGCTTGGACTTCGGCGCGATGCCGCTGATGCGCAGGTCGGATATCCCGGCCCGCTCGGTCATAGTGATGCCGTTGGCCTCGAGCATTGCGCGAAAATCTCCGCCGCTCAGCCCGGCCACATCGCTCAGTCGCAGCATATCTCCCACGAACGCCCCCTCACCGCTGCGCAGGGACGGCACGGCCGCGACTCCCCCGCGAAGCATCAGGGCATATTGGAACTCTCCCTTGACCGCCGTCTTCCTGTACAGTACGCGTATTCCGTTGGAGAATGTCCACAGCTTCCCGCCCGAGATGGGCTCGGTCGTCTCGCTGCGGAGCTTGACCTTCTTCTGCGGGACAAACAGGCTCAGGGTGTCGCCGAAATCTTCCTTATAGACCGACTCGTCCGCCTTGGCGGAAGCCCAGGCGCGGTCGAAAGCGGACTTCATCATTTCCCTGTCCGCCCCGATGTCCGGGGTGTCGTAGCGGAGGGTGAGGTTGCGGGCGGAGTCGAGCAGGGCGCCGGCATAGGCGTTGAAGAGCTCGAGCTCCCTGTCCGGAGGCAGGCTGCGCCTTGAAATCACGCTGCCGGCGGAGGCTGCGGGCGCGAGGGAAGAGCCGTAGAGGTAGGAGGAGATGCAGCGCTGCATATAGTCCCTGTTGGATACCGGTCTTCCGCCGGCCTCGCGCTTGGACTCGGAGACGAGCTTGGCCTTGGCGTCCTGATACTCCGCGAGCGAGGCTCCTCCCTTGTCCAGAGAAGCAAGCACGGTGGCGAAGTGCGAGGCGGCAGCGTCCAGCCGGCGGGAAGAGGTGAAGAGACTGAACGAGTACCTCTCGTCTTCGGCGCTCTGGGAGCTGTCCTGATAGCGGAAACGGATGTCGGCCAGAGGGATGTCATCACTGCGGAACGCCTTCTCCACCCTGCGGCAGACGATGCTCCCGAGAATGTCGGCATAGGCTCTCGCGACCAGCGGCTGAAGAGTGTTCATCAACTCTCTCGGAAGCCGCCTTGTGCTGAATATCGCGTGGACGGAAGCCACGTCGGCGGTGGAGTTGACCGTGGTCCGGAGTTCGAGAGAGTCGCGCGGAGTCCACCGGTACCCGTCCCCGGCGCTGTCCGGATATAGTCTCAGGACGGTCATCGACAGGAGATTCATCCTCTCCTTGACTTTGTCGGGCTTGATGTCGCCGCTGACCACTATCGCCTGAGGTTTGCGCGAGCGGGCGGCTATGTCCATCAGCATCAGCAGGGTGCTGTCCGCGACGCTCTGGTCGTGGGTCGGTATGTCTCTGAACGAGAAGACGGTGGCTCCGGAGCGTATGGAGATGTAGCCGTCCGGGGAGTATCCCGCCCCGTTGTCGGCAAGGAAACGGTACGGCTTCCGGGAGCCGAAGTGCGGCAGGGAGTCGAGGGCGGCGCGGTCAGCCGCATCATCATAGGCGGACCTGCGCACAAGCGCGAAGTCCGCAAAACCTTTCTCCGTGGCGTTGGTCACAAGGTAATAGTCTATCCCGTTCGGGAGCTTCCCGAGAGATATTTCACTGGGCACGCCAAGGGACGAAAGCGCCTGCGCCTGCATCATTACACACAGAAAGAGCAGCGCAAGGCATATCTTGAAACGCCTCTCCATAACTATACAAAAGTACGGATTTTTTATTACTTTTGCATTTGCTCAAAAACAAAAGAAACGAAACAGCATTACTATTATGAAGAAAATCATCACATCCATCGCATTGGCGCTCGTCGCGCTATGCTCAATGAGCGCACAGGATTTGGCACAGATTACTGAGATTTACAACAACGGGGCCGCCGCCCTGTCGGCAGGCGACAAGAGCGGTGCGCTGAAGGCCTTCGAGCAGGCATACGAACTCGCTTCCGCCCTCGGAGAAGACGGAGCCGAGGTTGTCGCCAACTGCAAGGGTGTGATTCCTGACATCTATCTCTCCATCGCCAAGGACCAGGCGAAGACCGCCGACTATGACGGGGCTATAGCAGGCCTCAACGCCGCAATCACGGCTGCCGGGAAGTACGGTGACGACGGAGTGGCGGCACAGGCCGCGGAGCTCATCCCGCAGATCAAGATGCAGAAGGCGGGTTCGCTGCTCAACGCCAAGAACTACGCCGAGGCCGCCGAGGTCTATAAGCAGATTGTCGATGCCGACGCCACCAACGGAGTGGCCGCACTGAGGCTCGGAATGGCCCTCAACGGAGCAGGCAAGTCAGAGGAGGCGAAGGCCGCCTTCGAGCAGGCCGCCGCCAACGGACAGGAGAAGTCAGCCAACAGCCAGCTCTCCAAGATCAACCTCAAGGATGCCGTCGCCGCACTTAAGGCCAAGGATTACAGCAAGGCGGTGAGCGCCGCGATGAAGTGCTGCGAATACGGGGAGAGCGCCCAGGCATACCAGATTGCCGGACAGGCTTCTCAGGCGGCCAACAAGACAAACGATGCCATCAAGTACTATGAGAAGTACCTCGAACTCGCTCCGGATGCCAAGAACGCCACCCAGATTGCCTATATAGTCGGCACTCTCTATCAGGGAGCCAAGAACAACGCCAAGGCCAAGGAGTACTATGCCAAGGCCGTCAGCGACCCTAAATACGGCGCGGAGGCACAGAAGATGCTCAACGCCCTCAAGTAATGCGGAGCCTGGAACTTCTCGCTCCCGCAAGGAATAAGGAAATCGGCATCGCGGCCATCGACTGCGGTGCCGATGCCGTATATGTCGGAGGGCCCGACTTCGGCGCGCGAAAAGCCGCAGGCAACAGCATAGAGGACATCGCTGAGCTCTGCCGCTACGCCCACCGTTTCGGCGCAAGGGTCTTCGTCACTTTCAACACCACCGTCCGCGACGGGGAGCTGGAAGAAGCGCACCGCCAGATGCTCCGTGCCCAGGAGGCGGGAGCCGACGCCTTCATCATCAGAGACACCCGCATCTGCGCCTGGGAGGACATCACGGTGCCGCTGCACGCTTCCACCCAATGCGCGATACGCGAGCCCGACAGGGCCGCCGGCTTCGAGGCTGCGGGATGTGCGCGGATTATCCTTGAGAGGGAACTCTCTCTCGGGGAAATCCGAAACATCTGCGGCAGAGTCGGCTGCGAAGTGGAGTGCTTCGTCCACGGGGCCATCTGCACCTGCTACAGCGGGGTGTGCCGCCTGTCTGAAAGAATAGACGGGCGAAGCGCCGACAGGGGCGAATGCATCCAGGCCTGCCGCTCGCTCTACGACCTCACGGACGGAAGCGGCAAGGTGCTGGTCAGAGGCAAGGCGCTGCTTTCGCTCAAGGACTATAGGCTGAAGGACAGGCTCGAAGAACTTGCGGAAGCCGGAGTGACCTCGTTCAAAATCGAGGGACGGCTCAAGAACGCCTCTTATGTCAAGAATGTGGTGAGGGAATACGACATCGCCCTCAACGGACTCGTCGCGAAGCACCCTGACCTCTACTGCCGCGCCTCGTTCGGAAAGGTGAGCGGCGGATTCACCCCTGACAGCGACAAGACGTTCAACCGGGGCTACACCGAACTCTATCTCGACGGCAGGCGTGGCCGTTGGTCCTCGATGGAAACCCCCAAGTCGATGGGCGAAGAAATCGGCACGGTCGAGCGCATCATCCGCCGCGCCGGCACTATGGAAATCAGCGTCAAACCTCTGCGCGGGGCTCTCTCTCTGCGCAACGGCGACGGCTTCGCGTTTGTGGGCGGAGAGGGCATCACAGGATTCAGGGGCGACGTATGCGAGGGTCTGCGCATCGTGTGCAAGGATGTGCCGGGACTCCGTGAGGGGACTGTCCTGTACCGCAATCTGAACGCCGATTTCGAGAAGGAGCTCGAGTCCCGCGCGTGCCGCAGAGAGATTGAAGTCAGACTGAGCGTGCGCATCAGGGACAGATTCAGAATCGACCTCCACGCAGAAAGCGAGGACGGACGCAGCCTGGACTCCAGTTTCAGCGCCGATGTGGAGGCGGCGGACAACAGGGAGCGCGCCCTGTCTATGATACGCGGACAGCTCTCCAAGCGGAGCGGGATTTACAGCTTCGGCGTGAGCGGCATCCTGACCCGGTCGCAGGACTCCCCCGTGCCGCTGCTGAGCGCATCGACAATCAACTCTATGCGCCGCCTGGTCGCCTCGGACCTCGATGCGCTGCCTTGCGGGAAGAGACCCCTCGCCCGGGGACACAGGCCGGAGAGTTTCCCCGCCCCCGCCGCAGCAAGGGAGGGGGAGCTGATGCGCAGCCGCTACTGCATACGCTACGAGCTGGGACTCTGCCCGAAGCTGCAGGGCGCAAAGCCTGCGGAGAAGCTCTATCTCAACAACAATGGCCGCCGTTTCGCGCTCGGCTTCGACTGCGCGAAGTGCGAGATGACCGTCAGCGAGGCCTGAAGCGGACCCGCCCGCAGCTCAGCGCAGCTCGAAGGTGATTTCGACATCGCCGAAACGCCCGCTGACATAGCGGCTTGAGCTCAGATATTCCGCCGAGAGCTGACCTCGCCACACGATGTCGTCCCTGTCTTTGTAGGGTATCTCAAGAGTGAAGCCGAAAGACTTGGACTTGTACTTGACCACGGCCTCGCACTTCCAGGAGGTGGTCTTGCCTCCGTCGTCTTCCATTATGGCGAACGCCACTTTCTCCATCTGGGACGTGAAGTCGGTGAGCAACATAACGTTGAGGGGCAGAGAATGCCCTACCTGACTGCGCTTCACGACAAGCATAAAGTCCGTCACCGAAGGAGTGTAGAGCCTGAGTTCCTCGTCTGTGGTGGCTCTGAATCCGTCCACCGCCCCGCACTTGATGAAGAACTCCGAAGCGCCGGCGAACCACGAGTCGTAGTTGCGCAGAGCCTTGAACGAGCGGAGCAGCAGCTGACGGCCCTTCTCGTCCGATTTCAGGGAACGGACTCCGGAGGCGGAGGCCTCGCTCTCATCCTCGAAGATGTCCAGCGGAGTGAACGCGGAGTCGGAGTTGCGGTTGATGACCCAGACGGGACGGCTCATCGCCACAGACTCCGTCACCAGCACCGAATCCACCACCCGCAGCCCCGCACCGTCAAGACGGATTTCGTATCCGTAGTTGCTTTCAGCCCCGTAACCGGGATCAAAAGTGACTATCGGGTACGACTCCCCGTCCCAGTCTTCGGAATACGGCCAGTATATCTGCATATCCGACTCCGAAAGAGCGTCCAGACATTGCTGCACGTCGGGAGCGCCGGCCCTGGTCGCGTACCTGCCGGAGAAGTACTCGGAGAAGAGTTCCTTGAGCGGGCGCGAATAGGAGCCGGCGCGTGTCCCGCTACGGGCGTCACCCACCCCGGAGCCCGGAGAGGAGAAGAGGTCGCTCATCATATATTCCTCATCGTAGCCGTTGCCGGAAGAGGAACTCACGGCATCGTGGACTTCGCACAGGTGCTCATTGTCAATAGGGAGCTCCGAAAGCATCTTGGCAACGTCAGAGAGCGAAAACTGTCCGTCCGCCGCTGCGGGCCGGACATCAAGCGGCTCTTCTCTCCGGCAGGAAACCGCAGAGAGCACAAGAGCCGACAACAAAGCAAATACAATCTTTTTCATACTGCAAAGTGAGCGATAATCATCCGATTAACCGCAGGATTAATCGTTTAATTCTCAGAACTTTGCAAAATGCGGCACAGAGCCCGGCGGGAGAGCGCCGGCTCAAGTGAGGGAGAAACGTACGAAGCGTGATTTGGACGCAAAATCGCGGATAATTTCCGTTTTCGCGAGACCAGCATCCCGGAACACGGCCTCCGTCTCGGGCCCGAGGGCCTCGTTGATCTCCACGAGAGCGGTCCCGTCGGGCCGAAGAAATCTCTGCGCCCAGCGCGACACCGCCCGATAGAAGAGCAGAGGGTCGGAGTCCGGGACAAACAGAGCCAGAGCCGGCTCGTGCTCCAGCACGTTAGGCCTCATCAGCGCTTTCTCGCTCTCCCTCACATATGGAGGATTGCAGACGAGCAGATCGAAGACGCCGCAGTCGAAGTCCTGGCCAGAGTCGAGCACATCCGCCTTGACAAAGAGCGGACCTGGAGCGTCGAACTGGGTCTTGGCAAGAGCGAGAGCCTGCCCGGAGATGTCCACCGCCACGACCTCCGTCCCCGGGACTTCAAGAGCGAGCGACCAGGCGATGCAGCCCGATCCGGTGCAGAGGTCCAACACCCGGCACTGCCTCTCGCGGGAAAGCAGCTGCGAGACGGCTTCGGCGACCAGCAGTTCCGTCTCCGGTCGGGGGATGAGCACGGCAGGGCTGACCCTGAAGCGCCGGCCGCAGAATTCGGCGAAGCCGAGCACATATTGGACGGGCTCTCCCTCCGAGAGCCTGCGGAGTTCATCTTCCAGACCCGGAAGCTGAGCGGCGGGAATCTCGTATTGAGGCTCGATGATATGGGTGTAGTTCTTGACGGCGAGACTCTCCTCGCAGAGCATCAAAACCAAACCCCTCGCCTCAGGCGAAGGGTAGAGTGACTCAAGTTCCCGTGTGCCTCTCCTTATGAAGTCGGAGAGCAGCACTACGAATTCTCGATGACGGTGGTAAGGAACGCGGTGATGTCAAGCCCTGCGGTCTGCACCATCCTCGGCACGAGAGATGCGCTTGTCATCCCCGGTATAGTGTTGATTTCCAAGAAATAATATCCGTCCTCAGCGAGTATGTAGTCCATCCTCACGATGCCCTTGCACCCCAGAGCGGAATAGATGCCGCAGCTGATGCGCTGCACCTCGTCCCGCTCCGCATCGGAGATCGGGGCCGGACAGATTTCGCGGCTGTGGCCGTTGTACTTGGCGTCGTAGTCGAAATATTCGTTGTCGGTGACGATTTCTATCACCGGCAGCGTCTTGACGGAATCGCCGTCGAAGTAAGCCGCACAGGTTATCTCACGGCCGCTGATGCCCTGCTCGACGATGACCGTATCGTTCTCCGAGAAGGCGTAGCGGACAGCGGAAGCGATGCCTGAAGCTTCCGTGACCCTTGTCACCCCGAAGCTGGAGCCGCCCTGAGTAGGCTTGACAAATACCGGGAACTTCAGCCGGGAAGCGGCTTGAGCGGCGAAGGCGTCAAGATTCATTCCCTCCCGCACGAATGCGTCCGGGGCACATTTCGCCAGGCCGAGCTCTCTGATATAGCACTTGCAGGCATATTTGTCGAACGCTATCGCGCTGACCATCGAACTGCAGCTGCTGCACGGAATCTTGAGCATCTCCAGATAGCCCTGCATCTGTCCGGTCTCGCCGGGCGCGCCGTGCTGGACGAGGTAGGCGAAGTCGAAGCGCACTTTCTCTCCGAGCACGCTGACCGAGAAGTCAGACTTGTCCACCTCCGGCCTTGCGCCCTCCGGGAAGGTGACCCTCATCGAGTTGCGCTTCCTGCAAGCGACCAGAGACCATTTGCCGAAGCGGGCAAATATCTCGTAGACGTCGTACTCGCCGCCGTCGATGCGGGAGGCGACGAACTCTCCGCTGCGGCAGGACACTTCCCACTCGGAAGAGTCGCTGCCATAGATGACCGCTATGGTCCTGTATCTGCTCATATTTTCAATTGAAATAATAGTCTTCTTCTTCCTTGGCGCTGTTGCCGCCCTCGACGGTCTCGTCGTTGTAACCCCCGAGGAAGATGCCGTCGCGCTCACAGTCGAATCCCGGCACCCCCGACGACGGGGCAAGGAAGCGGTCGTTTTCCATCGACCACCCTATGGACGGGTCGGCAAGGCACTTTTTCATCCAGATTCCCCATATCGGGAGCGACATATTGGAGCCGCTTCCGAGAGCGAGGGAGTTGAAATGCACCTGCCTGTCTTCGCCCCCGACCCAGACCCCGGCGGTGATGTTCGGCGTATAGCCGATGAACCATCCGTCCGAGTTGTCGTTGGTCGTGCCGGTCTTGCCGGCAATCTCCCCCCTGAGTCCATAGACGGAGCGCAGGCGCGAACCGGTGCCCTCGTTGATGACCCCGCTCATCAGATTGACCATCAGATAGGCGGTCTGCTCGGAAATGGCCTCCCGCTTCTGGGTGGAGAATGTGCCGATTTCGCGTCCGTCGTTGTCGGTGATGCGGGTGACATACTGGGGCGTGATGTAGGTGCCCCGGGACGGGAAGGTGTTGTAGGCCGCCACCATATCGAAGACGCTCACCTCAACCGGGCCCACGCAGAGAGAATACACTTCGTCGATATGGGTCTTGACGCCCATCTGACGCATCATCCTCGCGAGCGCCTCGGGGCCGAGCTCCTTCATCAGGAACGCGGAGATGTTGTTGGAACTGTGGGCGAGACCCCAGCGCAGGGTGACGGTCTTGCCGAGCCACTCTTCCTTGTCGGTGCTGCGCGGAGTCCAGGTCGTGCCGTCGTAGAGCACGAAAGTCTGCGACTGGTTGACCACCTTGTCGCAGGGGGTCAGGCCTTCCTGCATCGCGAGCGTATAGAGGAACGGTTTCACGGTGGAGCCTATCTGACGCTTGCCCTGACGGACATTGTCGTACTTGAAGTAACGGTAGTTGGGCCCGCCGACATAAGCCTTGACCTGGCCGGTACCCGGCTCCATCGCCACGAAACCGCAGCGGAGTATCGACTTATAGTAGCGGATGGAGTCGTCCGGAGTCAGGGTGGTGTCTATATAGCCCTTTGAGTTCCAGGCGAAGACACGCATCTTGGCAGGCTTGCTGAACTGCGCGAGAATCTCCTCCTCGCTCTTGCCCTCCTTGCGCTGCAGGCGGTAACGGTCGCTCCAGCGGCGCGCCTGCTTCATCAGAGTCTGCTCCGTCCTGCTGTCCACGTCGTTGGCGAACGGCTTGTTCTTCTTCCACCTCACCTCGCGGTCGAAGCTCTTCTGGAGATTCTTCCCGAGGTGTTCGCTGACCGCCTCCTCGGCATAGCGCTGCATCTTGGAGTTGATGGTAGTATAGATGCGCAGACCGTCACGGTCGAGGTCGTAGCGCGAGCCGTCTGCCTTTCTGTTCTTGTTGAGCCAGCCGTAGAGGGGGTCCTCTTTCCAGCGCAGGGAGTCGCGGCTGTAGTCCTCCACGTACTGATAGTCACCCCTCTTCGGGGCGGATGCCGACATATCCCTGCGGAGCATATCCCTGAAATACGGGGCGAGGCCGGCATTGTGGTCCTGCACCTGGTAGTTGAGAGTTATCGGAAGACTTTGCAGGGAGTCGCGCTGCGCGGCGCTCAGGTAGCCGTTCTTCTCCATCTGCCCGATTACGAAGTTGCGCCGCTCGAGGGAACGCTCGGGGTTGAGCACCGGATTGTAGCGCGTAGGCTTGTTGACCATCCCGACCAGCAGAGCGGCCTCTTCCACCCCGAGGTCGGCGGGCTCTTTGCCGAAGAAAGTCTCGGATGCCGCCTTGACCCCGTAGGCCCCGCTTCCGAAGAAGATGGAGTTGAGGTACATATCCACGATCTCTTCCTTGGTATAGTCCCGCTCCAGCTTGACTGCGGTAATCCACTCCTTGAGCTTCGTGCCCACCATCACGACCTTCGACCAGCCCGGCACCCGGCTTTTCACCTCCCTGCGGGGATAGAGGGTCTTGGCAAGCTGCTGCGTGATGGTGCTGCCGCCTCCCTGGCTGGAGTCGCGCATCAAGATGGTCTTCACGAACACGCGCGCGAGACCCTTCATATCGATGCCGCTGTGCCTGTAGAAGCGCGCGTCCTCGGTAGCCACGGCCGCGTCGACCAGATACGGCGAGAGCTCGTCGTAGCTGACATAGGTCCTGTTCTCTATATGGAATGTGGCAAGCACCTCACCGTTGTCGGCGAGCACCTGTGTGGCAAGCTTGTTGTCGGGATGTTCCAGCTCCTCGAACGAAGGGATGCGCGCAAACACGCCCACAAGAAGCAGAGCAAGCAGAATTATCGCAAACGGCGCCGCGACAATTATCCGAAACCATTTGATAATCTTTTTCCTCGTGTTCTCTTTCATCGTGGCGCAAAATTAGCGATTAAATTTTGAAATTTCGCGAGTTTGTGTTTTATCTTTGCAGTTTGAAACATAAAGTAGTAGTAATGGAGGGGAATTTAGTCATCGTCGAATCTCCTGCGAAAGCGAAAACAATTCAGAAGTTTCTTGGAGAAGGATTTGTGGTGAAATCCAGCTTCGGGCATATCCGCGACCTGCAGGACAACAAGCTGAGCGTGGATGTGGAGCACGGTTTCGCACCGGAGTACATAATACCTGCGGACAAGAAGAAAGTCGTCGCGGACCTCAAGAAAGCGGCAGGCTCGGCCGGGACGGTCTGGCTCGCGTCCGATGAAGACCGCGAGGGAGAGGCCATCTCCTGGCATCTGAGCGAGGCGCTGGGCCTGGACAAGTCGCGCACCCGCAGAATCGTGTTCCACGAAATCACCAAGGACGCAATCCTGCACGCGGTGGAGCATCCGAGGGAGATAGACATCAACCTGGTCAACGCGCAGCAGGCACGCCGAGTGCTCGACCGCCTGGTGGGATTCGAGCTCTCCCCCATCCTCTGGAGAAAAATCCGCCGGGGCCTCTCCGCAGGCCGTGTCCAGTCCGTAGCCCTCAGGCTCGTGGTGGACAGGGAAAAGGAGATAATGGCGTTCCGGAGCACCCCCTACTACAAGGTGGACGGGGTGTTCGAGGCAGCCGGGGTCAAGGTCAAGGGCACGCTCGACACGAAGTTCGAGACTCTTGAGCAGGCCCGCAAGTTCTTGGAAGACAGCATCGGGGCCAGCTACAGCATAGCATCCATCGACCGGAAGGAAGCGGTGCGCCATCCGGCTCCGCCGTTCACGACCTCCACCCTCCAGCAGGAGGCGTCACGCAAGCTGCATCTGCCCGTCAGCCAGACGATGCGCCTCGCGCAGGGACTCTACGAGAGGGGTCTCATCACCTATATGCGTACCGACTCCACCAACCTCTCCTCCCTCGCGCTCGGGACAGCCAAAGGCTACATCACGGAGACCTACGGGGCCGAATATTCGCACCCGCGCCAATATAGAACCCACTCCAAGGGGGCTCAGGAAGCGCACGAGGCCATCCGCCCGACATATATCGCCAACGCCGACATCGAAGGCACCCTGCAGGAGCAGAAGCTCTATAAGCTGATATGGAAACGCACCCTCGCATCCCAGATGGAAGACGCCAGAGTGCTCAACAGCTCCATCCGGATCGCATCCGACCGCCGCAGCGAGAAGTTCTGCGTCCAGGCGACCGAAATCCTCTTCGACGGTTTCCTGAAGCTCTATATCGAGGGCTCTGACGACGAGACCGACGAGGAGGGCAACAGCATCCTCCCCCAGCTCTCCGTCGGCGAGAGCATCGCGGAGAAGGAAATCACGGCGGAGTGCCGCTTCACGCAGCCGCCGTACCGCTACTCCGAGGCCACTCTGGTCAAGAAGCTCGAAGAACTCGGCATAGGCCGTCCGTCCACCTACGCCCCGACCATCACCACGCTCACCACCGGGCGGGGATATATCGTCAAGGGCGACAAGGAAGGCCGCAAGGAGAGCGTGACCAACCTCTGCCTCAAGGGCGGCAAAGTCACGGAACGCTCCAAAACCGAGAGCGTAGGGTCCGAGAAAGGCAAGCTGATGCCGCAGGAAATCGGAATGATAGTGAGCGACTACCTCACCGCCAACTTCCCCCAGATTATGGACTACGACTTCACCGCCAACGTGGAGAAAGACTTCGACAGCATCGCCGAGGGGAAAATGGTCTGGAATTCGGTCATCGCAGACTTCTACGGCGACTTCCACCGCAAGGTGGACGAAACCCTGCAGAACGGGCAGTACAGCCGCGTCGAGAGGGAAATCGGAGTTGACCCGTCAGACGGCAGGAAGGTGATTGCAAAATACGGACAGTTCGGGCCGTATGTCCAGAAGGGCGAGGGCCCCGAGAAGCAGTCAGCCAGCCTCTCCAGAGGCCAGCTGATAGAGAACATAACCCTTGAGGAGGCTCTCTCCCTCTTCAAGCTGCCGCGCACCCTGGGAGAAATCGACGGAGAGAACGTGACCGTGCTCAAGGGACGCTTCGGACCGTATGTCAAATATGGGGACAGGAATATCTCCCTGCCGCGCGGGACCGACCCCCTCACCGTCACCCTTGCCGAATGCGAGAAGCTCATCCGCGACGCCGCAGCCCCGAGCAATGTGCTGCTGGAGTTCAAGGATGCGGACATCAGCGTCATCAACGGAAGATACGGCCCGTACATCAAGCACGGCGGAGCCAATTACAGGCTGCCCAAGGGCTGTGATGCGGCTTCTCTGAGCGAGGAAGAATGCCGCCGCATAGTCGGGCAGACCGCCCCGACCTCGGCGTCAAAGACGAAACGTTTCAAGAAATAGATAGATTATGGCCAATTATCACATCGACGAAATCGACAGGAAGATACTGTCGTTTCTCGTGAACAATGCGAGAATGCCTTTTCTGGAGATCGCCCGCGAATGCAACATTTCCGGCGCGGCGGTACACCAGAGGGTGAAGAAGATGGAGAGCAACGGCGTGATTTCCGGGTCAAGGATGGTCATCAAGCCCGGCGCCATCGGGCTCAATGTCTGCGCGTTCATCAGCGTATGCCTCTCCGAGGACAACAAGTACCCGGAGGTCGTGGCGGCTCTCAAGCACGTGCCTGAAATAGTGGAATGCCACTTCATCACCGGCAAAGCCGCACTCTTTCTGAAAGTGTATTGCTTTGACAACGAACACCTTATGAACATCCTCATCAATATCATCCAGAGGATTCCATATGTACAGTCCACCGACACGATGATTTCACTCGACCAGTCGTTCGAGCGCGAAATATGGGTCAAGGACTACAAGAGCACGAGCTTCAGGTCTATTGCCTCGAAAGAATAGCCTCGCCCAAGACGAGGTCTTCCGGAGTGGTTATCTTGATATTGAACTTCTCCCCCTCCGTCATCCGGATGGCAATTCCGCTCCTTGCGGCAACCGACGCGTCGTCGGTGAACGAAAGTTCATACGCTCCGAGATAGGCTCGCTTTATCTCTTCGGAGAAGAATACCTGCGGGGTCTGCACCGCGACTACCGCGCTCCTGTCGGGATCCGGAACTCCCGGGAGAGTTGAGCGCAGAGTGTCCGTCACCGGCAGCACCGGAATCACCCCGCCCCCGGTTGCGCCGTCCATCATCTCCTTCATCCGCAGTATGAGCTCCCGGCTGACGAAAGGCCGCACTCCGTCGTGTATCATCACCACCGCCCCGTCGGGCACTTTGTCGAGCGCGTTGCGCACTGACTGAAAGCGCGTTATACCTCCCTCCACCAGCGTCTGCGGGAAATTGAACGAGTCTTCGAGGCATATGTTCTTCCAAGTGCGGAAATGCGCCTTTGGGAGCACCGTGACGGCCCGCATCCCGGGCAGCGCATCGGCAAAGCGCTCGATCGTGCGCTGCAGCAGCGTTCTCCCGCCGAGACGGAGAAACTGCTTGGGGACGCTCCCGCCCATCCGGGTACCGCTTCCTCCCGCGACGAAAATCACATATGTCTGCCTGTCCATAACAAGTTCTGCTTTACGCTGCGTTCTCCCCCGATCCGGCATCTGCGGAGCTCTGTCCGCCGGAGGCGGAAGTTCGGGGAAACTCGCCGGAAAAATTGGATAAGTTCTGGGCAAAATTAAGTATTTTTGTTTACTTTTGTTTTTTGGGAACGACTTAGGACAGCTTAAACCTACAAGAAGTTAGTAAAATGGCATTTTTGAATCAGGAACTGGCAATAGACCTCGGGACCGCCAACACCGTCATCTACCAGAACGGAGAGATTGTGCTTGACGAGCCGAGCATCATAGCCATTGACAACAATACAGGCAAGTGCATAGCTATCGGACAGAGGGCCAAGCTTATGCAGGAGAGGGAGAACCCGGGAATCAAGACCATCCGGCCTCTGCGCGACGGGGTCATCGCCGACTTCAATGCCGCCGAGATGATGATAAGCGGCTTCATCAAGCAGGTCAGCAGCCGCCGGCGCAGCCTCTTCACCCCTAACCGCAAGATTGTGGTGGGCATCCCTTCCGGCTCCACGGAGGTCGAGATCAGGGCGGTGCGCGACTCCACCGAACACGCCGGCGGACGCGATGTGTATCTGATTTTCGAGCCGATGGCCGCCGCGCTCGGAATAGGGCTTGACATCGAGGCCCCGCAGGGCAATATGGTAGTGGACATCGGAGGAGGGACCACCGAGATTGCGGTGATTTCCCTGGGTGGACTGGTGCAGCAGGACAGCATCAGAACCGCCGGCGACGTGTTCACCAACGACATCCAGTATTATCTCCGCCAGCAGCACAACATCAAGGTGGGCGAGATTACGGCGGAGAAGATAAAGATAGCCGTCGGCGCGGTGATTCCGGACCTCGACGAGGAGGACCCGGCCCCGTTCATCGTGCGCGGCCCGAACCTGATGACCGCACACCCGGTGGAGGCGACCATCACCCATCAGGAGATAGCGCACTGCCTGGACAAGTCCATCGCCAAGATAGAGACGTCCATCCTGCACGTCCTGGAGAACACTCCGCCGGAACTCTACGCCGACATCGTGGAGAACGGCATCTACCTCTCCGGCGGCGGTGCCCTGCTCAGGGGACTCGCCAAGAGGTTCAAGGACAAGGTCAACATCAACTTCCACGTCGCCGAAGACCCGCTGCACGCAGTGGGACGCGGCACCTGCGACGCTCTCAAGCACACCGACAGCTATTCATTCCTTATGAGGTAGATGTCACAGGGCAGACGGACTTATGCAGTTGTACTGAGCGCGGCAATCTTCATCCTGATGGAGGTTGCTGCGCTTGCTATGCTCAGCGGGAGTTCCACTCTGCAGAACATCTGGCTCAACCGCATCTCCCGCAGGACTGCCGCTGCGCTCTGGAGCGGCGGGGAGAAAGTGCGCAGCCTCTTCTACACCTACCGTCAGAACGACGCTCTCGCCGAGGAGAACGCCGCCCTGAGAGAAAAGCTCAGGGCGCTGCAGGCCCGCGCCGGCTCTGAAGAGGAAGCCCCGCAGACCGGGGCGGGGAGCGGATTCATCTACACTCCGGCCACCATCGTGAAGCTCAGCCGCGGCACATCCCATAACTACATCATCATCGACAAGGGCTCGGAAGACGGCATCATACCCCGGTCCGGAATCATCACCGGGAAGGGTGTCGTCGGGATAATCAGCGCCGTGGACAGGCACTACTCCTACGGTCTGACGCTGATGAACTCCAATGTCAGCATAAGCGTCAGAATCGGCGAGAGCGGGGTTACTGCTCCGCTGAAATGGGACGGGGTGAGCAGCGACGGCGCGGTGGTGAACGACATACCGCCCCATTATCAGATCAATCCGGGCGACACTGTGAAGACGAGCGGATTCTCCGCCATCTTTCCGGGGGACGTCCCGGTGGGCATCACGGGCGAAAGCCGTCTGGTGGACGGTTCGACCCGTCAGGTGAAAGTCAAACTGTTTCAGGACTTCAACAGCCTCCGCTACGTGACGGTGACGGAAAACGCCGAAAGAGAGGAGATAGAGTCGCTTGAAGCCGCAGAAAACAAGGCAAGATGAACTTTACGGTCAAATATCTGCTGCTGCTCGCCGCGCAGGTGCTCCTGTGGAATTTCTGCAATTTCTCCCCGCTCCTGATTGTCGCGCTGCTTCCGGTGATGATACTGGGCCTGCCGCTGAAATGCGGCGCCGACCTGAGTATGCTCATCGCCTTCGCGTCCGGATTTGCGGCGGACTTCCTCTCCGGAGCTCCTCTGGGGCTCAGCTGTCTCGCGCTCGTGCCGGTGGCGTTCCTCCGCAGGGGAGTCATCTCGGCGGTGTTCGGAAGCGAGATCTTCGCAAGGGGGGAGGAGCTTTCCGCCGGACGGCTCGGGCGGGCCAAGATACTCCTTGCCGCAGTGCTGCTCAACGCCGTTTTCCTCCTCATCTACATCATCGCCGACAGCGCCGGCACCTGTCCTCTCTGGGCGATGACGGTCAAGTTCTTCGCATCGCTCATCCTGAACTCGGCGCTCGCGCTTCCGATTGCGGGCCTGCTCTGCCCTGACCCTGAGGCAAGATGGAAATAAACCGCAAAAACAAGCTGCTCATCGGGCTGGCGGCGGTGGCCATAGTGCTGCTCGCCAGACTCTTCTATATCCAGCTGATTAACGACGAGTTCAAACGGGACGCGTCCAACAACTCTATGGTCTATTCCACCATCTATCCGCCACGGGGAGTCATCTACGACCGCAACGGCGAGATTCTGGTGGGCAATTCCGTGTGCTACGACATTCTGGTCACGCCGAGGGACGTCGGTCCGTTCGACACTCTCGCACTCGCCTCCGCACTCGACACCACCGCAGACTTCGTCAGAGGGAAGATGAAGTATTACCGCACCTACCGCAGCAGGATAGGCTACCAGACACAGACTTTCCTCAAGCAGGTGCCGCACGAGACCTATATCAAGTTCGCGGAGCAGGAATACCTCTTCCCGGGATTCCGGGCGCAGGTGAGAAGCATACGCGAATACCCGTTCAACGCCGGGGGCAACCTGCTCGGCTACATTTCGGAAGTGGATGCCGACTACATCCGGAAGAATCCTGACTACAAGTCCGGGGACTATGTGGGCCGTACCGGGCTGGAAGCCGCGATGGAGGAGACCCTGCGCGGCGAGAAAGGCTACCACATCTTTCTGCGCGACTCCCGCAACAGGCTTCAGTCCGCCTACGAAAACGGCGCCGACGACAAGGATGCCGTTCCCGGCAAAGACATCGTCTCCACCATCGACGCGCATCTGCAGCAGTACGGACAGCGCCTGATGGAGGGGAAAGTCGGTTCGGTGGTCGCCATCGAACCGTCCACCGGGGAGATTCTGGCGATGGTGTCCAGCCCCGGCATCGATGTGAACGTGCTCTCTGACATAGGCAGGCACTACGATGAGATTGCAAAGAATCCGCGCAAGCCTATGTTCAACCGCACCGTGATGGCCTCCTATCCGCCGGGGTCGGTGTTCAAGCTTGTCAACGGGCTTATCGGCCTGCAGGAGGGGGTTCTGCAGCCTTCCTATTCGTATCCCTGCAACAAGGGCTTCAACTACGGCGGAAACCGCAAGCTGGGCTGCCACGCCCACTCTTCGCCTCTGCAGTTCAAGGATGCCATAGCCACTTCCTGCAACGGCTACTTCTGCTACGTGTTCCGCAACATACTTGAAAACAAACAGTACGGCAGCACGGCCGAAGCCCTGGACAAGTGGCGGGAATATGTGTTGAGCTTCGGGTTCGGGCAGAAACCGGGGAGCGACTTCCCCTCCGAGCTCGGAGGCAACATCCCGACCTCATCCTACTACGACCGCATCTACGGCAAGGGGAGGTGGAAGTTCCAGACCGTGGTCTCCCTGTCCATCGGGCAGGGCGAAATCGGAGCTACGCCGCTGCAGATTGCCAACCTTGCGGCGATTATGGCCAACCGGGGCTATTATTATATCCCCCATATCGTCAAGGACTCTGACGGGGTGAGCATAGACGGGCGCTTCCGCGAACGGCACTACACCCTCGTCGACACCACCCACTTCCAGACGGCGGTGGACGGTATGTATATGGCTGTCAACGGAGGAGGCTCGGCGGGCGCGACCGCCCGCAGCGCGGCCATCCCGGGGCTGGACGTGTGCGGCAAGACCGGCACCGCGCAGAACCCGCACGGCAAGGACAACTCGGTCTTCATCTGCTTCGCCCCCAAAGACAATCCGAAGATTGCGGTGGCAGCTTATGTGGAGAATGCCGGATTCGGGGCGACCTGGGCGCTTCCCGTGGCTTCGCTTATGCTTGAGATGTATCTCAAGGGGGAGATTTCGCCCCAGAGGAAATATCTGGAGGACAGGTTGTTGAATGCTAAATTCTTCTAAGCGATGGCTCTGTTCAACACCGGCGACCGCAGATACGAGAGGAACTTCCGGCAGACCGTGGACTGGAAGCTGGTGCTCTGCTGTCTGGGCCTGATGCTGATTGGCTGGATAAGCATCTATGCCTCGATACACTCCACGGAGCCGTCGTCGATTTTCGATCTCGGCAGCAGAAGCGGCAAGCAGTTCGCCTGGATACTGATTTCTCTGGCGGTCGATGCGCTGATTCTCTTCGCCGTCAACCCCAAGCTCTGGGAAGTCATCGCTCCGGCGACATATCTGCTGGTCCTGGCCCTGCTGGTGGTGGTGATTTTCGTCAGCAAGGACGTCAAGGGCTCGCACTCCTGGTTCGAGCTGGGGCCGGTCAAGTTCCAGCCTGCTGAAGTTTCGAAAATCACGACCTCACTGATGCTCGCTCTGCTGATGAGCAGGCAGGGCTTCCGGCTCGGGAGCCGGAGAGGCTTCCTGATGGTGGCCACGGCGCTCGGACTTCCGATGCTCGCCATTCTCGGGGAGAGCGAGACGGGTTCCGCACTGGTGTATGTCGGCTATCTCTTCGTCCTCTACCGGGAGGGGCTGTCGGGCTGGTGGTTCATATTCCTCGGAGCCGCGATACTGCTCTTCATCCTGACTCTCACCGCTCCGTGGTGGGCTTCCGCTGCGGTACTCGCCCTGCTCTGCGCCCTGTATTTCTTCTTCGGCTCGGGCTACCGCCGGGGTCGGCTGCGGGTGGGCAACGTCTCGCGGACGCTGCTTGTGCTCGCGCTCGGGGTCTCGCTCATTTTCGCCACCGATTTCCTGTTCAACGATGTGCTTCAGGACCACCAGCGCAAGAGGATAGAGGTGCTGCTCGGACTGAAGGAAGATCCTTCCGGGGTAGGATACAACGTGCGCCAGTCGATGATAGCGATCGGCTCGGGAGGGCTGGTCGGCAAGGGATTCCTCAACGGGACCCAGACCACGTTCGGATTCGTCCCTGAGCAGAGCACCGACTTCATATTCTGCACCGTCGGCGAAGAATGGGGCTTTTTGGGATGTCTGACCCTGATACTCCTCTATGTATATCTGATATACAGGCTGGTACAGGATGCCGAGAAGTGCAGGGAGGCGTTCACGCGCATCTATGGCTATTGCGTCGCGTCCTGTCTGTTTATGCATCTTTTCATCAATGTCGGAATGACCGTCGGGCTGATGCCGGTGATCGGTATCCCGCTGCCGATGCTGAGCTACGGGGGCTCGTCGCTGCTCTCGTTCTCGATGATGATTTTCATATTCCTCGCCCTCAACAGGCAGGAAAAGAAATATTTTTAAGTATCTTTGCGCACTTGCCTTGGTGGTGGAATGGTAGACACGAGGGACTTAAAATCCCTTGGGCAGCAATGTCCGTGTGAGTTCGAGTCTCATCCGAGGCACTATTTTTACGGGGCTGCCGCCCCGAACCCCTGCGCCGCTCAAGGGAAAAAGCCGCTTCAGCGGCGCGGTGGAGCGTCAGCGAGATGTCGTCAGACATCGAAGCAGCGAAGCCGCCCGACGGAAGCGAAGCTGGAGTCGGTATGCCCCTGAAAGGGGCTGTCTGCGACAGCAGACTGGGGTTAGAGCAATAAATAAGGGAGTTATTTCGCCTCATAGGCGAAATAACTCCCTTTGCGTTCGTAGGGAATCCCGGACTTCATCCAGGCCGGCTCCGGAGCGCCCTGCAGATAGTGGTCGAAGAACTGCTGAAGCCTGATCGAGAGGTCTTTGCAGTTGCGGCGTTCCTTGAGGTTGTGCGCCTCGTTGTTGTATTCGAGCAGCCAGGCAGGTTTGCCAAGGCGGCGGAGCGACATAAAGAACTCGATACCCTGATACCAAGGCACCGCGCCGTCTGCGTCGTTGTGCATTATCAGCACCGGAGTCTTGACGTTCGGAGCGAAGAAGACCGGAGAATTCTCGATATAGAGGTCCAGACCGCCCTCGTCCCAGAGGGTCTTGCCGATGCGGCTCTGCCCGTGTTCGTACTGGGAGATGCGGCTGTTGCCTGACTCCCAGCGGATTCCGCCGTAGGCGCTGGTCATATTGCCGACCGGGGCCCCCGCTCCTGCGGCGGCGAACATATCCGTGCGGGTTACGAGGTACGCCGTCTGATATCCGCCCCAGCTCTGGCCCTGGATCGCCATCCTGCTCCTGTCGATGAAGCCGAAGCGGTCGCACATCGCCTCCGCTCCGGAGCAGACGCAGTTATATGCGCTCTCGCCCGGGTGGCCGTCCTTATAGACGATGTCCGGCACGAAGACCACATATCCCCGGCTCACATAGAACGGAATGTTGATGATGGAGCGGCTCGGCGCAGGCTGGAAGTAGTTGTAGAGGGCTTCGGAATTCTTCTCGTAGAAATATATCATCATCGGATACTTCTTGAGAGTGTCCAGCCCGTCCGGGGTGTAGAGCAGGCCCTTGAGCGGGGTGCCGTCGTAGGCGTTCCAGCGGACCATCTGCACGTCGCCCCAGAGGTAGCCGTCCTGCTGAGGGTTGATGTGCGAGAGCCGTGTCTCGCTGTCCCAGTTGTCCTTGGTGACATAGAGATCCATCGGATTGCGGAAGTTGCCCTTGAGATATGCTATCGTGTTGGTGTTCTCCGCCTTGACGGCCAGTGAATACGACCACTTGTCGGTGAAGCAGCCGGAGACCATACATTTCGCGATGTCGACAACTCCGAAGCCGTTCTCGGAGGTCTCCTCGTCCTGACAGGAGAGGTAGATTTTGCCTTTCTTCGGGAAGCTGACGATATTCTGATAGAGATACGGGTTGTAGCGGCGGCCAAGGTCGAGGATGCTCAGCCTCACTCCCGCCCTGCGCCCGAGTCCTGCGGTGAGCAGATCGGCCTTCTTGCCGTCAGGCGAAATCTTCCAGATGTCGTAGCGGTCTGAAAGCAGCACCGCCTCGTCCTCTCCTGTCCACCGCGGTGCGCCGTAAGGAATGTAGCAGCCGAGCGGATGGTCATCCTCCTCGTCATAAAAGGCCGGTCCGCACTGCGCCGTGAGGTTGACGAAGTCCCCTCCCGCAGTGCTGCGGCAGTACCAGTGCCCGTCCTGCGGATTGAACCAGGTGATATATTTGCCGTAAGGTGAGACCGCCACATTGCCCTCCAGAGCTTCGGCGATGCTTCTGCGGCTGCCGTCGCGCAGGGACACGACGGAGTAGTCGGCCTTGGAGTTGACTGCCCAGAGGGATTCGAGAAGATACTTGTCGCTGTCGCGGGAGATGGCGAAATCCCCTTCTGCACCGTTGACAAAAGTGATTCTGTCGTTGGCGTTCGCGGAGAGCACGATGAGATTGGAAGGATCGGAGAGATTGATTGCCGCTGTCCTGGTCTGCTTGCGGAGAGCGGCCTTGTCCATCGGCGGCAGACGGTAGCTGTCCCAGTTCCAGATGTCAAGCGATGCCGTCTCGAACGACACGAGGGTGGTATCCTTGGCCGGGAAGTATTCCGCGAGGTTGAGTATCAGGCGGGACGAAGCGTTGGAGAAACGGGGATTCGCCGTCTTGGTGATTACCCAGCCCTCAGGCAGGGTGGCGGCGTTCTGCGGAACCAGCTCGCTTATTTTGAGCTCCTTCTGGGCCGGGGCACGGCGGGTGGCCTTCCTGATGACCTGTTCTTCCACCAGAGTGACCGAGAAGCTCGGCGTACCGTTGAGCTTCTCTTCCTCGTCGCTGGAAAGGAACACCAGCTTGTCGCCCGCGTCGTTGAACGAGAGCCCGCTGTAGCTCTTGCGGCCTTCGGAGAGCTCGCGGCTGACAGAAGAGGCGCAGTCATAGAGCACCACGGAGCTCTTGCTCAGAGAGTCGCTCTTCTCCTTGGCGGTAACGACGGCGAGCCTGTCGCCGCTACGGGAAACCTCGAATGAAGCTATGTTCTTGAGGGTGTCGATGTTGCCGTCGGCGGTGTCGAGCACGAGAAGGGTCTTGCTGTCCTTCTTGTCCTTGACTTTCTGGCTTATGAATATATATGGCGCGGCATCATAGCCGGTCCGCGCCGCCGTGGCATCGGGTATCTTGGTGACCTCGAATGTCTTAAGATTGATGCAGGCGATGCTGTCCTTAGGCATCTCGTCATCTTTCTTCTTGTCGATCTTGGCCTGACGGGTCGCTGCGAACGGCGCGCTGACCTTGCAGGTGCCGAAGTCCGCAGCTTCGCTCATCTTGAATTCCGACCCCCTGTCGACCACGAGTTCCTCGCCGGTGTCCATCCTGCGGATGACGACCTTGCTGTCCCCCTCCTGCTCGGAGACCTGCCAGGCGAGGATTTTCCCGTCGGGAGAGAGTTTCACGAACGAGAGCCTCTGCCAGGAGTCATAGGCGTCGTGGTCAAGGGGCTTGCGTCCCCCGGTAGGCTGCGCAAAGGCGGAAAGGGAGAGCGCAAGAAGAAGCGCAAACGGGAAAGTTCGTCTCATATGTCAGAAAGTTTAAACGGATTATACGAAATATCAATATCATAGACATCTGTCCCCTCGCGGCGCTTGAGAGTCTTGACCACTCTGGACGTGACAGGGAGAACGATAATCTCAAAGAGAACCTTGACGCATACCTCCATCAGACCGAGACTCAGTATGCTCGCCGGAGTCATTATGCCCCAGTAGGCTATCGGGAAGAAGACACAGGAGTCCAGCGCCTCGCCCCCGACGGACGAGACGACGGCTCTGAGACCGAATCTCCTGCCGGAAGAGAGCACTTTCATCCTGCTCATAATGAAGGCGTTGAAGGTCGAGCCGCAGATAAATGCCAGCAGTGAGGCCACGGTGGTCCGGGGCACCAGCATAAAGAGCGAATCGAAACTCTCCGCCACCGCCCGGCTCTCGGGGTCAAGCGGCGAGGGCAACGCGCAGACAAGCGCGGACATCAACGCCACGAATGCGCTCATCGCGAAGGCTATCCAGATGACAAGACGGGATCTGCGGTAGCCGTAAACCTCTGTCAGACAGTCGTTGAGCACATAGGTGACAGGAAAGAGCAGCACCGGCGCGGAGAGCTGCAGGGGGAGATTCCCCAGCTGCCAGACGCGCGGGACGAAAAAATTGGAGGTGATCAGGCAGACCGCGAATAGCACCGCCATCACCAGAAATCTTGTACTGAACTTCGACATTGCAGTTTCAAGGCACAGGCCGCGCGTCCCTTCAACGGACGGGACGCTCCAGCCCCCTATACTTCCGGGGCGGAGTCGAACTCCTTGAGGAAACGCATATCGTTCTCGAAGTAGTGGCGCAGGTCGTTGACCCTCCACTTGAGCATCGCGATGCGCTCCAGACCCATTCCGAAGGCGAAGCCGCTATATTTCTTAGAATCTATACCGCTCTGCTCCAGCACGTTCGGGTCCACCATACCGCAGCCGAGAATCTCAAGCCACCCGGTCCCCTTGCAGATGTTGCAGCCTTTGCCCCGGCAGATGTTGCAGCTCACGTCGACCTCGGCGGAAGGCTCGGTGAACGGGAAGAACGACGGACGCATACGGATCTGCGTGTCCTCTCCGAACATCTCGCGCGCGAACAGGAGTATCGCCTGCTTGAGGTCGGCGAAAGTTACGCCCTCGTCGATATAGAGCCCTTCGATCTGGTGGAAGATGCAGTGCGCACGGGCGCTGATGGCCTCGTTGCGGAAGACGCGTCCCGGGCACACGACCCTGATAGGCACTTTCTCCCTCTCCATCGTGCGCACCTGCACACTTGACGTGTGAGTGCGGAGAAGCAGCGGATTGGGATGCCCGACGGAGACGAAGAACGTGTCCTGCATATCGCGGGCCGGATGGTTCGGCGGGAAATTGAGAGCCTCGAAGACGTGGTAGTCGTCCTCGATCTCCGGGCCCTCGGCCACATCGTAGCCGAACTTGCGGAAGATGTCCACAATCTCTTGACGGACAATTGATACCGGATGCCTTGAGCCAAGCTTCAGGGCATCTCCCGGCATCGAAAGGTCGTCCTTGCACGCCTTGGCTTCCTCCCCGTCGGATACGGAGGAACGCAGTTCTTCTATCTTGGCCTGGGCGGCCTGCTTCAGCTCGTTGAGCGTGCGGCCGAACTCTTTCTTCTTGTCCTTGTCGACCACACGGAACTCGTCGAAGAGCGCCGTAATCTCGCCTTTCTTGCCGAGGAAGCGCACCCGCGCCTCCTCCACTTCCTTCTGTGTCCTGCACTTCAGAGCTGAAAGCTCCGCAAGCACCTTGTCTATTTCTTCTCTTGTCATATCGCCGTATTGCGCCTATTTGCCGCGCTTCGCCTCGCGCTTGTCGCGCGCCTTCTTCTCCCTCGCCGCACCGGACTTGCGGTACTTCTCCCACTGGGTGTCGCTGAGCACCTTGTGCAGAGACTGGTACATCTGCTCGAACCACTTGTCCATCGTGCGCTGGTAGGCATCCGCGTTGCTTACCTTGGAATCCCTGAGAGCTTTCAGTTCATCGCTCATCGCCTGATAGTCGTGAGTCATTATCGAGTCGGCATAGAAGACCTGCCAGTCCTCGAGATTCAGCGACCGCGTAAGGCTCTCTACCTGAGCGTCTATAGCCGTGCGCATCTGCTTCGCCTGCTTCTCCTCATCGGAGAGGTTCTGCTGGGCCAGCGCACAAACAGGCAGGAACAATGAAATGATAATTCCCAAAAATTTCATAGATTTGTGTTTTGTCAAACCACAAATTTAGTAAAGATTAACAAAATGAGAAAATTTCTGCCACTCTTACTGCTCTCGGCCCTGCTCGTCGAGAACCGTGCGGACGCCTGCTCCAATATAATCATCACCCGGGGAGCGAGCGCCGACGGCTCCTGTATGGTCTCGTACTCGGCCGACTCACACCAGCTCTTCGGAGAGCTGTACTTCACCCCGGCAGGCAGGTTCAAGACAGGCAGTATGCTGAATATCCGTGACTGGGACAGTCAGAAGCCGCTCGGAGCAATCGAACAGGTCGAGCGCACCTGGCAGACTGTGGGAAATATGAACGCCCGGCAGCTTATCATAGCCGAGACGACCTGGGGCGGCAGAGAAGAGCAAGTCGACCCTGAAGGCATAATGGACTACGGTTCACTGATATATGTCACCCTCCAGAGAGCCTCCACCGCCCGTGAGGCCATCGCCACGATAGTCGGGCTGGCCAACCGCTACGGCTATCCTTCCGAGGGCGAGACATTCTCAATCGCCGACACTCAGGAAGCCTGGATAATGGATCTCGTGGGCAAGGGCGCGAGCGACAAGGGGATAGTATGGGTGGCGAGACGCATCCCTGACGGGTATATCTGCGCCCACGCCAACCAGGCGCGCATCACCCGATTCCCGCTCGACGACCCCGAGAACTGCCTCTATGCCCCGGACGTGATTTCGTTCGCGCGCGAGAAGGGCTGGTTCAGCGGAGAAGATGCCGAATTCAGCTTCCGCGACGCCTACAACCCGCTCGACTTCAGCGGAGCAAGGGCCTGCGACGCACGCGCCTGGAGCGCATTCAACATCCTCACGGACGGACAGTTCACCTATGCTGAAAACGGTGAGGAAGTGAGCCGTCCGGCCTCCGACTGGCTCGACTACGCGATGGGCTACGACCTCAAGGGGGAGATGCCGCTATTCGTCAAGCCGGCGCGCAAAATCACGGTGAAGAACGTGGCCGACGCGATGCGCGACCATTTCGAGGGCACCCCTATGGATATGACCGTGGACATCGGAGCCGGAGGCAACGCGCTCCCGTACCGCTGGAGGCCGATGAGCTTCAGCTGGGAGGGCAAGACCTATGTCAACGAGAGGGCGATAGCCACCCAGCAGACGGGTTTCTGGTTCGTGGCGCAGTCCAGGGGCTTCCTCCCGGACGAAGTGGGCGCACTCATATGGTTCGGCTGCGACGATGCCGCAACGTCATATCTCACACCGATATACGCCAATTCCACGGAAGTGCCGGAATGCCTGCGGGTCGGAAACGGGGATATGCTCCACTATAGCGCGACCTCCCAGTTCTGGATGTGCAACCGGGTGGCGAACGCCTGCTACAAGATGTACAACCATATGGCCCCTGTGGCACGCGAGGCGGCGGACAGCTTCGAGAACTACCAGATGAACGAGGGCATCCCGCAGATGGACACCAAGGCTGCCGAGCTCATCGCCAAAGGCAAGACGCGCAAGGCGGTCAAGCTGCTCACCGAATATAGCGTCAACACCGCCCAGAAGCAGTTTGCGGACTGGACGAAGCTCGAGGAACTGCTGCTCGTGAAGTTTATCGACGGCAACATCAAGGCCCAGGCCGAGGACGGCTCGTTCCTCCATTCGGAATACTCCGAGGGCATCCCGGTCAAGATATCTCAGCCGGGCTACACCGACCGCTGGAAAGCGGCCGTTGCGCGGGACAACGGAACAATTTTGGAATCCAGATAAATATGCGAAGATTACTTGAAGCCGGGGCGCTCGTCGCCGCCGGAGCCGCTTTCGCGGGCTGCTCTCAGGCAGACAGACAACAGCCCAACGTCGTGTTCATCCTCGCCGACGACCTCGGATGGGGAGACCTCAGCTGCTACGGACAGCAGCGCTTCGACACCCCAAATATAGATGCGCTCGCCAGTCACGGAATGCGTTTCACCCAATGCTATTCGGGCACTACGGTGAGCGCGCCGTCGAGATCCTGTCTGGTGACCGGCACGCACAGCGGACACACCTATATCCGGGGCAACAAGAAAGTCCCGCCTGAGGGGCAGTTCCCGCTTCCGGAGGACTCCGAGACCATTTTCCGGGACTTCAAGGCGGCAGGCTACACTACCGGGGCCTTCGGCAAATGGGGGCTGGGCCCGATTGCCTCCACGGGCGACCCCAACGAGCAGGGAGTTGACAAGTTCTTCGGCTACAACTGCCAGACGCTCGCCCACAGCTACTACCCTAACCACCTTTGGGACAACCGCGAAAAAGTCGTCCTCGAGGACAATGTGGACGAAATCCCTTACGGCGAGGGGACATATTCCGCCGACCTCATACACGGGGAGGCTCTGAAGTTTATGCGCAACGCAGTCAGTGACGGCAAGCCGTTCTTCCTCTGGTATCCGACCACCATCCCGCACGCGGAGCTCATAGTGCCGCAGGACAGCATAATCGCCTCGTTCAAGGGCAGATATCCGGAGACCCCGTACAAGGGTGAGGACTTGGGCGACCCGCGCTTCCGCATAGGAGGCTATTGCTCGCAGGAATACCCGCACGCCACATTCGCGGCGATGGTCACGCGGCTCGACAGATATGTCGGCGAGATAGTCGCCGCGCTCAAGGAGCTCGGAGTCTATGACAACACCATCGTCATCTTCGCCAGCGACAACGGGCCGCATCTCGAAGGCGGGGCCGACCCCGACTTCTTCGACAGCAACGGACCGTGGAGAGGCTATAAGCGCGACCTCTACGAGGGCGGCATTCGCGTGCCGATGATCGTGCAGTGGCCGGGGCATATCGTCGAGGGACAGCAGACGGACTTTATGTGCTCGTTCTGGGATATGATGCCTACTTTCCGCAATATTCTGGACGGGAAGCAGCGCAGCGATATGGACGGAATCAGCCTGCTCCCGCTTCTGGAAGGCCGCGAGGGGCAGCGCGAGCACTCCGAACTGTACTTCGAATTTGCGGAAAGGAGCAGCCAGGCCGCCCGCAAGGGGCCGTGGAAGCTCATCCGGCTTGACATTGAGGGCCCGAACGACCATTACGAACTCTACAACCTCGACCGCGACCCGTCGGAGACCACAGACCTGACCGCCGAGGAAGCGCAGAAAGTGGAGGAGCTCAAGGCGATAATGGCGGAGTCGCACGTCCCGAACCACAACTTCCCGCTCTTCAAGGGGGAATAAGAGCTTATCAAGCGTGATATTCAGCAGTAAGATATGAAACGTATATTGATTTCAGTAATCGCCCTCTCGACGGTGCTCTCCGGCTTTGCCCAGACTCCGGCGGGGAGGGAAGTCAAAGCCTCTCAGGGAGAGGCCTATGTGCAGAAACAGAGCAGTTATACCCCGTCGTTCAAGAACGACGGCAGAGAGAAAGGGATACGCAATGTCATCCTGATGATAGGAGACGGTATGGGCGTGGGCGCCGTCAATGCGGCGATGTACGCCAACGGCTCGCTCACGATGACCAATCTGAGAACTTTCGGCTATGTGCGCACCCAGTCGGCCAACAACTTCACCACCGACTCCGCCGCGTCCGGAACGGCCTATTCCACCGGGGAGAAGACCAACAACGGCTATGTCGGGATGTCCACGGACCTGCAGAAGCTGACAAACCTCCCGGAGAAGCTCGCCCCGCTCGGATATGCCTGCGGTGTGCTCTCGACCGACAACCTCGACGGAGCGACGCCTGCGGCGTTTTTCGCGCACCAGACAGCGCGCGGAGCATCAGACGCCATCTGGGCCGACCTCCCGCAGAGCAGCCTGAGCTTCGCTTCTGCGGGAAGCAGCAAGGTATTTGAGAATCTCGACCTCAAGACAAGGGAGGCAATCGGATCTGTCTTCTCGGTGGTGTATTCCCCCGATGACGGTAAAGTCGCCGGCAGTTCCCGCCTGCTCTATCTCCCGGAAAGCGTCCTGTACGCCGACCGGGGCGACTATCTGCCGTCCACGACCAGAATGGCCATCGAGTACCTGTCCGCCCGTGCCGGGAAAGGGTTTTTCCTGATGGTCGAGGGGGCGCGCATCGACAAGGAATCGCACAACAACAACTTCCAAGGAATGGTGAACGAGACTCTCGACTTCGACAAGGCGGTCGAGGAGGCCATCCGCTTCGCCGAGAAGGACGGTCATACGCTCGTGATAATCAGCGCTGACCACGAGACCGGAGGAGTGACCCTGTCAAGGGGCGTACCCGATGACGGCTACATCCAGGGCGTATTTGCCAGCAGAGGCCACAGCCCGATTATGGTGCCGCTCTTCGCCTACGGCCCGTTCTCCCGCGAGTTTACCGGCATTCAGGAAAACAGCGACGTGAGCAATAAGATTTATTCTCTGCTCACGGGACGCAAATAGACTTTTGTCCGCAGCTTCGTTTCCGTGTGCGGAAATGATTTGCAAAACAAAGATTTTGTTGTAACTTTGTCGTCCCGCAGCAGTGCCCGCTGCGGGACAGTTTGGAGAGGTGGGTGAGTGGCTGAAACCACCAGTTTGCTAAACTGACGTACGGGTTATTCCGTACCACGAGTTCGAATCTCGTCCTCTCCGCGCCATATAAAGCTAAAGGACGTCGCACGAAGTGCGGCGTTTTTGCGTAGATGCAGGAGCGTCAAGCCTCGCTTGTAAGCACCTGCATCTACGTAAAAACTCCAGGGCATCCGCCCGTCCTTTAGCTTTATTCGCGGAGTCCGCGAGAAAAGGCACGCGCAGCGTGGCTAATCTCGTCCTTTGCCCGGACCCGCCGGGAGACCCTCCCTAAAGACCCGCCGGACTGATTCTCCTTGCGGCAACCCCTATGGCCTTGGACGGGCAGACCAGCCTGCACAGGTGGCAGCCCACACACTTCTTCGCGTTGAGACGCGGAGTTCTGGTCTCTATATCGAACTCTATTGCCTGATGCCCTCCATCGTAGCAGGAGATATAGCATCTTCCGCAGCCGACGCACTTGTCCAGCATAAACTTCGGAAGCAATATGGTGTCCCTTTCGAGCTGATTGTGCGCCACTACCGAGCCCACCGCCGCGCCCGTCAGCGAGCGGACATTACTGAAACCCTTGACCTTGAGATAATACTTGAGCCCGCCCACGAGATCGTCTATGATACGGTAACCATACTGCATCACGGCGGTGGTCATCTGGAGGCTGCCAGCCCCGAGCGAGATGAACTCCAGAGCGTCTATCCAGTTTTCTATTCCGCCCATTCCGCTTATGTGCATCCCGGCAAGCTGCCCGCTATGCGAGAGGTCCGAGATGAAGCGCAGGGCTATAGGCTTCACGGCCTGACCCGAATAGCCGCCCACGATGGAACTCCCGTGCACGTCCGGCTCGGCGGTGAAAGTGTTGATGTTCACGCCCGTAATGCTGTTGATGGTGTTGATTGCGGCTATCCCGTCAGCCCCGCCCCTCTTGGCCGCGACCGCCATAGGCACCATATCGGTGATGTTGGGGGTCATCTTCGCAAGCACCGGAAGCGTGGTGCCTCGGCGCACCGCGCGCGTGAACTTCTCTATCAGAGCCGCATCCTGACCGATGGTTACGCCCAGGGAATCGGATTCCATATTCGGGCAGGAGAAATTGCACTCTATCACGTCCGCACCGGCTTCCTGACAGCTGCGGGCGAGAGATGTCCACTCCTGCTCGTTCTGTCCCATAATGGACGCGATGATGACCTTGTCAGGGAAATCCGTCTTCAGCCTATGGAAAACCTCCATATTCTCCTCCACGCTATGATCCGAGAGCTGCTCGATGTTCTTGAAGCCGCAGAACGAGTTGGAGTGGCCCGACACGGCGGAGAAACGCGGGGACGCCTCGTGCTGGGGAAAGCTGCAGATGGTCTTGAAGGCGGCCCCGGCCCATCCGGCGCGGAACGCCTTGGCGCACATCTCATAACTGCTTGCAACTACGGAAGACGAAAGGAGGAACGGGTTTTCCAGCTTCACTCCACATATGTCCATCGTGATGTCCGGCTCTTCCGGCACTATGAAAGCCCCCTTGATCTGCTCCTCGCTGACCACTCCCGCATCCACCGTGGCCTTCGCCTGCTCGTAGAGCGAATCTATGATTGCCCGTATCCGCACCGGTGAAGTCTTTCGGGCAAGCACGCAGGCGCTCTCGCACGGAGCGTCGCAGTCCAAGCAGCTCTCGCCCCGGGTCTTCTCTATGGCACCCATCCCGTTGCGGAAATATATCGAACGCAGAATATCTCCCACGGGAAGCCCCTTTACGCATACTTTGGTACAGGGGGCGTCACTGCACAGCAGGCATCTGTTCAACTCCGACATATCCACAAGCGGATACACCGACACTGTATTATCTTGCATCGTATATTAGTTTTACTGTCCGTCACCGATGTTCCCGCCCTCGTCAGGCGGGAATCACGGATGCTAATATACGCAAAATTGCTGAACTTCCGCCCTACTCTTTCTTAAGCGTCAGGGACGGGTTTTCGGTGGCGGCACGCCAGCTGCGCACCACGACCACTGCGAGGGTAACGGCGAGGGTCAGCAGCAGCGCAAGGACGAACACCCAAGGATAGACCGGGACCTTGTAGGCGAAGCCTTCGAGGTAGGCCCTGACGACAAACCAGCTGAGCGGCACGGCCAATACGAAGCATATCAGGGCGACGCGCACGAACTCTGCGCAGAACATCCGGAGTATCTCCCCCACGGACGCGCCGTTGACCCGCCTGATGCCGATCTCCTTGCGTCTGTGCTCCGTCTCGAACATCACCAGCCCGAAGACTCCCATCAGCGAAATGATGACCGCAAGCACGCTGAAGAGCGTGATGAGCGTGGAGAGCTTGGCCTCCGACTCGTATTGGCTCCGCACCTGGTCCTGGAACAGCTGCACGTTGACGTCTCCGCTCCCGACGCTCGGGTCGACCTCGGAGACCACGGCAGCGACATATTCCCTCAGGGCGGCGATGTCGGCGTTCTTCTCCGTGCGGACGAGCAGGGTGCGGCAATAGCGCCACGGATGCTTGCCGAATACATAGAGGCAGAACGGGGCGATGTCGCTGCGCAGCGAGCGGAAGTTGAAGTCGCGGCAGAAGCCTACGATTTCAGCTGGGGTGTCGGTATGTCCCTCCAATCTGTCCTCAAGGCTCAGGCCGAATTGCCTTTTGGCCGCCTCGTTGAATATGAAGACTCCGTCCTCGCACTGCGTGTCGGCCTCGGTGAAGTCACGCCCCTCGAGTACGGGTATCCCCATAAAGCTCAGGAAGTTCCACGCCACCGGGTAGCACTGGAACGAAATCCGCTCCCCCTTGAACGAACGGCCCCAGCCCATACGGCTCTGCTCAACTATGTTGCCGTCAGCCCAGCTCACCGCCTTGATCTGAGGATTCTCGAGCAGGCGGGACTCGACTGTGGAGGCTGCCTTGGCTGCGGCGTTGGAGACTCGCGCAGAGAGCAGACATTCACGGTCAAAGCCCATATCGTGCTTGAGCATAAATCCCCTCTGCAGGCTGACGAAGCTCGCGCAGATGATGAGGGTGATGGAAATCAGGTACTGCAGCCCCACAAGGACATATCTGAACGCGCGGCCTTTCCTGCTCGCGCCGAACGAACCCTTGAGGGCAAGCGCCGGCGAGAAGGAGGTGATATAGAATGCCGGATAGAGGCTCGCCACCACCGATACCGCGAGGCCGAGAGCGACCGTGAGCAGCGCTACCCCGACATTGCTTCCGAAAGCTACCGGACAGGAGATGAGAGACGCGAGACGGCTGCCGCCGAACAGCAGCACCACCGCAGATGCGAGCACCAGCGACACCGCTATCATCAGCACGGCATCCAGCACATTGTCCATTATGAGGCTCGCCCGGGAAGCTCCCAGCACTTTGCGCGTGTTGACGGAGTGTATCCTGAGCGGCACGAGCGCGAAGAAGAAGTTGATGAAGTTGATGAACGCGATGACTATCACGAGTATCGCCACTGCAAGCAGCGTCATTGTGGTGGTCCTGTTGCCGGTGGCTCCCGGTGCGTTGGGGATGCTCTGGTCGAAATAGCTCTCAGTCATCGGGACAAGGTGCAGGCTGTAGGCTTGCAGGAACTCTTCGCGCTCCTCATCGGAAAAGTCGCCGTCCTCGAATATAAGATTGCAGATAACCTCACCGCCGTCTTTCTCGAGCTGCTCGCGGCTTACTCCCGGAGCGGCCTTGATGAAGTAGGTGTAGCTCCACTCGTTCCAGGAGTCGATGCTCTCCTCTCCTATGGCGCTGAAAATGTCGATGCTGCTCAAATCGGAGTTGCGGGGCGCGTCCTTGTAGATGGCGACAAAGCTGATTCGCTCGCTGTTGCCCGCGCCGCGGTTAAGTATCGCGCTGCTGCCAGGTTGCAGGCCGTATTTGCGGGCTGCGGATTCGCTGACGGCATAGGTCGAGCCGTTCCTCAGATCATCCCACGAGCCGGACACAAGCTCGATGCCGAAAGCCTGCGCAGTACCGGGATCGAGCTGCGATGCTCTTATCTCCACTCCCGGGTCGGACAGCTGCGGCTCGGCGCCGTCTCTGCCAACAATCAGGTCAACTTTCGTCCCGGAGATATAGCCGCACCCGCCTGCTTCGATGTCCGGGCAGGAGGATATCAGATGCTCAAAAGGCGGGCGGTTGACCCAAGCGAGATATTTGCCTTCGACATACCAGTCCGGCACGCTGACGATATATATGCGCTCGGCATCCTTGATGCTGCGGTTGTAGCTCAGGTCGTGGTGGACCTGAACCAGAATTATGTACAGCGCGGCAAACGCCGCCGTCATCCCCAGTATGTTGAGGACGGCTGACATCGAGTTGCCGAGCCTCCGCCTTCTGAACAGATTCATAAGATGCTAAAGTTCGTTCTTCACGTCGCTTACTATCTGACCGTCGAAGAGGTCGATTGTGCGCTGCGCGACTGCGGCGTCCCTCTGGGAGTGGGTCACCATCACGATGGTCGTGCCCTCGGAGTTGAGCTCGCTGAGCAGATCCATCACTTCCTTGCCGTTCTTGGAGTCGAGGTTACCGGTAGGCTCGTCGGCGAGTATCAGCTTCGGGCCCGCCACGACAGCACGCGCAATCGCGACCCTCTGCTGCTGACCGCCGGAGAGCTGCTGCGGGAAGTGCTGGGCACGGTGGCTAATGTTCATCCGCTTCATTATCTCGGTGACCTTGGCCTTGCGCTCGGAAGCGGAGATGTTGAGGTAGCGGAGAGGGAGTTCGATGTTCTCATAGACATTGAGCTCGTCGATGAGGTTGAAGCTCTGGAACACGAATCCGATGTTGCCCTTGCGGAACTTGGTGCGCTCCTTCTCCTTGAGGCTGGCGACTTCCTGACCCAGAAGCTCGTAGGAGCCGGAGGTCGGGTTGTCGAGGAGGCCGAGGATGTTGAGCAGGGTGGACTTGCCGCAGCCGGACGGGCCCATAATGGCGACGAATTCGCCGTCCTTGATTTCGAATGACACTCCGTTGAGCGCAGTGGTCTCGATTTCTTCAGTCCTGAAGACTTTCGAGAGGTTTGTGACTTTAATCATATCTGTCTGTTTCTTTGGTTTCTTCCGGCGAGGTCGGGCGGGAGTCCGTGGCGGCGGGGTTTTCCGCGCCTTCCGGACACTGTGCCGGCCTGCGTCAGAGAGGATGAGCCATCTTCGTGCCAAAGAAAAATATCGCCTGACTGTCAATCACTTAAGTTTAATTATCAGAGAGCGTGATGTAAAGAAACTTTACATCTGCTGTAAAGAATTTTTACAGTCTGCGGGGGTTCCTGTTTTCCGCGCTTTTGCAGGTCAATTTTATAACCGGTTGATTTCCAGCACTGATTTCCCTAAAAATTACGCTGGTTTCCTCAGGAATCTACGCCATCTGCCATCCGTCGATTGTGCGGGTCTCGGAGGAGAAGTTGATGCCGAGCTTTATGATTTGCTTGCCGGAGGCGAGGAACGGTTTGGCGTAGCCCTTTTCCTCAATCTGGGCAAGGGCGGTTTCCGGAGCCTGGTCACGCTTGAGTTCGATTATATAGACGAACTTGTCCGTGTCGATGGTAATGTCTATCCGGCCGTTCGAAGTGCGGTACTCCGTCTTCACATATAGCCCCATCATCCTGAACATTATGTACATCGTGTTCTGGAAGTACAGTTCCATCTTGC
>CAVLBF010000010.1:0-63334 GCA_963661285.1 Bacteroidaceae bacterium | reverse complement strand
GCATCGGGGTCGTCTCCGTTTCAGGAGACCGGTAGAATCTTTTCTCTGTCATAATCTAAAAAAACAATTAGTTGGTTGAACCTGTCTGTTTGTCCTCCGCGCCGCCGCACCCGCACCAGTCCCCGCCCGCGTTCCATTCCCCGTCCACGTCCCCTTCAGCCCTTCCTGCCGGATGCACAACTCGCAGATTACCACAAAGATACAATAGGGGGGGGGCAGATTTCCAAATTTTTCGGCAACTTTTTTCAGGAATTTTTCAACAGGTTTTCAACAACGCCGCCGCGGGTCCGCTGATTTCCGAAGAGACGACATTGAGGGTTTTGCGCCGGAGGCTGTTCCGCCGGAGACCCTAAGCACCCGCGCTTGATAGCGGGAGGGGCCCGCAAGCGAAGCGCAGTGGGAGGGCGAGCGAAGCGAGGGTCTCCGGCGGAACAGCCTCCGGTGCACCGTACAGGAAGCCCTCACGGACACTGCCAGAAAATTTCGGGGAAATACGGTTTTAGCGTAAAAACTTTTGCGGGGAAATCGGGATTTGTGGCGAAAACTTTTGCGGGGAAATCGGAATGTTGTATATCTGAGCCAAATATATGCGATATGACCGAAAGATTTTTCAGGCGCAAACTATACACTTCATATCGGGTGATGGGATGTGTGGTTTGTTATTTCAGGAGTGCCGAAAGCTCTTTGAAACTTTCGGCCACGATTTCGGCAGATGGAATTGATTGATATGCGAGTTCCGGCAATTCCTTTGTATAAGTTTCCTGAAGTTCTGCCCAAATCCTGTCGAATGAATTGATGAGAGGGGAGTCGGCGGTTGTCTTGTCGCACCATCCCTCCGGCTCCTTGAATCTTGCCTGGTCGCTTTCGAGCAATGCGTGGAAATCTTTCTTGAACTCGTCACTCTGTAGATATTCCCTGCTTTCCGGATCGTTCCAAAGGAAATGAAGGTCGTAGAAGTGGCGGATCTTTGCCCTTAATTCTGTTATGTAATCGACTGCCAATGAATGGCGGATAAGGGAGACAAGTTTCTCCGCAGCTGTTCTGCTCTTGGCGAGTACCTGGATTTCAAATCCCTGCATTCCAAACTGTTCGATTATGTCGTTCCGACCAGCTTTCTCCAGATACTCTGTGAGAAAGCTTTTGATGAATGCCTTCTGATATGGATACGGATTTGCGAAGGACACGATTTCAAGAAGAATCTGACCGGGATTGATGGCACCGATTAGCCCGGTGTCTATGGTGACGGGATATCTGTAGAAAGCCTTTCTGTATTTGGAATATTTTCTGGTCGCCGGATTTTGAACTTCTTCCAGTCCTGCTGACATAATTTTGGATATCCGCGATATTGTATTCTTTGTCTGATTTTCAGTCCTTTGAGAGTCGCTGGTTATGGCAATGTCTATGTCCTCCGAAAAGCGGAAGCCAGCTGTATGGCGGCCGCGAATGCGTCCTTATTTTCGTGAAGGTTCATTGATGTTCCAGTTTGATTTGTTGGGCAATGCGGACTCCGAGACGGGCAGTCTGTAAGATGTCACGCCGTTCAGAGATTTGCGCACCAATGTTGTCGGGCGGCCGATGTATTCAAGTATGGCGCCGAGCAGTGCGCGGACGTAGCTGGTGTATGCGAGCGACAGCCTCTCAAGTTCCCCTGAGCTTTGAGGTGGAAGCGACTGAATCAGTGATATGATGGCCTTGCAGGCCGCATCAGGGGACACTGCCGGGATTTCGCGTATCAGTTTGATGGCGTCAAGAATCCGCAGGAGTTCGATATTGTCTTTCGTGATAGGGTTGTCCTGTTTCAGAAATGAGATTTTATATTCTCCCCGCTGCAGTGGTCTCCGATATTTGCCGGAGCCTATCATAATGGCGGAAGAAATCTGGGATGTCAATCCCATCGCCACGAAAGCCTGCGGTCCAGTGATATATCCGATGGTTTCTCCATCCTTCTCAAGTAAATCCTTCACTATTTCGGAGCTTACCGGTTTAATTCTCCCGAGCATAGTCTCTTTGGGTTTATAATACTTCCCCTTTGAGACTTTGCACAGTTCTCCGGAAGCCGTCATCCTGCTCAATGCTTTTGCCAATGCAGGGTCGTTGTCAGGGTCGAACCCGAAGTCCGAGATTGTGAACACAACCCCATCCTGGAAAGAAGCTATCTTCTGTTTTATCTGTTCTCCGATTACCATAGACTGATACTGATGGCGCAAAGATACAAAAGTCAAGTTATTTACGCAAAAAACTTGACAAATCTTTTGAATATGACAACGCCCCGCCACCGGAGGCCGCCGTTTCTGGCGATGATTCCAAGTGACGGGGCGATGAAATGATGACCGCTACAGCGAAATCTCTCCGAGTACCTCTCCGGACTTCTCCCCGGTCTTGGTGTTGATGAAGAAATATTTCAGGAATACATTCGGTGCCGCTGAGGTGACCGCGCCGTGAGTAGCCTCATACTCCGTCTTGAGGTCGATGGCGGTGTCAACCACGGCTCTCGGCGAGCCTATCATCGCGGCCTTGCTGTAAGCGCGGGTCACGCCGTTGCTCTGAGCGCCTCTGCCACACATCAAGCATCCGCTCGGCCTCGTTTCCGCCGTCCTTGAGCCGGAAACCGAAAAAACGCAAAGAGAGTCCGGCGATTCCCCGCCGGACTCTCCATATTGCAGATATGCCGGAGCTTAAAGCTCGTTGAGCTCCTCAGTGAGCTCGTCCTTGCGTCCGACGATGATGTCCTGATAGTCCTTGAGACCGGTGCCGGCAGGGATCAGATGGCCGCAGATGACATTTTCCTTGAGGCCTTCGAGGTGGTCGACGCGACCGCGGATGGCGGCTTCGCTGAGCACCTTGGTGGTCTCCTGGAATGATGCTGCGGAGATGAAGCTGTCGGTCTTCAGCGCGGCCCTCGTGATACCCTGAAGCACAAGGCGTGCGGTGGCAGGGCGCGTCGGGCGGGCCGTGACAGGGTCAAGTCCCTGACGCTCAAGTGACGCGTTCTCGCTGCGAAGGTCGCGGGCGGAGATAATCTGCCCCTCCTCGAAGCGCTGCGAGCTTCCGGCGTTCAGCACGTAATACTTGCCGTAGATGCCGTCGTTGACCTCCATAAACTTCCACTTGTCCACCATCTCCTCGCTGAGGAACTCGGTGTCTCCCGGGTTGGTTATCTCGACCTTGCGCATCATCTGGCGTACGATAATCTCGAAGTGCTTGTCGTTGATCTTCACGCCCTGCAGACGGTACACGGCCTGCACCTCATTGACTATATACTCCTGTGCCTTGACCGGCCCGAGGATGTTGAGGATGTCGCTCGGGGAGACGCCGCCGTCGGAGAGCGGAGAGCCCGCCTTGACATAGTCGTTCTCCTGTACGAGAATCTGCTTGCTCAGAGGTACGAGGTAGTGCTTCTCCACGCCGTTGCTGTTGTGCACAACGATCTCGCGGTTGCCCCTCTTGACCTTGCCCATAATCACTTCGCCGTTGATCTCGGACAGGATTGCCGGACTTGACGGATTGCGCGCTTCGAAGAGTTCGGTCACGCGCGGCAGACCGCCCGTGATGTCGCTCGCCTTGCCGATTGCGCGCGGAATCTTCATTATGACCTCGCCGACCTTGACCTTGTCGCCGTTCTCGGCCATAAGGTGAGCGCCTACAGGCAGGTTGAACTGCCTGATGCTCTCTCCGGCATCGTTCCTGATGACCAGCGTCGGGCTCTTCGTCTTGTCCTTGGACTCGATGATGACCTTGTCGGTGCTGGTGGAGTATTCGTCGGCGCTTTCCTTCTGGAAGGTCACGCCCTCGATCATATTCTCGAACTGTACGGTACCTGCAGTCTCCACGATGGTGGTGGCGTTGTATGCATCCCAGTCGCAGATCAGGTCTCCCTTGCTCACCTTGTCGCCGTCACCCTTGTAGAGCACCGCTCCGTAAGGCACGTCGTACTGCGAGAAGGTTATTCCGGTGTTCTCATCTATGATGCGGAGTTCGGCCATACGGCTGACGACCACTGTCTCGGTCTTGCCTTCGTCGCTGATCCTGTCGATGGTGCGCAGCTCCTCGAACTTGAGGATACCGTTGTACTTGGACTCGATGGAAGAATCCGCCGCCGAAGAGGACGCAGTACCGCCGACGTGGAAGGTACGCAGGGTAAGCTGCGTGCCCGGTTCGCCGATGGACTGTGCCGCGATGACTCCGACGACCTCGCCCTTCTCGACCATACGGCTGGTGGCAAGGTTGCGTCCGTAGCACTTCGCGCAGACTCCCTTACGGCTCTCGCAGGTAAGCACGGAACGGATCTCGACCTGCTCGATAGGCAGAGAGTCGATGAGGTCAGCCTCCTTCTCCCTGATTTCTTCGCCGGCCTTGATGATGAGCTCCCCGGTGAGAGGGTTGAAGATGTCGTGGACAGAGGTGCGTCCGAGGATTCTCTCGCCGAGAGACTCCACGACTTCGTCCTTGTTCTTGATGGCTGTGGCGATGAGTCCGCGGAGCGTGCCGCAGTCCTCCTCGTTGATGATTACATCGTGCGACACGTCGACGAGCCTTCTGGTCAGGTAACCTGCATCGGCGGTCTTGAGGGCGGTATCGGCAAGACCCTTACGTGCACCGTGGGTGGAGATGAAGTACTCAAGCACTGTCATTCCCTCCTTGAGGTTGGACACGATAGGGTTCTCGATGATGTCCGCGCCGGAAGCGCCGGCCTTCTGCGGCTTGGCCATAAGTCCTCGCATTCCGCAGAGCTGCTTGATCTGGGTGGTGGAGCCTCGGGCTCCGGAATCCAACATCATATAGACAGGGTTGAAGCCCTGCTGGTCGGCGGAAATCTGGTTGGTCACAATCTTGGTGAGCTTGTTGTCCACCGCTGACCAGAGGTCGATGACCTTGTTGTATCGTTCGTTGTTGGTGATGAAACCGTTGTCGTAGTCGTCACGGATGTTCGCGACCTGCTTGTACGCATCCTCCACGAGAGAAGTCTTCTCCGCAGGGACGAGCACGTCGCCGAGGTTGAACGAGATGCCGGCACGGAAAGCCTGGTCGTATCCGAGGTTCTTGATGTCGTCGAGGAACTTCGCGGTGCGGGTCACGCCGGTGTGCTTGATGACGTCGGTGATAATCTTTCTGAGAGACTTCTTGCCGAGGACCTCATTGACATACGGTACTTCGTCAGGCACATACTGGTTGACGATGATCCGGCCTGCGGAGGTCTCCACCACCTGAATGCCCTTCGACGGGTCAAGCTTGTCCACAGGGATGCGCACATAAATCTTGGCGTGCATATCGATGGCCTTCTCATTGTAGGCCACGATCACCTCTTCGGCGGAGTAGAACCTCATATTCTCTCCCTTCGCGCCCGGACGGATCTTGGTGATGTAGTACAGACCGAGCACCATATCCTGCGACGGCACGGTGATAGGAGCGCCGTTGGCAGGGTTGAGGATGTTCTGCGAACCGAGCATCAGCAGCTGCGCCTCCATAATCGCGGCGTTGCCGAGAGGAAGGTGCACTGCCATCTGGTCACCGTCGAAGTCCGCGTTGAACGCGGTGCAGGCGAGAGGGTGCAGCTGGATGGCCTTGCCTTCGATCATCCGGGGCTGGAATGCCTGGATACCGAGCCTGTGGAGGGTCGGGGCGCGGTTGAGCAGCACCGGATGTCCCTTCATTACGTTCTCGAGGATGTCCCAGATGACCGGATCCTTGCGGTCCACGATCTTCTTGGCGGACTTCACCGTCTTCACGATGCCGCGCTCGATGAGCTTGCGGATGATGAACGGCTTATAGAGTTCCGCAGCCATAAACTTAGGCAGGCCGCACTCGTGCATATTGAGCTCCGGGCCGACGACGATGACCGAACGTGCGGAGTAGTCCACACGCTTTCCGAGCAGGTTCTGACGGAAGCGGCCCTGCTTGCCCTTGAGGGAGTCGGACAGGGACTTGAGCGCCCTGTTGGACTCGCTCTTGACGGCGGATGATTTCTTGGAGTTGTCGAAGAGGGAATCCACGGCCTCCTGAAGCATACGCTTCTCGTTGCGGAGGATGACTTCCGGGGCCTTGATCTCGATGAGCCTCTTAAGACGGTTGTTGCGGATTATCACGCGGCGGTAGAGGTCGTTGAGGTCGGTTGTCGCGAACCTGCCGCCGTCGAGCGGAACGAGAGGGCGGAGATCCGGCGGAATTACCGGGACCACCTTCATTATCATCCATTCCGGACGGTTGACCCCCTTGGACTCCTGGAACCACTTCACTACCTGAAGCCTCTTCAGAATCTCGGCCTTGCGCTGCTGGGAGGTCTCCACGAGCATTCTCGAACGGAGCTCTTTGCCGAGCTCCTCGACATCAATCTCCTTGAGCAGGTCATAGATGCCTTCCGCGCCCATCTTGGCGATGAACTTGTCCGGGTCGGAATCAGGAAGATTGCCGTTGCCCGGGACACGCGCGAGCACGTCGAGATACTCGTCCTCCGAGAGGAGAGCCATCTTCTCGACCTCGGCCGCACCCGGCCTGACAACTATGTACTTCTCGTAATAGATGACGGATTCGAGCTTCTTGGCGGGAAGTCCGAGCAGAGCGGAAATCTTGTTCGGCGCGGACTTGAAGTACCAGATGTGCGCAACCGGAACGGTCAGGCTGATGTGGCCCATCCTTTCGCGGCGCACCTTCTTCTCGGTCACCTCCACGTTGCATCTGTCGCAGACGATTCCGCGGTAGCGGATTCTCTTGTACTTGCCGCAGTAGCACTCGTAGTCCTTGGTCGGGCCGAAGATCTTCTCGCAGAAGAGTCCGTCGCGTTCAGGCTTGTAGGTCCTGTAGTTGACGGTCTCCGGCTTGAGGACTTCGCCGCAGGATCTCGCGGTGATGTCCTCCGGCGAAGCGAGCGAGATGCTTATCGTCTGGAAGTTGCTCTTGATCTTATTGTCTTTGTTATTGAAAGCGGGCATATTACTATTCGTTCAAACAAATTAGTCCAATGTTACCTTTAAGCCCAGACCCCGGAGTTCGTGCAGGAGCACGTTGAGCGACTCCGGAATGCCTGCAGGAGGGATAGGGTCTCCCTTGACGATGGCTTCGTAAGTCTTGGCCCTGCCGACCACGTCGTCCGACTTGACGGTCAGAATCTCCTGAAGAGCGTTGGCCGCGCCGAAAGCTTCGAGCGCCCATACCTCCATCTCTCCGAACCTCTGTCCGCCGAACTGTGACTTGCCTCCGAGCGGCTGCTGGGTAATCAGCGAGTACGGTCCGATTGAACGGGCGTGCATCTTGTCGTCGACCATATGGCCGAGCTTGATCATATAGATTACGCCGACGGTCGCAGGCTGGTCGAAGTAGTCTCCGGTGCCGCCGTCGCGCAGATGCGTCTTGCCGAATCTCGGCACGCCCGCCTTGTCGGTGTAACTGCAGATCTCGTCGATGCTCGCGCCGTCGAAGATAGGGGTGCTGAACTTCAGTCCGAGCCTGTAGCCCGCCCATCCGAGCACGGTTTCGTAAATCTGTCCGAGGTTCATACGGGACGGCACGCCGAGAGGGTTGAGCACGATGTCCACAGGAGTCCCGTCCTCGAGGAACGGCATATCTTCCTGACGGACAATCTTGGCCACGATGCCCTTGTTGCCGTGGCGGCCGGCCATCTTGTCTCCGACGGTGATCTTGCGCTTCTTGGCGATGTAGACCTTGGCAATCTGCATCACGCCGTTAGGAAGCTCGTCGCCGATCTTGATCTTGTCCATCTCACGCTTGCAGATGGCCTGCTCGGTCTTGAGGGCTATGCAGTAGTTGTTGATGAGGTCGCGGATCAGAGCGTTGGTCTCCTTCTCGGAAGTCCACTTGCTGGAGTTGATGTTGTTATAGTCTATGCTCTTGAGCAGCTCGGCGGTGATCTTCTTGTCCTTGGCGAGAATCTCCACCCCGTAGAGGTCGGTGATGCCGGCGCTCTTCTTGTTCTTGGTCAGAGCCGTGAGCTTCTGGAGGAAGTCGGAGAAGAGTTTCTCGGCCTTGCGGTCGTACTCTGCCTGACGCATCTCCAGACGGGCTTTCTGGTCGTTCTTGGCTGCGCTCTTGCGTCCGCCCTCCTTGGAGAGCTTGGTGTAGAGCGCGGTCTTGATTACGGTGCCGCTCAGCGAAGGGTTCGCCTTGAGCGAAGCGTCCTTGACGTCGCCGGCCTTGTCGCCGAAGATGGCCTTGAGGAGCTTCTCTTCAGGAGAAGGGTCGCTCTCGCCCTTAGGGGTGATCTTGCCGACCATAATGTCGCCCGGCTCGATATGTGCGCCCACGCGCACGATGCCGTCCTCGCCGAGGTTGCGGGTCGCGTCCTCGCTGACGTTAGGGATGTCGGAGGTGAGCTCCTCCATACCTCTCTTGGTGTCGCGCACTTCGGTGATGAACTCGTCCACGTGGACGGAGGTGAGCACGTCCCACTTCACCATCTCTTCGGAGAGCACGATTGCATCCTCGTAGTTGTAGCCCTTCCACGGCATAAACGCCACCTTGAGGTTGCGTCCGAGAGCGAGCTCTCCGTCCTGGGTGGCATAGCCTTCGGTGAGCACCTGCCCTTTCTCGACCTTGTCGCCTTTCCTTACGATAGGCTTGAGGGTCACGGTCGTGCTCTGGTTGGTCCTGCGGTAGATAGGCAGCTTGTAGGTCGTCTCCTCAGGCGAGAAGCTGACGAAGCTCTCGCCCTCGCTGCGCTCGTAGCGGATGCGGATTTCGTTGGCGTCGACGTAGGTGACTTCACCCTTGCGCTCGGCGACATACTGGGTGCGGGAGTCGATGCAGGCCCTCTCCTCCAGGCCGGTGCCCACGATAGGGGACTCCGGCTTCAGGAGCGGAACGGCCTGGCGCATCATATTCGCGCCCATCAATGCGCGGTGCGCGTCGTCGTGCTCCAGGAACGGAATCAGGGAAGCCGCCACTGAAGCCATCTGGTTAGGGGCGACATCCATATAATCGACACTGTCTTTGGTGACGACAGGGAAGTCGGCCTCAAGACGGCACTGGATGCGGTCTTCGAGGATATTGCCGTCATCGTCCATCTTGACGTTGGCGAGGGAGACCAGCTTGTTCTCCTCTTCCTCGGCGCTCATATAGTGGCAGCCGGCGGCGCTGAGGTCCACCTTGCCGTTCTTCACGTCGCGGTACGGAGTCTCGATGAATCCGAGATCGTCGATGCGCGCATATACGCACAGGGACGAGATGAGTCCGATGTTCGGGCCTTCAGGAGACTCGATAGGGCAGAGACGCCCGTAGTGGGTGTAGTGCACGTCACGGACCTCAAATCCGGCCCTGTCCCTGCTGAGTCCTCCCGGACCGAGGGCGGACAGACGCCTCTTGTGGGTGATTTCCGCGAGAGGGTTGGTCTGGTCCATAAACTGCGACAGCTGGCTCGTTCCGAAGAATGAGTTGATGACCGACGAGAGGGTCTTGGCGTTGATGAGGTCGATAGGGTTGAACTGCTCGCTGTCGCGGACGTTCATCCTCTCCCTGATGGTGCGGGCCATACGGCTCAGGCCGACGCTGAACTGGTTGGCTAGCTGTTCGCCGACGGTGCGCACACGGCGGTTGGAGAGGTGGTCGATGTCATCGACGCTGGCCTTGGAGTTGATGAGCTGGATGAGGTACTTGATGATCTCGATGATGTCGGTGTTGGTCAGCACGCGCACATTAGGGTCGGTCGTGAGACCGAGCTTCTTGTTGAGCCTGTAGCGGCCGACATTGCCGAGGTCGTATCTCTTTTCGGAGAAGAAGAGTTTGTCGATGACGTCCCTTGCCGTGCTCTCATCAGGCGGTTCCGAATTGCGGAGCTGCTTGTAGATGTAGTTGACGGCCTCTATCTCCGTATTGGTCGGGTCTTTCTGCAGGGTGTTGAATATGATCGCATATTCGTTGGAGTTGGCCTCGTCCTTCTGGAGAAGGATGGTCTTCTCTTCCGCCTGGAGAATGGCGCTGATCGTGTCGTCGTCGAGGACTTCGCCTCTCTTGACGATGATTTCGATTCTCTCCACCGGGGTCACTTCTCCCGTGTCCTCGTCGATGAAGTCCTCGAACTTGGTCTTGAGCACATTGTTGGCGAGCTTGCGGCCCTTGTTGGCCTCCAGCTCGGCTTCGCTCACGGTAATCTCGTCCGCAAGGTCGAAGATGTCAATGATGTCCTTGTCCGAATTGAAGCCTATGGCGCGCAGAAGCGTCGTGACAGGCAGCTTCTTCTTGCGGTCGATGTAGGCATACATCACATTGTTGATGTCGGTGGCGAACTCTATCCAGGAGCCCTTGAACGGGATGATGCGGGCCGAATAGAGCTTCGTGCCGTTGGCGTGCATACTCTGGTCGAAGAACACGCCCGGTGACCTGTGCAGCTGGGAGACGATGATGCGCTCGGAGCCGTTGATCACGAAGGTGCCGGCAGGAGTCATATACGGGATGTTCCCGAGGTACACGTCCTGAACCCTGGTGTCGAAGTCTTCGTGTTCAGAGTCAGTGCAGGAAAGGCGAAGTTTAGCCTTCAGAGGCACGTTGTAGGTCAGTCCTCTGTCAAGACACTCTTCAATCGAGTACTGCGGCGGATCGATAAAATAGTCGATAAACTCGAGCTTGTAGCTGTTCCGCGTGTCCTCAATCGGGAAGATTTCCTGGAAAACCTGATACAGGCCTTCACTCTTCCTGTTCTCCGGGGTGGTCTCCAGCTGGAAGAAGTCCTTGAACGACTTCAGCTGCACCTCCAGAAGATCAGGGTACTCCAGGATCTTGGATGTGGCAAAGTTTATACGCTTGTTATTGGTCTTTTTTGACATATTCTGCCTTGGAAATAGAGAAAAACTTAAATACGGAAAAAAGGTTTAGAGCCTATTATCCCCGGCTCTAAACCTGTTTGTCCCCTAAAGCAGGGAGAGGCGGATTTATTTAATCTCAACCTCTGCTCCGGCCTCCTCAAGAGCTGCCTTGAGGGCTTCGGCCTCTGCCTTGGAAATTTTCTCTTTAACTGTTGCAGGAGCGCCGTCAACAAGATCCTTGGCTTCCTTCAGACCGAGACCGAGCTCGCTCTTGACAACCTTGATCACGTTGAGCTTGCCCTGACCCGCTGACTTGAGGATAACGTCGAATTCGGTCTGCTCGGCCTCTGCCGCCGCGCCGTTTCCGCCGTCTGCGGCCACTACTACTGCTGCGGCTGCAGGCTCGATACCATACTCGTCCTTGAGAATCTTAGCAAGTTCCTGAACATCTTTCACAGAAAGGTTTACCAACTCTTCTGCGAGGGCTTTTACATCTGCCATAATTGATTGTTTTATTTTTAAATTGTTAATATTTGCTTGTTTATTCGGCCGGAGTCTCTGCCGGTGCGGCTTCCGCTGCCGGAGCCTCCTCTACGGGAGCTTCCGCTGCCGGAGCTTCAGCAGGCTTGGCTGCGCCGACTTTCTCGTCTTCGGCCTTGCCCTTTGATGCGTTCTCAAGAGCGGAGACGATGTTGCGGACAGGGCTCTGGAGGAGACCGATGATGTCGCCGATGAGCTCTTCACGGGTCTTGATGGCTGCGAGCTGGTCGAGCTTGTCCTCACCGATGAATACGCAGTCCTGCACATACGCGCCCTTGACGACAGGCTTGGTGAAGCCTTCGCGCTGAAGCTTCTTGATGAGTTTCGCAGGCGCGGCCGGGGTGTTGGTATACATAATGGCGGTGTTGCCCACCAGAGTTTCCGCAAGCGACTTCACCTCCTCGTTCTCGACTGCGTTCAGCACGTGGGCGAAAAGAGTGTTCTTGACTACTGTGAGAGCTACTCCTTCGTTGTAGCATTCGCGGCGGAGTCTGCTCGTCTGTCCTGCATTCAGCCCGGCAATATCCGCGATGTAGAAGTTTGGATACTGCTTGATCTGCGCTGAGATGCTTTCAATAATCTGACCTTTAAGTTCCTTCTTCATAATATTGAATTTTTACTCAGCACCGTTGAGGAATGCCTTGAGATCAACCTTGACGCCCGGGCTCATAGTGGAGCACAGAGCGGCGCTTTTCATATATGTGCCCTTGAGGGACTGCGGCTTGAGCTTCGCGATGGCGTTGAGCACCTCGGCGGCGTTCTCATAGAGCTGCTGTGCCGTGAAGGAAGCCTTGCCGATGGCGGTGTGCACGATGCCGGTCTTGTCGACCTTGAAGTCGATCTTGCCGCCCTTGGACGCCTTGACCGCCGCTCCGATCTCCATCGTCACGGTGCCGGTCTTAGGGTTCGGCATAAGTCCGCGCGGACCGAGTATCTTTCCGAGCGCGCCGACCTTGGCCATCACTGACGGGGTGCAGATGATGACGTCGACATCCGTCCAGCCGCCTTTGATCTTCTCGATATATTCGTCGAGCCCTACGTAGTCGGCTCCGGCTTCTTTGGCCTCGTTTTCCTTGTCAGGGGTGCAGAGCGCGAGCACTCTCACCACTTTGCCGGTCCCGTTAGGAAGCGTGACGACGCCGCGGATCATCTGGTTGGCCTTGCGCGGGTCCACGCCGAGGTTGGCGTGAATCTCGACGCTGGAGTCGAACTTGGTGAACGTGATGTCCTTAACTACCTGGCACGCTTCGTTGAGCGGGTACAGCTTGTGGGAGTCGTACTTCTCTGCGGCTGCTTTCTGATTTTTGGTAATCTTACTCATAATTCGCGCGTCTATTTAAGGTCCTCCGGGAATTCACCGCTGACGGTGATGCCCATACTTCTTGCGGTTCCTGCAACCATCTTCATCGCCGCTCCGATGGTGAAGCAGTTGAAGTCCGGCATCTTGCCCTCCGCGATGGTCTTGACCTGATCCCAGGTGACGGATGCCACTTTCTTTCTGTTAGGTTCGCCCGAAGCCTTGGTGATTTTCGCGGCTTCCTTGAGGGATACGGCAACCGGCGGCTGCTTAACCTCGAATGTGTAGGATTTGTCCGAATAGACGGTGATCACCACAGGGAGCGTCTTGCCCGCCTGTCCCTGCGTGGCCGCATTGAAGGCCTTGCAGAAATCCATTATGTTCAAGCCTTTGGAACCGAGTGCCGGTCCTACCGGAGGAGCCGGGTTGGCGGCGCCGCCCTTAATCTGGAGCTTGATGTATCCGGTAACTTCTTTTGCCATAATACTTTGTTATTCTTTAGTCACTTGTGTAAAGTTGAGTTCGACCTGCGTCTTGCGCCCGAATATCTCGACTATGACCTTAATCTTGCTTCTGTCTTCTACAATCTCGTCAACAGTGCCGCTGAAGCCGCTGAACGGGCCGTCAGTGATACGCACGGACTCTCCGATGGAGTAATCGACATACGTCTCTGCGGCGTTGTCGATGTTCTCGTCCTGATTGCCGAGAATCCTCTGGACCTCCTCGTCACGAAGGGGCACGGGAACTCTCTCGAACTGGGAGCCGCCTGTGGTCTTCTTCTCGGTAAGGAAGCCGGACATACCGGGCACGAGATTGCGGATTATGTTCTCAAGCCTCGCGCTGAGCTCGGCCTGAATGAGCACATAACCCGGATAGAGCAGTTTGTCGACAGCCTTGCGCTTGCCGTTCTTGGTGACGATTTCCTTCTTTACGGGAACCAGCACCTGAGCGACTTCGTCCTGTAGACCGGCTCTCTCTATCTCTTTCTCAAGGTATTCCTTGGCTTTCTTCTCCTTGCTGCCTGCAGTACGCAGGACATACCATTTCATTTCTCCCATTGAGCCCGCCGATAAAAGTTACAGAGTGTAGATTCCTGTCATCAGAGATTGGAAAGCGAAGTCGATAATCCAGAGCAGAGCGGCCAATATGACAGTGGTGACAATGACCAGAAGGGCGGAGCTCTGAAGCTTTGCCCAATTCGGCCAAGTCGTCTTCTTGGTCAGCTCTACGAAAGACTCTTTGAAATAAGTGATAATCTTTCTCATCTTTACATTTAAAGGATGCCGTCGTCGGAAGCAGTTTAGCGGCATCTGTTAAACAATTACCAAATCGTAACCTTTGATATTTGCAGGGGAAGCAGGAATCGAACCCACATCTACGGTTTTGGAGACCGCTGAACTACCATTGTTCTATTCCCCTGAATGGACGGACACCCCGTCCGGGGCATCCGTCTTCAGACTGTATCAGTCAAGGATCTTGGTCACCTGACCTGCGCCGACGGTACGGCCGCCTTCGCGGATGGCGAAGCGGAGGTTCTCGTTGAGTGCGACAGGAGTGATGAGGTTGACGTCGATCTCGACATTGTCGCCAGGCATCACCATCTCTACGCCTGCAGGGAGAGTAATCTCGCCGGTAACGTCAAGCGTACGGATGAAGAACTGAGGACGATACTTGTTGTGGAACGGAGTATGACGTCCGCCCTCTTCCTTCTTGAGGACGTAAATCTGTCCGAGGAAGTGCTTGTGAGGGGTGATGGAGCCCGGCTTGGCGATAACTTCGCCGCGCTTTACCTCCTTCTTGTCGATACCGCGGAGGAGCAGACCTACGTTGTCTCCGGCCTCGCCCTGGTCGAGCAGCTTGCGGAACATCTCGACGCCGGTCACTACGGTGTTCTTCGGCTTGTCGCTGAAGCCCACGATTTCAGCAGGGTCGTTGACGTGGATGGTACCGGTCTCGATACGTCCGGTAACGACGGTGCCGCGTCCGGTGATGGAGAAGATGTCTTCGATAGGCATCAGGAACGGCTTCTCGTTCTCACGTACAGGAAGCGGGATGTAAGTGTCCACAGCGTCCATAAGCTCCATTACCTTGGCCTCCCACTTCGGGTCTCCGTTGAGAGCGCCGAGGGCGGAACCGCGGATGATAGGGGCGTTGTCGCCGTCGAAGTCATACTTGTTGAGAAGGTCGCGGACTTCCATCTCGACGAGGTCGAGCATCTCCTCATCCTCTACGAGGTCAACCTTGTTGAGGAATACGACCATCTTAGGCACGTTCACCTGCTTCGCGAGAAGCACGTGCTCGTTGGTCTGAGGCATAGGGCCGTCGGTGGCGGCAACCACGAGGATTGCACCGTCCATCTGAGCGGCGCCGGTAACCATATTCTTCACATAGTCGGCGTGGCCCGGGCAGTCGACGTGCGCATAGTGACGGCTCTGGGTCTGATACTCTACGTGAGCGGTGTTGATGGTGATACCGCGCTCCTTCTCTTCAGGAGCGTTGTCGATCTGGTCGAAAGACTTGACCTCACTAAGACCTTTCTCTGCAAGCACCTTGGTGATGGCTGCAGTAAGGGTGGTCTTGCCGTGGTCAACGTGGCCGATGGTGCCGATGTTGACGTGGGGTTTGTCCCTTTTGAAAACTTCTTTTGCCATAATATTACGTATAAAAGTTGTTGCAAAAACAAGCCGGCTTTTTAGACCGGCGTGGAGCCGATGATGGGAATTGAACTCATGACCTCATCCTTACCAAGGATGCGCTCTACCCCTGAGCTACATCGGCAATCTTTGGAGCGGGGTAGGAGAATCGAACTCCCATTTCCAGCTTGGAAGGCTGGCATAATAGCCATTATACGAACCCCGCATGGAGGATTTACTCCTTTGTGGTGGGCAAGGATGGATTCGAACCACCGAAGGTATAACCAGCAGATTTACAGTCTGCCCCATTTGGCCACTCTGGTACTTGCCCTTAATATTGCTGATGAGCCGATGGAGGGAGTCGAACCCACGACCCCGAGATTACAAATCACGTGCTCTGGCCACCTGAGCTACATCGGCAATGCCTATTTCAAAGTTCCCTTGCGATAAGGGATTGCAAAGATAGGAATTATTTCTTATCTTCAAAAACTTTTTTCAATCTTTTTTCGATTCCCTCTCTGTCCAGACCGCAGGAGGCGAGCTGGCTGCTCTGCCGGTCCTGCGGGATGAACCTGTCTTCTGTGCCCATTCCTTCCGCGCGTACGCCGTATCCGCCAGCCATCAGGAACTCGCACACCGCTCCATACAGGCCGCCCTTGAGAGAAGCGTCCTCGACCGTGATTATGTGGCGGTATCTGAGGGCTATCTCGGCGAGCCTCTCCTCGTCGAGCGGCTTGACGAAGCGGAAATTATAGACTCCCACCCGTCCGGGATAGCCGGAAGCCGCTTCGAGCGCCCTGTTGGTCACGGGTCCGGTGCAGACGAGAGCCACCTCGTCCCCCTCGGAGAGAGTCTCGGCCTTGCCGGTCTCGAGCGTCCGGAACGGGACATTCCTCCAGGCCACGCCCTCGCCCATCCCGCGCGGATACCTTATTATGTACGGGCCGCCGTCGTGGGCAAGGGCGGAGTACATCAGGGCTTTAAGCTCCTCTTCGTTGCGCGGAGAAGAGATGACCGTGTCCGGGACGCAGCGCAGAGCTGCAATGTCCAGAAGCCCGTGATGGGTCGCGCCGTCCTCCCCGACGAGCCCGGCCCGGTCAAGGCAAATCACCACCGGGAGCTTCTGGAGCGCCACGTCGTGCACAATCTGGTCGTATGCCCTCTGGGAGAAGGACGAGTAGATGTTGCAGAACGGTCTCATACCTCCTGCGGCCAGCCCTGCGGCAAAGGTGACCGCGTGCTCTTCCTCGATGCCCACGTCGAAGAACTGCCCGGGCCTCTGCGCGGCGAGCCTGTTCATCCCGCAGCCCTGAGCCATAGCGGGCGTGACCCCGACGACTTTCGGGTTCATTTCCGCGAGTTCCAGCAGCACTTGCCCGAAGACGTCCTGGTAGCGGTCGCGCGTGTGCGGGTCTGACAGCCTCTCGCCCGTCTCCGGGATGAAGTGTCCTGGGGCGTGCCAGGTGACGGGGTCCGCCTCGGCGGGGCCGTAACCCTTGCCCTTGACCGTGATGCAGTGCAGAATCCTCGGCCCTCCGATGTCCTTCAGTCTGGAGAGCGCCCTCACCACATCCTCTATGTCGTTGCCGTCAACAGGCCCGAAGTACCTGAATCCCAGCGCTTCGAAAAGGTCTCCCCCCGACCCCTTGACGAACCAGGACTTCAGACTGCGCACCCAGCGCTGTATGAACCTCCTGAACCTGCCGTCCCCGAGCAGGTCCCAGATATGGGTCTTGACGCGGTTGTAGTAGGAACTCGTGGAGATTTTGAGCAGATACTCGTGCATCGCTCCGGTGTTGTTGTCGATGGACTGGTTGTTGTCGTTGAGCACCACCAGCAGGTCCGCCCCGCTCGCCCCGGCGTTGTTGAACCCTTCGAATGCGAGGCCTCCCGTCATCGCGCCGTCTCCGATGAGCGCTATCGCCTTGCGTTTCAGCCCCTGTATTCTTGCGGCCTGCGCAAAGCCCAGCGCGGCCGATATGGAAGTGGAGGAATGCCCCGCTCCGAAGCAGTCGTATTCGCTCTCGCTGCGGCTCGGGAAGCCGCTGAGCCCTCCGCCGCTGCGCAGCGAGCGGAAACGCTCCCTTCGTCCTGTCAGCAATTTGTGGGCATAGGCCTGATGTCCTACGTCGAAGACGATCTTGTCTTCCGGCGCATCGAAGACATAATGCAGACCGACAATCAGCTCGACTGCACCGAGGCTCGACGCCAGATGTCCCGGACTCTCGGCGCAAGTCCGTATGATGCAGTCTCTCAACTCCGCGCAAAGCTGCCTGAGCTGCGGGATGCTGAAGCCCTTGATGTCGGATGGGGAGTTTATGCCGTCGAGCAGTTCGTACATCACTTTCCTCCGCTTGGCTTGTCGAGAGCGAGTTCCGGATGCCTGCGGGACGAGCGCAGCATCCCGATGGCCACTACACCCGCAAGAACTCCCAGGCCGATGAATATGTACTCGGCCCTGACGGCCGCCTCGACCCCTGCGAAACTCTTGAAGATGCGGCCCACGAAGACCGGGACAAGCAGCATCCCCATATTCTGAATCCAGTAGATCATCGAATAGGCGGTGCCTAGGTTGCGCTCGGGCACTATCTTCGGTACGGACGGCCACATCGCGGACGGCACGAGCGAATAGCCCACGCCGAGCACGGCAATCGAGAAGTACCCCCAGAACGGCACTCCCTGCGGGGCGAAGCACAGCAGCAGATGTGCCGCCAGGACCATCGCCGAGCCGAGAGCCATCCAGAGAGTCGCCTTGCCGGCCTTGTCCACCAGCGCACCGAAGAGCGGGGTGAAGACGACCGTGAAGAACGGAATCATCGAAATCACCCATTTGGCGCGGTCCACATCCATCCCGAAGCGCGGAATCACGATCGAGGTGCCGAACTTCTTGAACGAAATGATGCAGCAGTAGAAGAACACGCAGAGCAGGGAAATCATCACGAACCTCGGGTTGGTGATGAGCTTGAGAATATCCGAGAACTTGAACTTGTCCTCCTCCTTCACGGCCACTCTGCCGCTCTTGACGCCTCTTTCCTTGTCGAAGCGCGAGTCCATCGCCACGAACACGCCCCAGAGCAGCACTCCGAGCAGAATCAGAATCAGCCCCAATGCCGCCGGGCGGGAGGTTTCCGCGAGCGTATAAATCTCGCCTTCCGTCTTCTGTGCGACCAGCGCCGGAGAGAGGATGAATGCGGCTGCGGTGCCGAGACGGGCGACCGCCACCTGCGCCCCCATCGCGAATGCGACATTGCGCCCCTTGAACCATTTGGCGATGGAGCGGGTCACGGCCACTCCGGCGATTTCGCTGCCTAGCCCGAAGACCATACATCCGCCGTAGGCGAGGGCAAGCGAGGTGCTTGCGGGAAGACCGGAGCGTATGGCGAAGAACACGGTCGCGGCCCCGAGGGCCATCAGTCCGACGAAGACCGAGCCTATGACCCTCACCCCGAACAGGTCCAGCAGCACCCCGCAGACTATAAGCCCGCCGCAGACACAGAGAAAACTGTATCCGCCGGCGTAGAAGCCGTAGTCGGCGCTGTCCCAGCCGAGTTCGAGGCACTCCGGATGCTGGAATATCTGCGAGAGCGTCGAGAACATATCGTCGAAGAAGTACGACGCGAACATCGGCGCCATCAGGCATACCAACGCTATCCAGCACGCGGCGCTGCCGCCGCTTTTCCTGTTCATCATTGCCATATATCCGAAACGCCGCTCCCGGAGAAACCCCCGCAGGCGGGCGTGTTAATCCTTGATGTTAGGAAGCTCAAGCCCGTAGCCCTTGCGCCTGTCTTCAGCCTTGAGATAGATGCTGAGGATGAATGCGAGCACGCCGAAGCTGGAGAATACGATCATCGGCACGGTATATCCGCCGGTGGACTGCCGGAGCGAACCGATGAGCATAGGCACGAGGCAGAGTCCTATGTTCTGAACCCAGAAGATGAGGCAGTATGCGCTGCCGAGTATCTTCTCGTCAATGATCTTAGGCACCGACGGCCAGAGGGCCGCAGGCACGAGCGAGAAGCTCACGCCCAGCACTACAATCAGGGACAGGGCGAATGCCTTGCTCGGGAAAGCCGGAAGCAGGAACGCGAAGCACAGATGGCAGACGACCATAATCACGGAGCCGGCCATCAGCATCGACGCCCCCTTGCCGATGCGGTCGATGAAGATGCCCAGGAACGGGGTGAGTACCATCGCCAGAATAGGGAAGCAGCTGAAGAGCTGCGCAGCTGCGGCCGCATCGATGTCGAGAGTCTCTTCCAGGAAGTTGGTGGCATATCTCTGGAACGGGAAAATGGCACTGTAGTAGAGCACGCAGAGCAGAGCCACAATCCAGAACATCTTGCTCTTGAAGATTGCGCCGAGGTCGCTGACGTGGAATTCGTCTTCCGGGGATTTTTCCTCGGTAGCGAGTCCCTCTTCCACCAGCTGCCTGTCGAACTTGCGGTCTATCACTCCGAAGATGATGAAGTTGATAAGTCCGATTACCAGCAGCGCACCGCAGAATCCGAGAGGAGCGATGACCGAATTGTCGAACTTGGCGGAGATGAGCGGAGCAATCCACATCACTCCGAACACTCCGAGCCGCGCGATGGCCATCTCAAGGCCCATAGCCAGAGCCATTTCCTTGCCCTTGAACCATTTGGCGATAATCTTGGAGACATTGGTGCCCTCCATCTCGCAGCCGCAGCCGAAGATCATAAATCCGAGGGAAGCCATCTTGGCGCTCGCAGGCATCTCAACCCACCAGCTGCCGAGCCACTGCGCGAACGCGGTGGTCTGGAACCAGTCGCTGATGCCGATGAATTTGATCCCGGCTCCGAGCACCATAAGCCCGGCAGCGAGCACGCCGGAGAAGCGGACTCCGAGCTTGTCGAGAATCACGCCCGCGATGATGAGGAATCCGCAGACGTTGAGAATATATTCAGATGCCGCATACTTGCCGAAGACTCCGCTGTCCCAGCCCAGGTTGCTCTCCACGAGAGACTTGAGCGGAGACATCACGTCCACGAACATATATGCGAAGAACATCATCAGGGCGATGAGTATCAGCACGCCCCATCTTGCTGCCGGATAGTCGTTGAGCAGCTTCTTGGCTTTTTCTGTCATAACGGTAGGTTTTAGAGGCTGTTTTGGAATGATTTGACAATCAGACGGTTCAAAACAGCGTATGGGTTTCAGAACGGAAGGTCATCGGCCGGAGCATCGTCGATGTCAGCCGCCACAGGGGCGGCGGGACTTGCCGGAACAGGCTTCGGGGCTGCGGCCTGCGGAGGTCTCTGATAGGCCTGAGGCTGTGACGGCTGCTGCATCTGGGAGTATCCTCCTTCCGCCGGAGCTCCGTCCCTGCGCCCGAGCAGCTGAAGATTGTCCACGTTGATTTCCGTCGTGTATTTCTTGGCTCCGCTCTGGTCTGTCCACGACCTGGTCCTCAGCCGGCCTTCGATATAGAGCTGAGTGCCTTTCTTGACGAAGCGCTCAACGATGTCGGCAGGCTGTCCCCAGGCCACTATATTGTGCCATTCGGTGCTTTCTCTGGACTCCCCGTTACGGTCTCTGTATCTCTCCATCGTCGCCATAGTGAAGGTGGCGACTTTCCTTCCCTGCCCTCCCGGGGCGCTGCTGTCGAGGTAACGGACTTCCGGGTCCTTCCCGACATTGCCGATAAGCATTACTTTATTAAGTGACATAACATATATATTTTACTCTGCAAGATAGAGATTTTTTTGCTAAAAGCGATGAAAAACTCACTATCTTTATCGTGTGGAAAAGACAATCATCACGCTGACCGGTTTTATGGGCTGCGGCAAGAGCAGCGTCGGGCGGGAGCTGGCGTCACTGCTGGATGCGCATTTCGCCGATCTGGATTCTCTGGTGGTGAGAGCCGAGCATATGAGCATTCCGCAGATTTTCCGCGACGGCGAGCCTGCATTCCGCAGGGCGGAACTCAAGGCGCTGAGGCGCTTTCTTGACAGCGCGGAAACCATCTGGAAGCCGTCGGTGCTGTCTTTAGGCGGCGGAACTTTCTGCAATCCCGAGGCCCGTGCGGAGATTCTCTCCCGCAGCAGAAGCGTCTATCTGCGGACTCCTCTGGAGACGATACGCGAGCGCCTCGGCGTGGATGACGCGTCCCGGCCTCTGTTCAGGGACGCGGACAGACTCTATGCGGAGCGTGAGCCCCTCTACGGCGAGGCATCTTTCATCATCGACACTGATGGCCTGACCGTGAGGGAGATAGCCGAGAAGATCAAAGATAAATTTTTCGCATAGCCTCCACGTCCGGCTCGTCCCCGCTCATAATCTTATAGCCGAGGACCGCCTGCTGCAGATGCCAGGCCGTACCCGGAATGTATCCCGGATGGGAGGAGAGGCAGGGATTCCTGTAGTTCGCCTCAATCAGGACGTCGCAGTCAAGAGAATCTATCCCCCCCACGGCGGAAGGCAGGGTGTAGATGATGACATCCGCCTTGACCCCGCGTGAAATCCCGTCGTGACGATAGAGCGCGGTGCGGAATCCCAGGTCTTCAGCCGCCGCGAGAGCGGCCTTGCCCGCACCGCCGAATCCTATCACCGCCACCGTATCGGCAGCGAGCGATTCCAGCAGGGCGCGGACTCCCATATAGTCGGAATTCCACGCCTTTACGCCGTCTTCTGTGTTGAGGCAGAGGTTGGTCGCTCCGACCCTCCCGCACTCGGGGCTTTTCCAGTCCGCCCGCCCGAATGCGTCGCATTTGAACGGGGCGGTGACATTGACGGCCCTGTAGCCCTTGAGAAATGCCGCCCAGGCTTCCTCGAAATCGGGTGTTTCTATGAGTTCATAGGCGTATTTGCCGTGGAATGCGGCTTCGAAGAGCCTCGGACTCAGCGAGTGGGCTATCGGGCAGCCGATAAGGCCGAACTTATCCATTGTTGCGTTGTCTTACAGATTCGTAGAGCAGTATCGCAGCGGAGACGGAGACATTGAGCGAGTCGAGCCGCCCCAGCATCGGTATCATTATGTGCGCGTCCGCAGTCTCCCGCCAGATGCCGCTGAGTCCGGTGGATTCTGTTCCCAGCGCAATGGCGACCCCGCCCCGCATATCGCAGTCGTAGTAGAGGGAGGAGTCCTGAAGCTGCGCTGTGAGTATCCGTATCCCTCTGTCCTTTAGGTATCTGATGGCTTCGGAGCTCTCGCAGACGGCTGTCTGTACCGTGAACGCCGCGCCCAGCGAGGCCCTGATGAGGTTGGGGTTGTAGATGTCGGTTCGCGGGTCGCAGATTATCAGCGCATCGGCTCCCGCCGCATCGCAGGTCCTCAGCACCGCGCCGATATTGCCGGGCTTCTCCACTCCCTCGATTACCGCGACGAGCGGATTCTTCCCGAGCTTCAGGCTTTCCAGACGGTGCTCGCGGGCCTTGACTTCGGCTATGACGCCCTCCGTCCCCTCGCGGCAGGCGACCTTGGCATAGAGTTCCCGGCTGAGGTGGCAGATTCGGCAGCCGGGAATATTCACCTCGCCCGCAATCTCCGGGCAGACGAAGACCGTGTCCGGCTCGTATCCCGCTTCCAGGCAATGCTCCAGCTCGCGCCGCCCCTCCACCGTGAACAGTGAACTCTCGCGCCGCTCGGATGCTTTCTGCCGCAGTTCGAGCAGTCTCCTGATCTTGGGATTGGATGCGGATGTGAGCGTCTCCGTCACTGTTTCTCTTCTTTCTTGAGTTTCTTCTCGGGCTTCATCTGAGGGAAGAAGAGTACGTCCTGGATGGTGGTCTGGCCGGTCATAAACATCGTGAGGCGGTCAATCCCCATCCCCAGTCCGGATGTCGGAGGCATACCGTACTCGAGGGCGCGCACGAAGTCCATATCGATGTACATCGCCTCGTCGTCGCCCTTGCTCTTGAGTCTTGCCTGCTCCTCGAATCTCTGGAGCTGGTCTATAGGGTCGTTGAGCTCGGAATATGCGTTGGCGAGCTCCTTGCCGCAGACGAAGAGCTCGAAGCGCTCCGTCAGCTGCGGGTTGTCGCGGTGACGCTTGGTCAGAGGGGACATTTCCACCGGGTAGTCGGTGACGAATGTCGGCTGGATGAGCTTGTCTTCGCAGTATTCCCCGAAGATGGCATCGATGAGCTTGCCCTTGCCCATAGACGGCTCAATCTTGACTCCAAGTGCGTTGCAGGTCTTGCGGAGCTCGTCCTCGTCCATCCCGCCCACGTCGACTCCGGCGTATTCCCTGATGGCCTCGAGTATCGGCAGGCGGCGGTATTCTCCGCCGAAGTCCACTTCGTTGTCGCCGATCTTGACCCGGGTCGTGCCGTTGACGGCAAGGGACACCTCGGCGAGCATCTTCTCGATGAACTTCATCATCCAGTTGTAGTCCTTGTAGGCCACATAGATCTCCATACAGGTGAACTCCGGGTTATGGGTCTTGTCCATACCCTCGTTGCGGAAGTCCTTGGCGAACTCATATACCCCGTTGTATCCCCCCACGATCAGCCTCTTGAGGTAGAGTTCGTTGGCGATTCTCAGATAGAGGGGGATGTCCAGCGCGTTGTGGTGGGTGATGAACGGGCGGGCGGTCGCGCCTCCCGGGATGCTCTGCAGGATTGGGGTCTCCACCTCGAGGCAGCCGGCCTCGTCGAAGTAGCGGCGCATCGTGGATATTATCTTGGCCCTCTTGACGAACACCTCCTTGACCTGAGGGTTGACTATCAGGTCCACATACCTCTGGCGGTAGCGGAGCTCGGGGTCGGTGACCGCGTCGAAGAGCTGGCCGTCCATTTCCTTCACTATCGGGAGGACCTTGAGCGACTTGCTCAGCAGGGTGAGCTCCTTGGCGTGAACGCTGAGCTGTCCGGTCTGGGTGATGAAGGCGAAGCCCTTGACGCCTATGATGTCCCCGATGTCGAGCAACTTCTTCCACACCGTGTTGTACATAGTCTTGTCTTCGCCCGGGCAGATTTCGTCGCGCTTGACATATATCTGGATTCTCCCCGTGCTGTCCTGCAGCTCCCCGAACGAGGCTGCGCCCATTATGCGCCGGCTCATCAGCCTGCCCGCTATGCATACTTCCTGGAAATTCCCCTTTTCCGCGTCATACCCGGCGGCTATCTCCGCTGCCGTGGCGTTGACCGGGTATTCCGCTGCGGGATAGGGCTCTATGCCCAGTTCCCTGAGTCTGGAGAGAGACTCCCTGCGTAAAAGTTCCTGTTCACTGTATTCCATAGCGCAAAAATACGATAAATATTCCGAAATAAACGCTATCTTTGTTGAGATATGGCTAAGGACTGCAAGTGGATTATCAAGGAGTCTGCGGACAGCGCGACGGTCGAGAGGCTGGCCGCCGAAGTGGGCATTGACAGGGTGCTTGCCGACCTGCTGGTGCAGCGCGGGGTCAGCACGTTCGAGGAGGCCCGCTCGTTCTTCAGACCGAGCCTTGACGCCCTGCACGACCCGTTCCTGATGAAGGATATGGACGCGGCCGTGGAAAGGCTGCGCCGCGCGATAGTCTCCGGGGAGAAGATACTCGTCTATGGGGACTACGACGTGGACGGCACCACTGCTGTGGCGCTTGTATATTCTTTCATACGCCGCTTCACCTCCGCCGTCGATTTCTATATCCCTGACCGCTACGACGAGGGCTACGGGGTCTCTTTCAAGGGTATTGACTGGGCCTCCGACAACGGCTTCGGCCTTCTCATCACCCTCGACTGCGGCATCAAGGCCAAGGACAAGGTGGACTATGCCGCCGGCAAGGGGGTGGACGTGATCATCTGCGACCACCATCTTCCGGAGGAAGAACTGCCTGCGGCGGTGGCGGTGCTTGACCCGAAGCGCGAGGACTGCCACTATCCTTTCGACGACCTCTCCGGCTGCGGGGTGGGTTTCAAGCTGGTGCAGGCATATTCGCAGCGCTACGGAGTCCCTTTCGAGAGCCTGATTCCGCTGCTCGACCTGCTCGTGGTGAGCATAGCCTCCGACCTGGTGACTATGGTGGGAGAGAACCGCATCCTCGCCCATTTCGGGCTCAAGCAGCTCAATGAGAACCCCTGCCGGGGACTGCTGGCGATGATTACGCTCTCCAATCTGGAACCGGGGCACATCACCGTCGATGACATCGTGTTCAAAATCGGCCCGCGCATCAATGCCGCCGGGCGTATGGAGTCCGGAAGACTGGCCGTGGAACTGCTGACCGCCGCAGAGACTTCAGCGGCGATGGCGATAGGGGAGAAGATCAACGAGAGCAACAACGAACGCAAGAACATTGACCGCGAGATCACTCAGGAAGCGCTGGAAATGGTGCAGTCCGGCACCTGCCTGTGCTGTGCCAACGCCACCATAGTCTATAATCCTAAATGGAATAAGGGTGTCGTGGGAATCGTGGCCTCAAGGCTCGTGGAGGCATATTACAGGCCGACCGTCGTGCTTACCAAGTCCAACGGTTTCGTGACTGGCTCCGCGCGCAGCATCGCGGGCTTCGACCTCTACGAGGCCATCGAGAGCTGTGCCGACCTGCTGGAGAACTTCGGGGGGCATATGTATGCCGCGGGCCTCACCCTCAGGGAAGAAAAGCTGCAGGAGTTCTCCGCGAGGATGGACGCGTTCATAGCGGGGCACATAACCAAGGAGATGCTCACTCCGGTCGTGGAGGTGGACTCGAAGCTTGACTTCGCTCAGATCACCCCGAAGTTTTTCCGCATACTCAAGCAGTTCCAGCCCTTCGGGCCGGGCAACAACAACCCCATATTCGTCACCGAGAACGTCTATGACGCCGGCACCGGCCGCAAGGTGGGCGCAGGCGGGGTGCATATGAAGCTCGACCTCATTCAGGAGTCGCAGCCCTACCACCAGATTCCTTCCATCGCATTCAATATGGCCGACTGCTTCGACTATATCCGGGAGGGCAACCCTTTCGACGTCTGCTACGCGATAGTGGAGAACTACTACCGGGGCAATTCCTCCATACAGCTCCGCATCAGGGATCTGCGTGAGCGCGAAGACCTCTGCGGAATATGAATGCCCCGATGCCGGTGACGTCTTCGGAGCGCTATGTCATCCTCGATGCACTGCGCGGCTTCGCCCTGCTCGGCATCGTGCTGGCCAATTTCCCGGAATTCTCCCTCTACACCTTCCTGCACGCCGACGCTGCCGCTGCGATGGACACCGCATCCGCCGACAGGGTGGTGCGCGTGCTCCAGGGGATATTCGTCGACGGCAAATTCTATACGATATTCTCCCTGCTGTTCGGGTTGGGATTCTCGATAATCCTCTCCAACGCCCGCAAGCGCGGCGCGAACGGAATCCGCATATTCTACCGCAGGCTGTCCATATTGCTGCTGATAGGTTTCCTGCATCTGATGTTCATCTGGAGCGGAGACATCCTGATGCTCTATGCGCTGATGGGGATGCTGCTGCCGCTCTTCCGCAACCTGTCGGACAAGGGACTGCTGCGCTGTGCCGCCGTTCTGCTTCTGCTGCCTGTGCTCGTGGACAGCGTGACTGACGCGCTCGGACTGTCGCTGTCGGCTCCCGTAGTGCGCGTCCAGCAGGAATACTGCGCCCGCTACGGCATCACGGACGACAATTTCGCCTACTGGCTGCGCGATGCCGGGTCTTATAGGGAGATGTTCGAATTCCTCGTGCAGGGCGCGTTCGTCCGTATGCAGGAGTTCATCGAGGGCAACCGCTATTTCAAGGTGCTCGGCCTCTTCCTTATCGGCTTCTGGGCAGGACGCCGCAGACTCTATGCCGACCTTGCCGCCTATCGTCCGCAGCTGAGACGCATCGCGCTCCTCGGTCTGGCCATCGGCCTGCCTTGCTCCGCACTCCACACCTGGGGGAGTCTCAATTCGCATCCTTTCGGCCTCGGACTGCATTCGCTGACATATCTGCTTGGCTCATATCCGCTCGGCTTCGCCTATGTGGCGCTGCTTTGCCTGCTGTACCTGCGCCGTCCTGACTTGCATTGTTTCCGTGTGCTGGCCGCTCCGGGCAGGATGGCCTTGAGCAACTATATCGGTCAGTCGCTCTTCGGCGTACTCATATTCTACGGGATAGGATTCGGCTTCGGAGCGGGAATGGGGCTCTGCTATGTGGCTCTGACCGCCCTTGCCGTATATCTGCTTCAGGCCCTGATCAGCGGGCTCTGGCTCAAGCATTTCAATTTCGGCCCTCTGGAATGGGTGTGGCGTATGCTCACTTACGGCCGCACTTTCCCGCTCCGCAAGCGATAAAGACATAACACTATAATTCAAACCATTATGAAACCTGAATCTCTTCTCGTGCTTTCCGCTTCGCTGGCCCTTATGCTGGGTTCGGCGGAGGCTGAGGCCAAAATCACTCTTCCCGAACTTCTCGGCGACCATTGCATACTCCAGCAGCAGACCCGCGCCAATCTCTGGGGCGAGGCGGCGGCAGGGTCTATGGTAAGCGTCCAAGTGTCGTGGAGCAATGACAGATACTCCGTCACGGCTGGCCCGGACGGCAAATGGCTTATCGCCGTCGACACGCCTGCGGGAAGTTATGAGCCGCAGACCGTCACCATTTCCGACCGCGACGGAAGCGTGACCCTGAGCGACGTGCTCATCGGAGAGGTATGGCTTGCCGGAGGACAGTCCAATATGGAGATGCCGCTGGGCGGGTTTGACAGCTGTCCGGTAGAAGGCTCGCTTGAGGCGATACTCACCGCAGGTCAGTGGAAAGACAGAGTCCGCGAGGTGAAGATTCCTAAGACCGGAGCCGAAGTGCCTCAGGACTATGTGCAGGGCAAGTGGGTGGAGACCGGCCCGGAGACGGCGCGTGACTTCACCGCAGTCGGCTGGTATTTCGCGACCGCCGTCAATGCCGCAGTCGATGTGCCTGTGGGCATCATAGCCTGCAACTGGGGCGGCTCGGCGGTTGAGAGCTGGATGCCGAAGGAGGTGGTCTGTTCCTATCCGGAGAACACCATCCCGTCCCTCAGACACGAGCCGTTCTTCGACGAGGGAGGCTGGTACAACTGCACGTCCAACTACGTTATGTACAACGGAATGCTATATCCGGTACACAATTATACCATCAAGGGCTTCATCTGGTATCAGGGCGAGACCAACGCCTGGCTGCACCGGTACTATGCCGAGCGGCTCGCGCGTATGGTCGGCATCTGGAGGGAGCTCTGGGGGCTTGGCGAACTTCCGTTCTATGAAGTTGAACTGGCGCCTTACGTCTATGGCGGCGACGGCACTCTCGGAGCGCGCATCCGCGAGGCGCAGAGGGCGGCTGCGGACATCATTCCGAGCAGCGGCATTGTCTGCACCAATGACCTGGCGTACCCGTATGAATACGACCAGATACACCCTTGCCAGAAGCGGCAGATTGGCCAGAGGCTCGCGCTGCTTGCCCTCAACAAGACATACGGGATGTATGCCCTGCCTGGCGAAGGGCCTGTCTATGACGGATTTGAAGTCAACGGGGCTGAAGTGCGGGTCAAGTTCAGAAATACCCTCTACTACGGGCTCAGCCCTTGGCGCAATCTGACGGGCTTCGAACTCGCCGGCTCCGACAGGGTCTTCCATCCCGCCGCGGCCCGCTGCGAGGGCGGCAGCGTGATTGTCGCGAGCGATGCCGTGCCGGCTCCTGTCGCCGTGAGGTACTGTTTCCGCGACTTTCAGCCCGGCAACCTCACCGGCATCTTCAACCTCCCCGCCGCACCGTTCCGCTCGGACAATTGGTAGGGAAGCGAGACGGGTGACCCTATGGCCTCCTGATATGGAGCGTCAGAAGAGCGTAGGCTCCTCGTAGGTCTCTTCGCCAGCGAGCCCGTTCAGCGTGTCGGCCCCGAGGTCTGAGACATCAGGGAGCTCCAGCTCGATGGCGGCGGATCCGGCGGCAGCGTCATCCTCCGAGGAGACCGTCCCGTCGGACGGAGTGTCCCCTTCCTTGACGAGCGGCTCGATGAAGCGCACGGACTTCACTTCGCCTCTGGAGCTGCACTTCTTGCCCTTGGCGGCAAAGCCCTTCTTCCCGATCCACTCCTCGGCGTCCACCGCCTCGGCTGGCTTGTCCTCCAGCTTCCAGCTGATTTCGTACTGCGGGTGGAGATCGTCGCTGAGCGAGACAAGATAGGATTTCGGGCTGTCGGAGATGAAGCTCTGCGGGGTGTTGTCGCTCACCGCGAATGAGAATCTCTTGACATAGAAACTCTTGGATTCTCCGTCCCAGTAGAGGGCGGTGAAAGTCTTGTCCGGGTCGAACTTCTCGATCCGCAGCACGTCGCCCTGGTAGCGGTTGACGAGCTCGAATGAGGTCGTGTAGAACGTGCCGTTGCGGAAGACCGCCAGCACCTTGTCACCCGACTCGAACTGACCCAGATACAGGCCGTGAGCCTCGTCGTTGAGCTTCTGTATGTCGGAGTCGTACCAGATGTCCTTGCCCTCTATCGTGCTGACCCCCTTGCTCTTGAGCGAAATGCGCTGGATGACGTTCTTGCTCACCAGATTGCCTCTCGCCGTCCTGCTCTTGATGGCCAGAGCGGAGAAATCGTATTCGAGCGAGGTCTTCTTGAGTTTCGGGCGGGCGCGGAGCTGGATGCGCACGGTCTCGGCCTCGCCGTTGTGGTTGGCGGAGAACCATACTATCTGCGAACCCGGCGCTCCGGTGGTGATGTCGTATTCCTTGTCGCGCGTCACCGAGGTGACGGCGAAGCGCTTCGCATAGTATATGGAGGTCTTGCCCTCGCGGTAGATCACATTGTAGACCGTGCGGCTGTCACCCCTGTTGAAGACATTGACATAGAGGAGATCCTTGCCGAAGAACGCCTTGTCCTCCACCTTGGTGATGCGGTACTTGCCGTCCTTGGAGATTACAATCAGCTCGGAGAGGTCGGAGCAGTCGCAGATGTACTCGCCGCCGTCGTCCTTCTTGAGCCCGATGCCGACGAAGCCCTCCGTGAGGTTGGCCTGCAGGCGGGCGTTGTTGTTGACCACTCTGGTCGCCGCTATGGTCTCGAATCCGACCAGCTCGGTGCGGCGCGGGTAGTTCTTGCCGTATTTCTTCCCGAGAGACTTGAACCATTCGACGGTGTAGCGGTCGATATGGTCGATGTTGTCCTGCACCTCTTTCATCTCCTGCTCGATGGAAAGTATCTTCTCGTCCATCAGTTTCGTGTCGAACTTGGAAATCTTGCGTACAGGCTTCTCGACGAGCTTCAGGATGTCCTCCATCACGATTTCGCGGCGGAGCAGCTCCTGATATTCCTTCATCCGGGCGAACACGTCCCCGATCTGGCTCTCCCAGTCTTTCTGGTCCTGCTCCAGCACCTTGTAGATGCGGTTCTCGAAGAATATGCGTTCGAGCGAGCTGTAGTGCCAGTCGTTCTCGAGCTCGCCCATCCTGATGCGCAGTTCCTGAAGCAGGATGTCCCTGGTGTGGAAAGTGCTGTATTCGAGGATGTCGTTGACGGTGAGGAACTGAGGCTTGTTGTCCACGATTACGCAGGCGTTAGGCGCGATATTGCATTCGCAGTCCGTAAACGCGTAGAGCGCGTCGATGGTCTTGTCCGGGGAGACGTCGTTGGGGAGATGTATGATGATGTCCACCTTGTCGGTGGTCATATCCTCTATCTTCTTGATTTTGATTTTGCCCTTGTCCTTTGCCTTGAGGATGGAGTCGATCAGGTCCGAGGTGTACTTGCCGTACGGGATTTCGGTGATGGCTATCGTGTTCTTGTCGATTTTCTCGATGCGGGCGCGCACCTTGACGCTGCCGCCGCGCCGGCCCTGCATATATTTGCTGCAGTCGGCGAAGCCTCCGGTAGGGAAATCGGGATAAATCTCGTACGGACGGCCCTCCAGAATTGCGACAGAGGCGTCGAGAAGCTCGTTGAAGTTGTGCGGAAGAATCTTGGACGCGAGTCCCACTCCGATGCCCTCGGTGCCCTGCGCAAGCAGCAGAGGGAAGCGGACCGGAAGCTCCGTAGGCTCCTGGTTGCGGCCGTCGTAGGAGTTCATCCAGCGGGTCACCTTCGGGTCGAACACCACCTCCTTGGCGAACTTGCTCAGTCTGGCCTCGATATATCGCGGCGCGGCGTTGGAGTCGCCGGTGAGGATGTTGCCCCAGTTGCCCTGACAGTCGACCGTGAATCCTTTCTGGCCGAGCTGCACGAGAGCCCCGAGTATCGACTGGTCACCGTGCGGATGGTACTGCATCGCCTGCCCGACGATGTTCGCGACCTTTGTGTAGGCCCCGTCGTCCATCCTGAACATAGCGTGCAGCACTCTTCGCTGGACCGGTTTCAGCCCGTCGATGATGTGCGGCACGGCGCGGTGCAGAATTACATATGAGGCGTAGTCAAGATACCAGTCCTTGAACATACCGGAGAGCTTGAACTTGCTCGCGTCCCTCTCCAGCAGTTTGTCGTACCTGCCGCTTTCCTGCCCCTCTTCCTCTGCCGGGGCCGCCTCATCTTCTATTATTTCCTCTCCGGTGATGATGTTCTCGTCTTCCATATTCTATTCCTCGTATCCGAATCTTCTCAGTTCTTTCCTGTTGTCCCTCCAGTCGGAATCCGTCTTCACGAAGATACTCAAAAAAACTTTTTTCTGGAAGAAATCTTCCATCTCAATCCGGGCTTCGGTGCCCATCTTCTTCAGCGCGGCGCCTTTCTTCCCGATGAGAATGCCTTTCTGGGATTCGCGCATCACATAGATCACGGCCCCGATGTCGTAGCGCTCCCCGCCCTCCTTGAAGGTCTCGATCTCGACCTCGCAGGAGTAGGGAATCTCCTCCTTGTAGTTGAGGAGAATCTTCTCGCGGATGATCTCCGACGCGAAGAAGCGCAGGTTCCTGTCGGTGAACGCGTCCTTGTCGAACCAAGGCGGGCATTCCGGAAGCCGCTCCTTGACGGCATCCAGCACGCTCTCGAGGTTGAACTTCTCCCGGGCGGAGACGGGCAGCACCAGAGCGCGCGGCAGTTTCTCCTGCCAGTACTTCATCAGTGCGGTCACCTCTTCCTGGGTGCTGACGTCAATCTTGTTGACCACGACTATCACCGGGCACTCGACCTGACCCAGACGCCCGACATATTCGGCGTTCTTGTCGGCCGTCTCCACGGTGTCGGTGACATAGAGGATGATGTCGGCGTCGCCGATGGCCCCGTCCACGAACTTCATCATATTCTCCTGAAGACGGTAGCCCGGCTTGAGTATGCCCGGGGTGTCGGAATAGACTATCTGCCAGTCCTCCCCGTTGACTATTCCCATAATCCTATGCCGGGTAGTCTGCGCCTTGGCTGTCACGATGGAGAGCTTCTCGCCCACCAGCGCGTTCATCAGCGTGGACTTCCCGACATTGGGATTGCCTATGATATTTACGAATCCGGAGCGGTGAGCCATTATACGTAAGCCCCCATCTTCAGAATGTTGGCCTCGCCTTCGCTGAGGTATCTCCACTCGCCCTTCTTGAGGCCTTTCTTGGTCAGGCCGGCGAAGTACACGCGGTCGAGCGCCTTGACATTGTAGCCGAGGGACTCGAAGATGCGGCGCACGACCCTGTTCTTGCCTGAGTGTATCTCGATGCCGAGCTTGCGCTTGTCGTTCTCGTCGATATACTCGAGCTCGTCGGCGTTGACTTCTCCGTCGGAGAGGGTCACTCCGCCGAGGATTTTGTCGCGGTCCTCTTCGCTGAGCTCCCGGTCGAGGGCGACCTGATAGATTTTCTTCTTGTCGTATGCCGGATGGGTCAGGCGTTCCGCAATCTCGCCGTCGTTGGTGAGCATCAGTACGCCCGTGGTGTTCTTGTCAAGACGCCCCACAGGGTATACGCGCGCGGAGCAGCCCTTGAGCAGGTCCATCACGGTTTTCTCCGCGTGAGGGTCGCTCGCCGTGGTCACGAAGCCCTTAGGTTTGTTCATCACGATGTAGACCTTCTCTTCGCCTTTCAGCCTTTCGCCGTTGAAGCGGATGTCGTCGGTCTGGACATTGACCTTGGTGCCGAGTTCAGTCACGACCTCTCCGTTCACGGTCACGACGCCTGCCTGGATAAGGGTGTCGGCCTCGCGGCGGGAGCATACCCCGGAATTGGCTATGAACTTGTTGAGACGCACCACGTCCTGAACCGGCGCGCTGAATGCTTCGGCCGATTCGTTGCCGTTCACTACCGGACGGCGTTCAATCATACGGCTGATGCCTTCGTTTGTCTCCTTGTTGAAGTGAGGGACCGGCTTCGGGCCTTTTCTCCCCGGAGCGCCTTTCTTTGCTCCGAACGGCTTCTTGCCGAAGCCCCGGCGCTCTCCGCCGAATGACGGACGTCCGCCCGCCGGGCGCGGTCTGCGCTCGCCGAAGCCGCCCTCGCGGCCTTCGCCATAGCTTCTGCGCTCAGTATTGTAGCCGCCCTCGCGGTTCTCGCTGAAGTTTCTGCGCTGCTCGCCGTCTTCGCGGCTTGGACGGCCCTCGCCGTAGCCGCCCTGCGGGCGACCCTCGCCATACTGGCGCGGTCTGCGCTCTCCATAATTGCGGTTCTCGCCGTAACTGCGGTTCTCGCCGTAGCTTCTGCGCTGCTCGCCGTCTTCACGGTTCGGACGGCCCTCGCCGTAGCCGCCCTGCGGGCGACCCTCGCCATACTGGCGCGGTCTGCGCTCTCCATAATTGCGGTTCTCGCCGTAACTGCGGTTCTCGCCGTAGCTTCTGCGCTGCTCGCCGTCTTCACGGTTCGGACGGCCCTCGCCGTAGCCGCCCTGCGGGCGACCCTCGCCATACTGGCGCGGTCTGCGATCGCCGTAGCCGCGACTCTCTCCGAAGCTGCGACGCTCTCCGTAGCCCCTGTTCTCGCCGTACTGGCGCGGCCTGCGCTCACCGTAGCCTCGGCTCTCGCCGTAGCTGCGGTGCTCTCCGCCCTCGGGAGCATTGTCTTTTCTCTCGCCGAAGTGGAACTCCACCTTTTCGAAACCTGAATGATCCTGACTCTGTGCAGAAGTCTTCCTTGGTCTAAGTTTTCGGCCTTCCTTTGTAAACTGGTCCATCACTACTTAAGATTAAAATAATAAGTTATTGTGCCCTCCTGCATCGCAGGCGCGTCCGCGCTTTGGTTGAAATGCGTTTCCATCGCCGCCTTGCGCGCCGCCGCGTGGAGAGCCTTGTTCAAAACAGTGGTGCCGTCGCCTCCCGGCTTGGCTTCAACCACATTACCGTAATTGTCAACGACTATGTCTACAACGACTGTGCCGCTTTCCTGCACATTGTATGCAGGCCTCGGCAGATTGCCCACCACATTGCGTCCCCGCAGATGGGCGTTGGGCTTGCCGTCTGTCCGCCCCTTGGCCGTGTTGCCGCCGCTCTGTCCCTCCCGGAATTCCGTGGAGCTCTGTTCGGCGGCGTGCCCCGCAGTCAGGGTCGTGTCTTTCTTCGCCATCCCCGGGAACGATGCCCGAGGGTCGAGCCGGGGCTCCTCTTTCGTCTCGGGCTGAGGTGTCGGCACGTCGCCGAACTCGTCCGGACGGGTCTCGGGAGTCAGGTTCTGCCTGTCGGAGACCTCGGGCGACTCGCTTTTCTGCACGAGGTTCACGGGAGCCTGCCTGTCCGGGGTTTCGGAGCGGGGGGCCTGCCCCTCAAGCTCCTGCACCGGCACCGTCATCTCCTCCGAGAAGTCGATGAGCATCGCCCGTTCCTGAGGCGGCGGATAGATGTATTTCAGACCGGAGAACGAGACCAGCACGAGTGCCGCCGCGTGTGTCGCCACCGTCAGGGCTATGCCCGTGAGAGTCGCGCGGCGCTCTTTTCTGTCGTCTCGTCTGCGGTTCTGTCCCATCATTCCGGCTGTGTCGCAAGTATCACTTTGTAATGGTTGCGCTTGGCTATGTTCATCACCTGCACTATCTCGCCGATAGGCACGCTTTCATCGGAATATATCGCGAATGTCGGGTCGTCCTCGCTCTGAAGCAGCCCCACCAGTTCGTCCTCCACCTCGGAGAGCGGCACCGGATGTTCGTCGCCGTTGATGTGGAAGGTGTAGCGCTCATCGCCCCAGTCCTTGATGGAAACGCTCGCCGTGGCCTTGGCCCCGACCTGCCCCGTGCTTTTAGGGAGCAGCAGCTTCAGGGCGTTGGGGTTCACCAGCGTGGAGGTCACGAGGAAGAATATGAGCAGCAGGAACACGATGTCCGTCATCGAGGACATCGAGAAGTTCGGTTCCGCCTTGGTCGTTCTCCTGAGTGCCATTATTTCGTCTCCTTGTTCTCAAGCGGGGATTCGAGCGCTTCCAGAAGCTGGATGGTGGCGCTCTCCATACTGAACACGAGTCCCGACACTCTGGTGGTCAGGTAGTTGTATCCGAAGTAGGCGAGGATGCCGACGATCAGACCCCCGACCGTTGTGATCATCGCGGTGTAGATGCCCCCGGAGAGGAGGGTGATGTCGATGTTGTTGCCGGCATTGGACATATTGAAGAACGCCTCCACCATACCGAGCACCGTGCCGAGGAATCCGATCATCGGAGCTCCTCCGGAGATGGTTGCGAGATATGGCAGGCTCTTCTCGAGCTTCGCGACTTCGATGTTGCCGGTGTTCTCGACTGCAATCTTGATGTCGGACAGAGGCCTGCCGCTGTGCGTGAGGCCGGTCTCCACCATCCTTGCCACCGGAGTGTCGTATTTGCTGCAGAGAGTCTTGGCGGACTTGAGCTTGCCCTCGTGGATGTAGTCCCGGATGTCCATCATAAAATCCTTGTCGATCTTGCCGGCCTGGTGTATCTGCCACCACTTCTTGCCGAAGATGTAGATTGCGATGATGGACAGCGCGAGCAGAACCCACATAAGAGAGCCGCCCTTTGCGGCCATCTCGAAGAGAGAATAGGACATCTCCTGCGGCACCGGAACGGCCTGGGCTATGTCTGTCTGGAGCAAATTGAAAAGCATTTTGATTACAAATTATAATAACTTGCAAATATACAATTATTTTCGGGAAGAATGGAAAGGCTTTCCCCAAAATTATTCTTCAACCGTTTCCGGGTAGTCGACTCCGGAGAGGAAGAGGGCGTGGCCCGGGACGCTCTCACCTGCGCAGCTGCGCATCGTGCGGCGCTCGCGCTGCGGGTCCGCATCGAGAATGAGAGCCCCGAAGTCCTCGACGCTCCGCTTCCCCCGGCCAACTTCCAGCAGGGTGCCCGTCACGGCGCGGACCATATTCCTGAGGAATCTGTCGGCACTGATGCGGAAATACCAGTACAGCTGCGCGGAATCGCTCCCGGAAGCGCACGGCGGGGCCGCCGCGAAGACCGATACCGTCGGGGTATAAGGTGCCCAGAACGCTTCCCTGACCGTGCAGATTGAGGTTTTGACATCAGTTCCGCTCTTCTCGAAGCAGCGGAAATCGTGCTCCCCCGTGAGCAGCGAGGCGGCCCTGTTCATAGCCTCGAAATCCAGACCGGGGTAGGTGTAGAGGTATGAGAAACGCTCCACGAACGGGTCTTTGACCCTATGCAGAAAATATGTATATTCGCGCTTTGCGGCATCGAATCTGGCGTGGAAGTCCGGCGAGGTCGGGCGCACCGACAGGACCGCCACCGCAGGGGGCAGGATGGCATTTAATTTGCAGACCAGTTGACGCGTATCAAGCCCCTCGGCGGCATCGAAATGGGCGATGTATCCGACGGCGTTCACCCCGGCGTCCGTGCGTCCCGCACCGGTGAGGGCGACCGGGTGCCGGAGCAGGGTCGCGAGAGCCTCCTCAAGGGATTGCTGGACGCTCGCCCCGGACGGCTGAATCTGCCACCCGTGGAAATCCCTGCCGCAGTATGACAGCTTGATACGGTAACGCATAACGAATGCAAAAATAGACAAATAATATGGAAAGTGTGAATATCAGGGAGCTCAACGACCGCATCCAGAAAGAAAGCGAGTTCGTGGATCTGCTCTCGCTGGAGATGGGCAAGGTGATAGTGGGGCAGAAGCATCTCGTGGAGAACCTTATGATAGCTCTCCTTGCCGACGGGCATATCCTGCTCGAAGGCGTGCCGGGGCTGGCCAAGACTCTCGCCATCAGCACGCTGGCAAAGGCGGTGGACGCTCAGTTCAGCCGTATCCAGTTCACCCCGGATCTCCTGCCTGCCGACGTCACCGGCACTCTCATCTACTCCCAGAAGAAAGAGCAGTTCGAGGTCCACAAGGGCCCTGTCTTCGCCAATTTCGTGCTTGCGGACGAAATCAACCGTGCGCCGGCGAAGGTGCAGTCGGCCCTGCTCGAAGCGATGCAGGAGAGGCAGGTGACCCTGGGAGAACAGACCTACCGTCTGCCGGAGCCGTTCCTCGTGATGGCCACCCAGAACCCTATCGAGCAGGAGGGCACATACCCGTTGCCGGAGGCGCAGGTGGACCGCTTTATGCTCAAGGTGGTCGTGGACTATCCGACCCGGGACGAGGAGAAGCTCATCGTAAGGATGAACAACGGCGGCCAGTTCCCAACGGCTCAGAAGGTGGTCGGCCAGGAAGACATCATCAAGGCCCGCAAGGTCGTGAGGGAAGTCTATATGGACGAGAAAATAGAGCGTTACATAGTGGATATCGTCTATGCGACCCGTACCCCCCAGGATTATGGCCTCGCCTCCATCCGGAACTTCATCTCCTACGGAGCGTCGCCACGCGCGAGCATCAGCCTCTCGATGGCCGCCAAGGCCTACGCGTTCATCAAGCGCAGGGGCTATGTGATTCCGGAGGACGTGCGTGCCGTGTGCCCGGAGGTGCTCCGCCACAGAATCGGCCTGAGCTACGAGGCCGAAGCCGAGAACGTCGTGCCGGAGCAGATTATCGAACAGATCATCAATGCCGTCATTGTCCCATAGCAGCACCTCCGACCTCCTGAAGAAGGTCAGGAAGATAGAGATACGGACGAAGGCTCTCTCGCACCAGATATTCGCCGGAGAGTACCATTCGGCCTTCAAGGGCCGGGGTATGGCTTTCAGCGAAGTCAGGGAGTACCAGTGGGGGGACGACGTGCGCTCTATGGACTGGAACGTCACCGCCCGGCTCCGCTCGCCCTACATCAAGGTGTTCGAGGAGGAGAGGGAGTTGACGGTCGTGCTGCTGGTCGACGTGAGCCGCTCAGGACTCTTCGGGACAGCGGGGGGGACCAAGCGCGAGAGGATTGCGGAAATCGCAGCCGTGCTGACCTACAGCGCCATCCTCAACAACGACAAGGTGGGCGTGCTATTCTTCTCCGACCGCGTCGAGAAGTTCATCCCGCCCCGGAAAGGGCGTTCGCACCTGCTCCGCGTCATCCGCGAGATGCTCGAGCTGCAGCCGGGCTCCGACGGCACGGACATCGGAGCGGCGCTGCGCTATCTGACCAACGCCATCAAGAAGAAGTGCACGGCGTTTCTGCTGAGCGACCTGCTCGATGTGGACTCCGGAGGCAATCCCCGCTATGAGGAAGGCCTCAAGGTGGCGGCGGGCCGCCACGACCTGAGCGTCATCAAGGTGCACGACCCGAGGGAGAGGGAACTCCCGGCAGTGGGTATGGTGCACATCAAGGACAGCGAGACCGCCCGCTCCTCCTGGGTCAACACCGACAGCCGCCGCGTACGCGACGCCTACGCCCGCTGGTTTGCCGACCTGTCCGACAGGGAGAGGACGCTCTTCAACAAATATGGGATTGACAATGTGGACATTGCCACCGACTCCGACTACGTCAAGGGGCTGATGGCGCTTTTCGCACACAGATGAAGCTGCTATCCATCATACTGACCGTGATGCTGGACATCGTGCCGGGAGGCCAGCCTTTCCTCAGGCCGCTGACCCCGCGCGACTCCATCCTGATTGCGGATCAGCTCGAATACGGATTCCGCCTCGACAGCGTCAAGGCGGGCACTCAACTGGCCCTGCAGGACTTCAGCGAGGTCTCCAACGACACCCTGACGCTCGTGCGGAACTGGAAGATAGACACCCTCAAGCGCAGCCGCGGGCTGTTTGACATAGAGGGCAGCATAGTCCTCGCCCCGTTCGAGGAGGGACACTATACCCTTCCTCAGCTGGCGGTGATGCGCCTCGATGCCCGGGGGGCGGCGGATACCCTGCTCTTCGACGCGATGGAGATGGACGTGAAGACGATGCCCGTGGACACGGCGACATTCGTCCTCCACGACATCAAGGGACAGATGCGCTATCCGTTGACGCTCAAGGAGATTCTGCCTTGGGTCGCGGGAGTGTGGCTCGCGGCGGTGCTCTGCATCCTCGCGGGGGCGCTGATACTCTCCCGCAAGCGTAAGGAGGCTGACGCGGCACATTGCGACGACCCTGCCCACATAGTGGCGCTGCGCCGTCTGGACAAGTTCCGCAGCAGCGCATACTGGGCTCCGGACAGGCAGAAAGCATTTTATTCCGGCATCACCGACGCTCTCAAGGACTACATCGAGGAGCGCTTCGGCATCGACGCCCCGGAGATGACGACCGCCGAGCTCTTCGACGCTCTCAAGACGGACAAGGACATCACTCCGGAGATGTATTCCGAGATGCGCGGGCTCTTCGAACGCGCCGACTTCGTGAAGTTCGCAAAGCACGTCGCGAGCGAGGAGGAGAATGCCGCCGCGCTCCCTGCGGCGGTGCGCTTCGTCACTTCGACATATAGAATTGAGCCGGAGGAGGGGCAGGAGAAAGATGTTCTTTGAGTATCCTCATCTGCTCTGGCTGCTGGCAGTGCCGCTGCTGCTCGTCGCCCGCTATGTCTATATCGAGCTGCGGGAGCGCAGGCCGCACCTGAGGGTCTCCACCGTGCAGCCCTGGATGCAGGCCGGGCTCTCTCCGCTTGCCGTGATAAGGCATATCCCCTTTGCTCTGCGGATTGCGGCTTTGTCTCTGATAATCATCGCCCTTGCGCGGCCGCGCTCGTCCAATGAGGTCGAGAAGCGCGACACGGAGGGCATCGACATAGTCTTCGCGATGGATGTCTCCACGAGTATGCTCGCCCGGGACTTCACCCCGGACCGCATCTCCGCGGCCAAGGATATCGCGATAGAGTTCATCTCGCAGCGCCCTTCCGACAGGATGGGCATCGTCGTCTTTGCCGGCGAGAGCTACACCCAGTGTCCGCTGACCACCGACAGGGCGACCCTGATCAACCTGATGAAGGAAGTCCAGACCGACCTGATCGAGGACGGCACGGCAATCGGCAACGGACTGGCCACGGCCGTGGCGAGGATGATGGACTCAGACGCGCCCAGCCGGGTGGTGATACTGCTCACCGACGGAGTCAACAACAGGGGCGAGATTGCTCCGCAGACTGCGGCCGAGATTGCCAAGACCTACGGGGTGAGAGTATATACGATAGGCGTGGGGGCCAACGGGACCGCGCCTTATCCGGTGATGACCCCTTGGGGGGTCGAAGTGCGCAATATGCAGGTCGAGATAGACGAAGCGCTGCTCAAGACCGTGGCGGAGACCACCGGAGGCAGGTATTTCAGAGCCACCGACAACACCAAGCTGGCGGAAATCTATTCCGAAATCAACAGGATGGAGACCGCCCGCACCACGGTTGACAGCTTCCCCGTATATAAAGAACTTTTCGGCGGCTACGCCCTCGCGGCGCTGCTCTGCCTGCTGCTCGAACTGCTCCTCGGAGCGTTAATGTCAAGGAGGTTGCCGTAATGCTGTATTTTGCCGAACCGAAATATCTCTGGCTGCTGCTGGCAGTGCCGCTGCTGATTGTGGGATACGCTCTGCTGCGCGTGTTGAGGCGCAGGCGTCTGCGTGCCTTCGGGGATGAAGCTATGGTGCGCGAGCTTATGCCGTCCTGGTCGTCGGCCAAGGGTTGGTGGAGGACAGTGCTCTACAGTCTCGCGTTTGCCTGCTTTGTCGTAGGGATATCGCGTCCGCTGCTTGGAGCGAAACTCGTGGAACGGGAGACCAAAGGGGCGGAAATCGTGATCTGCCTCGACGTGTCCAACTCTATGCTTGCGCAGGACTATTCCCCGGACAGGCTCAGCCGCGCCAAGCTTGCCATCTCCCGCCTTGTGGACCGTCTGCAGGGAGACCGCATAGGGCTGGTCATCTTCGCCGGGACTTCATTCGTGCAGCTGCCGGTCACGACCGACTACGTGTCCGCCAAGATGTTCCTCAACACGATTGACACGCAGTCGATTCCGGTGCAGGGTACGGCCATCGGCGATGCGATACACACCGCCGCCAAGAGCTTCAGCGCCCAGAGCGAGAAGAGCCGCGCCATCATCGTGATTACCGACGGCGAGAATCACGAGGATGATGCCGTGGAAGCTGCCAAAGAAGCGGCTTCAGCGGGCGTCAGAGTCTATACCATAGGTGTCGGGACGCTCAGGGGTCAGCCGCTCAAGATAGGCGGCGAGCTGCTCAAGGACAAGAACGGCGAGATTGTCGTGTCGCGCCTCGACGAGTCGACCCTCAAGCAGATCGCTTCGGCAGGCGGCGGGGCCTATGTCCACGCCGGCAACGAGGAGTTCGGGCTCAACCCGATAGTTGACGAAATCAACAAGCTCGAAGACGAGAGGTTCAGTTCCGTGGTCTTCGAGGAATATGACGAACAATATATGTACTTCTTCGCGGCGGCTCTCTTCTTCTTCACTCTGGAGATGACAGTCGGCGAGAGGAAGGCCAGAAGGAGGCTATTCTGATGTCTGTGTCATTAAAACCCATACTTGCGGCTGCGCTGATACTGCTTGCCCTGCCTGCCTTGGGTCAGGCGGACAGGCACGACGTGCGGGCGGGTAACCGCAAGTTCCGCAAGGACCAGTTCAAGGAGGCGGAGATTGACTACCGCAAGGCGGTCCTCAAGGACTCTACTTCGATGAAGGCGCAGTACAATCTGGCTTCGGCGCTCTACCGTCAGGAGGATTACGAGGGGGCGAAGAAGGCGCTCGACGCGGTCGCTTCCGGGGGAGCTCCGGCGCAGTATCACTACAATGCCGGCGATGTCGCGCTCCAGCGCAAGGATTACGCCTCGGCGGTGAAGAGTTTCCGCGAGGCGCTGCTGCAGGACCCTGACGACCTGGATGCCAAGGAAAACTATATCTACGCCAAGAAGATGCTGGAGAATCAGCAGAATCAGGGCGGAGGCGGCGGTCAGGGCGATCAGAATCAGGACCGGAACCAGGACAATCAGGACAAGGACCGGCAGCAGAACGACCGGAATCAGGATGACAATCAGGACAGGCAGAACAATCAGGATAATCAGAGTCAGCGGCAGCCTCAGGACGGCGGGCAGCAGGGGATATCTCCGCAGCAGGCCCAGCAGATGCTGAAAGCCGTGCAGGCCAAGGAGAAGGAGACTCAGGACAAGGTCAACAAGGAGAAGGCGGCGCTGCTGAAATCAAAACAAAAGGAGAAGAATTGGTGATGAGAAAACTGTTTGCAGTACTGTTCGCTTCGATGCTCGCGGTCTTCGCCTCCGCACAGACCACCGTCAAGGTGCAGGCGCCGAACCTCGTGGGAGTCAACGAACAGTTCAACGTGACGTTCATTATAAACGGAGAGAGCTCCCCATCTGACTTCGAGTGGGAGGCCGGGGAGGACTTCCAGCTGGTGTGGGGGCCTCAGAAGGGCCGCTCGTCTTCTGTGTCGATAGTCAACGGAGTCACCACGAAGACGACCCAGACGAGCTATACCTACATCCTTATGCCGAAGCAGACGGGACATTTCACTCTCCAGTCGGCCCGGGCGACGGTGAAAGGCAAGAAATACACTTCCGACGCGCCCGAAATCGAGGTTGTCGCGGACAACTCCTCCAGGCAGACGGGGTCTTCGTCTTCCTCGTCCTCTCAGCAGGGGGGTGCGGCTTCGGGAGGGGCGGTGTCTGCCGAGGATATGTTCCTCAGACTCACTCTCAGCAAGCGCAGCGTGATGGTCGGGGAGCCGGTGACGGCCACTCTCAAGTTCTATCAGAGAGAAGTCAATCTGGCCGGTTTCGAGAATGCCAAATTCCCGGATTTCAACGGATTCTGGAGTCAGGAGCTGCAGTCGCCGACCAATATCGAATTCCGGCGGGAGAAGCTGGACGACAAGATTTACAATGCGGCGGTGCTGCGCAGCTGGACGCTGATTCCGCAGAAGGCCGGGGAGTTGAGAATCGGCTCCGCCGAGCTCGTCTGTCAGGTCAATGTCAGGACTCGACGTCAGCCGACGGGCAGCATCTTCGACGATTTCTTTCAGGATGACTATCAGACGATACGCAAGAGGGTGGCGACCGACCCGCTGACCGTCAAGGTCAGCGCGCTCCCGGCGGGAGCGCCCGCCTCCTTCGGCGGCGGGGTCGGTCAGTTCAAGATGAGCGCCGCTCTGACCCGCGACTCGCTGATGACCCACGACGCGGCCTCGCTTAAGCTCACGGTGACGGGTACCGGAAATGTCGCCCTGCTGGAGGCCCCGAAGCTCAATTTCCCTCCGGACTTTGAGGTTTATGACGTCAAGACTTCCGACATCCCGGGGGGCAAGGTGTTCGAATACCCGTTCATCCCGCGCAGCGCCGGAGAGTTCGTCATAGGCCCGGTGGAGTATTCCTATTACGACAACAAGGCTTCCCGCTATGTGACTCTCGCCAGCCGTCCGCTGGAAATCAAGGTCGCCAAGGGCAACAGCGCCCAGACTTCCGGCTCGGGCGAGGTTCAGATTATGAGCGGCGGCGGTAAGGATGTGCGCAACATCGGCTCCGACATCCGCTATATTTCCACCTCCAGGCCGGCTTTCAGCACTTCCGGCTCGTTCTTCGTCGGGACTCCTCTCTTTATCTTGCTGATGGCCGGACTGCTGCTCTCCGCTGCCGCAGTATATTTCATACTGCGCCGCAGCGCCGCGCTCAGGGCGGACGTGGTCGGCACCAAGAACCGCGCCGCCAACAAGATGGCGCGCAGGCGGCTTGCCCGCGCAGAGTCATTCCTCAAGGAAAACCTCTATACCGCTTTCTACGAAGAGCTGCACAAAGCTCTCTTCGGCTATGTCTCCGACAAACTCAATATGGACATCTCCGATATGAGCAAGGACAAGATTTCCTCCAGACTGGTCGCCGGCGGTGTGGGCGAGACTCTTGCCGCTGACTATATCGCCCTGCTGGATGCCTGCGAATATGCGCGTTATGCCCCTTCGGAGGGTGGCGAGGCGATGGCCGCAGAATATGAGAAGGCGGTCAAAGTGATTTCAGAAATAGATGAAAGTATGTCAAGAAAGCGCCGTTCTGTCCGCAGCGGGGCGGCAGCCGCGATTGTCGCGCTGCTCGCCCTCGCACCCGCTCAGACAGATGCCGCGGAAGTTTCTCCTGCGGATTCGCTCTGGAGTGCGGGAGTCGAGGCTTATGCGCGTGGCGACTGGGCCGATGCCGGGCAGTCCTGGACTGCCATTCTCGACCTCGGACTGGAGTCCGCCGAGCTCTACTACAACATCGGCAACGCCTGTTTCCGGGACGGCGACCTGTCGCACGCGATTCTCGGCTACGAAAGGGCGCTCAGACTCAACCCGTCCCATTCCGACGCCCGCTTCAACCTCGAGTTTGCGCACGCTCAGCTGCAGGACAAGATAGAGTCCGTGCCGACGTTCTTTCTGAGCGTCTGGATGCGTAATCTCTGCCGCGTGATGCCTTCCGACATCTGGGCCGTGCTGGGTGTCATATTCTTCGCCCTCGCCCTCGCGATGACTCTGCTCTTCCTGCTCGGGCGCAGTACGGCGGCACGCAAGACCGGTTTCGCGGTCGGGATAGTGTCGCTGCTGCTCGCTGCCCTGTCCGTATCGATGGCGGTAAGCCAGAAGGACGACTACCGGAAGGACGACAGCGCCATCGTCGTCAAGGCCGTCAGCTCTGTCAGGAGTTCTCCGTCGGAAGAGTCCGCCAAAGACCTTTTTGTCCTCCACGAGGGCACCAAGGTCCGCCTTTTGGATGAAGTCGGCTCCTGGCGCAACATCGAGCTTTCCGACGGCCGTCAGGGCTGGATGCGCTCCTCCGATCTGGAAGTTATATAGACGAAAGCCGCAAAGTCATTCGGTGACCTCCACCGCCCCGCAGGCCCGGTCGGTGGCGCGGTAGTGCGGGGCGTAGAGTGACTCGATTTCGACTGCCGGGGACTGGAAGCGGCCTTCCTGCGTGACGAAGAACTCTTCGGTGACTGTGGTGTTCTCCTCAGGGTAGCTGTCGAACCAGAACTCTGTCCGGTCAGCGAGCACGCTCCTGTAGCCTTGCGGCGTGAAGCTGACCCACCCCCTGACGGACAGCGGCCTCGCCCACCAGCCGTAGTTGCCTGACCTCTGCTCAATAGGACGGAGCGCGGCGCAGCGCGGTGCGCTGAGCTTGACGAAACTGCGGTTTTCCTCGTTCCATATCAGATACTTGGCCGTAATCTTGTCGCCTACGTGCAGGATGTCCCCCTCACTGAGGAGCTTGCCGTCGCGCCAATATTCACGGCTTACGGTAAAGCCGTTGCCGCTGGCCTTAACCTCGCCGAAAGGCTTGCTGACGCTGCCGCTGAGAGCGATGACCTTGGTCTGCAGGGTCGCCTCGCTGCCGTTCAGCACGGAGGCTATGGCCTCGATGTAGGCAGGGTCATCCTCCCACTTCTGGGTCTCTTTCTGCACCATAATCCAGAGCCTTATGCCCTCGGCTATCCCGCTCTGCCCGCAGTCGTCGAGCAGGTCGCAGAGCAGGGAGTGAGCGTAGAGCTCGCTCTCCAGCAGACCCCTCCACGGCATCACCGCGTTAGGGTAGTATGTGCCTCCGGAGCGGTGCGGCTGGGCATATTCGACCAGTGACCGGATATCCTTGTCCAGCGAATTCCGCATCCGTGCCGCAGAGAACAGTCTGACCCCGAAGAACGTGGCGAGCGAAGTGTCGCTGCTGCTCTCTGTCAGCGCCTTGAGCGTCCTGATGCGGCGCGCCTTGTCGAGAATCTGTCCGTTGAGGCCGCGCTCTTTCGAAGGCACGAGATAGGCCTTGGCGTTCTTTCGGAACTCCTTGAGAGTCTTGGCGGGGATACCCTTGCTCTCCGGCCGGATATCCGGGAAGAGGGAGCGGAGGTAGAGATACTGCCCGAGGCTGATTCCTCCGCACCATATAGGCCTTGCGGAGTCGGATAAGAATGCTGAGTCGGTGTATCTGACGGCGCTTTCAAGCAGGTCTCTAATCTCCTCTGGGCAGGCGGAACCCATACGGGCAAACCTTTCGAGGACGATGGCTGTGACCACAGGCGAAGAGCGCATCTCGGCGAACCAGCCGAAGCCGCCGTCGGAGTTGTGGCAGGAGACAATCTTTCCGACCGCTTTGCTGCGCTCTTCGGCGCTCAGTCCCGTCGCGCCAGGAATCTTACCCAGCAGACAGTCGGCGTACAGGACTTCGCTCAGGCTGAGCAGGTCTTCCCCCTTGGCTTCGAGCCGTGTCGGCACAGCCTCCCGGAGCATATCGAGGATGCTGATTTCTCTGACGGATGCCTCTGAGCCCGGCAGATTGACGAACTCTCCCCGCAAGGACTCTACCAGAGCCTCGCGGTCCGCTCCTGCGAGCAGGAGGGCGGAGTGTGCCTCTGTGACCGTCTGTACCGCAGCCGACACCGGGATGCTTACGAACACCGCGTCAGAGCCCAGTGCCGCGTCTGCAGGAGTGAAGCTGACCAGCATCCCGAGCTCGGAGACGGCCGGAGCGCTGATTCCGCAGTCGAAGACGGCGCTCTCTCCCGCCTTGATGCTGAGGCTCTTGCTCCCGGAAGCGAGAGCCTTGGCGGAGGCGTGGTCGCGACCCTCGATGAAGCGGACGGAGACTGTCCCGCTGACACTCGACGCGCTGCTGTTGGCAACGCTTACCCGCGCCACATAGCGGTCACCCGTATAGAGGTGCTGCGGCTCCACCACCGCGATCTTGACTGGCAGAGTCACCCGCATCTCGCGCCTGAGGGTGGCGTTGCGCATCGACTTGTCGTGGGCGTAGAGCTGCACATAATAGGTCGAGAGCTTGTCCGCGTTGCGGAAACTGAAGCTGACTTCGCCGTTCGCGTCGGAACGCAGGAACGGCTCCCAGGCTATCGTGTTGGCGAAATTCTCGCGTATATACCCTCCTTCGGACGGGATTCCTTCGGCCGTTCCGGACGGGACTGCGACACTCTCCATCAGCATCACGTCCCCGGACTCTTCCGCAAGCTCCAGCGAAGCGGGGGCGATGGCGCTGTTTTTCGTCATCAATCCGAAGCGACGCGAACCGTAGGCGATGACGGGATATGAGTCGTTGCCGTTGACCCCGTCTGTGACGGAGTAGTAGATCTCCGGCAGAGGTCTCCGGGCGGGACTGACGCCTCTCCAGAGGTTGGAGCGCAGCGTCTCGGTGGAGGCGTCGAAGACGGTGGCGGCACACTCGACACCGGCGGCGGTCCTGATGCTGAAGCTGTAATTCTGCCCCGGAGCGGTGGTGTCCAGGAAGCGGCTGAAACTCAGCGGCAGACTGTATTCCGATGCCGGAGAGGAGAATGCCCTGCTGTAGCGGTAGTCTTCCTTGTCCCTGAACCACAGCACATTGAGCTTAAGTTCGGACGGGTAGTCCGCCTTGCGCGCGAAACGGACCGTCGCAAGCGAACCCTTCTCTCCCCGGATCCCCGCCAGCTTAATCATCTGCCTGTCCAGCAGTACATTGCCGTTGCCGTAAAGTTCAGCCACAGCCCACACCGGACCGCAACTTGCACCAATCTGCAGCGAGAGTTCATCGCCGGCGGTCTCCTTGAAGAAACTTTTCACCTCATCGTGGAGTACGTCAGCACCGTCCGGCACATACATTATGTTGCAGATGTCAGACTCTGTATATTCCTTGCCGTTGTCGGCGGTCGCACGGCCCTCGACCTCAAGCCGATAGAGCCCCGGCTGCCGTCCGTCGAGCTTCAGCTCCACAGATTCCCCGCCCTTCGCGCTGCCGGAGGCGAGCGTCTCGCCGCCGCGCTTGAGGGTATAGCTGCAGCGGAATGTCGGGTGGAAAGACCCCTCCTCGGCATCCTCTGACGAGAGCACGCTGAAGCGGAGCGCTCCGGCGACGATTGCATTCCTGCCGCCCGTACTCTCCTTGAGCCGGAACGAGCCTTCGGCCGCACCGTCAATCCGGGTGCTGAAATCAAGATTTCCGTAGACGGTCACGGACTTGGAGAATTCCAGGGTCTCCCCGGTGGCGTCGATGACCTTGACCGTGACGATGTAATATGCATAATAGCTGTCATCGGACTTGAACGCAATCTCGAAATCCCCGTTCCCGTCAAGCGCCAGAGCGCCCTCGTCGCAGACGCTGCCGGACTCCCGGACAGTGTAGCTGACGCTTGCGGAGCTCAGACTGTGTCCGGAATAGGATTTGACGTTGCCCCGCACGCTGACTCCGTCCCCGGCGAGGTAGAGCCTCCGGTCCGGAGTCCAGCTGAGGTTGAATGTCGGCGTGACGAACTCGTCCACCAGCACCGATGCATCGGCGAGATACTTCCCGTCGCGGTAGATTACTATCGAATATAGCCCGCCGCGAGAGCCCTTGCTGAGGGTGAATTCTCCGGCTGCCGAGCCGTATTCTCCGGTGCAGAGTTCCTGCGTGGCGATTTCCTTGCCCTCCGCGTCGCTGAGGGTGGCGCTGAGCTTGATTCCCGCCCCGGCGACCTTATACTCATATGTCCCCGTGTAGAGAATAGCCTTATAGTGCAATGTCTCCTCAGGATTGAATGCCTTGCGGTCGGTGATAAGTTCACAGTTCAACCTTTCCTCCCCGTCTGATACCGGGCTGCTGTAAGACGGCCCGGACACGGAATGCCTGCGGCTGCTCCTCAAGACTCCGTCCGCATCCCTGAATCTCGCCCGGATGCCGTAGCCCCATTTGCCGGAGGAGAGCTTGCCCGCTATCTCCTCAGGTACGGCGGTGAAGCCGTCGATGTGTACTCCGTCCACGCTCGCCACGGCCTTGTCGTCCCTGTCGTAGAGCGTCAGGCTGCACTTATCCACCGGCTCTCCGCTGATGTAGTCGGCGACATAGACCCCCAGTCCCCCGGAGTCGCGTCTGCCCGCGATGGAGAGGGTGTATTTGTCGTAATCGAAGTCCAGCGACTCCTTGCCTGAGCGGCACTCGACCTCATAAGAACCGTCGTCCAGCTTAGGGAGGTCGAGCGTCAGGGTGTCAAGGAGGTAGAAGCTCTTCGCCGCGTTGTCCAGGGTCCTGTCCACGAGGACGGAGCCGCCGTTCTTGAGACGGACCCTCGCGCTGCCCAGATTCTGCAGCAGGACGGTGACTTTGCCGTCGACGGCGTAGGCTCTCAAAGCCTTGGAAGTGAGCCGTGTCGAGAGGCCTTTCGCCGTGACGCTGCAGGAGGCTATGGTCTTCTCGTCGCCGCTGTACGAGTTGATTCTTTTTATGAGTCTGCCGCAGTCGTCGTTGAGGCTCATATAGTCCCCGGAAGTGCCGCCGTCCCGGCTGAGACTCTCGAATCTGTCCCGGAGAAGCCAGGCTTCGGCGAACACCCCGACCGCATCGCTTCCGTGCCTTTCGGCAAATGCTTTCATCGCATCTGCGTTTGACGGGGTGGAGCCGTATTCATATAAGGTACTGAAAGGATAACGGCCCGCGAAGCGCCCGTCCATCAGGTCTGCGGTCACGGAGTGGCTTCTGTCCCTGGCGTATAGACTCCAGAGCGCATAATCGTAGTCGTTGCGCAGCAGGCTCGGCAGTGCCTTGCCGAAGTCGAAGCGTCCGAGCAGATGGTCGCGGAGGTAGAATTCGGGATTGTAGCCCGATTCCAGCCGGTCGCGATGCTCCTTGACATAGGCGAGAAGCTCGTCGACGCTGCCGCTGCGGCTGTCGTAATACACTGCCACCGGTTCGCCGAACTCCTTGATTTCCTGCGTCTTGGCTTTTTTGAGGCTGTCGCGGAGCTTCCAGTTGCCGGAGGAGCGTATCTCCACATATTTGCCGCAGGCATCGTAATAATCCCAGGCCAGACGCTTGCGCGAGGCCTCTTTCTTGATGGATTCGAGAATCGAGGCCTGCTGCTTCGGGAGGTCGTCCCGTTCGGCCTTGTAGTACTTGGCCCAGAGGCCGGTCAGGCTGTGTCCGTTTTCGTCCTTGGCGCCGCAGGATGGCATTATCGTCATAATCATCAGGGCTATTGTCAACAATATTCTTTTCATTCCGTATTATTTTTCCAGATAAGAGATGCATTCGGAGACCACGAAGTTGCTTCCCCCGACGTAGACAAGGCTGTCCGGCACGCCGGAGGCATCTTCAAGGGCCGCCCTGACTCCCTCCGCCACGCTGCCGCAGCTCTGGCGGGAGAGCCCTTCCGTCCGCTCATAGAGCTCCTCCACCGGAAGCGAGCGGCTGATTGCCGGGGCGACCAGATAGTATCTGGCCTGCGGGGGCATCAGCGGCCTTATGGCATCGAGGTCTTTGTCGGCCATTATACCATATACTATGAAGAGCGGTCTTCCGCTCTCCGAGAGACGCTTGAAGTTGATGCGCAGCGCGTCGGGGTTGTGCCCGATGTCGCAGATGGTCTCGGGATGCCCGCAGACCCTCTCCCAGCGCCCACGGAATCCCGTGATGCGTCCGCTGTGCTTCAGCGCCTCCGTATCCGGCTCTATGCCGAGAAGTTCCAGCGCCGCAAGAGTGGTGTGGAGATTCTCCCGCTGACAGGGCCCTTCAAGGTCGAGGCGGAAGTCAGGCTCTCCGAAGTCGTCGGCGAAGAAGAGCGGACAATGCACTTCAGCCGCTTTGTCTTCGAAGACGGGGGCTGTTTCGGAGTCTCTGCGGGCGACCAGCGCCGGGACGCCGCTCTTGAAGATGCCGGCTTTCTCCGAGGCGATCCGGTCGCGGCTGTTCCCGAGCATCGCGCAGTGGTCCAGACCGATACTTGTGATTATGCTGAGTTCGGGCGTGATGATGTTGGTGCTGTCCAGCCTGCCTCCGAGCCCGGTCTCAATCACCGCCGCGTCCACCTCTTGGGAGGCGAACCAGCTGAATGCCATTCCGGTGGTGATTTCGAAGAATGACAGATTGTCGAGCGGGACGCCGTTCAGGAAGTTCCAGACATACTCCTCGTCCACCATCGTCCACTCACCGCCGCTGACGACTTTCATCCTTTCCCGGAAGTCCACGAGGTGCGGCGAGGTGTAGAGCCCCACACGAAGCCCCGATGCCGCAAGCGCGGCGGCAAGCATAGAGCTCACGGAACCCTTGCCGTTGGTGCCGGCTATATGTATGGTTCTGAACTTCTTCCACGGTTCGCCGAGGGCGCGGTCGAAGCGGAGCATCCCCTCCAGCCCTGGCTTGTAAGCCCCGGCGGCAAATCCGACGCTCTGCACCGAAGGGTGTCTCTCGAAGATGGAGGATATCAGGGAGTTGTATCTGTCTTTACTGTATTCCATAATTTGCAACTTGAGCCAAATTTAGTTATTTTTACGCGTTGTTTATAAAGAAGCATCGAAAATCAAAACAGCTTCTGAACTATGTCAGAAAAGATATCGGCTCTGTACTCGTCTTTCATCATCGACGGTGTCCGCGAGGAGTGTACTCCGGCACGACTGCTCCAGCCGTTGTGCGATACGCGGCTCTGTGCTTCGCCGGGAGCGGAGGAGGCCTGCTGCGTCGATGAGACGGTGGACCCGATTGCCCGCAGCTTCGATATGGATTCGGCAGACATACCCCGCTGCCTTGAGGCCGCCCTGGCGGCGCGTCGCAGTGCGCCTCTCGCCTATGCCGACTCATACACGCGGTTCCGCATAGCTTCCGCTCTTGAGGATGCCCTCTGGAAGAAAGGCGCTTTCCGTCTCGGAGACCTGAGTCTGCTTTCTTCCTGGAAGTGTGACTCCAAGACGGTCGGGGGGATGGCCGCGTTCTACCGGTCCGTGACCGCCGCAGCCGACTATGTCGACTCTCTGGGACTCAGGTTCGCGGATGTCAGCTGCACTCGGGGCAGTGCGGGAGGGGATGTCGCTTTCAAGGTTCTGGTCACCCGCGACTCCGAGACGGATGAATTCTTCACACAGGATCCATTCCGCTCCGTCGCGCCGAGATTCTCTTCCGCCCGCGCCTGTCCCCCGACGCTCGTACCGGACCCGCAGAGCTGGATAATTTATATACCCTTTGACACCGCCGATTTCCGGCTCGGGGGCTCTCTGCTCTCCCAAGTCTTCGGCATCGGGGGCGCGCCGGTGCAGATTACCGATGCCGACTGCTTCATCGACTGTTTCGAGGTGGTGCGTGAATTCGTCGAAGACGGCCTGCTGCTGTCCGGGGCGACGGTCGCGGACGGAGGTCTGCTCACGACGCTCAGCCGGATGGCGGAGGGCAGCTGCCCGGTCGAGGCTGACATCTCCGCTATGCTGCACTCTTATCAGGAAAAGCACGCGCTCAGGCTGCTTTTCGCCGAGGTGCCGGGAGTCATCATCCAGATACGGGATGCGGATTTCGACTATCTCGATGCGGAGCTGCTCCTGCAGGATGTGGCGTATTTCCCGCTTGGGCATCCCGCCACGGACGGCACTGGAGTGAGGGTGAAGTCTTCGGCCAAATCCGGAATACAGACAATACTCGAATCCCTGATCCGCAACGCGGAGGGGGAGGACTGACAATAATCGCATAATAATGGGCAAAGCTAAAATCTTCGTCCTCGACACCAACGTCATCCTGCACGACTACCGTGCGATACGGCGTTTTCAGGACAACAATATCGTCATCCCTGTCGCGGTAATCGAGGAACTCGACAAGTTCAAGAAAGGCAATGACGCGCTCGCCTACAACGCGCGCGGGTTTATGCGGGAGATAGACCGCATCACGGAGGGGCGCAGTTTCGGAAAGGACGGACTGCCGATCGGCAAGGGGCTCGGGCGCATCAGGGTCGAACCCAACCGCCCGTTCTCCAAGGAATATGCGCAGATGTTCGTGGACGACATCCCGGACCACCGCATACTCGCGACTGCGATGTGGGTGCGGGACAGCAATCCGGGAGTCTTCGTGGCGCTGGTTACCAAGGACGTCAACCTCCGCCTCAAGTCCAAGGCCGCCGGAATGGAGGTGCAGGACTACCTGACCGACAAGGTCGAAGAGCAGAAAATCGAGAACTCCCAGAAGGAAGTGCAGACTCTGAACCTCTCTTCAGAGCGGATGCAGGCTCTCTGCTACGGTCCGGACAACTCGATTCCGAGGGCTGCGGTGAGCTCTGAACGTCCTGTGGCGAACCAGCTCTACAAATGCCGCTGGGAGTCGGGGGCCGAAGGCTCTGTCTGCGCGAGATACGATGCCGACAAAGACCGTCTGGTGCTGGTGAAATCAAGGGAAGCCTACGGCATCCGCCCGCGCAACGACGAGCAGATGATGGCTCTCGACGCGCTTCTCAATCCCAAGATTGCGCTTGTGTCCCTGACCGGCGGGGCCGGCACGGGCAAGACCCTGCTCGCCCTGGCGGCCGCTCTCGAGCAGGAGAAGGAATATGAGCAGATAGTCCTCTCGCGTCCGGCTATAGTGCTCGGCAATCAGGAGCTCGGTTTCCTGCCCGGTGACCAGAAGGCGAAGATGAGCCCTTTCCTTCAGCCGCTGATGGACAATCTCAACGTCATCAAGTCGCAGTTCCGGCCGAGCTCCAAGGAGGCTCTCCGTCTGGAGAGTATGCTCACCCAGGAGAAACTCCTCATCGAGCCGCTCGCCTACATAAGGGGCAGAAGCCTCGGGAAATGCTATTTCATCATCGACGAGGCGCAGAATCTGACCCCGCACGAGATGAAGACCATCATCACCCGTGCCGGCGAAGGGACCAAGATGGTATTCACGGGCGACATCTTCCAGATAGACCAGCCTTATCTGGACCAATGGTCCAACGGGCTGACCCATCTGGGGGAGAAAATGGCCGGCCAGAAGCTCTTCCAGCACGTGTTCCTCAGGAAAGGCGAGAGAAGCTCCCTGTCGGAACTGGCCGCAAAATTGTTATAATAAAGTTTTTGTAGTAAATTCGCAGGATATTTCAGATTATACCATTTTAGTGATTCATAATATGTTTGAAACGAAGAAGAGAGTGTATCGCTTCGGCGGCAAGACTGCCGAGGGCGATGGCTCGATGCGTGAGCTCCTGGGAGGAAAGGGAGCCAATCTGGCCGAGATGAGCAGACTCGGTATGCCGGTGCCGGCAGGATTTACAATCACAACTGAATGCTGCGCCGAGTACTATGAGCTCGGGGGCGGCTATACCGATGGACTCAAGGCGGAAGTCAAGTCCGCCCTCAACGCTACCGAGGGACTGATGGGCAAGAAGTTCGGTGACCCTAAGGACCCTCTTCTCGTCAGCTGCCGAAGCGGCGCGAGGAGTTCTATGCCGGGAATGATGGACACCATCCTCAACATCGGACTCTGCTCCGAGACAATTCCGGGTATGATTGCCAAGACGGGCAACCCGCGATTCGTATATGACGCATACAGGCGTCTCATTATGATGTATTCAGACGTCGTGATGGAGAAGGCCGAGGGAATCGAGCCGGAGGACGGCAAGGGCATCCGCCAGCAGCTTGACAAGATGATGGCCGAGCTCAAGGAGGCCAAGGGCTATGCCTCCGACACCGACATCACCGCCGAGGAGCTCAAGGAGCTCTGCGAGAAGTTCAAGCTCAAGGTCAAGGAGGTGCTCGGGGTCGAGTTCCCTGACAATGCGGCCGACCAGCTCTGGGGCTCTATAGGAGGAGTGTTCAAGTCCTGGAACGGCAAAAGGGCCATCGCATACCGCCGCATCGAGAAGATTCCTGATGACTGGGGCACTGCGGTCAACGTGCAGTCGATGGTGTTCGGCAATATGGGAGAAAGCTCCGCCACCGGAGTGGCGTTCTCCCGCAACCCGGCGTCCGGTGACAACAAGTTCTACGGAGAATGGCTCATCAATGCCCAGGGCGAAGACGTGGTCGCAGGCATCCGTACCCCTAACCCTCTCAACGAGGCCACCAAGAACGAGCATAACAAGGCTCTTCCTTCCCTCGAGAAGGCTATGCCTGAAGTATATGCGGAGCTCGATGATATCCGCAAGAGGCTGGAGGCTCACTTCCACGATATGCAGGATATCGAATTCACCATTCAGGAGGGCAAGCTCTGGATGCTCCAGTGCCGCATCGGCAAGCGTACCGGACTGGCCGCCCTGCAGATGGCGATGGATATGCTCTCCGAGGGGATGATTGACGAGAAGACAGCCGTGATGAGGGTGTCCCCGTCGCAGCTTGACGAGATTCTCCACCCCGTGCTCAACGCCGAGTCGGAGAAAGCCGCCAAGATGGTGGCACGCGGGCTTCCTGCGTCCCCGGGCGGAGCGGTAGGTACGCTGGTATTCTCTTCGGAGGCCGCTATGGCCGCAGCCGAGGAGGGCCGGAAAGTGATTCTCGTCCGCGAGGAGACCTCCCCGGAGGACATCCAGGGGATGCGCGCTTCCGCAGGCATACTCACCGCACGCGGTGGTATGACTTCTCACGCGGCCCTCGTGGCCCGAGGCTGGGGCAAGTGCTGCATCGTGGGATGCGACTCGATGATCATTGACCTGGAGCACAAGACAGTCAAGTTCGGCGCCGATTCCAAGCAGATATATAAGGAGGGCGACTGGTTCTCGCTCAACGGTTCCAAGGGCGCGGTGTATGCATCCAGAGTGGAGACCGTGGACGCCAGCGAAAATCCGCTATTCATCCAGTTTATGAACATTGTGGACAAGTACCGCCGTCTCGGCGTACGCGCCAATGCCGACACTCCGGAGGATGCCCAGAAGGCGCTCTCGTTCGGGGCCGAGGGCATCGGGCTCTTCCGTATCGAGCATATGTTCTACGGCAAGAACTCCGAGGTGCCTCTCGCGAAGCTGCGCAAGATGATTCTCTGCTCCACCGATGCGGAGCGCAAGGCCGCCCTTGAGGAACTCGAACCGTTCATCAAGGCGTCAGTCAAGAGCACGCTCCGCGTGATGGACGGCAAGCCGGTGGTGTTCCGCCTGCTTGACCCGCCTCTCCACGAGTTCGTGCCTACCACCGTTGAAAAGGAGAAAGAGGTCGCCAAGGAGCTGGGCATCAGCGTGTCAGAGGTTGTCAAGAGAGGCGAGAGCCTGCACGAAGTCAACCCGATGATGGGACTTCGCGGCGTGCGTCTGCACGTGACTTATCCGCTCATCGCGGAGACCCAGTACCGCGCCATCTTCACCGCAGTCGCCGAACTCCAGAAGGAGGGCCTGCACCCGCAGCCGGAGATTATGATTCCGGTGACAGTGTCCGCCCGCGAGCTCAATTTCCAGAAGGCGATCTGCGACCGCGTCAAGTCCGAGGTCGAGGCGCACAGCGAGCAGTCCATCGCATACCACTTCGGCACGATGATCGAGATTCCTCGCGCGGCCCTGACCGGTGAGAGGATGGCCCGCACCGCCGAGTTCTTCTCCTTCGGTACCAACGACCTCACTCAGATGACCTTCGGCTTCTCACGCGACGATGTCGGCACCTTTATGGGCGACTACCTCGGGCAGAAGATACTCGATGCGGATCCGTTCCAGACTCTCGACACCAAGGGCGTCGGCAAGCTCGTGGAGTACGGCGTGCAGTCGGGCCGCGCAAGGCGCGCCGACCTCAAGTGCGGTATCTGCGGCGAGCACGGCGGCGACCCGGATTCCATCAAGTTCTTCAGCAAGATAGGCATTGACTATGTGAGTTGCTCTCCGTTCCGCGTGCCTATCGCGCGCCTCGCTTCAGCTCAGGCTGCAATCGAGCAGAGCAATTAGTAAATTACTCTATAGAAAAAGGGCTGGCCAAAAGCATTTTAGCCAGCCCTTTTTCTATTTATCTACATTCTCCGGGGTCGTCAGAGCTTGTTCACTGCGGCCTGAAGGAGTCTGTCGGCATCTTCCTGTTTAATCTTGCCGTCCAGGGCTATGAAGGTCGTCTCATCGTCCTCGGTGGCGAGCATCACGAGGCTCGTGATATATCCTTCGGCTCTGATGACATATATGCTGACGGTCTCGCCGTCATCCTTGGCCTCCATCATCAGTTCGTACTTGCCGTTCCTGATCATCTTCTCCGCGTCAGCCTTGAGCTCGCTGCCGACCTTGCCGTTGTGCTCTATGGAGATCAGATACATTCCCTCCAGCTCCTTGACGACCGGGGTCAGGTTGACTTCTCCGTCGGCCACGTCGATGTCGGGAAGTTTGCCGATGAGCTTGAACATCGACGGCGAGATATAGACGGCGCTGACGCCCTTGCCGTCGGAGTATTTGTTGTAGATGCTTTTGCCGTTCTGGGCGAAGGCGGAAGTGCAGAGTGCGAGCAGGAGACCTGCGATTATGATTGACTTTTTCATTTTCAGCGGTTTTTGTGGAACTTGTCCAACGTTTCGGATGCTTTGTTGAAGTGAGGCAGAGCCGCATCCGCGAGCTCCACTCCCTTTGTCAGCTTGCCGGAGATATAGCCGAACGTCTCTTCCAGTTGGGCGTAAGCCTCTTCCGGACTGCTGAATGTGTCGGTCGGTGCCGCATTTATATGCTGATAGTTGATGCCGACCGTCAGAGCCGCTGCAAGCGCAATGGCCGCCGGGGCTATGGCGAGCTTCCAGACTTTCCTTTTCCGTCTGCGGCGCTCCAGTTCAGCTGCGGTGAGGGCGTTGAGGATTTTCCCCTCCAGCCCCTCCGGAGCGGTGACGCCGCTCTCAGATGCTATGCGCTCGAGCTGTTCGGCTTCCAGCCTTTCGATGTCTTCTATGCGTTTCATATCAGTTTCATTTTTCTTCTTGCATTGCTCAGCACGACCCTCAGGTTGAGGTAGGAGAGGCCGGTGCGGGCCTGAATCTCATCGTAGCTCATCTCATCGAACACTCTCATCCTCAGCACTTCCTGCTCCCTTGGCGAGAGGCGGGACATCCGCCTGAGGGTCTGTTCGAGCTGCTGCTTCTGGCTCAGACGCTCGTCCTGCGGGGTCTCGTCCGAAGCGGGGTCGACGCTCCCGTCAGAGTTGCCGGGCCGGACCTTCCGGATGCGGTCGATGCAGATGTTGCGGACGAGGGTGATGCAGTAGGCTCTCGGATTTCTCACGCTGTCGAGCGCTTCCGGATTGCTGTAGAGCCTGAGGTAGAGGTCCTGGACTGCGTCCTCGGCATCCTGCTGCGACTCAAGGATATAGTAGGCGACCCGGTAGAGGTCTTCCCGCAGCGGGAGGTAGAGTGATGTGAACTCCCGGCGCGTCATTTGGAAGATTTGACCATCTCTTCGAGATTCTCCATCTTGAGGATGCCGAGCATACACATAAAGTTGCCTTCGCCCGGGGAGAACAGCACAAGGTCTTTGATTTCCGTCCCGTCCTTGTTGACATAGCCGTATATGCGTACCACATCGTCCTCGTCTTTCTCTTCCATCAGAAGTTCCACCCCTTCGAGAGCTTTGCTCATCCGGGCGTTGAACTTGGACTTGACCTCGGCGCTGCAGTCCTCGTAGTCGGCCACGATGAGCCCGTCGATGGACTTCATCAACTTGAAGAACTGCTGCATCTCCTCCTTCTCGTCATCGTCCATTTCATCGGGTGAGAGCTTCTCGACGCTCTTGAGGAGGTTCAGCCAGAACTTCCCGATGGTCAGCCCTTCGAACTCATCATAGCGCTTGAACTCCTTGACGATGGACTTGATCTCCGAGCGCGGCACTTTCTTGCCCTCGGTGGCGGCGTTGCACACGACAAGCGAGGCGAACGCCACAATCAATACGATTATTAATTTCTTGTACATACTGTTTTTTTGTCTTTTTATCGACGCGTCACATAAAAGACGAGCTGCATCGGAGATTGTTAAAAAGAAAGGGGCTGACTAAAAAGGACCACAGGACTTTTTAGTCAACCCCCACGAAAACGGATCGCCCGTGCGGATCAATATCTGTTGAGCGGCACGCCTGCCGTCATCTGGTTGACGTGGCGTCGGATTCCCTCAAGATATTTCGCGTGCGCCTCCAGTGCGGCGCTTTGCTCTGGTGTAGGGACTTCACCTTTCTTCAGAGTGAGCGCGTCGATGTTGTTCGCGCAGGATGTCAGAACGTCGTCAATCAGCCCGACAATCTCCACCATATCCTTCTCCACGAAGCCTCTGGAGGTGATGGCCGGGGTGCCGATGCGGATGCCTGAAGTCTGGAACGGGGTGCGGCTGTCAAACGGCACCATATTCTTGTTGACGGTGATGGCGGCCCGCTCAAGCTGCGTCTCGGCAACGCGACCGCTGACTTTCTCGAACTTGCCCCTGAGGTCCACCAGCATCAGATGGTTGTCCGTGCCTCCGCTGACTATCTTGTAGCCGCGGCGGATGAACTCCCCGCACATCGCCTTGGCGTTGGCGATGACCTGCTTCTGATACTCCTTGAACTCCGGCTGGCTTGCCTCGAAGAACGCCACCGCCTTGGATGCTATGACGTGCTCCAGCGGACCGCCCTGCACTCCCGGGAAGACTGAGGAGTCGAGTATCTGGCTCATCTTCTTCACGACTCCCTTCGGAGTGGTGCGGCCCTGAGGGTCGTCGAAGTCCTTGCCCATCAGGATTATGCCTCCGCGAGGTCCGCGCAGCGTCTTGTGGGTGGTGGAGGTCACGATGTGGGCGTATTCCACAGGGTTTTTGAGGAGTCCGGCCGCAATCAGCCCGGCGGTGTGCGCCATATCGATCCAGAGTATCGCTCCGACCTTGTCGGCAATCTCCCTCATCCTCGCGTAGTCCCACTCGCGGGAGTATGCTGACGCGCCGCCGATGATGAGCTTCGGCCTGCACTCGAGGGCGATGCTCTCCATCTTGTCGTAGTCGACTGTCCCGGTCTCGGGATTAAGGCCGTAAGGCACGGCGTGATAGAGGATGCCTGAAGCGTTGACCGGAGAGCCGTGGGTAAGGTGCCCGCCCTGACTGAGGTCGAGCCCCATAAAGGTGTCGCCCGGATGGAGGATGGCCATCGTCACCGCCATATTGGCCTGCGCCCCGGAGTGCGGCTGCACATTCGCCCATTCGGCATTGTAGAGGGCTTTCAGCCTGTCGATCGCGAGCTGCTCGATCTGGTCGACGACTTCGCATCCGCCGTAATAGCGCTTGCCCGGATAGCCCTCCGCATACTTGTTGGTGCAGATGGAGCCCATAGCTTTCAATACCTCTTCTGTGACGTAGTTTTCGGAGGCGATGAGTTCGAGGCCCGATTCCTGACGCTCCTTTTCCCTCTTGATAAGGTCGATTATCTGGATGTCCTGTTTCATATTGTCAATAAATTTTTAGTGTCCGGTTTCATATGCGGGTATTTTCAACGGAAGCAAAGATAATGATTTTTCAGTACCTTTGCGCCGTGACGGACAGGAAACTCAGAAATATTGAACTGGGTCGCGTCAGACCCGAGGATTATCGCCTTCTTCCACCCTCCGGAGTGGTCGTCGTGCTGGACAATATCCGCAGCGCACACAATGTGGGCAGCGCCTTCCGCAGTGCCGACGCGTTCAAGGCGGACCGGATGTGCCTCTGCGGCATCTGCGCCTGTCCTCCCTCCGCCGAAATCCACAAATCCGCGCTCGGCGCGGAGAACAGCCTCCCCTGGGCCCATTTTGACGATACGCTTGAGGCGGTGCGAGCCCTCAGGGATGAGGGCTATAAGATAATAAGTGTGGAGCAGACCGAGCACGCGGCCCCTCTGCAGGATTTCCGTCCGGCGGCCCCCGGACGCTATGCGCTGGTCTTCGGCAACGAGGTGGACGGCGTGCGGCAGGATGTGGTCGACGCCTCCGACCTGTCTGTGGTGATCCCCCAGTTCGGCTCCAAACATTCCCTCAATGTCTCCGTGTCCGTAGGGATAGTGCTGTACCATATGCGACAATTTGTCAGTGGCACGGACATTGATTAAAGGAGCATTGCCCGGCGGGTCCGGGTACGAACGAATAATTATTAAAACAATAGCTATTATGATCAAACCATTAGCAGACAGAGTCCTGATCGAGCCTAAAGAGGCCGAGACCAAGACGGCGGCAGGTATCTACATCCCGGATACCGTAAAGGAGAAACCTCAGCAGGGTACAGTCATTGCGGCTGGTCCGGGCAAGAAAGACGAGCCGATGGAAGTCAAGGTCGGCGATCAGGTAATCTACGGCAAATATGCCGGCACGGAGGTCACTTTCGAGGAGAAGAAATACCTCATCGTCAAGCAGTCCGACATTCTCGCTGTTCTGTAATCTTCTAAAAACGAATTATTATGGCAAAGGAAATAAAATTTGATGTCGATGTCCGCTCCAAGATGAAGGTCGGAGCCGACTCTCTCGCGGACGCAGTTAAGGTCACGCTCGGTCCGAAAGGGCGCAATGTGGTGATTGATAAGAAATTCGGTGCTCCTCAGGTCACCAAGGACGGCGTTACGGTCGCCAAGGAAGTGGAGCTCGAGGACCGTTTCGAGAATATGGGTGCGCAGATGGTCAAAGAAGTCGCTTCCAAGACCAACGAGCAGGCAGGTGACGGCACCACCACCGCGACCGTGCTGGCTCAGGCTATCATCAACGTGGGCCTCAAGAACGTCACCGCAGGGGCCAATCCTATGGACCTCAAGCGCGGCATAGACAAGGCCGTGGCTGCGGTCGTATCCGACCTCAAGGCCCAGAGTCAGGAAGTCGGGACCGACTACTCCAAGGTCGAGCAGGTCGGCACGGTGTCCGCCAACAACGACGTGCACATCGGCAAGCTCATCGCTGACGCGATGTCAAAGGTCGGCAAGGACGGCGTCATCACCGTCGAGGAGGCCAAGGGTACCGATACCGAGGTCAAGGTGGTCGAGGGTATGCAGTTCGACCGCGGGTACATCTCTCCGTACTTTATGACCAATTCCGACAAGATGGAGGCATCCCTCAGCAACCCTTACATCCTCATCTGCGACAAGAAGATATCCACGATGAAAGACCTTCTCCCTATCCTCGAGCCTATCGCCAGAGAAGGCAAGGAACTCCTCATCATAGCGGAAGACGTGGACGGTGAAGCTCTTACCACTCTGGTGGTCAACAAGCTCCGCGGCGCGCTCAAGATTGCCGCCGTCAAGGCCCCGGGCTTCGGCGACCGCCGCAAGGATATGCTGCAGGACATCGCGACCCTCACCGGCGCGGTAGTGATTTCGGAAGAGAGAGGTTTCACTCTCGAGAACACGACTCCTGATATGCTCGGCAAGGCCGAAAAGGTCACGATCACCAAGGAGAACACCACTATAGTAGGCGGCGCAGGCGCGAAGGACGCCATCAAGGAAAGGGTTGACTCTCTGCGCAAGCAGATCGAGGACTGCAAGTCCGACTACGACAAGTCCAAGCTCAAGGAACGTCTCGGCAAGCTCGCCGGCGGAGTAGCCGTGCTCTATGTGGGCGCGACCACCGAGGTCGAGATGAAGGAGAAGAAAGACCGCGTCGAGGATGCCCTCAATGCGACTCGCGCAGCCGTCGAGGAGGGTTACCTCCCGGGAGGCGGAGTAGCCTACATCCGCGCCGTCGAGGCCCTCTCAGGGCTTAAGGGCGAGAATGATGACGAGACTACTGGTATCCACATCGTTGCCAGGGCCATCGAGGAGCCTCTCCGTCAGATTGCCGCCAACGCTGGCGTGGACGGTGCCGTCATCATCCAGAAGATCAAGGAAGGCAAGGGCGACTACGGCTACAATGCCCGTACCGGAGAATATGTCAATATGTTCGAGGCGGGTGTCATCGACCCTACCAAGGTGGCCCGCGTGGCTCTGGAGAATGCCGCTTCAGTCGCAGGTATGTTCCTTACCACCGAGTGCGGTATCGTGGACATCCCTGAGCCGACTCCGGCAGCCCCTGCAATGCCGGGTGGCGGAATGATGTAGAATTCAATCGCTTAGCATAGGTGTCCCCGGTCGCCGATGAGCCGAAAAGTGGCTCTGACGGCGGTCGGGGACACTTTTTTCTGTAAAAAACATCGAAAAAATTTGTTGTTTATCAAAAAGTGACTACCTTTGCAGCCCCTTTCGGAAACGGAGCGGGAAGCAAGAGTTCTTTGGAAATAAAAATCTGAAAAATTTTGATAAAAAATTTGCAGATTAAGAAAAAGTGACTACCTTTGCAATCCCAAACGAAAGCGAGGGGCTGGCCATCAGCCGAAGAGGCTGGTTTTTTTAGCGCCAAATTTGAAAGTTCATTGAAAAGACTGATTAGGAAAGTACAAGCAAGTACCGAGAAACAATAGAATCGAGAGCGTTGATTTCTTTAATT
>CAVLBF010000009.1:0-63595 GCA_963661285.1 Bacteroidaceae bacterium | reverse complement strand
GACACGGTAGAATCCACCGGCCTTGTCCACGACCTGGACGCTGGTGCTACCCGACTTATTGACCTTGCGGCGTACGAACATACCGCAAAGTTAGCGCGGGACACCCAAAACGACAAATTTTTCGGGAAATCAGTGTTGGAAATCAACCGGTTATAAAATTAACCCACAAAAGCGCGGAAAACAGGAAAGCTATTCTTTGCAATCCGTTAAATTTATGCTAAATTCGACACCTGAATAACACAAACATTTTTAACAACTAATAACATAATCAATTTTCAGTATTCTTATGATGATACCTCATCTTAAAAAGGCTGTGCTGGCTGCCCTTTCGCTTGTGTTGACGGGCGGAGCCGCGTTTGCGCAGCAGTCGATTTCGGGAACCGTCAAGGATGTCAAGGGCGAAGCTGTAATAGGTGCCGGCATCGTCGTCGAGGGGACGCAGAACGGCGTGATGACCGACATCGACGGCAACTGGGAACTTTCCGTCCCGGCAAACTCCACTATCGTAGCATCCTGCATAGGCTACACCGACGTGAAGGTAAAAGTTTCCGCAGGGCGGAACGTCTACAACATCACCCTTGAGGAAAGCTCCCTCTACCTCGATGACGTGGTAGTGATCGGTTATCAGACCGTCAAGAGGCGCGACCTGACCGGCTCCGTGTCTTCAGTCAATTCCAAGCAGCTTTCCTCTACCCCTGTCGCCAACGTAGCCCAGGCTCTTCAGGGCAAGCTTGCCGGCGTGAACGTGGTTTCCCAGGACGGCCGTCCTGACGCCACCATCAACATCCGTGTCCGCGGAGGCGGTTCCATCAGCCAGTCCAACGACCCTCTCATCCTCATCGATGGCGTACAGGGTACTTTGAGTGACATTCCGTCGGATCAGGTTGAATCCATCGATATCCTCAAGGACGCGTCTTCGACCGCCATCTACGGTGCGCGCGGAGCCAACGGCGTAGTGCTCATCACCACCAAGGGAGCCAAGGAAGGCAAGGTGAGAGTCACCTACAGCGGATATGCCAAACTCAATACTCCCGTAAAGTATATCGAAGGTCTTGATCCCTACGACTATCTTACATATGTATGGGCCAATGCCGAGGCTTATGGGAGTTATTATGTAGAGCCTTTCACCAAACTTTACGGCATCGGCGGCTACGGTGACATCGAGCGCTACAGGAACGTGGAGAAGTACGATGTGCAGAAGCAGATTTACGGCAACTCGTTCTCTCACAGCCACGATCTTTCGGTTTCCGGCGGTACCGAGATGACCAAAGTCCTCTTCTCGCTCAACTACAACGACGAGGACGGTATGAAGATCAACTCTTTCAACAGGAGGGCCAACGCCTCTCTCAAGGTGGACCAGAAGATCAACGACAAGCTCAATTTAGCTCTCGATCTCCGTTATGTGGACGTGACCTCGATGGGTTACGAAGGGACTGGCAGCCGTAGCGGCTCCACCCTTTCTTCCGCATACCGTTTCCGTCCTATCGCCACTTCGGACATACTCGGAGACACTGCGGCGTTCCGCGAGGGCGCCATCGAGCAGTACGGCAAATCTTCCCTTTGGGACGCGTACGACCCGTACAAGATGATTCTCGACTACGAGCCTCTGCGTAACCGTCAGCACCTCCGCGGCACCGTTTCCCTCAACTGGAACATCATCGAGGGTCTCGTCTATCACACTGACCTCACTCTCGCCCGTACCTATGAGCAGAAGAAGACTTGGACCGGCGCCACGGCCAGCAGTTACCTCGATGACATCACCGGTGAGAAACTGTACGCAGGAAAGGCCTCTCTCTATCAGGGAAATTCCGCGAATCTGCGCTGGACCAACACCCTCAATTATCAGTTCAAACTCGGCGAGGCGCATAGCTTCAATGTCCTCCTCGGACAGGAAATGACTGATTCTCAGGGCAATTCGATAACCGTCACTGCGGATCGTTTCCCCGCCAACTATACCAAGGAGAATGCATTCTCGATGATCAACCAGTTCGACCAGGCTGCCTCCACCCTCAAGATTACGGATATGTTCTCTTCCGGCTACACTACACCGTCCAGGATTCTCTCTTTCTTCGGGCGTGTGAACTACAGCCTGCTTGGCCGCTATCTCTTCACCCTCACGATGCGCGCCGACGGTTCCAGCAAGTTCGCCCCGCAACACCGCTGGGGTTACTTCCCTGCAGCCGCGTTCGCGTGGCGCGTGAGCGATGAGCCGTTTATGGAGGATGCCGGCTGGATGGACGATCTCAAGCTCCGTCTCTCCTACGGTTCCGTGGGCAATGACGGCATCAGCGCTGACCTCTGGTCTCAGACGTGGAGCAGCAGCACCACCAATTCCGTCATCGGAGGACAGTCCTACAGTTCCTACGACCTCGCTTCTTCTATGGCCAATCCTGATCTGAAGTGGGAGACCACAATCACCCGTAACCTCGGTGTGGACTTCGGCGTTCTCAAGGGTAAGCTCAACGGAAGCCTCGATCTCTATTGGAACACCACCAGGGATCTGCTTATGAATGTGACCATCCCGGGTATCACCGGATTCACCTCCACCTATGACAACGTGGGACAGACATCCAACAAGGGCGTCGAGCTCTCTCTCAACGGAACCATCGTCGAGACCCGTGACTGGGGTCTCTCCGTAGGTGGCAACATCAACTTCAACAAGAACAACATCGACGCTCTCTCCGACAACATCTCCACGAGGTACGGTTCATCCTGGTTCCACCAAGGCAATCCGGGCAATGACTACGGCTTCGAGGTCGGAAGGCCTGTGGGTCTCGTCAGGGGTCTCACTTACGACGGATTCTACACTGCTGACGACTTCACCTACGCCGACGGCATCTATACCCTCAAGAAAGGCGTGCCCGATTTGAGTTCCAACATCACCGGCGTTTTCCACGGTGCGGAGGGAAGAGTCCCTAGCGGACAGAACGCCTATCCGGGTATGGTCAAGTTTGTGGACACTGACGGAGACGGCAGGGTCGACGAGAATGACTACACTTTCATCGGCGATATGAACCCTCTCTTCACGGGCGGTTTCAATATCAACGCCAACTACAAGAACTGGGACCTCGGGCTGTACTTCAACTACAGCGTGGGCAACGAGATTTACAACATCAGCAAACTCGTCTCTCTCAACGGATATAAGGAATCCGGCGTGTTCGAGAACCATCTGGCGCTGCTCAAGGACTCATACAGGCTTTACGACATCCAGAACGGTCAGATTGTCCGGCTCGAGACTCCGGAACAGCTCAATGCGGCCAATGTGAACGCATCGCTGCCTCTGTTCAACAACGAGAACGGTATCGTCTCCACTCTCGGTATCGAGGACGGCTCTTACCTGCGTCTCAACACTATGACCCTCGGATACACTCTCCCTTCCGCTTCCAAGTTCGCGAAAGCGATGAACATCAGTTCCCTCAGAGTTTACGCGACGGTTTACAACGTGTTCACCCTGACCAGGTACTCCGGACTTGACCCGGAGGTCAGCACCAACAATCAGATGAACGACAACTACCCGACCCCGGGTATCGATTATGGTGCATATCCTCGTGCCCGTTCATTCGTCCTCGGCCTTAACTTGGGATTCTAAAATATTGAAAGAAAATGAAGAAGATATTATATTCCTTCGCTGTCATAGTCGGATGCCTTACTCTGACCCAGTGCGACAACTTCTTGAGCGTAAGTTCTCCCAACAAGGCCGGAGACGAGTTCGTCACATCTTCCGTCAGCGAGACTTACAAGACTCTGTCATATTGCTATGGCGTTTATCGCGGCGTTGCCGCCGGCGGCAACTACAACTGGAACGACTCGGCTTCAGATGCCGAATACTATCCGGAAGCGACCTCCAACAACGGCCGTATGGGCTATCTTCGCCCGATGGAAGTGGGAGTCGACAACAAGAGCAGCCAGTTTAACAATCTCTATAAAATTCTTGCGAGGTGCTCCCGTGTCGCGAACATCATCGCTGAGAAAGAGGAGTTTACGAGCGCCAATGGCGTCAATGACTGGACCCAGCTCTATGGCGAGGCCTGGACAATGTGGGGCTATTGCTATCTGGAGCTTGTAAAGCATTTCGGCGATGTGCCTTTCGGCATTGAAAACCAGATTGTCGAGAGCTACACCCTCGCTTCCCGTTTCGATATCCTCGATGCGGTAATCGCCAAACTCAAGGAGGTCGAGCCGCTTATGTACGATCTCGGAGAGGGAGGCATCACCGCCGAGAGGATGAGCCGCACATTCGCCAATCAGGTCATCGCCGAAGCCAATCTCTTCGCCGGAGGATACCAGACGATCCGTACGGACGTGGACGGGCTTTATGGAGATGTCAAGTTCGACTCCAAGGGCTACTCTTCCAACGCCAAGGCCGACTACGCACGCCGCAGCGACTGGCAGGGCTACTATAAGGAGGCCCAGACTTATCTGCGCAAGGTTCTCGGGGAGCGCAAGGGTACTTCCCGCCTGCTCACCGAAGATGACCGCACTTATGCCGAGAATCCTTTCCAGAGAGGCTTCCAGTACATTATGGATATGGAGGTTTCTCCGGAGTCCCTCTACGAGGTCGGGCATATGGCCGCCAACGGCAATGCGGAGCGCCCGTACTCTCAGGGCCGTCCTTCTAACGGGGCGAACAAGAACGCCGCTCCCTGCAAAGTGTTCAGCGGCATCCGTGTGACCCCTACGTTCTACTATACCGGCTATGAAGACGGAGACAAGCGTTGGGACGCTTCCGCAGTCGTGACCGGCTCCGACGGCAAGGGCACCGAGCAGATGGTCACTCTTCTCTCCGGTTCCCGTCTCAATGGCGGCATAGCCATCAACAAGTGGGACATCAACAAGATGGCCAGCCCTTATGTGGTCGCCTGCCGCAATTCCGGTATGAACTATGCATTCTTCCGCGTGCCTATCACTATGCTTGAGCTTGCGGAGGTCGATGCCGCCCTGGGCGACAACAGCGAGGCTCTGGATATGCTCAATCAGCTTCGCGCACGTGCGTTCGGAGACAACGCCCACGCCCTTTCCGGACTTTCCGGTGAGGAGCTTGTGAAGGCCGTGCTCGATGAGTACAGGAGGGAGACCCTCGGAGAGGGCAACATCAAGTTCTCCCAGCTCCGCACGGGCTATTTCCCTGATTACTGCATCGCCGCGCGCGCCGACATCAAGAAGGTCATCGCCGGACTTGAGGCTGACGGCTATTATACTTTCGAGAACGGAAGGACTATGTCTGCCTATGTCTGGACCAAGCTCGTCGATGTGACCGGCAAGGGAGTCGCCGCAAACACTTACGATGCTGCCCGGGATGAGACCAATCCTGCTCTCAAACCTGGCTGGAGAGGAGTTTATGACTACACGACCATCTCCACCGTTGCAAGTCTCGTGACCGGGACCGCGCACAATCTCGCCATCGAAGGTCTCTTCGAGAAACTCTCCGATGAAAGGATCGCCGAACTTGAGGCCGACGGCTATACCAAGACCAATTGGGGCGTCGATATGGTTTCCGGCAAGGACGGACTCTTTGACTACAACATCCTTTCGGGTATTGAGCTTTCAAAGGTTCCTCTTCACTATCATCCGATTCCGCTCGAGACCATCCAGCAGTCAAAGGGGAACGTGACCAACGGATATGGCCTGCCGCAGCAATAGTGTCTTGAAATAGAAAATTTCTGAGGTGACCTGCGGTTCTTGTGCCGCAGGCCATCTTTTGTGAAACAAAAATCAATGAGATTAACCGCAACAATTACCGCAACCTCCCTGCTCCTTGCATCCGCGATTTGCGCCCCGGCTCAGCAGAGCATCAGCCCGGAGGGCTTCACCTCCCCTTCGAGCGAGAACCATACGGCCGCCTGGTGGCACTGGATGGACGGGGATATCACCCGGGAGGGCATCACCAAGGACCTTGAGGCGATGAAGGCCCAGGGCATCACCAACGCTACCGTACTCAACATCTACCGGCTGATTGGGGTGGAGGGCTGCCAGAACGTGAAGTTCAACAGCCCGGAATGGTTCGCGATGTTCCGCCACGCCGTCGAGCAGGCCGACTCCCTCGGTATCGAGATAGGGGCGGCCAACTGCGACGGCTGGAGCGAAAGCGGCGGCCCGTGGATTACCCCGGAACTCTCGATGAAGCAATACACCTGGCGCAAGACCTTCGTCAGAGGCAATGGACGCGAGCAGACCATATCTCTCGCAAAACCATATTTCAAGGAACGTTTCTACCGCGACGTGAAGGTGGTGGCGTATCGTGACGCAGCCCCCAATTCATTTGTACAGGCCGCCCCGGTCATCACCGCCAACGGCGGATATCCTCTTGAGACGCTCATAAAGAGCCACAAGTATCACGATGAGACCCGTCATCTCGACCTTTTCGACGAGTTTCCCGCCGACATCCTCATCGATGGCAACCCGACCACCGGCCTTACGCTGAGCGAGGACAAGACAGTCAAGTTCGACTTCGCCAAGCCGTTCACGGCTGAAGAGCTTCAGATATACATAATGGTCTCCGCCGCCAAGTTCCCGATTCCGGTGCTCGTGGAGGTGTCTGAAGACGGGCGGAGCTACTCCGAGGTCGCAACGGTTTTCCCCTCCGCGGCCAACTCCCTGCAAAAACTTTCCTTCCCTAAGACCACCTCCAGACATTGGAGATTGACGGTCAACGAGAAACTGTCCGCGACGACCCTCAGCGAGATTTGTCTTCTGAAGAAAGGGGAAAGGGGCACTTGGGACAACGCTCCGGGAGTGGCCATAGCTTCCGCGGACGACGTGATCGATCTCAGTGACAAGATGAGTCCTGACGGCACCCTGCGCTGGAATGCGCCGAAGGGCAACTGGACCGTTATCCGCTTCGGATATACTTCCAACGGCAAATTCAACCATCCGGCTTCCCCTCAGGGCGTGGGTCTCGAGTGCGACAAGATGGACACTACCGCCCTCAACGTGCACTTCTCCGCATATCCCGACAAGCTCATCGAGGCTGCCGGGCCGTACGCAGGCAAGACTTTCACCTACTTCCTGGTGGACAGCTGGGAGTGCGGCCAGCAGAACTGGACGGCGGCCCTCCCGGAGGAGTTCCGGAGCAGGCGCGGATATTCTCTAGTGAAGTACATCCCCGTGCTTTGCGGAGAGCAGATAGGCAGCAAGGCCCTCTCCGATGCGTTCATACACGATTTTGACAAGACCAGGGGTGAGCTTGTGCTCGAAAACTACTTCAAGCATTTGGCGGATCTCTGCCATAGGGCGGGGATGAAGCTTTATTCCGAGGGCATCTACGGAGGTTCGTCAATGCCTCCGGTGGACGTGCTGAAGTCGTACAAATATTGCGACGTGCCGATGACCGAGTTCTGGGCGCAGGCCAGCGAATATCGCGAATGGCCTATTACACACAAGCCCGGCAACTACACCGGGCACTCCATCCCGCATCACGTGCCGCTTATCTACGGCAAGCCTGTCATAGGCAGCGAGGCGTTTACGGGTATGGCTCTCTACAGCGACTCCCCGATTGACCTCAAGCTCTACGGAGATCAGGTCTATACCCTTGGGGTCAACAGGATGATACTCCACAGCTATGTGCATCAGCCGACTGACCGCAGGCCAGGCGTGACCCTCGGCATCTACGGCCAGACATTCAACCGCAACAATCTCTGGTTCAACTACTCCGACGGTTTCTTTGCGACTGAGGCACGTATCCAGTATATGCTTCAGGCCGGCGATCGCCGCAGCGATGCGCTCGTATATATGGGCGACAATCTTCCGAATGCCGAACTCAAGGAATCCGAACTAGACAGGCTTCTTCCGGCCAATACCAAGTTCCAGTATATCAATCAGGAAGTCCTGCTCGAGCGCATCAGCGTCCGTGACGGCAGGCTCTATCTCGACGGGAAGCATCCGTTCAAGTATATGATGCTCCGCGGGGACAAGATGGACATCGAAACCATCCGACGCATCGAGAAGCTCGTAGAAGATGGCGCTCTCATCTATGGTCAGAAGCCTGTCTCCACTCTGTCCCTTGTCAATCACGAGGCCGAGAGCGCTGAGCTCAAGGCGATTGCGGACCGCCTATGGGACTCCGGCAAGATAATGACGGAGCTCAAGACGCTCAAAAAGGCGTTCACTCCGGATCTCAGCGTCAGGGGAGTTGACATCAACGATATCCTCTATACCCACAAGACGGCCGGGGACACGGATTACTACTATATAGTCAATAAGGATAATTCCTCCGCAGTCAATTTCGAGGCGAGCTTCGACATCCGCAACGGCTGTCCCGAGATATGGGATCCGATGTCAGGAGAGATTTATCAGCAGATGATGTATGTCAACAGAGACGACATCACTCTGCTCCCGATGACCCTCCAGCCGCGGCAGGGCGTGTTTGTCGTGTTCCGCAAGGACGGTGACAGGCGGCAGCATATCCGACGTCTCATCGACATAGACGGGGAAATCATCTTCCCTAACGAGACAGGAGACTTCAGCCGCGCGCTTCCTCAGGCATACCTCGGGGAAGACGGGGAGATACACCTGCGCGATCTCAAGGCAGGCTCATACGTGCTCGGATATTCTGACGTGCTTTCGAGCAGGGTGGACATCGAGGCCCCATCCAAGCTTGTTCTCGACGGCACTGTCGGGACTATGACCTTCGAGGACGAGCCTATGCTGGGCACAGTCAACATCGGCGGTTTCCGCAACCTTACCGGAGCTCTCGACCCGATGGTGAAATATTATTCGGGAGTCATAACCTACCGGACGGAAGCCGATCTTCCGGAAGGCTTCATCAAGCCCGGGTGCAGGGTGCTCATCAGCATCCCGTCATTCGGTTCCACGGCGCAGCTGACGGTCAACGGACACACCCTCGAAACCATCTGGGATCCGTACTACAAGGCCGACATCACCGAATATGTAAAGACCGGCCGCAATGAGCTCGTGATAGTCGTGACAAATCCTTGGAGGAACCGTCTGGTGGGGGACAAGGCCGGCGTGCCGTCCAGCCAAAAGCTCTGGACCACCTCTCCTCTGCAGCAGAAACACATCCCGCCGCAGCAGATTATCCACGAATATACCTTGCTTTACCCTTCAGGCATTTCTTCTCCGATAAGCATCTATCGCGAGGGGGCCGAAAAAATCATAAACAATTAGCTTATGCGAAAACTGATCGTGTCCCTTGCAGCTCTGCTCTCCGCCTTTTGCCTTATGGCTCAAACCGAGGTGGAACGATGGGGACGTTATGAATACAGCTGCACGGCTTCCGTAAAGGGCAATCCTTTCGATGTGAAGTTCTCCGCCGTTTTCTCCAACGGGGCTGAGAAACAGGAAGTTCTGGGCTTCTACGATGGCGACGGAGCATATAAAGTCCGCTTTATGCCTCAGACTGAGGGAACGTGGACCTTTGTCACAAAGAGCGACGTCAAGGCTCTGAGGGGCAAGAAGGGCTCGTTCACCTGCGTGCCCGCTTCCGAAGGCAATCACGGCCCGGTAGGGCTGATGGGTGGCAACGTTCACGGTTTCAGCTATGCCGACGGCACGGTGTTCCACCCTCTCGGCACGACAGCCTATTCTTGGATGCATCAGAGTGCCGAAAGGCAGGGGCAGACCCTCCGTTCGCTTGAGGCAGCACGCTTCAACAAAGTGAGAATGTGCGTCTTCCCGAAGTACTACCCGCTGTGTCACGAGATTCCGGAGCTTATGCCGTTCGAGAAGAAAGGCGAGGGTTTTGACCTCTCAAGACCGAATCCGGAATATTTCAGGCATATCGAGTCTCTGCTCGACAAGATGGCCGCGCTCGGCATTGAGGCCGATCTGATACTCTTCCACCCTTACGACAAGGGCTTCTGGGGCTTCGACCAGATGCCGCAGAGCGCGAATCTTGCATATCTTGACTACTTCATCTCCCGCGTCGCCTCGTTCAGCAACGTGTGGTGGTCGCTTGCCAACGAGTACGATTTCTGCAAAGCCAAAAGCGCCGCCGACTGGACGGAACTGATTGAGCGGGTGGGAAATGACGACCCTTATGGACACCTGTGCTCCATCCACGGAAGCACCGCGAAATATTACCCTGTCTGGCAGGGAGGTCTCACCCACGCCAGCATCCAGGATGAGGCTCCCGTCGAAGATTTCGGCAGGGCGGCCACGGTGCGCAACATCTATCCTATGCCGGTGATTTTCGATGAGGTCTGCTATGAGGGCAATCTTCCTTCACGCTGGGGCAGGCTCAGCGGAGAGGAGATGCTGCACCGCATCTGGCAGGGGCTCATAGCCGGGACCTATGTCACGCACGGGGAGTGCTACCAATACGAAGAGGGGGATTTCGATGACATCTTCTGGGCGAAAGGCGGTCTCTGGAGGGGCGAGAGCTGGAAGAGGATAGGGTTCACAAGAGATATCCTTTCCGCTCTGAAGCGTCCTCTCGAACTTGCCGACACAAGCCGCGACCATCAGACCGCGACCGACGGCGAGGGCAACTACTATGTCCATTTCGGGGAAAAGATGCCGTCCTTCTGGAATTTCAATCTTCCGGCCAAGTGCGCGGGTTACGCGAAGCCTGCGGCGGGAATGGAATACAAGGTGGAGATTATCGACACCTGGGGGATGAGCGTGACTCCCGTTCCCGGAACGTTCAAGCTCGGGGAAGTCTCCGACTACCGTCTGTATGACAGGGACGGCAGGAAGATATGGCTTCCGAAAACTCCATATATACTTCTGAGAATAAGCGTAATAAAGTAAGATTTTATGCGAAAGTTCATTCTGTCTCTTGCAGCTCTGCTTACGGCCTTTTCTCTTGGCGCACAGGTCGAGAAATGGGGCTGCTATGAACTGGAACTCAAGGCTTCCGTAAAGGGCAATCCTTTCGACGTGAGGTTCTCCGCCGTTTTCTCCAACGGGGACGGGAAACAGGAAGTTCGGGGCTTCTACGATGGAGACGGAGTATATAAAGTCCGCTTCATGCCACGGACCGAAGGGGAATGGACCTTTGTCACCAAGAGCGACGTCAAGGCTCTGAGGGGCAAGAAGGGCTCGTTCACCTGCGTGCCCGCTTCCGAGGGCAATCACGGCCCGGTGCGTGCCGACGGCACGGCTTTCCGCTACGCCGACGGCACTCTCTACCATCCCGTGGGCACCACCTCATACAACTGGATGCATATGGGCGGAAATCTTCCGCAGCGTACCGTGGCCTCGCTGAAGCAGGCCGGCTTCAACAAGATAAGGATGCTCTTTTTCCTGCACAATCTGGACGTGGACTATCCCGATGTCTATCCTTTTGAGAAGCTCTCCGACGGCGGCTGGGACTACGCCCGCTTCAATCCGGAGTATTTCCGCTATGTGGAGGAGCGCATCCTTGCGCTTCAGGAGACAGGGGTCGAGGCCGACTTGATACTCTTCCACCCGTATGACGGGGGACGCTGGGGCTTCGACAGGATGCCGCTTGAAGCTAACCTGCGCTATCTCAAATATATAACTGCGCGCCTCTCGGCCTTCCGCAACATCTGGTGGTCTCTGGCCAACGAATTCGACGGGGTGAAGCATATTCCGCTCGAGGACTGGGACAAGTTCGCCGCCGAAGTGAGCTCCTCGGATCCTTACGGGCATCTGTGCTCAATCCACGGATACACTGCGACTTATGCCGACTATTGGATGCCGGAATACACCCACGCCAGCATTCAGGACCACGCTCCCGTGATGGAGAGGGGCCGGGCCGCCGTCGTGAAGCATATCTACCATAAGCCGGTAATTTTCGATGAGGTGTGCTATGAGGGGAATATGGGCAGCCGCTGGGGGAATCTCAGCGGAGAGGAGGAGCTGCGCAGGATGTACAACGGTCTGATGAGCGGCACATACGTCACCCACGCAGAGTGCATCAATCTCAGCGAAGGCTCCGACAAGGAGTCGATGACCAATTTCCTCGCTTTCGGCGGGGAGTTTCACGGGGAGTCGTGGAAGCGCATCCGCTTTATGCGCGAGATACTCTCCGACCTGCCGGGCCCGCTCGAACTTGCCGACCTCAGCTGGGACGAGAGGGTTTCATCTCCGGGAGACGGCTACTACCTGATATATTTCGGACGCGAGATGCCTTCGGAGTGGAAGTTCGACCTCCCGGTCAAGAATAAAGCCGGCACCGCCAGGCTAGGTGAAGGCGAGCGCTTCAAGGTCGAGATTATCGACACCTGGGGGATGAGCGTCACGCAGTGGCCCGAAGTGTTCGAGACCGGCAAACCCGGCAGTTACCGTGTCGGGGACAAGGAGGGACGCGGCGTGCGTCTTCCCGAAAGACCTTATCTGATGTTAAGAATCAAGAAAATATGAGACTTTTTACCGCAATCATCGCCTGTGCGCTGCTCCTTTCGGGCTGCGGCAGCGAGGTGTCGCCTCAGTACGGCACCTACACCAATCCTATACTCGGCGGGGACTATCCGGACCCGACGATTCTCCGGGACGGGAATGACTACTATATGACCCATTCCTCGTTTGACTACAATCCGGGCCTCATCGTCTGGCATTCCACCGACCTTGTGAACTGGGAGCCGATAAGCTATGCGCTGCAGACCTATCTCGGCAGCGTGTGGGCTCCGGACATCGCCAAGATTGACGGCACATACCGCATCTATTTCACCGTGCACGGACGGGGCAACTGGGTTGTCACGGCGGACAGCCCTTACGGGCCGTGGAGCGAGCCCAAGGATCTCCACGTGGACAAGATAGACCCTTGCATAGCTGTGGCTGAAAACGGCATCAAGTGGCTCTACCTCAGCGGTGGATGGCGCAAGCAGCTCACCCCCGACGGGCTCGACACCGTGGAGGGGACGCTGGAGAAGGTCTATGACGGCTGGCCGATTCCGGACAGCTGGGTGACCGAGGGGCTGTGCCTAGAAGGGCCGAAGCTCAAGAAGATAGGCCCGTGGTGGTATTATCTCAGCGCCGAGGGGGGCACCGCCGGCCCTCCTACCAGCCATATGGTAGTGGTCGCCAGAAGCAAGACCCTTGACGGGCCGTGGGAGAATTCCCCATACAATCCGCTGATTCACACGTGGAACGCCTCCGACCGCTGGTGGTCCAAGGGGCACGGTTCTCTTGTCGACACTCCTGACGGACGCTGGTACTGTGTCTATCATTCCTACGAGAACGGATTCACCGGCCTTGGCCGTCAGACTCTGATGGAGCCGGTGGAACTCGACGGGGAAGGCTGGTTCAAGTCGGTCATCTCCGATGCGGCGGCTCCTATCGCCGCGCCGCTTCCGCTCAAGCCTGTCGACCGCAAGGCGCATTTGGGCGAGTTCCGGGTAGGTCTGGACTGGAAATATTACAAGGATTTCGACCCTTCACGCGCTTCAATCGAGAACGGCGTGCTCACCCTCAAGGCTACAGGTGACAGTCCTGCGAATTCCGCTCCGCTGATGTTCGTGGCGGGAGACCACTCCTATGAGTTCGAGGTGGAGATAGACCGTGCTCCGGGAGCCGTGGCCGGGCTTGTCATCTATTACGACAGCCGCTTCTACGTGGGCCAGGGCATCAATGACAAGGGCACGCTCCGTTTCCGCCGCGACAAGGGAGGCGTGCGCAGCCGTATCGCGGATGTCGAGCACGTGTGGCTGCGTCTTCGCAATGAAAATCAGGTGATTACCGGCTACTACAGCCTCGACGGCAAGAACTGGGTCAAGGAGGAATGGGGGATGGAAATCTCCGGCTTCAACCACAACACTTTCCACGACTTCCAGAGTATGTTGCCGGGTCTGATGGCCGCCGGGAAGGGCGAGGTGAAGTTCAGCAACTTCAAATACAGGGTTCTCAAGTAGTTATGAAGAAATCGGTTTTAGCCCTTGCGGCTCTGCTGTCCGTTCTGTCCCTTGCGGCGCAGACCATTGACTATAAGGGGGCTCAGGTGCAGCTCGGGCCGCACGCCTTCTATGTGGACGGAAGTCTGAGCGAGGAACAGGCGGCACTCTCGCCATATGTCTTCAGGTCGTTCAACGAAGCTATGTCCAAGTTGAATGACGGCACTCCGTCCGATCCGATGAGGGTGTACATTGCCCCGTGGGTCTATTGGATCGATGATCCCGACGATCCGCAGATGCGCGTGCCGGCTCAGGGGGCGGGGGCTCCGATAGGTCTCACTGTCCGCTGCGAGGCCCTGCAGCTGCTGGGCATCTGCACCGATGCGCGCGATGTGGTGCTTGCTTCCGCAAGAGGCCAGACCCAGGGTGCGAGGGGCAATTTCACGATGTTCGATTTCTATGGCAATGACCTTGTCGTCAAGGACTTGACTATGGGCAATTATTGCAATATAGACCTTGACTACCCGCGCAACCCCTCCTTAAACCGGCCGAAACGCAATTCGGCCATCACTCAGGCGCAGCTCGCGTTCTGCCACGGCGACCGCATCTATGCGGAGAACGTGCGCTTCGTTTCGCGACTGAACCTCACGCCTCTCACCAATTCCAAGAGGATTCTTTTCGTGGGCTGTCATTTCGAGAGCACGGATGATTCGCTGAACCACTGCGGGGTGCATCTCGGCTGTGACTTCGATTATTGGGGGAGGCAGCCGCTGGGCAGCGTAGACCGCTATGGCACCGTCTTTATGGACTGTGACTTCAATGTCCGTCACGGGGAGGAGGTGCAGGCCGTCAGCAAGGGTGTGGGAAGGCACAGCCTCATAGATGTCCGCTACCACGCTCTTCGTCCTGTCCAGCTTGCCTGGACGTTCCGCCCGGAGGAGTGGCTGCGCTGCTACCAGTATGGCATCACCCTCGACGGCGTCCCTGCCTTCGTGGGTGCCGCGAAGCCCTACAACACCGTGGTTCTCGACCAGAAAGCCCAGCTTTTCGCCTATCGTCTCGTTGAGGATGACGGCTCGGTTCTCTACAATACCTATAATCTGCTCCGGGGGGACGATGACTGGGATCCGCAGGGAATCCGGGACAGGGTCGAGGCCCTGTCCGGAAGGGACGGGAAGGACTATGCCAATATCCCGACCTGTCTGGATATGAATCTGCGTGAAGCCTCGCTTCAGACTGGAGGAGAGCCGCTGACTCTCACCGCCGTTCCGATGCGGCATTTGGGTTATCCTCTGCATAGCCAGAAAGTATATTGGAAGGTTCAGCCGGGCTATGAGCGCTTTGTCTCTCTCTCCGTTCACGAAGGGGAGCAGTGCATCGTGACCGCCGTCAACCGTGAGGACAAGACTCAGGTGTTCGACGTGATTGCCTATACCCTTGAGGGACTTGAAGTGGCCGTGCAGCTTAGCGTGGCTCCGGATTTCATATCGGCTCCTGCGTTCGTCTCGGCTCCCGCGCTCAAGGTCGAGGGCTCTCTTGCTAGCGTCAGCTATAAGCTTGACCTTCAGGGACGTGCGGATGAGTCGCTCGTGACCTGGTATCGCTGCGACGACCGCAAAGGCAGCGGGGCTGTGCCTGTCAGCGTATCCCGTTTCGGTGTGCCGAAGTTGAATTATACCCTCACCCGCGAAGATGCCGGGCATTATCTGATGGTAGGGGTCGCGCCGAAGCATCTGCGTTGTGAAGCCGGTTCTGAAGTACGGGTTGTCAGCCGCTCTGCGGTCAAGGCTTCGGGCCTTCCTGCGACAAAGCTTTATGAGACCGATTTCAGCGATTTCCCTTGTGACAATCAGCTCGAGGTGAAGCCGGGTTACTGGACCGTGGACGGCTATATGCCGGAAGACACCAGGGCGTACTACTCTTCGCAGCCTGACCTGAGTCAGCCGTGCTGGGCCTACGGCACCGGCATCAACGGGGCCAAAGGGTATGGCATACAGCAGCTTCAGCAGGGGGCGCGTCTGCGTTATACTCCGCTTCGCGGCAAATATGGCGATATGTCGGTGACTTGGCAGGTCGACCCGGCCAAGGACGGCGGACAGGGATTCGCCAGTGCAAGGCAGCAGTATCTCGACCTTTTCGTGAAGTTCGATACCCGCAGTCTCAGCGGATATGCGTTGCGGGTAATCCGTACGACAAAGTATGCCAATGCAGTGGATGTGCTTCTTGTCAGGTACACGGACGGCAAAACGGAGCCGCTCTGCGAGCCTGTCACGGTGGACTGTTTCCTCACGGGATGCTCTCTGACCGTCTCCGTGGAAGGGACGGAGCTTCGCGCCTGCGTCAGCGGACCGGGGCGCGTTGCCGAACTTGCTTCGGACCCTCTGGTGCGCCACTCCGCAGAACTCTCGGCCAGGGTCGAGCCGAATGATTTCGGCGGCTTCGGTCTTCAGCATACCAGCACTGTCGGCTCCGAGAGCCGCATCCTCGTACATTCGGTCAAGGCCGAGTGGAAATAAGGGGACATTATATGAAGAAGGGGAAGTCCTGGAGCTTCCCCTTTTTTAAACACAAAATTATTAACCGCTAATACCCAGGATAGTTTAAGTCAGGGTTCGCTGTTCTCTATTCTCGACCGTACGACACCAAAACAAATTACCACAATGACAAGTGTCTGACCGGTCCGACTATTTATGGTTAGAACTGATAACAGCCTTTGCGAATGTAGAGATATCATCATAAAAAGTTGTATATTTGCATATCCAAAAGGTGGAAAATCGTCCGAAAATGACCAGAACGCTAGCTCTGATTCTGTTTTTTCTCATTTTTGCGGGGGCAGCCGGCGCTGTTCCGCCACGATACCAGTACACCTACTATTCCGCAGACAACGGTCTCGGCAGGACGATAATCGAGGACATCGCCCAGGACGGAAACGGCTGCCTGTGGCTCGCCACCTGGTCCGGACTGTACCGATTCGACGGAAGAAGATTCTCCAACTTCAAGCTCGGACCGACCGATGCGGAGGGCAAGCGGGCCAACAACAGGTTTGACCGCATATACACTGATGCCTTCGGACAGCTCCTGGCCCTCTCCTACGACCGCTCTCTCTACAGATTCGACCTCCGGAGGGAGAGTTTCAGCCGCATAGAATGCGGGAAGGAAATCACCGACATCTTCCGCCTTTCATCGGACGACTTCAGAATCCTCTGCGCGGACAACTCGATTCTCAGACTGCGTTTCTCCGACGGGGGCAGGGCCTGCGAAATCTCGGAATATATGAGGCTTGACGGAGACGAGAAGGTCAACGACATCCAGAAGGATGCCGAAGACAATGTATGGGTTCTGACCGACAAGGCGATTTACGGCAACCGCTTGCTTGCCGCCGAACGTCCGGCATACTGCTACGAAGAATACGACGGGGCCATCTATATGGGGAGCGAAGACGGGATTATCGTGGAGTTCATCAACGGACGGGTCTTCGAGCTGGAAACGCATCTGAGGCAACGGATTACGATGATATGCAAGCTTCCGCAGAACCTCGAGTTCCTCATCGGCTCGGCCGAGGACGGCTTCACGCTGTTCAACCTCTATGACTGGGAGCTCACGCCCGTCAGCGGAGACGCCTATTTCGCAGGCGAACCCCAGAGCCTCAGAGACAGCAACGGCAACACCTGGATATACTCGACCGAGGGCAGTATCAGCATCTTCGACAGGGAGAAGCTCAGGATAGAGCCTTTCTTCTGCAACGACAGCGGAGTGTCGGTATGGGACGCGGAATCCAATGTCCACTGCGCCCTTATCGACAGGCAGGACAATATCTGGATTGCCGGGAGCTGGGGAGGAGTGGGCAAGGCGGTGCTCAAGGAATACGACTTCAGGCTGCTGCCTATGAACGGCAATGCCGCCGCCGCAGAGAGCAACAGCGTCCGCTCGCTGATGCAGAGCCGGGGAGGCATCATCTACGCAGGCACAAAGGACGGTATGGTGCATCTCCTCGACAGGGAGCTTCGCCCGCTGTCGAAGTGGAATGCCGGCAAGCAGGTGTATTCGCTCTCCGAAGACAGGAACGGCAGGGTATGGATAGGCACCAAGGGGAACGGTGTCATCGAAAACACGGTCACTGACGCAGCCGGAATACCCGCATTCCGTCCGAGGGCCTACAGGAAGCCGGACGGGCCGGAACTTGTCTATTGTATAAGGCCGGACCGTGGGGACAGAATCTGGATAGCGTCGTTCGACGGACGCATTTCCTACACCGACATCAGCGGGGATGAACGTCACTTCGTCACTCGCGCCGACATCCCAGGTTTCCCGGACGGACAGCCGTCAAGGGTCAGATACATCACATTCAGCCCGGACGGCAAGATGCTGGTCTGCGGATGGTCGGGAATTCTGTCCTGCGACAATCCGTCCGACCCTCCGGAACTGCTGCGCTTCGAGAACTTCACAAACGTGAGCGAGTATGACATCCAGCATATTCTCTTCACCTCCGCCGGGGAGATGTACGCCTCTTCATTCGGCAACGGGTTCCTGCATTTTGACACTTGCGACAAGGATAGCGGGTTCGCGGCATTCACAAGCGAAGACGGTCTGCTGTCCGACTTCGTGCTGTCCGCCGTGGAAGACCGTTCGGGCGCAATCTGGATCATCACGCCCAAAGGGCTCAACAGGCTGGACCCCAAGACCGGCGCAATCAGCGGATGGCCCTTGGAACGCATTGGCTACAATCTGCTCCTGAACGAAGGCGAGCCGCTGCTCACAAGCGGCGGACGCATCCTCCTGAACACCGGTTCCGGAATACTGCACTTCAATCCGGAAGAAATTTCCGGCAGCTCCTATGTCCCGAAAGTCTTTGTCTCCTCCTGCTATGTGGCCGGCAAGAAGACCCTGACGGAAAGCGGACGCAGCCTGAGAGTCCACAGGCGGGAGGGAGTGACCGTCAACTTCACGGCGGTGGACCTGAGCTCTCCTGAGAACATAATCCGTTCATATCGTCTGGACGGGAAAGGAGACGGGGGATGGATACGGCTCGGAAGCAGCCAGGCCGTCAATCTGGACAGGCTCACGCTAGGCAGGCATTCTCTGGAAATGAGAGCCACCAACTCCAACGGGCTTGACGTGGGGAACGGCATCAGGATGGAAATAATCGTCCGGCCAAGTCCGCTTCCGACAATATTGGCATCCATCGTCATTCTGACATTCGTCTTCATTCTGATGTCTGCGGCGATGCACAGGCGCAAGGCGGCGAACGCTGCCGTGACCGAGGCCGTGGCGGGCGAACCCGGACAGGAGGAGAGGCTGAGCGGGGACGACCTGCGTTTCGTGAAGGCCTTTCTGTCGTTTCTGGAAGAGAATCTGGACAACGGCGACATAGGCTCCGAGGATATGGCCTCTGCGCTCAACATCAGCCGCTCGGTACTTTTCGACCGCTGCCGGACTCTGCTCGGCAAGGCCCCTGCGGAATATCTGCGCGACCTGCGTTTCGAGAAAGCCGTGCAGATGCTCAGAGAAGGCGGACATTCGATCTCCCAGATCGCCTACCAGACCGGATTCAACGACTCCCACTACTTCAGCAAAGCCTTCAAGCAGCGCTTCGGGAAGACTCCGTCCGAGTACCGCAAATCAATCAAGAATCAATCCTCCTGACATTGATGTCAGACGCTCGTTCAGAAGAGCGAAACCAGCACAAATAGCCAGTGCGCGACAAAGGCTGCGGCGAGTCCGCCTATGGTGTGGGCGAGGATGGCCTTCGGGGTGAGCTGCCTGTAGCCGAGAGCGTCGAGCATCGCGGTGTGCGTGCTCAGGAAGCCGCTCCAGCACATACCGATAGCGGTGAACACGGCAATCGCATTGCCGTCCGCCCATCCGTTGGCGACGAAATTCGGCACAAGGCTGAGCGCCGCGCCGACCGCACCGAGAGAAGTGATGGGAAAAGCCACCAGATGAGGATCCTTGAATCCGAAGAGCGCGTTGAAGATGAAATCAATCTTGTCCGCGAGCCAGGGCAGGACTTCCACCCCCTCGTAGGCGGCTCCGGTATAGACTCCGGTGGCGGAAGGGCCGAAAGTCAGAATCATCACGAAAGTCGAGATGATCAGCACGCCCGGGATGATCGACATCCCCACCTCAACTCCGTTGCGCCCGCCGTCGAGAAGGCAGTCGAGTATCCTCGTGAAGCGCGAGCGCGTCTCCTCCTTGGTCTCCTCCTCTATGTCCTCTTCGGTAATCTCACAGGCGTCTTCCGTCTTGAAGTTCGGGTAAGCCTTAAGGATGAAGCGCTGCATCAGACGGGTGGACACTATGCATCCGGCCACCGCCCCCGCAAGGCCTATGAGCGGCTCCTTAAAGAAGCCCTGCCCCATCATAAAGACTATGACTATGAGGCCCATCCCGAAGGCCGTCCCGAAGTTGGTGAGGGAGATGAACTGATACTTCTTGAAGTAGCGGCTGAAACGCTTGTCCTTGGAGAGCGAGATGATGGCGGGATTGTCCGAGAGAAAGGTCATCACGGCCCCCAGCGAGGCTACTCCCGGCAGGTTGAAGAGCGGCTTCATCAGAGGACGGAGGAGCTTCTCCAGCAGGGAGACCACCCCGAACTCCGCAAAGAGACTGCTGAGCGCACCCATCAGCACACAGATCGACATCAGGTAGAACACGGTGTTGAGCAGCAGGTCGTGGGCCGTCTTCATCACGGTGTTGAGCATATTCGCCATACCCATCGAGACTCCCAGATAGGTAAAGAAAGCGATTACGACAATAAGGCAGGTTACGCCCCCGGGGAGGCGGAAAGAGGATTTCTTGCGGTCTTTGGTCATAGTGTCATTAAAATGTCCGCTAATATAATGTTTTTTCCCGTTCCGCAAGGCTGAGGCAAAGAAAATGAGGGGCTGACTAAAAAGTCCTTGCGGTCCTTTTTAGCCAGCCCCTCCCCTTTTAGCCGGTGTGGCCCCGGGAGGCCTATTTGAACTCCATCCACCTCGGGTCGCCTATGCCCTTGGTGTAGATTTCGTGGTTGCGTACCTTGTCGGTGTTGTTGTAGTAGAGGCCGTCGAGGTTGTCCACGGAGTGCATATCGACGTTGTTCTGGTCAGAGTTGGCCTTGTGAGGCGGGTTAGGACTCTTCATCAGCTCGGTCGGAGAGATAGGGGTCGCGCCTACCCTGACTATGAGGGCGTCCGCGCCGTGTATCACGCACTCCGGGTCCTTGGTGAAGAAGGCTCCGGCACTGTTCTTCTTGGCGCTGAACGCAGCCGAAGTGAAGATTTTGTCGTCCTTCTGCCTGGATGCGTCGGAGCTGGAAGAATAGTTGTCCTCGATGTCGAAGATGACGCCTGCGGCCGAATTCATTCCGGCTGCCTGACGGATGTCCATACCCTGGAAGTAGAGGTTGCGGGAGTCGCCCTCCTGCGCCGTCTGGATGAAGAGGTTCTTGCGCACCGTAATCCGGCTTCCGCCCGGGAGATACCTCATATCGAAGATGTTCCGTCCGCTTGAGCGGGTGCTGAAGTTGACGAAGGTGTTGTTCTCGAGGGTGATGTTGTACTGCACGCTCGCAGGCCAGTTGAGCTGCTTGTTGTTGTCAGAGAACATACAGGTGCGAGGCGAGTCGTAGAACGTGTTGTTGCGGATGACGAGGTTCTTGTAGATGTTGGACTTGGGGTCCTTGCCGTCGCCCGCGAACCAGGCGTAGCCGCGTCCGTTGTTGTCGTAGTAGCCGCAGTTGTAGAAGAGGCAGTTCTCGATGATGATGTTCTCGAACACCTTCCTCTTGGAACCCTGCACGCGGATGAATCCCCGGATCATCCTCTGGAATGTGCAGTCCCTGATCTCAAGCGCGGAGAAGGTCACCGCCATACCGTTGGAGTACATATTGGCGAAGTAGTTGCCCGATGCTCCTGACGGACCGGCGAAGTTCTGCGCCATAGGGCAGTCGAAATCGATGCCCTCGAAGATGAGCTTCTTGACGTTGATAGGCGCGTCGCTCTCGCCCAGCTGCGGCTGGCGTCCGAACATAAAGTTGCACGGTGACCCCTTGCCGTCTTCGCCTGCCGAGAGGCCGCCGAGGTAAACCTTGGCGCGGAGGCCCTTGGCGAGGTCGGACTCGCGGGTGCGCATCGTGAAGCCCTTGCAGAGGGTCGGGTTATTCTTGAAGTAGTAGGCCTTGCCGCCCTCGAGCTCGTAGATAGTGCCTTCGGCGAGTTCGGCATTGTTGGTGTACTTGATGAGTATGCTGTCAAGGCACATAGCCTGATAGTCGACCGCTCCCGGAACGGTATCGTTCTGCCATACCTCGTGCTTGAGGAAGATAGGCTCGCCAGGGTCGCCGTCAGTGCGGACGGTGCAGGTGTTGTAGATCGCGTCCACCTTGATCGGGATGTTCTCGTTCTCGGCATTGACCACATAGACGCTGTTCTGCAGCAGGCCGTCGATGTCCACATAGCCCCTCGCCTTGTCCTCATCGCTGAGGGTGTATTTCCTCCACTTGTCCGGCACGGTGGCGTTCGGATTGGTCGGCGAAGGCTCGACGGAGATGCTGTGCACGATGAAGTTCTGGCTGTCGTCAATCTGGAAGTGGTCGAGATAGTCGCCAGGGTCGCCGGAGGTCGGGTAATAGAGGTCGAGGTTGAGACGGAAGGAAGTCTTGGTGATGTCGCCGATGACGACCACGTCAGGAGTGTTGTACCTGACCTCGGTGTCCATACCGCAGTACTCCGCCCACTGGCGTCCGTTGCCGTAGCCGTACCACTTGGAGTGGTACTCCGGGCCCTTCTTCGAGAGGGTGCGAATGGCGAAGCGGTAGCTGGTGCTGTAGTGGAGGTGCTTGATCACGAGATCCAGGCAGTCAGGCTTCACGATGGAGTCCCAGACGATGTTGACAGGGTTCTCCCAGTCGGAGGCGAGACCGGAGGACACGTTAGGCTGGAGGGCCATCTTGACCTCATAGCCGGCGCAGCCCTCGACTCCGTACCAGTAGAGGTGCACGTCGTTGAGGTTCTCCACCGTACAGGCGTAAGGGTCGCTGGACTTGGCCGTGTTGACCTCCATACGGAACATAGTCATAAACTCGCGCTCCGGGGCGTCGTCATAGACTCCCTTCATCTCCTTGTTGCAGGAAACGAGAGCGGCGACGGCGGAGAGAGCTATGAATATTCTTGTGTATTTCATAATTGCAGAGATTTATCAGTTATATCCGTAATAGTTCTTATATACTCCTGCGCTGCGCTGGATGGCGGTGCTCGGATAAGGGATGATGTAGCGCACAGGCGGCAGATTGTCCACGTTCGGGGTCTCAAGCGCACCGTCGCGCACGACTTTGATCACGCCCGTCCGGTCGGCACGGATGTAGCCGAAGAACGAGTAGAGCATCCTGTCCTCGGGGCAGCCGTCGGTGTCGTTGAACCATCCGAAGAGGGAGGCCTGCTGCCAGTCTCCGCCAGGGTGGGTGTAGCTCTTGTAGAGATCGTAGAACTTCACCACGTCCAGCACGGTGTTAGGATAGACAGCGACATCGCCCGGGTTAGGCTGCTCGTTCATATAATAGATGTCGTAAGGTAGGGTCTCCCAGAAGTCGGCGGCCTTGCCGTCGTGGATGGCCACCGCCTCGAGATAGTCGGAAGTGCCCGCGCTGTTCTCGGCCACGCCGTAGTAGCGGAGGAACGACCAGTAGAGCTCCTCGGCGTACATATTGTTGCGCACGAGGTCTTTCCATCGCATATTCTCGCCCGCGAACTCGAACTTCCTCTCGTCCAGTACGGCCTTGAGGAAGCTCTCCTTGCTCGCGCTGACCTCGCCGAGGTAGGTCTCGACCTTGGAGTCGTCCTCGAAAGCGCGGCTGCGCACCTGACGGAGGGCGTCGACGGCCTTGACCCCGTCGGCACCGACGACTCCGCCGTCAATCTCGTTGACCGCCTCGGCATACATCAGAAGCACGTCGGCATAGCGCATATAAGGATAGTTGATGCCGGTGCTGCCCTGGCTGTTGGTGCCCAGCGAGGTGGTGGACCAGAACTTGGACCACTTGTTGTTGAAGACGGTGCGGTCGTTGAGCAGGACAGGCGTGCCGTCGTACTGGTAGTACCACATACCGTTGACATAGTCCCTGCGGAGGTCGTCCGGATCGAACATAAAGCGGTAGAGCGCACTCAGGCGGGCGTTGCCGGAGGAGCCTCCCCAAATGTTCTTGCCGGAGGAGTTGCCCTCGTAGAGGCCGCCGGTAGGGCCCTGGATGTAGCCGATGTTGCCGGAGGAGTTCTTGGCGAACGGAATCTCGAAGATAGGGTCGTCGTTGTTGACCACTATGTAGTTGCACTCGTTGACGAACACCTTGTAGTAAGGAAGGCTGAGGCTGTGCGTGCCGGACACAATCACGGAGTCGCAGTAGTCGCGGACCGTCCTGTAGTAGTCGAGATAGTTGTCCGGGCGCTTCATCGTGCCGTAGCTGCCCGTGATGGCGGTGTCCGGACGGAGGGAATATCCGCCGCAGCTCAGTGCCATACGGGCTATCATCGCCCAGCAGAACTCCTTGGACGGACGCTCGATACCGCCGCTGAGGGCGTTCGCGAACTGCATCTTAGGGGCGATTCCCTTAAGGTCGTCGAGCAGGGCGTCATAGATTTTCTGGCGGTCGGTGACAGGGAGCAGCAGGGACTGGTTGTCGTCCGAGCCGGCCATAGGATCCATCGAGAACGGGATGTCGCCGAAGATGCAGATGAGGTCGTGGTAGAACATAGCGCGCATCAGCTTGGCCTCGCCGAGCATCTGGTAGAGATCCTCGTCGCCTTCCTTGAAGAGTTCGCAGTTCTCGAGCTGATAGATGAAGTTGTTGGCATACTCCACGCCCTTGTAGGCCGCGTTCCAAGTGTTGGCTATCGCGCCGCCCTGCGAAGTGCAGTCGAAGCGGCGGTAGGAGTCGTTGGTGCTCACGTCGCTGGTGAACATAGCCATATCCACGTCGCTGTTGAAGCAGAACGTGCTCAGGTAGGACTGTCCATAGGTGTTGGAGTTCAGCAGCTGGGCATAGACCCCGTTGAGAGCACGGTTAATCTCGGTCTTGTCGCTGAAGACATAGCTGTTGTCGTATTTGGACGGGGCATCCACGGTCAGGAACTGGTTGCAGGACGTGAATGCGGCAAGCGCAAGGCCCGCAATGATGATATTTCTGAATTTCATATCTCTGTCCATTTTAATTAGAATGTGAGGTTCACGCCGAACACGAAGCTGCGGTTGCGCGGGTAGCGGTTGTAGTCCATACCGCAGGTCAGGCCCGTCTGGATGTCGACTTCAGGGTCGTAGCCGGAGTAGTTGGTGAGAATGAAGAGGTTGGTCGTGCTGAGATAGACGCGGAGTCTGGAGAGCCCGGCCCTCTTGACTATGTTCTGCGGCAGGGTGTAGCCGACGGTGATGTCCTGGCAGCGGAGGAAGGAGCCGTCCTCGATGAAGTAGGAGTGGGTCACCTTGTTGGTCACGTCGGCAGGGTTCCAGTTGGTCACGCCCTCGTTGGCGGCCTTGTAGATCTCGAGCGAGTTGTCGATCCAGTAGTTCTTGTAGTAGTTGTCGCCTGTCTCCGGGTTGTAGTAGTGCCAGCGGTTCTCGGAGAACTTGCCCAGCACATTGTAGAACTTCTTGTTGTTACCCTCGGAGCTGGAGAGCTGGTATGCCGTCGCATTGTTGATGTCGAAGTCATACATAAAGTTGAAATTGACCGAGAAGTCGAAGTTCTTCCACTGTCCGGAGAAGCCGAAACCGCCCTGGAACTTAGGGTTGGTGTTGCCGATCACGGTGCGGTCGTATTCGTCGATCACGCCGTCAGGCACGCCGTCAGGACCGGAGATGTCCTTGAACTTTATCTTGCCGGGCAGGGTCGCGTCGCCGGAGTTGCTGGAGCCGGAGACCTTGTTGATCACGGTCCCTTCCTTAGGGACGGCAAGGAGGTTCTGCGCGAGGTCGAAGTCGAACTCGTCGAAGCCGTAGAGGCCGTCGTAGATGAAGCCGTAGATGAGGCCTACCTCGTCGCCCACCTTGATGCAATAGTCGTTGTAGCTTGACTTCCAACGGTCATTCTGGTCCCATATCACGTCATCGGTGTCGTTGAGCTTGTCGATGACACGCTTGTTGAGGCCGAATGAGAGGTTGCCGCTCAGCACATAGTCACGTCCCCGGAGGATGTCGCCGTTGACGGTGAGCTCGATGCCCCGCGAGGTCACCTGGCCGATGTTGCGGACCTGACGGGTGTAGCCGGATACCGTAGGCACGTCGGAGGTGTAGAGGAGATCGCTGGTGGTGTTCCAGTAGAACTCAGGGGTCACGGTGAGCCTGTTCTTGAAGAATCCGAGGTCGAACGCAACGTTGCGCGTGAGCGTGGTCTCCCACTTAATCTTGGTGTTAGGGTAGGTCTTGCCGTCTCCCATATAATAGTACTGCTCCCCCAGCTCGGTGGCCTCGCCGAAGCCCGGACCGCCGTTGGAGGCGATAGTGTAGAGGAAGCGCCACATATCATTGTCGATGCGGTTGTTGCCGACCTTGCCGATGGCGGCGCGGACCTTGAGATTGCTCACCACCGGGTTGAACTTGAGGAAGTCCTCCTCGGAAGCCACCCAGGCGCCGGATACCGACGGAAAGTAGCCCCACTGCTCACCCGGCGCGAACTTGGTGGAACCGTCGGCGCGCATCGTGAAGGAGAGGAGATACTTGTGGTCGTAGTTGTAGTTGGCCTGGCCGAAGAACGAAGCCGTGCGGTCAGCCGTGCTGAGCGAGGTGGTCGCCTGATACGGGGTGCCGAGGTTCATATTGTTGATGGCCTTGTCGGCGGTGATGGCGCGAGGGAAGTAGCGGTTGGCCATCCAGCTGCTCTTGCTCTGCGAACTCTGGATTTCCTGGCCGAGCAGGAAGGAAAAGTTGTGCAGGCCGTAGAGGTCGAAGCCGTAGCTGGCGGTATTGGTCCAGATGTACTTCTCGCTCTGCCCCTTGGAGATGGTGGCCACTGGCAGCTTGTTGTTGGCCTGGCCGGTGGAGGTCATCGCGCCGTAGAAGCGGTTGTCGTCGGAGAAGGTGAGCCCGATCGCGCCCTCGGAGCGGAGCACGAGTCCCTTGACCGGCTTCCACTCGAGGCTGATCTGGTTGGTGATGGAGTAGCTGTGCTTCTTGCGGGTGTTCTCGGTGATGTCGTTCTTCGGGTTGGTGTATTCGAAGACTTTCTCGTCGTCCGGGTCGACTGTGGCCGGGTCCCAGAACGCGAACTCGTGCAGGCCGTTGGTAGGACGGTAGCGCAGCACGTCGATGAGACCGCCCGTACCGAGGCTGCCCGCGCCCGCGCCGGTGTCGCGGCGGAACGAGAACTTAGGGTTGAAGTTGATGGTCAGCTTGTCGTTGATGTTGGCGCTGAACTTGGTGTTGAGGTTGGTGCGGCGCACGCCCGAGCCGAGGATGATACCCTTGTCCTCCGACTGGGTGAGGGAGATGTTGAAGCGTATTTTCTCCGTACCGCCTCCGACCGTGACGTTGGTGGAGTAGTTGAGCGGAGTCTCGCCCAGCACCTCGTCCTGCCAGTCGTGGGTAGTCGCGCGCTTGTAGATGTCGAGGTCCTGAGGGTTGCCGAAGTTGGCGCGGAAGTACTTCGCAGCGGAACTTCGTCCGCCGCCCGCAGCGGCCCAGTCGTACTGGTAGCGCACGAAGTTGTAGGTGTCCATCAGGTCGAGCTTCCTGGAGAGCTTGCTCACCGACATCTGGGTGTTGACGCTCACCTGGACCTTGCCGGCGAGGGCCGCCTTGGTGGTCACGATGACTACGCCGTTGCCTCCCCGCGCACCGTAGATCGCGGTCAGCGACGCGTCCTTGAGGATGTCGATGGAGGCGATGTCGGTAGGAGGGATGTCGTTGATGTTGTCAGTCTGGAAACCGTCCACTATATACAGAGGGTCGTTGCTCTGGGTCACGGAGGTGCCGCCCCGCACGCGGATGTTGATGTCCGCGCCCGGAGCGCCGTCGACCGTTGTCACCTGCACGCCGGCGACCTTGCCCTGAAGGGCCACCGCCGCAGAGGTCACAGGCACGGTGGCGAGCTTGGCCCCGGAGACGGATCCTACGGAGCCCGTGAGGTCACGGCGGGACATTATTCCGCCATAACCTATGACTACTGCGTCTTCGATGAACATCGAGTCTTCTTCGAGCACGAAGTCGACCGTCTTCTGCCCGGCGGCGAGCATTTTCTCTACCTCGGCGTAACCGATACACGAAGCTACAAGTGTGGATTTTGCAGGTACGGTAAGGCTCCAGTTGCCGTCGACGTCGCTCATCGTGCCGTTGGCAGTGCCCTTGACAGCTACCGTGGCGCCGATGACCGGCTCGCCGTTGACATCTTTAACCGTTCCCGAGACCTTCTGCTGTGCATACGTCGCTCCCCCCGTCATAATGAGGAAAAGCATTGACAGTAAAGCACTTCTAAGATGAGACTTCATCATTGAGAAAGTGTTTTGGTTAAACAATTGGTTATTAATCACGGCCTTCGGGGCTACCGTGTCCGGGGCGCCCCGCAATGTGGCCATTTTCCCAAAGATACGGACTTTTTTGAGATTTCCAAAAGCCCGGCGGCGCTTCGGCTCCCGGCATATTTGTGATGTCGAGGATTTTTTATAACTTCGCAGTCCGTAACATATAACATTAATCCTTATGCCCAAAATCATAACTTTCGGAGAGATTATGCTCCGTCTGTCCACACCGGGTTACCTGAGATTCGGTCAGGCAAAGCAGTATGACGCCACTTTCGGCGGCGGAGAGGCCAACGTGGCCGTTTCACTCGCAAATTACGGCCTGGACGCCAAGTTCGTCACCAGGCTTCCGGACAACGATATCGCGAAGGCCTGCGTAAAAGACCTCCGCTCCTACGGCGTCGACACCGGCAGCATCGTCTACGGCGGAGACCGTCTCGGCATCTATTTTCTCGAGACCGGAGCCGTAGCCCGCCCGAGCAAGGTGGTCTATGACCGTGCCGGCTCCTCCATCGCCACCGTAAAGCCGGGCGACATCGACTGGAAAAAGGTGCTTGAGGGAGCTGACTGGTTCCACTGGACAGGCATCACCCCTGCCCTGAGCCAAGGTGCGGCGGATGTCTGCCTGGAAGCCATCAAGGCGGCAAACGCTATGGGAATCACCGTATCGTGCGACCTCAACTACCGCAAGAACCTCTGGAAATACGGCAAGAAAGCCTCCGAAGTGATGCCGGCCCTCGTGGAGGGAAGCGATGTCATTCTCGGCAACGAGGAGGATGCGGACAAGGTCTTCGGCATCAAGCCTGAAGGATTTGACGTGACCGCCACCGGAGGGGCCATCGACCAGAAGAGGTTCCAGAGCGTGGGCGAACAGCTTATGAAGAGGTTCCCTCGCGCGAAGAAGGTCATCATCACCCTGCGCGGCTCCATCAATGCCAACCACAACACCTGGGGCGGCGTGCTCTGGGACGGGAAGACCCTCTACCAGTCTCCGCGCTACGACATCACCCACATCGTGGACAGGGTCGGAGGCGGCGACTCGTTTATGGGCGGTCTCATCTACGGCCTGCTGACCTACACCGGTGACGACCAGAAGGCGCTCAACTTCGCCGTGGCGGCATCCTGCCTGAAGCACACCGTCTTCGGAGACTACAATCAGGTCACCGTAGCCGAGGTGGAAAATCTTATGAAGGGCGACGCTTCCGGACGAGTATCCAGATAACAGGTTGACTTATGGCAAAATACAATAAACTTCAAGTCCTTCAGACAATGAAGGAGACCGGTATCGTACCGGTATTCTACAACGCCGACGTCGAGGTCAGCAAGAATGTGGTCCGCGCCTGCTACGAGGGCGGAATCAGGGCATTTGAATTCACCAATCGCGGAGATTTCGCTCAGGAAGTGTTCGCGGAGCTCGTGAAATTCGCCAACAAGGAGCTTCCCGGAATGATTATGGGAGTCGGCTCGGTAGTCGATCCGGGCACGGCCGCCCTCTACATCCAGCTCGGAGCCAACTTCATCGTGGGGCCGGTATTCAATCCTGCCGTGGCTCCGGTCTGCAACCGCAGGCTCATCCCTTATTGCCCGGGCTGCGGCTCAGTGAGCGAAGTCAGCACCGCCCAGGAAGCGGGCTGCGACGTGTGCAAGGTGTTCCCTGGCGACGTGCTCGGGCCGGCTTTCGTCAAAGACCTCCGTGGGCCGATGCCGTGGAGCCAGATAATGGTCACGGGCGGCGTGAAGCCGGAGAAGGCCAACCTCGAAGCCTGGTTCAAGGCGGGCGTCACCTGCGTGGGTATGGGCTCAAATCTCTTCCCTAAGGATGTCGTCACCGCAGGAAAGTGGTCTGAAATCACAGACCTCTGCCGGGGAGCGCTCGAAATCGTCAAACAAGTCAGATAATCACATATGAGTACACAAAAGAAACTGATGACCAACTGGCGCTGGTGGATGGTGGTGCTGCTTTTCCTTGCAACCACCGTCAACTATATGGACCGCCAGGTGCTGTCCCTGACGTGGAAGGACTTCATCGCTCCTGAATTCCACTGGACAGACAACGACTACGGTACGATTACCGCCCTCTTCTCCATTATCTATGCCGTATGTATGCTTTTTGCAGGCAAGTTCGTGGATTGGATGGGCACCAAGAAAGGCTACCTCTGGGCAATCGGAATCTGGTCCACCGGCGCGTGCCTCCACGCCGCCTGCGGCTGGGCGACCTGCCATATCGAGGGATTCGAGAGCATCAAGGCGATGCAGTCCGTATCCACCGGCTCCGCCGCCGCCCTTGCGGTAGCTTCCACCAGTGTCTGGCTCTTCATAGCGGCCCGTGCCGTACTCGCCCTCGGTGAGGCCGGCAACTTCCCTGCCGCCATCAAGACCACCGCCGAGTATTTCCCTAAGAAAGACCGCGCATTCGCGACCTCCATCTTCAACGCCGGCGCATCCGTAGGTGCGCTCATCGCCCCTGCCACCATTCCGCTTCTCGCCCAGTACTTCAAGGACAAGGGAGTAGGCGGCGGCTGGGAGATGGCTTTCATCATCATCGGCGCGATAGGTTACGTCTGGATGGCTCTCTGGGTATTTATGTACGAGAAGCCGGAGAAGAGCAAACACGTCAACGAGGCCGAGCTCGCCTACATCCATCAGGACGACGAAGCCGACGCCGCAGCGGCCGCAAAGGCCAAGGACAGCAAGGAGGAGAAACAGGTCTCTCTCTGGAAGTGCTTCACTTTCAAGCAGACCTGGGCTTTCATCACCGGCAAGTTCTTCACCGACGGCGTGTGGTGGTTCTTCCTCTTCTGGGCTCCGGCATACTTCTCCGACCAGTTCGGCTACAAGTCATCCTCCGGTATGGGAGTCATCCTCATCACCGCTCTCTATGCCATCGTGACCGTGCTCTCCATCTTCGGAGGCTATCTGCCGCGCATCTTCGTGGACAAGAAGGGTATGAACCCGTATGCGGGACGAATGCTGGCGATGCTCATCTTCGCCTTCTTCCCTCTCTTCGCGCTCTTCGCGCAGCCGATGGGAGTCAACTCCGCCTGGTGGCCGGCAATCTTCATCGGCCTGGCGGGTGCAGGACATCAGGCCTGGTCGGCCAACCTCTTCAGCACTATCGGTGATATGTTCCCGAAGAGCGCCATCGCCACCATCACCGGCATCGGCGGTATGGCGGGCGGCGTCGGTTCATTCCTCATCCAGAAAGGTGCGGGAATGCTCTTCACCAAGACTGCGGAACTCGGTTCGGCGTTCAGCTTCCTCGGATTCGAGGGCAAGCAGGGCGGCTACTTCATTATGTTCTGCGTCTGCGGTATCGCCTATGTGCTTGCCTGGAGCATTATGAAGGCCCTTGTGCCTAAGTACAAGCCGGTAGTGATCAAATAAATACGATTACCACCCCATAAAGCACCGGCTCTGAACCTATTACGGATTCAGAGCCGGTCTTCTTTAGTCAGGCGAGCAGAAATCTATTCCATCAGCTTCTTGTACTTGAACCGCTTAGGCTCGGAGTTGCCGAGGCGTGCCCTGCGGTTCTCCTCGTATTCGGCATAGTTGCCCTCGAAGAACACTACCTGTGAGTCGCCCTCATAGGCGAGGATGTGGGTGGCGATCCTGTCAAGGAACCAGCGGTCGTGGCTTATCACCACTGCGCAGCCGGCAAAGTTCTCAAGCCCGTCCTCCAGGGCACGGATAGTGTTGACATCCACATCGTTGGTCGGCTCGTCGAGCAGAAGCACATTGCCCTCGTCCTTGAGGGTCAGCGCCAGATGCAAGCGGTTGCGCTCGCCTCCGGAGAGCACTCCGCAGAGCTTCTCCTGGTCCGCACCGCTCAGATTGAAGCGGGACACCCAGGCGCGCGCGTTGATGTCGCGGCCACCCAGCCTCACCCACTCGGAGTCCCCCGCTATCGTCTCATAGACGGTCTTGTCAGGATCAATGCTCCTGTGCTGCTGGTCCACATAGGAAATCTTCACGGTGTCGCCGATTTCCACAGTCCCCGTGTCCGGGGTCTCGATGCCCATTATCATCCGGAAGAGGGTCGTCTTGCCTGCCCCGTTGGGACCGATCACCCCCACTATGCCCGCCGGAGGCAGAGAGAAAGACAGATGCTCAAAGAGAATCCTGTCGCCGTAGGCCTTGGACACGTCGTGGAACTCTATGACCTTGTCGCCCAGACGCGGCCCGTTCGGGATATAGATTTCGAGATTGGCTTCCTTCTCCCGGGAGTCGGCGGCGGCGAGTTTCTCATATGCGCCGAGACGGGCTTTCTGCTTGGCCTGACGGGCCTTAGGAGCCATCCTCACCCACTCCAGCTCGTGCTGGAGAGTCTTGCGACGGCGGCTCTCCTGCTTCTCCTCCATCTCCAGCCGCTTTGTCTTCTGCTCCAGCCAGGAACTGTAGTTGCCTTTCCACGGGATGCCCTCGCCCCGGTCGAGCTCGAGAATCCAGCCCGCCACGTTGTCGAGGAAGTAGCGGTCGTGCGTGACGGCTATGACCGTGCCCTTATACTGTCTCAGATGCGCCTCCAGCCACTGTATGCTCTCCGTGTCGAGGTGGTTGGTCGGCTCGTCGAGCAGCAGCACGTCCGGCTCGCGGAGGAGCAGGCGGCAGAGCGCGACTCGGCGGCGCTCTCCACCGGAAAGGGTGGAAATTCTGGCGTCCGGAGGAGGACAGTTGAGCGCATCCATCGCCCTTTCGAGCTTGGAGTCAAGCTCCCATCCCCCGAGATGCTCTATCTGCTCGGACAGTTCGCCCTGACGCTCGATGAGCGCGTTCATCTGCTCGTCGCTCATCGGCTCGGCGAACTTCATCGAGATTTCATTGTACTCGTCGAGCACGTCCTTGACCTCCTGCACGCCCTCCTGCACCACTTCGATGACAGTCTTGTCGGGGTCCATCTGAGGCTCCTGCTCCAGATAGCCCACCGAGTAGCCCGGCGCCCAGACCACTTCGCCGCGGTAGGACTTCTCCACTCCGGCGATGATTTTCAGCAGGGTCGACTTGCCCGAGCCGTTGAGTCCGATGATTCCTATCTTGGCTCCGTAGAAGAACGAGAGGTATATATCCTTGAGAATGACCTTGTTGTTGTGCGGGAGAACCTTTCCCACACCGTTCATCGAGAATATTATCTTTTCGTCGGCCATATTTACCTAGGGAGCTGCGCACCGCATCCCTGCACTGCCCCGAACAAGTCGAGCGCCTTCTTCCACGGGTAGCGGTTGGCGTACATTGTCACGGACGAGGTCATCGTGCCGGTCATATTCATCCCCATCGCGGCGCGGAAGGTGTTGGCCGCCGAGTTGGTGTCATATGAGGTTGTTTCTGAATAAGAAACATTGAGGAACGCGTTGAGGTACGCCTCGTCGATTCTGCCCTTGAGGAGCGACGGGTCGCTCAGCGAGCGGTTGCCCTTGACCCGGTAGAGCGCATCCACATCGTCGAAGTCCTCCACCTTGACGCGGGTCAGCATAGCGCCTCCCGGGATGGTGAGGTCGGTGACGCGGTTGAGGAAGAAGATGTTGTTCACCACGCTGTCCTGCCTCTTGGCTTCACGCTTGGCATCGCTGTCGATGTGGGTCCTGTCGAGGGCTGAGAAGATGGTGAGGCCGATGATGTTGTTCTCGATGTCGCAGCAGGTGCCCGGCTGGAAGCGGAAGCCGAAGCCCTGGGATGCGAGGTCGTCGGTGTAGGACCAGACGAAGAGCACGGTGTTGTTGGTGAAGTTGACGGCGGTCATCACGTTAGGGTCAGCGCCGCGCACGTCCATAATGGTGCTGCGGTTGTTGACGAAGACGCAGTTGTCGACCGTGAGCGAGCCCTTGAGCAGTCCGCAGATAGTCGTGTTCGGGCCGTTGACGAAAGTGCAGTCGTGCACGGTGACGTCAAGGTTGTTGACGATGCCCTTGTCGCCGTCGAAGTAGATGAAGTAGGTCTCGAGAGTGATGACTCCGGTCTGCTTGAGGTCCTCTCCGCCGAGGCCCTTGCCGCCTTCGCGCACAAACATAGGCGACTCGACTCCCTCCGGCCAACCCTCGCCTTTCTGATTGTAGGCCAAGGCGTTGCCCTTGTTGAAGATGAATCCGTCGATGACGAGCTTCGTGCCCGGCTTATTGATGCTCCTGAGCTGGACGGTGCCCCTGCCTTGCGACGATCCGTTGGACTCCGGGGCCGGGGCTATGGTGGTGAGATATTTGAGCACGTCCCTCTCGGCAAAGTCGGAACTGTAGCCGCCATAGAGGTAGAGAGGCTTGTCGATGATGATGTTGCCCTTGTTGAGCAGTCCGTAGTAATTGCCCTCCGCAACCCTTATCTCATCTCCGTCGGAGGCGAGGTCAATGGCTTTCTGTATGTTCTTGAGCGAATTGGCCGGGCTCAGGCCGTCGTTGCGGTTGGAGCCGTTGCGGGAGACATAGTACACGGTGGCGTTGCCTGCCGGGGCGGGAAGACTCGCCGCGAGGGCGTTGCCGCTCTGCGCGGCTGCGGGAGCGACGCTCTCCACCGTCTCGCCGACGGCCTTGTTGACCGCAGTCTCCGCGGCCTGCTTCAGATTCTTCAGAAATGCTTGGGCGCCTGCCGGCACGGGTGCGAGCATCAGCGCAATCAGAACTAGATAATTGAGGCGTTTCATAATAATGTTATTTGTATCGGTCAAATATACGCATCTTTCTCGAATATTCCACAATGTCCCCTATTCATATCCAGCAGCAAGGTATGCTTGACAAGCAGAGCGAGATGTTAGAAAAATGTGTATATTTGCACAAAAGATATTGGTAAAATGTGATAAATTGCACCTAAAACGATGACTGTCGATATAAAAAGAGAGATATCGGACGACCTGCTCCGATGGAAACGGAGTCCGGACCGCAAGCCGCTGATAATTTGCGGTGCGCGTCAGATAGGCAAGACCTGGGCTATGCGCCGCTTCGGACAGGAGCATTATGAGCACGTGGCATACTTCAACTTTGACTCTTCAGAGGAGCTGTGCAGTGAGTTTGAGAAAACGAAAGCCCCTGAAAGGCTGATAGATATTCTCCGTCTCTACGCAGACTGCCCCATAGTGCCGGAAAAGACCCTGCTGATTTTCGATGAGATTCAGCAGAGCAACAAGGCATTGAATTCGTTGAAGTATTTTTGTGAGGAAGCACCGGAATATCACATAATTGCAGCCGGTTCACTATTGGGAGTGTCCCTGTCGAAGGGAGATTCTTTCCCCGTCGGAAAGGTAGATTTCCTGAAGATGTATCCCGTAAGTTTCCGGGAATTCCTGAATGCTGACGATCCCCGTATGTTCGACTATGTTGAGAACATCGGAGAGATTGCCCCGCTCCCCGAGATCGTTATGAATCGGGTAATGGAGTCGTTCAGGCGTTATCAGATATGCGGAGGGATGCCGGCGGCGGCAGCAGCAATGCTGGACAATCGCGGGATGCAGGAAGTCCAGAGCATACAGGATGCCATTTTGACTGCATATTCACTTGATTTTGCGAAACACGCTCCCGGCAGGGACATCCCGCGCATAGCCGCCATCTGGAAATCAATCCCGTCGCAATTGGCGAGAGAAAACAGAAAGTTTGTCTATAAACTCGTAAAAAATGGCGCCCGGGGAAGAGAATATGAAGGTGCGCTTCTATGGCTGGAACACGCCGGTATGGTTCATAGGGTGTTCTGTTCCTCAAAACCGGGCCTGCCGTTGAGCGCTTATGACGATTTATCGGCATTTAAGCTGTACCTGTGCGATGCCGGGCTCTTGAGATGCAAGGCACAATTACCTCAGGAAGCCCTTTGGTCTGACAATGCTCTATATGTGGAGTTGAAGGGCGCTTTAGCGGAGAATGTCGTTTTGCAGTCTTTGGTAGCGCATTTCGATGTGATGCCAAGATATTGGACATCGGAGGCGACGGCGGAAGTGGATTTCCTGCTGCAGAGCGGCACCGCCATCATACCGGCCGAGGTGAAGTCGGGCACGAGAATCGGGGGCAAGAGTCTCGGGATATACATTGACAGATTCTCGGCAAATACGGCGTTGAGATACTCTATGAACAACCTGAGACGCGACGGTGTCATTCTCAATATCCCCTTGCCGCTTGCGGACTGGACAGCGAAACTTCTGGCACTGGCGGAATAGAGTATCCGCCCGGCCGTGACGGTGACTGCCGCAGCATAATTCGATGCCGCCGCGTATTCTGCGCGTAAGCAAGAAGCCTTCCGCCGCTACAGCAGGTCGGAAAGGGCGTCGTAGTACTGGCGGCTCACGGGAATGGGCTGGAGGCCCTCCTGGAGCATTTCCGCGACTATCATCCCCTCCTTGCCCTTGCGCAGCAGTTTGACTCGGCGCGGATTGACATAATAGGAGCGGTGGCAGCGCACGAGACCGTGCCTGCCGGCGCACTCTTCAAGGCTGCGCATCGAGTTGCGCAGCATAAACTCCCTCGGGCGGTCGTTCTCAAGATAATGCACCTTGACATAATTGGCCTCCGCGCTGATGTAGAGCACTGCGGAAGGGTCGATGGTGAGCTTCAGGCGCTTGTGCTCATCGTAGAGCTTGAGAAGACTCTCGTCCTGCGCGGGCCTGGAGCTCTCTTCGCCCAGATTGATGATGAGCCGTAAAAGTATCAGAAGCGCATAGGGATATATCAATATGAGGCCGGAGAACTTGAGGCAGTGCGAGAGGGCGAGGAAGTAGGGCATCCCCGGTCCGTAGAAGAGAGCGGTATAGAGCGCCATAAAGAAGGCGCACACCAGCACTTCGCCGAAGCACCAGAGGGTGTAATGCCACCATTTGAACGGGATATATTTGTAGAGCGCAACGAATATCAGACGGGTCAGCGCATAGACGGCGAGCATAATGCAGGTCAGCATCAGCAGATGGAACGCGAAGCTCATCCCGCCCACCGTATAGAACGACTCTATCCCGAAAGGGTTATAGAGAAAGCAGAACGAGATGAAGAACGCCGGCATCAGCACCACATAGACCAGATGCGCCGCGTAGGACTTGGGAAGTTTTGCAGCAGAGTTCATAATTTTATCCCTTGTGACGAGGGGACGAAAGTCCGCCATCGTGATTTTCGTCCCAAAAATACGGGAATTTTTCCGCAAAACAAGGCTTTCGTCACCTTTTTACCCTTCTTGGAAACACTTTCTTTGTCCCACAGGATGGAGGAGCTAATTTCGCGGCGTAAACAAAAAGAACGAGACGATATGAACAGATATGAATATTCGGTAGTGCCCGAGAATATAGATTTCCAGGGACGCATCACGGTGCCTTCGCTCTGCGGGCACATCATCAACGCAATAGGCCAGAACATCCGCAAGGAGGGCTACGGGATAGACGTGATGGCGCAGAAAAACCGCAGCTGGGTGCTGCTGCGTTCCGCGTTCGAGATCGACGCGCGTCCGGGACTCTACGCGCCCTTGTATGTGACGGTGTGGTCTGGCCCGAGCAACGGCCTGACCTATAACCGCTGCATCCGCATCACAGACGCGGACGACAGGGAGCTGGGACGCGGGACTACAGAATGGTGCGTCATCGACATCGCCAGCCGGCGTCCGGTGATGGCGGAGCTGGGACTGGACGGAGACGGCAGCAGCCTCCCGTGCAGAAGCCCTAAACGCATCCGGGACTTCGCTCCTGAAGTCAGCGACGACCGCAAGGTCTGCTACAGCGACTGCGACTTCAACGGACACCTCAACAATACGCGCTATGTCGAGCTCCTCTATGATATGCTCCCGGAAGACATACTCGACCGTCCGTCTCCGGTCCGGCTCGACATCAACTACCGCCACGAGGTGCGCTGCGGGGAGAGGATGACCCTCGGCCTGAAGCAGGAAACCCCGAGCGAATACCTTTTCATCGCCCAGGCCGGAGGCCAGACCCTCTGCAGCGCATCCCTTATGAGCGCCTGACTACTTCAGAAACACGAAAAAGACGGCGAGGACAAGGCAGCCGAACGCGGCGATATGGTTCCACTGTATCGCCTGTCCCCTGAAGACGAAGGTGACAATCACCGTGAACACGACCAGCGAGACGACCTCCTGAATCACTTTCAGCTGCACAAGGCTGAAAGGGCCTCCGTTGATGCTGGAGCCGAGCCTGTTGGCCGGCACCTGGGCGCAGTACTCGAAAAAGGCCAGCCCCCACGAGAAGAGTATCACCGCTATCAGCGGCCATCCGTCCGAAATCTTCATCTCCTGAAGTTTCAGATGCCCGTACCAGGCGAAGGTCATAAAGATGTTGGACACCACAAGAAGCAGTACGGTCCACAAACCTTGCATTTTTGTTCCTCCTTTAAACGCTGTTCAACCAAGCTCTTCAACGGTTCCGATCCGTCAAGGGTCCGCAGTTTCGCGGCGCAAAGATAGGAATTTTGCGGCATTTTGGTCATCTTTGTCCGATATGAAAGACACGCATATCGTAATAATGGCCGGCGGTGTCGGCAGCAGGCTCTACCCCGTCAGCACGCCCGAGAAGCCGAAACAGTTCATCGACCTGCTCGACTGCGGCAAGACCCTCATACAGCTCACATATGAGAGATTTCTCGAAGTCAATCCGGAAGCGCACTTCTGGGTCGTCACTTCAGAGAGATACATCCGCTTCATCCACGAGCAGCTGCCCCTGATACCGGACGAGCAGATTCTCGCAGAACCGGAAGCCCGCAACACCGCCCCGTGCATCGCCTATGCCTGCAGGAAGATTCTCAAGAAATACCCGCAGGCCAATGTAATCGTCACGCCGTCAGATGCATATGTACCGGACTGCAAGGCATTCTCCCGCACGGTCAACACGGCGCTCGACTTCGCCGCACCGCGCAACGCCATAGTCTGCATCGGCATCGAGCCGGACTCCCCGCACACCGGCTACGGCTACATTCACGCCCCGCAGGCGGCAGCATCGGACAATGCCGTCGTCAAGGTGCAGGAGTTCAAGGAGAAGCCTTCGCCGGAAGTCGCGCAGCAGTATCTCGCCGAAGGCGGATACTTCTGGAACGCCGGCATATTCATCTGCAGCGCACGCTGTTTCGAGGCCGAGCTGGGCAGATTCGCCCCGCAGATATCTTCAGTGATGGATGAGCTCTACCCCGCCCTCTACACTCCCGCCGAGACTTCAGAACTTGCGCGCCTCTTCCCGACCTGCGAGAAAATCTCGATAGACTACGCCGTGATGGAGAAATCCCCGGACATCTATATGATTCCTGGACGTTGGGCGTGGAGCGACCTCGGAAGTTTCGAGGCCATAGAGAAGATCAGCGGGAAAAAGCTGCGCGCATAAGCGGGACGCTCCGCCCGAAGCCGGATTTGATGCCAATCGGGCCTAGTCCTTTACGGGGAGAATATATTTGTCGGCGATGTCGTCCCAGCGCGGAATCACGAGCTTCTGCCCGAAGAACTCGCGGTAATTGTTGGTGAGCCTGTATCTCCAGCCCGGCCCGTCTGAGCGGGTGTCCGCATTCTGGTAGACCGTCTGTTCCACTGCGGAGAGGAAATCCTCTATGCACTCGAATGTACGGAAACGGCTCGCCTGACTGCCCGTCAAGTACCACATTGCGGGGCGTATCTTATGGACTACGCCCTGCTTTATCTGAAGATTGAGCGGCCAAGGAGTTCTGGATTTGCCTTTGCCGGACCACATCGGGCGGCATATCTCCCATACTTTCTGCCTCCACATCCGCTTTATGGTCACGATGCCGTCATCACTCATATCATATCCGAATATGAGATAGTTGACATCAAGCATCCAAGGCTTCTCAGCGATTTCCCTCTCGTACATTTTGAAGTCCGCGATGTCGAATCCGGGGCTGGACTTGTAGTTGAAAGCTTTCACTTCAAGGAGCTCTCTCCTCGTGTCATCCGGGTTGAGGAAGAAATCCGGAGGCATCTGCGTGTTGGAATTCAGCGCGTATTCGACTCCGTTGTGCTTCATCCACCCTTCAATCCATTCCTGCATAACATTGCCGACAACATCGCGCTGCCTGACGATGATGTCGATGTCTCCAAGCCGGAATGTAATCTGCCCTTTCTTCGTCAGGATGCGGTCATCATTGAGCAGCCTGTCATACAGTTTTTCTGCGGTAAGTTTCATAGTTATAAGATATTATATTTGGGTTATGCACTCCAGCAGTCTCAGGGCCACGGCCTTTATCACCGGGACGACAACGGTGTTGCCGAGCAGGTCGAAGCCGTCGCTTTCTCTGACGCTGAACTTCATCTCGTCCGGGTAGCCGAAAAGACGCAGCCCCTCGCGCAGGGTAAGCCGACGGAGACCGTCGCCGTCCGCGACATAGAGTTTCTGCATATCCATAGCCACCAGCGTCGGGGCGATGTCATCGGGCGAGAGAACCTTATTGATTTCGAAGCTGAGCTTTCCGGCCACAATGTTATATCCCTTTGGCTTGTCACTGTCGTACACTCTCGCCGTGGTGCGGTTGCCGTTGAGGTCTGTCTGCTCTATGAGGCACTTAGGGTGTTCGTATTTAAGATACCCTTTCCCCGTCAGGTCATCCAGCATCGCCTGAAGGTCCGGCACATCAAAGAACGTGCGTATCTGCGCGGCGGTCAGAGGCATACCGTCCATCCAGTCTATGCCTATCTCGGCTGCCCATTTCTTCTTGCGCCTTTCTTTCAGCAACGTGTCCAGAAGCCTCTTCTGTTCCGGCGAGACGGTGCCTTTCATCTCCAAATCCCAACTGTGTATATTGTCGTCGCCGCCTCTCTTGTCCTTTATGGATTTACCGTACAGCTCCTCTATACTGAAATGATTCAGAAGATTCTTGACGAAAGGCGTCTGTGAAGTCTCGTGCCCGCTCTCAAGGATGTCGGAGAGCCTGCTGCTGACAACGGGGAAGCCGTCGAGGTCAGGCTTCCGCACGCGTGTGCCGACTATGTATATTCTCTTTCTTTCCTGCGGAACACCGAAGTCCTTGGAATTCAAGACTTTCCAATTGAATTTGTAGCCCAATGCGCCGAGACGCTCCTCAATGACTGCCAACGTCCTGCCTTTGTCGTGATTGACCAGACCCTCCACATTCTCGAGGATGAAAGCCTGAGGCTTCTTGTCCCTTAGGATGCGCTCCACCTCGAAGAACAATGTCCCGCGCGTGTCGGCGAATCCCTGACGCTTACCCGCCGAGCTGAACGCCTGACAAGGAAAACCGGCGCACAGGATGTCGAAATCGGGGATGTTCCGCGTCTGCACCTTGGTGATGTCGCCGCATATCGTTTCGTGCGGATGATTCTGCTGAAGCACTCTGACCGCGTACGGTTTGATCTCTGAAGTGAATACGCATTGCGTCTCAAGCCCCATCTCCCTCGCAGCCTGTTCGAGTCCGCATCTGATGCCGCCTATACCGGCAAAAAGGTCTATGAAGCGCAGCGCCCCCGGAAGAGCATTTCCCTCCGCGCGCTCCGAAAAGTCCAATATGCCGTCTTCTGCCGTCATCGCATCCGTCTCTCTATATGCAGAAACAAAAGTAGTGATTTTCCGTCAAGGATGAAAATCCGCAGCGGCCAAGTTTCAGAGATAAGTATCGTCCCCGGATGCAACTTTTTGCCGGACGGGGCCGTATGTAAATAAAACTGACTTTTATGGGCAATATTTTCTCACAAATGTTCGGCAGGGCTTCCAGGGCCGTCAGGTGCTGGTGGCTGTTTCTGCTGTGCGGCTTGCTGTGCATCGCGGCGGGAATCGTCGTATTCTGCAATCCTCTCGAGAGTTATCTCACACTCAGTCTGCTCTTCGGTATCGTGATGCTCGTCACCGGCATCGCCGAACTCATAGTGGCGGTCAGCAGCCGCAACTACTTTATGATGAGGGGGTACAATATCGCCGGAGGCATACTCGACCTGATTGTCGGCGTACTGCTCTGCTCTATGCCGTCCATCACCGCCACGCTTCTGCCGATATTCCTCGGCATCTGGGTGATGTACCACAGCTTTATGCTTATCGGCCTGTCCGGCGACCTCAATATGTTCAATGTGCCGGGGGCCGGCTGGGGCATAGCAGGGGGCGTTCTGCTGCTGATACTTTCGGTCCTCATCATCTTCCGTCCGTTCTTCGGGGCGGCGGTGGTAGTGATTCTCACCGGAGTGGCGCTGATAGTGATCGGGGCGATTATGATTGCCGTCTCGCTGCGCCTGCGCAGCCTGCACCGCAGCGTCCAGCAGAGCTTCGGCCCGATTGACCTCGGGGACTAGAACTGCGCCGCAAAGCACAAACGGGGGTGGCGAAAAATATTTTCGCCACTCCCGTTTCACCAATAACCAGGCACTGCCGGTCAGCCTGCCTGCCCTATGGGCGGACAGGAACAATCATATACGAGTATTCATAGTCCTGCTTGTCAAGCAGATATTCCTTGTGAGGAGGACGACCCCAGCTGTCATCGCCGCCAAGCCCTCTCTGGGCCAGATCGATATTGAGCCAGATGCGCGTCCTGTCGCGGTGGATGTCGTCGATGTGCCTCTGGGCCTTGCTGAGCCCGGGATCGACACTCTCCTGACGGATGTCGGTGGCAGTGAAGCAGAACGGTTGCGCAGCGGCCACCACCGCAATGCCGACCCCGTCGGCATCGGTGAGCTTCACCCAGCGGACATCGCTCCTTGCTCCGGACTCCTGCGGCTGCACATAAGGGAAGAACATATCCTCAACCCGGGACGACCAGAGACCGAGAAAACTTGCGGTCTTGCGGTCGGAGTAGTTCTCCCAAGGCCCGCGTCCGTACCACTCGGCCAAGCCGAATTCGCGCGGAAGCACCATCCTCTGGCCGAAACGCAGCAGTTCAGGAAGGCCCTCTTCCCCACTCCAGCTCGCGCTGACACGCATCGAAGCATCGTGGGCGAAGCTGTATGTCAGGGTGTAGTCGGAGTTGACATCGGGAAGATGCCATACGACCCTGATTTCCGCTCCGGAGGCTGTCTGAACCGCCTCGAACGACTTGAGCTGCCGGTTCTGCGCGGCGCAGCGCCATACGTTGCAGCGCATCTGCGCTCCGTTGCCCCAGTCGTTGTCGGTAGGGGCTCTCCAGAACGACGGCTCCGGTCCGCTCTGCAGCACGGTCCTGCCGTCCACCTTGTAATATGCCATATTGCCGTCGGCAGAATTGAAGCGGGCTTCGACTCCGCCGCAGCTCACCATATACATCCTCCCCGCAAAAGTCAGCGAAACCTTACCGGCGGCCGGCTTGGCGAGCGAAGAAGCCAGATACGAACGGTCCGCAGCCTCGGAAAGGACAAACTGCTCGCGCGCGATTTCGTGCCCTGCGGGCAGAAGCCCCGTCTCGGAAACTGTCCTTAAAGAGAGCGTAAGGCAATAATCGGCATCAGACCCCGATTCCACCGGGAATCTCATCACCTCTGACTTCCCGGGCGCTATGTCGGGAGTCATCTCGCCTGCGGAAATCACCGCACCGTCGCGCAGCAGCTCCCAGCGGAGCAGATAGTCCGAGAGCGGGGTGTAGAGGAAATTGTTCTCCACCCTGACGCGGCCCGCAGAGAGATCTTCCGCCTTGAAGAGCACGTCCTGATAGACTTTCTTCACCTCGTTCAGGGCCGGATGCGGAGTCCTGTCCGGAAGCACGAGGCCGTTGATGCAGAAATTCTCGTCATTGGTGTAGAGATGCCCGCCGAGGTCGCCGCCGTAGCTCCAATAATAGCCGTTGTCGATAGCCACCTTGTGGTCTTCGGACACAAGCTTCCCGCCCCGGGAGAGCAGCCCCTGGTCCACCCAGTCCCAGATGAATCCGCCCTGCATATGAAGGCTTGTGGAGATGATGTCGAAATATTCCTGGAAGTTGCCGGTGCTGTTGCCCATCGCGTGGGCATATTCGCACATAATATAAGGTCGGGACGGGTTTTTGCGCGAGGCGTACTCCATCATCGACTCTATGCTCGGATACATCGGGCAGACGATGTCGGTGTTGCGCATCTCGCCAGCCTGCTCGAACTGCACCGGGCGGCTGCCGTCACGCGACTTGACCCAGTCGTAGGCGGCCTGAAAATTGTCTCCGTTGCCGCACTCGTTGCCCAGACTCCAGATGATGACGCTCGGATGATTCTTGTCCCTCTCGACCAGAGAGCGCTGTCTGTCAAGTATCTGCGCCTTCCAGGCAGGATTGGCCGCCGGGTGCTCGGGGCTGTTGTATTCCATCCCCTGGAACATCGCCCCCATATCGTGAATCTCGATGTTCGCCTCGTCCACCAGATAGAGTCCGTAACGGTCGCATAGCTCATACCAGAGGGTGCTCTGCGGATAGTGGGACATACGCACCGCGTTGATGTTGTGCTGCTTCATCGTGATGATGTCGCGCATCATCGTCGCCTCGTCAACCACGTGACCCCTGGTCTGGCTATGCTCGTGCATATTGACCCCGTGCACCATTATCCGCTTCCCGTTGACTTTGAGCATCCCGTCGGAAATCTCGACCGTGCGGAAACCGGTCTTGCAGGAAGTCGCCTCCACAATGCGCCCCGATGCATCCTTGAGACTCAGCACGAGGGTATAAAGCCGGGGAGTCTCGCAGCTCCAGGGACTTATGCCCTTGAGATGCGCTTTCGGAAATGAAACCTCGCTCTGCTCCCCGGAAACCTTGAGACGGCGTGCCGCTTTCCATATGGTCTTCTGGCCGTCAATGAGTTCCGCTTCCAGCGAGCAAGCCTCAGCAGAACCGTAATTGGCTATCTGCGCCGTGAGTTCCAGCACCCCGTCGCGATATGCGCGGTCAAGGCCCGCCTTGGCGAAGAAGTCCCGGATGCGGAGCTGCGCGGTGCTGTAGAGACAGACGCTGCGGTCGAGCCCGGAGAGCCTCCAGAAATCCTGGTCCTCCAGATACGAGCCGTCCGTCCAGCGCAGCACCTTGACTGCCACGCAGTTCTCGCCCGGCTTCACCAGAGCGGTGATGTCGAACTCCGAGGGGCTCTTGCCGTTCTGGGCATAGCCCGCATAGAAGCCGTTGACCCACACATACATACCGGCCGTGCTGCCCCCGAAATGCAGGAACACTTCCCTTCCGTCCCAGTCAGAAGGGACGATGAAATCGCGCCTGTAGCAGCCTGTAGGATTGTCGTCGTGCGGGACATAAGGCGGATTTTTCGGGAACGGATATTTGATGTTGGTATATATCGGTATTCCGTAGCCCTCCATCTCCCAGTTGGACGGCACTCTGATTTCATCCCAGGCGGAGACATTGTAGCCCGGAGCATAGAAATCATCGTCCGCAGCCGACGGATTGGGGGAGAAGCGGAACTTCCACATCCCGTCGAGGCTTATCACGTACGGCGACTCCCCCGCCTCGATGGCCTCCGCCCGGGACGGGTACGGAAGAGACGTGGCCCGCGGGGCCTCCTTGCCTACGGCGAAGATTCCCGGGTTTTCCCAATCCGCACCCGAAGGGGCGGAAAGCTGCGCCGAAGCGAAGATCGGAACGAGGGTGAGCAGGGCGGCGGCAAGCAGCCCCCTGCAAGCGTCATTTCTGGTAAACTCTGACATAATCTACGTAATATTTAAGCGGGAACGCGGAATTGTCCGGAGTACCTCCGTTGCTGCCGATTGCGAGGTTGAGCAGAATATAATCCCCGAAACCCTCGACCTCGTTGCTGAACGGATTTTCGGTATTCCCCTGCCATCCCCCGTTTGTCGTGCGGGCAAGGTTCACTTCGTTGAGGAGTTCCCCGTCAAGGTATATGCGGATGAAGTCCCTGTCCCAGTCCATAGTCCAGATATGGTACTGGAGGTCCCAGTCGGCGGCCTTGTCAGTGAAATGCGTATAAGGGGTCACCGACTCGTCCCAGACTGCGGTCCAGGCCTGGGCGGAGCCCCAGCAGGCGTTGGCGAGGATGGACGGAGTGCCGTTCTTGATGTAGAACTCCATTATGTCTATCTCGCCGTTGTTGGGCCACTCCCACTGATTGCCGAGCGTCCATATCGCAGGCCAGGCCCCGGAAGAGACCGGAATCTTGGCCCTGACCTCCATCCTGCCGTAGCGGAAAGCGAAGCTGTCCCGGGTGGTGACGCAGCTTGAGGTATATTGTGCGTTGGCCCTGTTGCGGCGCCAGTCGCTGTCGGACGGATTGTAGTTCGGATTCGGCACGGTCTCGCGCCTGCCCTCTATGACCAGAGTCCCTCCGGTGCAGGAAGCGTTGTCCTCCTGATACCACTGGAGTTCATTGTTGCGGACGAAACCCTTTTCGTAGCTCCATTCGGAGGATAGCCTGCCCTCCGTGTCGAACTCGTCGTACCAGACGAGACTGTAGCCTTCGTATTCCGCAGCACTGCTGCCCTTGGCGAGAGGATAATACTCCTGACCCGAGCCGAGCGTGCGCAGGCGGCTCACGTTACCGTAATATACAGTGCCATCGGCATCAATCAGATACGGCCTTGCGTAGTAGAGGGTCTTCTCCGCGAGAGGGCTCAGCTTGACGCTCATCTCCTCCACGGTGGACACCCTCGCGACAGCCCGTCTGCTCCCGCTGACAAGCGGGAGGGAAGACTCCGCTGACCAGCAGACCCCCAGTTCGCCGATATGCTCTCCGCTCCCGATATCGAGTCCGGACACGCTGACCATACACTCGGCCTCGCTGCAACCCTCGACGGGGAGCAGCCTCAGCGAGAGGTCGTAGCTCCTGTCCGGAGACTGCCGCGTCTTATCGCAAGCCACGGCACTCGCGGCAAGAGCCGTGAGCGCCATAGCAAAGGATATCATTCTTCTCCACCCCACAGTTTGTGCTGTTTGAGTTCAGTATTGCTGTCGACTTCGCTCTGAGGGAGAGGCCAGACATACTCCTGAGGCCCGCGGAAGTTGCGCGTCTCGTAATTGAAGCCGTAGCGCGCCTTCTCCGCGTTGATTCTGCCGACCGCATCCTCAAGGAGCTTCCAGCGATAGAGGTCGTAGAGCCTCAGGCCCTCGAATGCCGTCTCCACGCGGCGCTCGTGGCGCACAATCTCGCGGAGCTCGGACTGGCCGGTCGCGCCCTCGACCGCCTCGACAGCAGGCATCCCCGCTCTCGCGCGTACCTGATCGATCAGTCCCACGGCACCGTCGGCACCCGCAAGTTTAGTGCCTTTCTCTATATAGGCCTCGGCGAGCGAGAGCAGCACCTCGGCATAGCGCACCACATAGAAATCCTTGTCGGAATCCCAGGAGGTGGAGGAGTTCTCCTTGGAGGTGAAATACTTCTGGACATAGACGGTGGACAGTGAAGCAGCCGCGCCGCCATAGAGCCAATCCTTTGTCCCCCAAGCCATTCCCGGCACAAAAAGCGTCGCGAAGAGGCGAGGGTCGCGGTCTTCGTAGCGGTCAGTCCGTACGGCCCAGAGGTCTTTCTTCGCCGGGTCCGTATATATCTCGTCATCGGCGTATTTGAGACCGGTGCTCTGCACATAATACTCGTCGGCGAGGTCGACAGTGCCGTTCATCGCTTCGAGAGGAGTGTCCCAATGCGCCCCGAACGAGCTGCCCTCTTCCTTGCCCGGGCCCTCGAAGCGTACCGAGAACACGATTTCGTCGCAGCCCTCGTTGTCGGCGGAGAAGAGAGTCGAGTAGTCGTCGAAGAGCCTGTACTTGCCGAGGGCGATCAGCTGCTCGTAGGCGGAGATGGCCTCGTCCCACTTCTCATTATAGAGGGCTATGCGTCCCAGTATCGCCAGAGCGGCGCCCTTGGTCACGCGGCCGAGTTCAGCATCCTTCGGGAGCTCGGCGATGACTGTCTTGAGGTCGGCGAGCAGGTCCGCCACGATTTCCGCCCTTGCGGTCTTGGCGCAGTTGGCCCCGGTGATGCTCTGCTCGGTCTTGAGGTAAGGGACATCATTGTAGGTGACGGTGAGTTCGTTGTACATCAAGGCTCTGATGACCGTGGCCTCGGCCTTGAACTGCGCCTTGAGCGCATCCGGCATATCGCAACGGTCGATATTGGATATCAACTTGTTGCACCTCTTTATCACTTCATATCTCGCCTTCCAGTAATCCCCTATCAGCCAGGAGGTCGAAGAGTGGATGCCGTTGCAGATGTCGTAGCCCGCCATCCAGCCGCTCCAGTTGAAGTGGCCGCCGTTGTCGGTCATACAGTCGAGGTTGAGCGGGCCGCATTGCCACGGGCCTCCGTTATAGATCCAGCTGTTCTGCAGGCCGTCATAGCAGGCGGTCAGCGCGCTGAAAGCGTCTTCCTCGTTCTGCCAGAAAGTTCCGCTGGAAATCGCGACCAGAGAATCCTTCTGGAGGAAGCGGTCGGAGCAGCCCGTAAGCAGGACGGCTCCCGTCATAAGACTTGCGAATATATTATAGATAGGTTTCATTGCCGTAATGTTTAGAAGTTAAGATTCACTCCCACGGAGAAAGTCGTGAGGTTAGGATGGATGTCGCCGCGCGTGTCGCCGCTGCTCTTCTCCGGATCGTAGTCCTTGAGCGGAGTGATGGTGAGCAGGTTGGTGGACTGGAGATAGACTCTGAGGTTGTCGCACTTTATGCGCTCCATCAGTCTGCCGCGGAAAGTATATCCGAGCTCTATGTTCTTGAGTCTCAAGTAGTCGGATTTGTCGAGCCAGAATGTGGAATAGGTGCTGTTGTAGTTGTGGCCTTCTCCCATCGCAGGCATTGAGCCTCCGGTGTTGGTGTCGGAGTAGCGGTCGAGCCAGCGCTTGGTCATATTGCCGCCGTTGGAGATGGTCGTCTGCTCCCAGTTGTAGCGGTACACTCCCGCGACGCCCTGCCAGAAGGTGTTGAAATCCAGATTCTTCCAGGTGAAGCCGAGGCTGAACGAATACGCCAGCTTAGGGAAAGGATTGCCGATGATCTGACGGTCGTCGGAGTTGATGTTCCCGTCGCCGTTGAAGTCTTCGTAGATGATGTTTCCCAGCACCGGAGCCGCGCCGTTGGTGGTCACGATACGGCCCTGGCTGTCGGTGGCGCGGAGGTCGGCCTCAGTCCTGTACATACCGATGGCCTTGAGCCCGTAGTACGAACCGATCGGGTAGCCCTCGCGGTTGACGGTGTTGCCGGAGTAGGTGTCGATGCCCCCGTTGTCCACGATGGTGTTGTTGACCGCCGAGAGTTGCACTCCAGCGTTCCAGGTCCAGTCTCCGGCCCTGTCGTTGTAGCCCAGCGAGAGCTCCCATCCCCGGTTGCGCACCTTGCCGACATTCTGGTAAGGAGCGCTCAGTGTGCCGAGAAACGAAGACGGCATCGAGAGCTTGAGGAGGATGTCGGAAGTGAGCTTGTCAAACCAGTCGAAGGTCAGGTTGAACTTGCTCTTCCAGAAGTTCATATCGAATCCGAGGTCGGTCATCGTGGTGGTTTCCCAGCGTATGTTGTCGTTGGCCACCACATTGTCGGTGAGTCCGATGCTCTTGGACGAGCCGAAGTAGTAGTTGTAGTTGGCGGCCATAGTCGGAGCGTAAGGATAGTTTCCTATCTCCTGGTTGCCGAGCTTGCCCCAGCTTGCGCGGAGCTTGAGGTGGTTGATGAATCCGACCCCGCTAAAGAAATCCTCGTTGGAGACAACCCATCCCGCCGAGAATGAAGGGAAGGTGGCATAGCGGTGGCTCTTAGGCAGACGCGAAGAACCGTCGTGGCGCACATTCATCTCGAAGAGGTAGCGGTTGTCATATATGTAGCCGATGCGGCCGAAGAACGACTGGAGCGAATATTCCTCCGCGTTGCCGCCCACATTGTCTTTCTCGGTGCCGGCGTCGAACTGGTAGAGGTTGTCGGAGGCGAAGCCCTGCTTGCTCCCGTGGTTGGTGTCGTACCTGTACTGGATCGTGGAGTGTCCGAGCAGGACATTGAACTCGTGCCTGTCGGCAACGGTCCTGTTCCAGGTCAGGAGGTTCTCGTTGGTGAGAGTGCGGGAGAGCCACATATACTTATAGAGGCTGTTGGTCTCGTTGCGGTAGAGCAGATTGCCCTCGGCATCATATTTCGAGCTCTTCTGGGAGTAGCTCTCGGTGGTGTTGAGATAGCTGCTGTAGGCGAGGCTCGTCTTGAACTTGATGCCCTTCCAGATGTCGACCTCGGCGAAGAGCTTGCCGTCGAAGTGGTAGCCGTAGTTGCTCCTGTAGCCCTCCGACATAGTCTGGAGGGGGTTCTTGAACACGGTATGGCTGATGTCGGTGCCGTCCACGCAGCCGTAATAGCCGTTGGAATACCGTGCCGGCACGGTAGGACGGGTGAACCAGGTGAGCATACGCATCACCCCGTTCTCGCCGGTGACACCGCCGCCAGGCTCCTTGGTATCGTCGAGGGAGCCCGCGAGGTTGAGCCCGAAGGTCACGCGTCCGAGTGTGGCGTCGACGTTGGAACGGAAATTATATCTCCTGTATCCGGAATATTTCAGTATGCCCTTCTGGTCGAGATAGCCGGCTGAGACCGCGTAGCGCGCCGTCTTGGAGCCTCCCCTGACGGAGATGCCGTGCTGCTGCATCGGGGCAAGCCTGAACATTTCGTCCACCCAGCGGGTGTTGGCGAAATGGTCAGGGTCGGAACCGTCCTGCAGCTTGCGGAGCATATCGGCGGTGTAGATGTCGGAGTTCTTGCTCTCATTGTACATCAGAGCCCAGTTGTACGAATCCACATAGTCCGGCATTATCGCAGCTTTCTGGAGGGTGAAGTTGCTCGAATAGTTGATCTTCGGCGCGGACTCGAATCCCCTCTTGGTGGTGATGAGTATCACACCGTTGGCCGCCCTCACACCGTAGATTGCCGCAGAAGCCGCATCCTTGAGGACGGAGACGTTGTCGATGTCGGCGGCCGCAATCTGGCGGATGTCGTCCACGCCGGCCTCGATGCCGTCGATGACGACCATAGGGTTATTGTTGCCTGAGAGGGTGCCGATGCCTCGGATGCGGATTTCCGGGTTGTCCTTGCCGGCCTGTCCGCCGTTGCTGGTGAGCACCACGCCGGGCAGACGCCCCTGAAGCAGAGATGCGGCATTTGCCGCCGGTATGTCCTTGATGTCATCGCTGGACACTGAAGCCACCGAGCCCGTGAGGTTGGCCTTCTTCTGGGTGCCGTATCCCACCACCACGATTGACTCCAGCATATTGGTATCGTCCTCCAGCACCACGTCGAGGATGCCGCCCGAAGCGAGCTTCTCGACCGTCCTGTATCCTATGCAGGAGAACTGTACCGTCGCACCTTCCGGGACCGAAATGGAATATGTCCCGTCCGCAAGGGTGGACACGCCGTTGGCGGTACCCTTCTGGATGACGCTCACGCCGACCAGAGGGTCGGACCAGCTGTCCCTGACGGTACCGCTGAGATTGACATTTTTCTGCGCAGACGCCATCTGCGGCAGAAGCAGGAGGACGGCGGAAAGGACTGCCGTCAAGCTGCGAGACTGTAGAATACTTTTCATCTGATATAATTTGGCCAGTTAAAGTGTTACTGATTGCCGTAAAGATATGAAGCGGCCCGGCGCGAAGCCACTCCGGAACGGACAATCTCTAACTCTAATCGGACAAATCGCCCTGCAGCATCTGCCGGGGGCTGATTCCGTACTCCTGGGCAAAGCACCTGGAGAAATATGACGCATTGCTGTAGCCCACCATATACATCACTTCGGAAACGGTGAAGCTCCCCTGGGCGAGAAGCGACGCCGCCTTGCGGATGCGGAGTTTGCGTATATAATTGACAGGGGTCTCGCCTGTCAGCTGTTTCACCTTGCGGTAGAGCTGCCTGCTCTCCAGCCCTGAGAGCCGGGAGAGCATATTCACTCCGAATTCCTCATTCTCCATATTCTCCTCGATGATGGCGGTAATCTTCTCCATCAGCTGCTCGTCCGGCGACGGAGTCCTTCCGGCCGGGATGTTGCGGGAAGTGATTTCGGCTATGCCCTCCCGACGGCTGCGGTTGTCCTGCTGCCTGAATATCTGCGCGATGCGCAGCTGCAGCTTATGGAGGCTGAACGGCTTCGGGAAGAACGCGTCGATGCCGGCCCGGATGCTCTCAAGCTCTGTCTGCTCATCGTCCTTGGCAGTCAACATAATCACGGGAATGTCCGAGTAGTCTATCTCCTTGCGCAGGCGTTTGACGAAGTCCAGCCCGCTCATCCCCGGCATCATATAGTCCACGATCACGAGGTCCGGACTGATGCGGGCGACGGAGTCCAGCGCCGCTTCGCCGCTGTAGGCCTTGAAGCAGGAGTAGTGGCCGGAGAGCGCGTCGGCAAGGAAAGCGACTATTTCGGCGTTGTCGTCCACGATCAATATGCTCTTCTTCCCTTCCTCAGGCGCAGGCAGCTCAAGCTCAGGCACTTCTCCGGGGACATTCTCCCCGGAGAGCGGCAGGCGGATGTCAGCCACAAGGCCGCCGCTGTTCCTCAGGGATACCGTACCGCCGTGCAGCTCAACATATTTGCGGACGATATACAGTCCTATCCCGGAACCGTTCGCCTTGGTGGAAGCGGCCTGGCTGCCCTGATAGAAGCGTATGAAGACCAGAGGAATGTCCGACTCCCTGATGCCCGGGCCGTTGTCCCTGACCTCGATGCAGGCTTTCTCCCCGTCAGCCGACAGGCTGACGGCGACCTTCCCCCCGGTCTTCGGGACGTGCTTCAGCGCATTGGATATCAGATTGCTGACCGCAGATTCCATCTTGATCAGGTCCACGTTCATCCAGAGACTCTCCACTCCGGAGCTGAAGCTCAGCTCCGCTCCCTGCTCCACGGCACCCGAGGAGAAACCCTCGCAAAGCTTCTCCAGCCAGGTGCGCATTTCGATATGGCTGCGCAACAGCCTGTCCTCCGTCTCGTATTCGTATTTCTGGAAGTCCAGAATCCTGTGTATCAGCGCGTCCAGCCGGATGGCGTTGCCGTGAACAGCCATCAGCGCCTCGCGGGTCTTCTCTGAGCGCGACTCCTGGATAAGCTTGCTCAGAGGCGCCACTATCAGGCTCAGCGGGGTCTTGAGCTCGTGCGACATATTCACGAAGAAGTCCATCTTCTCTCGGGACAACTCCAGCGAGCGTTCCCTCTCTTTCTCCCGGAGCGCAGCCAGCTCCCGCAGATGAGCCCTGCGCAGCAGCAGCGCCACCGAAAGCGCTATGAGCATAAAGTAGAGCGCAAAAGCCCACCAGCGCCGATACCAGGGATACGGCACGCGCAGCTTCCAGCTGCTGACAAGGGCGTCACGGTCGAGTTCGGGGTCAGAAAGACTGAGATCTACAGTATATTCCCCTCCGCCCAGAGAAGCGAAAGAGAGCAGATTCTGACCGGGAGAGAGGGATTTCCACGCCTCTCCGTTGACCCTGTACCAGAAGACCCGGTCGTCCAGTTCGGAACAGCTGTCCGCCGCCAGCTCGAACGAGACATCGTCCCTGCGGCGTAGCTTCAGGCTGGAGGAAAAGCGCGGGCTTTCTCCATCGTAGCCATTGACCGCCACGATAAGGGCTCTCTCCCTGCGCATCGGCCCGTCTGAAGATGCGAGCAGCACGCAGTCGTTGCCGCCGAGTATCATCTGCCGGTGCAGCCTGTCCCAATAGGCCACATTGTAAGTCCTCGGCTGCACAAGCAGAGGCACGGTGGTCTTGCCGTCGGTGCGGTAGACCCCGTCAGTGGTGGTGATGCAAACCCCGCCATCGCAGGGGGCTATGCAGTGGATATGCCCCCCCTCTATGTTGAATATGAGTTCAGAGCTTCCGGCAGCCTCGTCGAAACGGTAGAGCCTGCCGCCGGTGCTGTGCCATATGCTCCCCTCCGAATAAGCCGCCGCATCCATCCAGACCCATTTAAAGTCCATACGGAGAGTCTCCACGTCTATGTGGACCAGTCCCTGACGGGTCACGGCCCAGACATCCCCCTCATCATCGGTCCCGAGCCACCAGACCGTGTTGCCGTAGTTGACGTCGGCAAAATAATCGGGGACCTTCACCGTAGATGTCCCGGAGCGCAGCAGCTGCCGCTTGTCAATGATGAAGATGCCGCCGAGGAAAGCCCCCGCCCAGATGCGCCCCTTGCGGTCTTCGATTATCGAATACGCTATGGTGGAGTTGCGGCTTCCGTCTTCGTAGACCAGATCATAGCTCCTCATCCTGTCGGAGAGACGGTCGTAGAGGGCTATGCTGCCCTCCGTGGCGAGCCAGATGTCCCCGTCGGAGTCTTCGTAGATGGAGCGGACGAGATTGTGCCTGAGAGTGTGGGTCGGGCTGTCGGTGCGGAAACAGTCGGAGCGGAACTCATTCCCGCGACGGTAGTAGTGTATCAGCCCGTTCTCCCCTCCGAGCCAATACTCTCCCTTCGAATCCACAAGGATGGAGGTCAGCGCGTTGCCGTCCGGGGAGTCGGAAAGCTCCGATATGTGCATCAGGCGCTCCCTGAGAGTGGAGCGCAGCACGGAAACTCCCCTGTTGGTGCCGACCCACACATTGCCCTCCACATCGCGGTAGAGCGCCCGGACCACGTTGTTGTGGAGGGAGGACTGGTTGCGCGCGTCGTGCACGACCTGACGGACATCTCCGGTCTCGGGATTGAAGCGGATGATGCCGTTCTCCGTGCCCAGCACCAGAGAGCTGCGGTCGGCATCGAACACTATGTCGCCGATTATCACCCCCTCACGCTTCAGGGCAAGGCTTATTCCGCCCGTCACCGGCTCATAGCGGTAGAGAGCGCCCTTGCCTCCGACCCATACGCATCCCCTCTCCCCATCGCAGAGCAATGCGTAGGATGCTATGTCCTGTCCGTCAATGCGGACAGACTCCCCCTTCCGGGAGACGGCGGAGTATCTGCGGAACTGCTCCCAGGACGCGGTATAGACATCTCCCGCAAGAGTGTCGATGGCGTGGATCAGGCTCTCCCCGCCCGGTGCCGAGCAGAGGGAATCCGAGCCGAAATCGTAAAATTTCAGACCCGCATCCCGCGTGCCTATCCAGAGAGTGCCGCCGATCATCTTGAGCGCACGCACCGCACCGAGCTCCGTCAGAGCCGGGGAGAGTTCCCCGTATCTCTCACTGCGCAGATTAAGGAAGCAGACTCCCCTTTCCGTGGCAACGCAGAGTCTCTCCCCGAGAGGCAGCAGAACCTGGACGCAGGCCCCGTCACCGTCGGGGTATTCGGGATTGACGAATTTCTTGAGATTAAATCCGTTATATGAATACAGGCCGTACTTCGAGCCGAACCACATCATCCCCTTGTCGTCCCTTGAGACGGCGTTGACTTCTGTGAGGTCGAACGGGACATTGTATATGTTTCCGCCCCGCGCGGACAGCGCGGCGAGGAGAGCCAAGGTCAGAACGAACAGTTTTTCAGGTTTCATAGGCCGCTATCGGTTCTTGTCGGCCCGCAGGCGGGCGGCCAGACCTCCCGCGCTGGTCTCTTTGTAGAGGGACGGCAGGTCGTGGCCTGTCTGCTTCATCACGCTGACCACCTCGTCGAAGGAGACTCGGTGGAAGCCGTCGGAGAAGGCGGCGTAGAGGTTGCAGTCCATAGCCCGTGCCGCAGCCATCGCGTTGCGCTCGATGCAGGGTATCTGCACGAGGCCGAAGACCGGGTCGCAGGTCATCCCAAGATGATGCTCCAAGCCCATCTCGGCGGCGTATTCCACCTGTGAAGGGGTACCGCCGAACAGCTGGCAGGTGGCGGCGGAAGCCATCGCGCAGGCCACCCCGACCTCGCCCTGACAGCCGACCTCCGCTCCGGAGATGGAGGCGTTGGTCTTGACCACGTTGCCGAAGAGGCCGCCCGTTGCGAGGGCGTGGAGAAGCCGTTTCTCGGGGAACGAGTGCCCTTTCCAGATATGGTAGAGCACCGCCGGCATCACTCCGCTGGAGCCGCAGGTCGGAGCCGTGACCACAGTGCCGCCGGAAGCGTTCTCCTCGCTGACCGCAAGGGCGTATGAGAACACGAGCCCCCGGGTCTGGAGGTTGGCCTTGTATCCGGATACCTTGATATGGTAGGTTGCCGCCTTGCGGGAGAGATGCAGGGGTCCCGGCAGCACGCCCTCATTGCTCAGTCCGGCATCGACGCTCGCGCGCATCGCAGTCCATACGGTTCCGAGATAATCCCAGATGTCCGGCCCCTCGCACTGCTCCACATATTCCCAGAAACTCCTCCCGGTATCTCTGCACCAGCGCATTATCTCGGAAATCGTGTTGAGCGGATAGACTTCGGGGCCTTCATCTATGGCCGAGCCCGCCCCCTCCGAAAGAGAGCCGCCTCCAGTGCTGTAGACCGTCCATTCGTCAGTATCGTGTCCCTCGGCGTCGCGGGAGACGAAACTCATCCCGTTGGGGTGGTAGGGAAGAAATATCTCCGGCTTCCAGACTATCTCCACCGGGGTTTCTCCGGCCTGCGGCGGCCTGCCTGCGGCCTTGAGCACGTCGGTGATGGCGACATCGGTGAGATGCCCTTTGCCCGTTGCGGCGAGACTGCCGTAGAGGGTCACTTCGAACGATGCCGCCTCCGGATGCTTCGCGGCGAATGCCATCGCCGCTTTCTGAGGCCCCATCGTATGGCTGCTCGAAGGCCCGCGCCCTATCTTATAGAGTTCCTTGAGAGATTTCATAGGGACAAATGTACGGAAAAAGGCGGGATTATGTTGCACCGCCGTCACCTGCGTCCCTCCAGCCGGCGGACAATGCGCCTGACGATGGCGTCGATGGTCCGGTCCGGCTCTATGACATTGTATTCTCCCCAGAAGTCATCGTCCCTGAAGTCTCCCACCTTCTCGGAGAGTATATCCTTGAATCTCAGTCTCTCGTCGGCACCGATCCGCACAAGGCTGTCGCTGTGCCGCGTCACGGCGAGCTCTCCTACGATGGAATAATGATTCCAGAACAGCGTCTTCCTGCGGCGGGTGGAGAGGTCCACCCTCATCTCGCAGTAGTCATAATGCCACAGGCCGTCGTGCCGCCTGTAATTGACGACATATTCCGCCTTCGTGACATAGAACCTGATGCCGGCAGGCTGCTTCAGGACCAGCAGCCCCGCAGCCCGCTCTTCCCTGCCTGCCACGTCAAGGGAGAGCTCCACCCTGCCTATCGCAAGGCTTCCGCTCTCGATATAGACCCGGCCGGAGTAGAGTATGTCCTCAGCGTCCTCCCTCTGGGTGAAGGCGATGACATAGAACGACTCTCCGTCCCGCATCACCGGCTGCTCCATCGAGAACAGATAGCAGCTCTTCAGCTCGCTGAGCCATACTCCGGCAAAGGGATTTTTGACCATATCCAGATTCAGCGCGGAGTTCACCCCTCCCTGAAAGCGTATGACCAGACTGTCCGCCGGCCTGTAGTCAGTGCTGGAGCGGCCCTTGTAGATTTTGGCCTGATCCGGGCGGACCGATCTGTACGGGGCTTTGTTGATGTCCAGCACCGCTTCACTGAGCGCGAGATAGCGTCCGCCTCTTCTCCGGATGAGCTCCCTGTAGAAAGCCGTCATCCCCGTCGGGACGGAAGGGTAATTGTCCTTCACCCGCGCATAGGCCGCACCCAGCAGGTCCAGAGGGTCCGTCGAACGCACAGTGGCGGGATCGATGGTGAGCCGGACAGGCAGAAGCCTTATTGTCAGAGGACGCTCCTTCGTGGCGGAAGCGAAGTCCCCCACCCTTAGCGAAGCGGCCAGATAGCCAAGGAAACTCACCGTCACTTCCTCCTCCGGGCTCACGCCCGAAGGCAGCTTGAGGGAGAAGTTCCCTTCGGAATTGCTGACATTCGAGATGTTCAGACTGCCCAGGCTGACTGATGCGGAATGCAGCGGCCTGTCGTCCGAGGAGTCGAGGACCTTTCCGTAGAGGATGACGGATGCGCCCTCATAGTTCTGCCCGCTGGAATATGCCGGTATGCTAAAAAGGCCCAGAGCCAGCAGGAGCAGCGTGGATGTTCGTACTGCGGTTCTCATAGCGGCGATATTACTGGTTTCCCAAATATAATGACTTTCCCCGATTCCGCAAGATGACGGTTTGCATATCTGCTGCGTTTTCATTATATTACGGCCCTAACCATAATAGATTTGCGTATGAAAAGTATGGAGATTGACGATGCCGCAAAGAGGTTCGGCATCGAAGCTACCGAGTTGCGAGAGCACACCCATACCCCTGACCTCGAAGCGCTGGTCTTCAACGAGAAGGACATCGAGGACGCATTCATAAAGGGGGCACAGTGGGCTATGAACGCCAGATGGCACAGGCTTGAGGACAAAATCTATCCCAAGAAAGACGGGGCTTACCTGTGCCGGACAGTCTTCCACGGGGAGAAACGGCTGTCCGCCTGCACTTTCGACAAGTCGCGCAGAGTCTTCAAGTCCGACGACGATGCGGTGCTGGCCTGGGCTGAACTTCCGGAAGAGGAATGAAATGCTGCGGGGAAGCGCCCCGCGAGAGTTGAGGTACCAGGATTCGAACCTGGGCAGACAGAACCAAAATCTGTAGTGCTACCATTACACCATACCTCAATTCCGAGCCGCAAAGATAGTAATTATCGCTTGTTTTTGAAATAATCGCTTATCACCGAAGCGCATTCTCCGGCAAGCACGCCGCTCACAACCCCGGTCTTGGGGTGAAGCAGCGAGGGAGAGAAGAGAGTGTATCCGCGCTTCGGGTCGGATGCTCCATAGACCAGGCCTCCCAGCTGCGCCCAGCCTAAGGCGGCGGCACACATCGGGCAGGGCTCTACGGTCACATAGAGCGTGCAGTCGCTCAAGTACTTGCCCCCGAGGGCTTCGGTAGCGGCGGTGAGGGCTATCATCTCCGCGTGGGCGGTCGGGTCGTGCAGCCTCTCTGTCATATTGTGCCCACGGGCAATGACTCTCCCCCTACAGACCACCACGGCCCCTACGGGCACCTCATCCTCCCCGGCGGCAAGGGCGGCCTCGCGGAGAGCCTCACGCATATATTTCTCCGAGTCTTCCATAATCAGGCGTTCTCCAGCGCCGCGAGCACATCGTCCCATACCTGCCGGCGGCCGGTCTCGTTGAGGATTTCGTGGCGCATCCCCTCGTAGAGCTTGAGGTCGGTGCGGGCGTATCCGATCCTTTTCATCAACGCCACAGCCTTGCCTATGGCTTCTTCGCTTATCAGGCACGGGTCGTCAGCCCCCGAGATGAAGTGCACCGGGAGCTCCGGATTGGAAACTTTCCATCCCTTGGGCGAATAGCAGTCCGACATCAGTGCCGTCAGGTTGGAGAAGCCGTTGGCGGTGAAGCGGAACATACAGAGCGGGTCGCTGTGGTAGGCCTTGAGCGTCTCCTTGTCGGAGCATACCCAGGCGCAGGGGTAGCCCTCATCCTCGAACGAGGTGTTGTATTTGCCGAAGGAGAGCTTCTGCAGCAGTTTCGGGCGGCTGTGCGCACCGCACAGGAGCACCGCGCAGTCGGCGAGCAGCTTACCCGCAGCCTTGGCAGGATTGTCGCTCGGGCAGCCGCAGACGAAGAGCATATCGATCATATCGTCGTAGCGTTTGGTAAACGAGCGTACCACCATCGAGCCCATACTGTGCCCGAAGAGGGCGTATTTCAAGCCAGGGTAATGAGCCTTGGCCCATTCGGCGACCGTCTTCACGTCCTCGACCATAGCCCTCCAGCCGCCCTTGTACATATACCCGAGGTCTTCGGGCGACTTCACGGACTCACCGTGCCCCCGGTGGTCGTGGATAACGCATACATAGCCTCGCGAGGCGAGGAATTCCATAAACGGGATATATCTTTCCTTGTGCTCGCACATCCCGTGGACGAGCTGCACCACGCCGTTCGGCTTGATCTCCGGTTCGCAGACGAGCGCGGAGAGTTCGAGCGCGTCGGCGGAGGATTGGAGTTTAAATGTTTTCATCTGAAGCGATTGTTGTCCGCTGCAAAGATACCGCTTTTTTCGTCTTCAACCTTTCTTATGATTATTTACGTTTCCGCTATAGGATTGCCGGAGAAGTCTCGCTATGTTTGCATTCAGCCCCCGGGCCGGCCGGTGGCGTATGTCAAATCTTAAACTTCATCATTATGAAAAACTCTCAATCTCCACGCTATGTGGACCTCCGCTCGGACGCCGGATTCAAGGCCGTCTTCGCCGACCGCAACAACCGCGAACTCCTCCGGCAGACGCTCAACCTCCTCCTGCCCGAGGAGAACGCCGTCGAGCAGATAGCCGAATACCTCGACCGCGAGCAGGAGACGGACTGCATCGGCGGCAAGCGGACTTTCTGCGACCTCATCTGCAGGGGCCGCGACGGCAGGCGATTCATCGTCGAGCTCCAGAAGGAACCCCAGACCGCGTTCTTCGAGAGGTGCGTCTACTACTGCGCCGGCATCTACCACGGGCAGCTGGAGCGGGGCGACCTGTACGACAGGCTCTGCCCCGTGTTCCTGATAGGCATCCTCAACTTCAGGCTCGCGCACGCGGACGAGTCCCTGTGGGACTCCGACCATATGGTGTCCGAATACCAGATGTCCGAAAAACGGACCGGGGAACTTGCGCCTCAGACAATTTCTTGTATATTTGCCGAACTGGGAAGGTTCGGGGTGACTAGAAAGTCCCGGAGGGACCGCGACGTAGGAGCGAAATACCCCTGATAGGGGTCGCAGACTGCCGTCTGCGGGGGTTAAGAAACCCAAGAGGGGCTGGATAAAATACTTTTTAGCCAGCCCGCAGCGACAGGGACGTGCTCTTCTATATGATACGGCACGGGAGCGTGCTGGAGGAGCTGCCGGGAGAGCTGGCGCACAGGCCGTACGCCGAGGCGTTGGCTGAGGCGTGCGAGCTAGCCCTCTTCCCGCAGGAAAAGAAAATTATATATAACGAGGATATGATTTCAGAACGTGACATCGCCGCGAAATGCGAGTACGCTTTCGGGGAGGGAGAGACAAAGAAAGCCAAATCTGTTGCCGCGAGTATGCTGGCCGACGGTCAACCGGTCAACCTGGTATCCAAGTACACCGGCCTCTCCGAGGCCGAGGTGCTGGCGCTGAAGACGAACTGAGAGAGCGTCTTTTGTATACGTTTTCGGGGAGGCTGTCCCGGGATGTAGGAAAATACACCCGCAAAAAACCGGCCCGGAGGGGATTCCTTCGGGCCGGTCTCTTAAAACCCATTCAATCGGGGATTTCAGAAACCCTCTTGTACGGGAGACGGTGACTACGGCTTGCTAGTCTTGTAATACCCGCCGTCTTCAGTCAGAGTATAATCAGACGGAAGCCAAGCCTTTGCGGCCTCCTCATCGGCAAATACGGTCTTCGCTATCTTCATATTGGGGTTGCTCAGACGTGTGTCGAATTTAGAGTTGACCAGAGTGGCTTTCTCGATCACAAGAGAAGACTTGGAGGCACAGTCTGACTCATAACCGTTAGCGCACGCATATTCGATGTTACCCTGTATCTTACCTGTCGTGTTTACGGTCACATTCACTCCGTCCGCATAGCTAGGCGGCCAATAGTAAACGTCAAACGCCGTCTTGCCGTCAGCTGCAAGTATCGAGGTGGAGCCTATGATCTTGACGGTGCCGTGATTGTTTGAGAGCACATAGCTGACATTGGAATTCGCCGATGCGTCAAGAACCACATTTTCAAGGGTAAGGTCGGAGTAATTCTGAATGTACATCTTGACTCCGCTGGCGTTAGATTTAATCGTGCCGTTCTTGAATGTCACTTTCGACCCCTTCAGAATCTGGAACACCTGGGTCTGTGTCCCGCTGGACCCAACAGGTGCACCTGTCATATCGATTGTATGGCCTCCCATATCGACGATTATGTTCTGTCCGGCCTTGGCTACGACGCCGTTGCCGGAGATATCCTGAGACAGGGTTATGGAAACCGGGGAGCCGTCCGCAGGAACATTTGCAACTGCGTCACTGAACTCGGTTCCGGTGGAGGCAGTCAACTGGCTGTAGATGATCGTCGCCTCGCCGGTATTGCCGGATATAGTCGTCGATGCGCCGCCGATTCTTCCGACATAAGCATTCGCATTGAACTCGGCGTTGGTGGTGTAGCCCTTGTAGTTGTGGGTCTTGTCGACATTAATCGTGACCACACCCTCAAGCGTGTTGTTGGTAACTGCTCCGGTCGCGGAGTTCAGGATTCCGGCTATGCCGCCCAGGTCTCTGTAACCCTGGATTGTGGCATCCTTCACCGTGCACCCGTCGATCTTGACGCCCTCGAAATGTCCGGCTATTGCGCCGACCTTGTCTCCATTGTCCCACTTGCCTTTTACGAATTCAGGAGCGGAAGTCACGCTTACGTTTGAAACCTTGCAGTTGAGAATCTGAGTCCCTTCCTGTGCATAGCCGACGATGACGCCGGCGTAGTGTGTGCTTCTCACGGTGGCGTTCTCAATGCTGAGGTCCTTGACGGTGGCGCTTACCGTACCTCCGAAGAGTCCGGCTCCTGCCCATTCAGGGGTCGTGTCCGTGACATTCAGGTTATATATGGTCTTGCCGTTGCCGTCCAGCGTCCCATAGAATGACCTGCCCGGAGTGTACTGCATTATTCCTATCGGAGTCCAGGCGTAGTTGAAGAGGTTGATGTCGTCCAGAAGCTTGACGGTCTTGCCGGAGAAGTTGTTGGTGCCGTCGTTGACCTGCCCCGCGACCCAGGCGAGCTCAGCTGCGGTGGTGATGAGGTAGGTGTCGCCGTCAATCTTTGGCTCTTGGGTTTCGCCGGCCCATCCGTAGTCCGGATCGTCGAAGTCAGGGCCGACCACGATGTTGTAGTCGAGGGCTGAGGTGAAGAGGTTGCCGATGACGTTGGTGCGGTAGTTGCCCTGCAGAGGGACGTTAGGGACCTTGAGGGTGTTGACCTCGGTGTTGTCGGCCTTGTAGACCGTCAGCTCGGCATTCGAGATGGTCTTCTGCTCCGCGCCCACGAGCACGTAGTTCGTGGCCACGTAGACGTACTCCGTCTCCTTGACGGTGAGCTTCTCCGTGCTCGCAGGGAGGTTCGCGGCGGTGAACACTGCGTCCTCGCTTCCGCCCACGCTGCCGTCAGCGAGGTTGAGCTCGGTGGCGAGCCCCGTCAGCTTCACTGAGGACTTCGCGACCTCGATGCCCGCGGCCTTCGCGGCGGCCACGTCCTCCGCCGTCGTGCCGAAGTTAAGCTGGGCGAACGGGCGCTTCAGCGTCACGGTCTCGCTCACCTCGCCGCTTATCTTCACGTCCTTCCTGTAGGCGTAGAACGCATCGCGGCCCTCGTCGTTGGAGGCGGCGTTCTCATAGCTCACCTTCACGGTCTTGGCTGCCTCGTCGAGCGTGTAGCAGCTGGCGCCGTCCCTGTACGCCCAGAACAGGAAGCTGTAGGTCTGCCCGGTCACCAGGCGCACCGAGAATGTGGTCTTGCCGCCAGTCATATCCACGGTCTGGGAGATCTTGTTGTCGCCCTCGCCGTTGACGATGCCGCCCTCGCTGTCATAGACCACGCAGGCCACCTTGTTCACGGTGTTCCCGTCGGCGATGGCCCTTGTCATAATCTCCGGTGAGGAGACGGTGA
>CAVLBF010000008.1:0-66426 GCA_963661285.1 Bacteroidaceae bacterium | reverse complement strand
TGTTATTGTAAGTATTTGAAAATTATATAATTGTTAGATTTTTAACGAAGTATTGTTGTAGGATGCATTATGGAAGATCTTTTGAAACTGAAAGCAAATGCTGATTGACGCCCACGTGCACATCGGGCAATATTTCGACCTCTACACCACTCCGACAGAACTCTCGGGATTTCTTGACTCTGTCGGAGTCGGTTGTTTCGCAGTTTCGTCAACTTCAATCTGCGAGGGTAATTACCGCAAGGTCCTACGCGAAATGGACGAACTCGTGCAGATTGTCGGAGAAAGGGCCTTTCCTGTGCTTTGGGTGATTCCACAGATGCTTTATGACGGAGGAATGGAAGAATTCCTTCAGGCCGGAATAGAGTGGAAGTGCATTAAAATCAATCCGAGTCTTTCCCCCCTGGGAGAGTGGAGTGAAGAAAAGGGAAATCTTTCGAGAGTAATACGTTGGGCGAGAAAACTTGATTTGCCGATGCTTATTCACACTGGAGAAATGGACGGCTGCTATCCATCCTGTTTTTCGGAGGCTATCGCAGCCAACCCGGACATTCGGTTTATCCTTGCCCACGGAAGACCTTTGGACGAAACCATAGACATTATGAAAAAATGCTGCAATGCCTATGTTGACACGGCATTTATGCCTGTCGGTAACATTGCATCGCTTTGCTCACAAGGTCTTGAAGACCGCATATTATGGGGAACGGACTACCCTATACCAAAGTATTTTTCACGCACGGAAGATATGCAGAAATATTATGACTCCCTCGTTGAAAGTCTCAGGAGCACAGTGACTCCCAGGCAGTTCAGAAAGATAACAGAGCTCAACTTTCACAATTTTTATTTGTAGCATATCCCGTACTTGTACAGGCTTTTATCGGATTTCCGGCATAAAACGTCTTGCGGTTCACCATATTCTTCGTAAATTGGCCCGAAAACTGAAAACTATGCGATTGGCATACTTTTAGGATTGTCGATATTATGTGCATAAGGCAGGGCCACGAATGGATATGACCTTGCCTTGCGCTCATCTCTTTACTTTTTCCTGCCTTGGCATACCTCATTTGTTTATGAGGCGCAAAGATATTGGCTACGGCCGGGCCGTCAAATGTTTTCGGTCATTTTGCCCGCCTGAAGAGAAAAAATGCGGCGGCGCTATGCTGAACGAATACCGAAAAAACGCTATATTTGCACTTTGCGTCTAAATGGAAGAGAAAAAGTTATATCCTATGAAATTCTGCTCCCTGCAGGATGACTATCTCTGGGGGACGGAAGAGTTCAGACTCGCCGATCTGGGTTATCGCGATTCGCTGGTCCGGGAGGGCTGGCTCGCGGGCAACAGCATAGGCGAGCTGATGGACACCTATTTCGACCGTATCCCCGGCGAGAGGAATTATGACTTTTTCGGCAGGCAGTTTCCGCTCTGCGTCAGGAAGTTGAGCGTCAAGGGGAAGATGCCGCTCCAAGTGCACCCCGACGATGAGACCGCAGCTCAGCGGTATGACCTGCTCGGCAAGGAGAAACTCTGGTATGTGCTCCGTGCCGGCAAGGACGCGGCCCTGATGCTGGGCTTCAGGCGCGACTGCGACGCTTCAGAATTCTACGCCGGCTGCGCCGACGGCAGCGCGGAGAATCTCCTCAATATCGTCGCCCCATACGCCGGACAGGCTCTGCTGATACCTTCCGGCACTCCCCACGCCGCTACAGGCGATATGGAGCTGCTTGAGATAGGGGAGTCGTCGCCGCTGGACTTCTGTCTCTGCGGATGGGGCCGCGAGGTCAGCGAAGAGCAGTTCGACCCTGCGCTGTCGGCGACCGATGCGATGGACTTCATCGACTACCGCAAGTTCAGAGCCGCTGTCCCTGCGGGAGGCAGGCTCGCCGACATTCCGCAGTTCAGCGCGGAGAGGATAGCATTGTCCGAGCCGATGCGCATCAAGGCCGGCGAAGACGACTCTTTCACCCTCTACTGCTGCATCGGAGGCGCTGCCTCTGTGCAAACATTGTCTCCCGACGGCACGGAGAATTATTCCCTCGCCGACGGAGAGGTCATACTCATACCTGCGGAATGCGGTGATTTCGTCCTCGTGCCGGAGGACAGGGGGACTGTGCTGATCGCCGCGTCGGTCGACAGGGTGGAACCGGACAAATATATCAACCCCAATGTGGAAGCGATGCTTCCGGATGAATTATGAAAGGTATAAGAATATTTCTCGCTGACGGCTTCGAAGATATGGAAGCCCTAGGCGTCTGCGACGTGCTCCGCCGGGGCGGACTCGAAGTTGAACTCACCGCCGTCTCCGACACTCCGACAGTGCGCTCATCGCACGGAGTGATTGTCGTGCCGGACGCGTATCTCTCCGATGTCGACGGCTCTGAAACCGGCACGGATGCCCGGGACGTGATGATATTCCCGGGAGGGATGCCGGGATCGAAAAGTCTCGCGCAGTGCGGGGAGCTCATCTCGATGATGAAGTCGCATTATGCCTCAGGAGGCGTCGTAGCGGCCATCTGCGCCGCTCCGGGACTGGTGCTCAGCCAGCTGGACGCTCTTGAAGGCGTCGAGTTCACCTGCTTCGACGGCTTCGAAGACAGCCTCATCGCGAAGGGCGCGAAGTTCCGTCCGGAGCCTGCGGTGGTCTGCGGACGGATCATCACCGGACGCTCCGCCGGGCACGCCCTCAGCTTCGGCCTTGCCATACTTGAGAGTCTCCGGGGTAAGGGTGTCGCTGATGAAGTGCGCCGCTCGCTGTATCTGGACTGAGAATGGAAAGCGTAAGACTGGACAAATACCTCTGGGCCATCAGGGTCTTCAAGACCCGCAGCGAAGCCGCCGACGGGTGCAACGGCAACAAAGTCAAACTCAACGGCGTGAACGCCAAGCCGAGCAAGGCCGTCAAGGTCGGCGACCTGCTGGAAGTCCGCAAGGCATCGGTTCTGTTCAGCTATAGGGTGCTGCATCTCACGGAGTCCCGTATGGGGGCCGCCCTTGTGCCGCAGTACGCCGACAATCTGACTCCCGACTCCGAACTCGCGAAACTTCACGCTCCCCGTGAGACGATTGTGCTTCAGCGGGATCGGGGCACGGGCCGTCCGACCAAGAAGGATCGCCGGCAGCTGGATGAAATGCTGGATAATTTGGATTATTGATTTAAATATGTGCGGAATAGTAGGATACGTGGGAGGCAGACAGGCATTCCCGATACTTATCAAGGGCCTCACCAGGCTCGAATACAGAGGCTACGACAGCGCCGGCGTGGCCCTTATCAACGACAACTCCAATCTTGTGATATACAAGACCAAGGGAAAGGTCAAAGACCTTGAGGCGATGACCGCTGACAAGGATGTCAGCGGAACGGTGGGCATTGCGCACACCCGTTGGGCGACCCACGGCGAGCCGAGCGACTGCAACGCCCATCCGCATTTCTCGGAGAACCGTAACCTGGCCCTCATCCACAACGGAATCATCGAAAACTACCTCAGCCTCAAGACCGAGCTTACCAGACTCGGATACCACTTCGCCAGCCAGACCGACACCGAAGTGGTCGTGCAGCTCATCCAGTATATGATGGATTCGCACCACATCAGCCTTGAAGAGGCGGTGCCGCTCGCGCTGCGCAACGTGGTGGGCGCTTATGCGCTCGTGATTATCAACAAGGACGAGCCCGACAGGATGATCGCCGCCCGCAAGGGCAGTCCGCTCGTAATCGGAGTGGGGGAGAACGAATACTTCATCGGCTCCGACGCATCGCCGATAATCGAATACACCGACAAGGTCGTCTATCTCGGGGAGGAGCAGATAGCCTATGTCCGCCGAGGCCACGAGCTGAAGATTACCGACCTGCGCAAGGTCGAGCAGACTCCTGTGGTACGCCGGCTTGAGATGAGCCTGAGCGAGATAGAGAAGGGCGGATTCCCGCACTTTATGCTCAAGGAAATCTTCGAGCAGCCGCGTACCCTGCGCGCCTCGATGAACGGCCGCCTGCACCCGGAACTCGGTACCGTCAGACTGTCCGGAATCATTGACCATCGCGACAAGCTCCTCGGGGCCAAGAGGTTCGTCATCTGCGCCTGCGGCACTTCCTGGCACGCCGGCCTGATAGGCAAGTATATAATAGAGGAACTGACCCGCATCCCGGTGGAGGTGGAGTATGCCTCCGAGTTCAGATACCGCAAGCCCGTAATCAGCAAGGACGATGTGGTAATCGCCATCTCCCAGTCCGGGGAGACCGCCGACACGCTGGCGGCCATACAGCTTGCGCGTGAGTCGGGCGCCTTCCTCTTCGGCATCTGCAACGTGGTGGGCTCCTCAATAGCACGCGCCACCGACACTGGCTGCTACACCCACATCGGACCTGAAATCGGCGTCGCCTCCACCAAGGCGTTCACCGCGCAGGTCACCACCCTGTTCCTGATAGCCCTCAGCATCGCCGAGCAGCTCGGCACCGTCACGGACGAGAGGCGGATTCAGCTGGTGAACGAGCTTCAGACCATTCCTGACAAGATTGCCAGGATTCTCGAGCACGATGACCAGATTGCCGAGTTCGCGAAGATATTCACCTATGTCCGCAACTTCCTCTATCTGGGCAGAGGCTACAACTACCCTGTGGCTCTCGAGGGGGCTCTGAAACTCAAGGAAATCTCCTATATCCACGCCGAGGGCTATCCTGCGGCCGAGATGAAGCACGGCCCGATCGCCCTTATAGACGAGGAGATGCCGGTGGTCGTGATTGCCCCTAAGCGCGGACGCTACGACAAGATTCTGAGCAACATACAGGAGATTAAAGCCCGCAAGGGCAAGATTATCAGCATCGTCACCGAGGGTGATACGGATGTCCGTCAGATTTCTGACTACTGCTTCGAGATTCCCGATACGGAGGAGTGCTTCGTGCCCATCCTCTCCGTCGTGCCGCTCCAGCTGCTCGCCTACCACATCGCCATCGCCAAGGGCCGCGACGTGGACCAGCCGCGCAACCTCGCCAAATCGGTTACGGTAGAGTAGGTATTCTCGATAAAAATTGCGAAATTCGCGGCGCGAAAGCACAGGAATCAATAAAAACGACATATTATGAGAAAGAAGATTGTTGCAGGCAACTGGAAGATGAACACCGTCAAGCCGGAAGGAGTTGAACTTGCAAAGGCCGTGGCCGAGAAGTCGGCGCAGGTGCCGGAGAACGTGGGACTGATCGTGGCCCCGCCTTTCACCCACCTCTGTGCGGTCGGCAAGCACCTCTCCGGTTCAAGGGTTGAACTCGCCGCCCAGAACTGCGCCGATCACCTCAAGGGCGCTTACACCGGAGAAGTTTCCGTGGATATGCTCAAGGCTGTAGGCTGCAAGTGGGTGATTCTCGGACATTCGGAGCGCCGTCAGTACTACGGGGAGACCGACGCGAAGCTGGTAGAGAAGGTCAAGCTTGCTCTCGGGGCCGGTCTCGGAGTCATACTCTGCGTGGGCGAAAACCTTGAAGAGAGGGAGGCCGGCAGACATTTCGACGTCTGCGGAGAGCAGATAAAGAATGTCCTCTACAACTTTACCGCCGAGGATATGAAGAAGGTCATCGTGGCCTATGAGCCGGTGTGGGCCATCGGTACAGGCAAGACCGCCACGGCGGAGCAGGCCGAAGAGATACATCGCTATATCCGCAAGACTCTTGCCGAGAAGTTCGGAGAGGCTCTCGCCGAGGATGTCACCATCCTGTACGGCGGGTCCTGCAAGCCGTCCAATGCCGGGGAGCTCTTTGCCCAGAAGGACATCGACGGCGGACTTATCGGCGGCGCCGCCCTCAAGGCCGACGACTTCATCCAGATTGCGATGTCATTCTAAGACCACGACGCTCAGGCCTATGCGGCCGGAGTCGCTCCATAGCCAGATTTTCTCGCCCTCGATCTTCACGACCCGCAGGGCGAGATTTTTTCTGTTCAGGACATCGGTGGCAGTGGTCCAGGAGAGGTCTGCGGTGAGTGTCTGTCCCTCTGAGGTAGGTATTAGGGAGAGCTTGGCCACATAGTAGTCAGACACATTGTCGGTCTGTGCGCGGAATTCTTTCCTCCCTCGGTTGAACGACAGCTGACATTTGAGCGGGTCATAGCTGAACTGCACCGCGCTTCCGACCTGAAGCCGGATGTCGCCGCTCTCGACGAAAGCGTTGCGCTCCCTGCTCCTGTCGCATCCGCAGAGCAGCGCGAGCGCTGCGGCCGCGAGAATAAGCACTGCTTCCCGTCCTGCCTTCATAGCCGTATCTCCTTTAATAATATCTCAGTGGAGCCGTCGCTCATAAGCACCTCCGCCTTAAGCGTGCCCGCAGAGCTTACGCTCCAATATCCGTCTTCTCCTACCGTAATCTCCGCTCCGTTGAAGTACCACTTCACCTCCTCCGCATCCGGAGCGTTGAACACTTTCAAGGCAATCTTGGCTCCCGGGTTGAACGATCCGTCAGATTTTCTGTCGCTGCCTTTGAGATAAATGTAAGGGTAACTGTCCTTGAGGTGGACCTTGGTGACGAAGCTGGAGCTGACCGAGTAGGCGCAGCCGTCGGAAAGCTTCAGCCGTATCTTGAATCGGTAGGCGCTCTGCGGCTTCAGACCCGTCAGGGTGAAACTGCTCGCACTGCCGTCCGCCGTGGCGCTGAATTCTCCGTCCTTGCCGGACCATTCTATCTCGTATCCGCTTATCCCCTTGAGAGAAGCGTCCGCCGTCCAGCTTACTATGGCCGCATCCTGAAACACCGTGGTCTCGCCCGGCACCAGCGGCTCTATCACATTGAACGATACGCTGCCGTCGCCGTTGAGCTCTATGTCGGTGAGCGCCAGAGTCGAAGTCTCGCCGCTCCAGTAGCGGTAGGCCGGGGAGGTGTCGGATCCGAAGCTGTCGTGCCCCTTCTGTGGGAAGAAAAAGCCGGAAGCGTCCCCCTCATCGGCAAGTACCGGGCGCGCGCATTCCCTGTCGGGGCGGCAGTTGACCTGAGAGCGCTCCCACCTTTGGGCTGCGCTCAGTTCCATCTTATAGTAGTCAGACCATCCTGCCGGATTGTCGGAGCGGTCGATATGATAGACGGCCAGTCCGCGTCCGCTCCTGCACTCGAAGAGATAATATTCGCCGTCGCTGTCGGCGGCGGCTTTGAGGTAGCGCCCGCTGCTCTCTATGCCCTCAAGGGTGTAGCTGCCCTTGGATAGAGTCTCGCACTTTCCAAGACCCAGGATGTCCATATCGACGGCGTTGAAGCCCGGCGGGTCGACCCCGTCGTTCAGGCGGCAGCCGGTATCCATCAGAGAGAGCCCCCACATTCCTTTCGACAGGCCTCCGCTGCCTTCCCCGTCGGTGTCGTAAAGGTCTGTCAGGCCGAGACTGTGTGCGAATTCGTGGCAGAAGATTCCGATGCCGGCCGTGCGCGGAGACGCTCCCGCATCCGAGACCTGCTCGGTGCAGACCGTGAAGCCGTTGATCTGTACGCCGCCTATGCCCATAGTCCCGCCGTGGTCCTTGAGGTATCCGTGCTGCGGCCATATCCAGCTCTCGTCGGCGCCGTCAGCCTCGGAGAGACCTGCCGTAATCAGACAGACATTGTCCACATAGCCGTCGGAGTCATTGTCGTAGAGGGAGAAGTCGATGCTTCCGGCGGAGCGGGAGCAGGCCTCACGAACCGCCTCGTGCAGCAGTACGTCCCTGCGGTCCGAGTAGTTGGAGCCGTAGTAGGCGACCTTTTTAGGCAGGGTGACAAGCGGTGCAAGTTCGAAACTGAAATCCCTTTCGCCCCTGTACTGCCGCCTGAAGTATTCTTCCGAGAGGGTCACGCCTGAGCGCAGCTCGTCCGCAGTGCAGCTGAACTCCCTGTCCTCGAACTGGACAGGAATCACGACCATCCTGAATACGGAGAGAATGATTGCCGCGCAGAGACTCATCTTGACATATTTTACGGATGCAGAGATAGTGATAATTTGCGACAAAAGCAAAGGGCCGGAAACCTCACGGCTTGCCGACCCTTAAAACGTGTACTAAAACCTAAACCTACAGCAAAGATGCAGGCCGTTTCAGTATCGTTGCATAAAAATCAAATAAATTTGATTATTTCTTCGTCTCGGCTACTGAAACCTTGCGGAACTCCTTGAGGTCCTTCATAAGCTCGAGAGCCGCCTTGCGTGCACGGGCACCGGCCGCCTTGTTACCCTTAACAACCTGAGCCTCTGCGTTGGCCACGAAAACATCGATGTTCTCCTTGATTTTCTTTACAAGATTTTCCATTTTTAATAATATTTAGAATGATGATAGTAAATTCCAAACACCTAACTCCGTGCAAGATATGAAAAGAAAAATTCAAATCCTAAACTTTCTGCGAAATTTCTTCGTTTTTCGTCTCTTTTGCAGGATTTGCCTTGCTGTTGAGCTGCGTCATCGCCCTTTCGGGGCCTGCAAGCACCCAGGTGCGCATCCCTTCAATCACCCTTTTCTCTATCAGAGGGAGAGCCTCCGTCTGCTCCGGGCTGAAGCTGCCCAGCACGAAGCTGACCTGGGCCCCCTGTTCGAAGTCGTGGCCGACCCCCACGCGCGTTCTTGCGAAGTCGCGTGTGCCCAGCGCCTCCTCAATGTTCTTCAGTCCGTTGTGCCCGCCGTCGCTGCCCGACTTGCGCATCCTGACGGTGCCGAAAGGCAGGTTGAGGTCGTCGCAGATGACCATAATGTTCTCCGGAGGCACATCCAGCCTGCCCTGCCAGTAGCGGACGGCGTTGCCGCTCAGGTTCATATAGGTCGAAGGCTTCAGAAGCCAGAGCTCGCGCCCCTTGTCGCGGAAATGGGCCAGCTCACCGTAGCGCTCCACAGAAAAAACGATATTGGACGCCTGGGCCCAGGCGTCCAATATCATAAATCCCACGTTGTGTCTGGTCGAAGAATATTCGGCTCCGATGTTGCCCAGTCCGGCTATCAGATAAGTCTTCTCGGACACGACGCGCTATCTTGATTAGGCTGCGGCAGTGGTGTCCACAGTCACGTTGCGGGTGGTCTTGACGCCGCAGATGATGGTGTCCTTGTCGCTGAGGATGGTCACGTTCTTGAGCTGGATGTCGCCTGCCTTGATCTTCTTCTCGAGACCGAGACCGGAGATGTCCACGCTCACCTTGTCAGGAAGATTGGACATAAGTGCGCTGATGCGCAGCTCGCGGGCAGGCTGGAAGAACTTGCCGCCCTGCTGTACGCCGATGGCGTGTCCGGTGATTTCGATAGGGACGTTGATGCTGATAGGCTTCTTCCCGTCTACCGCGAGGAAGTCTACGTGCAGGCAGGCGTCGCTTACCGGATGCCACTGCGCCTCGTGAAGCACCGCCTGGAATTTCTTGCCGTTGTCGAGAATCAGGTCAACGATGTAGGAAGCCGGAGTGTCGGTGAGACCCTTGAGCTCCTTGGCGTCCACAGTGAAGAGAATGTTGCTGTCCACTCCGCTCCCGTAAAGGTTGCAAGGTACGAGCCCCTGCCTGCGGATGGCCTTGATGACGGCCTTGTTGCCGACTTCGCGGACCTGGCCTTTAAGTTCGAAATGCTGCATTTCTGATAAATTTAAATGTGTTACTCAGTCTGGCGTCTGTCAGACCCCATTGCACCAAAGCCCTTCCGGGGGCTTTAAAAATGCCTGCAAAGGTAATGAAAATTAATTATTCTACCAAACCAGACCGGTGGCCCCGTTCCAGCCGAGGCTGCGGTAGTAGGCGTTGAGCTTGGGGTATGCGGATGAGGGCAGATAGATGCTGAGCCCGCAGCATCTCTGGAGCGGGGTGCTGAAAAACGACGGCGTCTCCGCGTGGTAGAGCACGCATCCGGCAAGAGCGCGGTCCAGTGAGGCGAGTTCTTCGCGGGACGCGCCGGCCTGCTTCGCCGCGTCGCGCAGGTCGTAGTACCACTTCTTGCTGTCGTAGAAGTAAGGCTGTACCGTGCTTCTGTCCAGATTGTCAAAGCCTTCCCTGCGGGAGGCGACTATGCCCGCGAAGAGCTCGGCGACTGTACTGATCCGAGAGCAGTCCACGAGGCTGATGCTGGCTGAGCGTCGGCTTCCGGACTGAGAGTCGTAGTATTCGTAATATTCTTCGCAGACCGCTTCCAGATCGGGCCGCGTCCCGGAGAGCAGATGCCGCAGCATCGAGCCGTAGACCATCCCGTCGGAGATGATTTCGGTGGGGGAGAATACCAGACGGTCGCAGACGTCCCGCAGTTCCCAGGCCACCTCCGCCCCTCCCATCAGGCAGGCGTCGAATATGAGGTAGTCCAGATGCATCGGAATCGCCGCCGCGAAGTCCTTGAGGTCGATTTCTTCCGAATATGTCTTGGAGTTCTCGATATAGTACTGGGCCCCTACGGACTTGGTGAGCGGGTAGAGGCCGTTCCCGGCTTCCGTGTCGACTGATGCCGGGGCTACGAATGCTATCCCGGAACTCTCGCTGCCCGCCCTGTATCCGGGCGGAATCCAGCCCGTCGCGTGGGACGAGAAGAGCATCCCGTAGCGCTTCGAAGGATAGAGGCTCCTGATGTCGGAGAGCATCGTCCCGATGGCGTCCGCCGATGCGCTCACGGTTTCTGACGGATATGTCTTGACGGTGTCGCGCACGACCGCCCCGTTCTCGCGGTAAAGCCGTATCAGGACGGGCGCGTTGGGGGTTGAGTAGCCTCCGGACTTGCTCAGGTTGTGGCAGTACGCCAGTACGGCGCTGGACTGCGAGGCATACGGGACATCGCCCGAGGAGAGCTCAGTGAGGTCTGCCGCGAGCGCGGAACTGAGGTTGTTGTAGCCGAGGCCGCAGTATATGAACACATCGTCGAAGACCTCTCTGGCGACAGGCCCCTCCTTCGTGCAGGAAGCGGCGAGAAGTGCCAGGATGGCAGTTATGAGCAATGCCGGACGTTTCATTCTGACAAAGGTAAGGAATTCCTGGATAATGGACAACGGCTCTATTTCCTCGGATGATGCGCGAGCACTGCGGCCTGCCAGGTGAGGGAGTCGATGTGGGTATATATCTCCGTGGTCAGGATGGATTCGTGCCCGAGCATTTCCTGCACCACCCTCAGGTCGGCGCCGTTCTCGATGAGGTGGGTCGCAAAGGAGTGCCGGAAGGTGTGCGGGGAGATGTTTTTCCGGACTCCGGCGAGCAGAGCCTGACGCTTCACTATGTTGAACATCGCAACTCTGCTCATCGGGGAGCCGAAGCGGTTGAGGAAGGCGATGTCGTCGTATGCGGGTGCGGAAGCTGCCGGGCGCACTGCCAGGTAGTCGGCGAACGCTCCGGACGCCATCTCTCCCATTGGCACGATCCGCTCCTTGTTGCCCTTGCCGATGACCCTCACGAAACCCTCGTCGGGATAAACGTGCGAGATGCGCAGGGCACAGGCCTCCGATACCCGCAGGCCGCAGCCGTAGAGGAGTTCGAGTATCGCCCTGTCCCTCGGCCCGGAGGGGCTCTTGAGGTCGACGGACTCCATTATCGCGCCGACCTCTTCCACCGAGAGCACCTCGGGAAGATACCTTCCCGTCTTAGGCTGGTCCAGACGGTCGCAGGGGTTGTCCTTGCGCTCCCCCTCAAGTGTCAGCCAGTCGAAGAACGAGCGCAGCGAACTCAGCACCCTCGCCTGTGAGCGGGCCCCTATCTCAGACGCGCGGGAGGCCATATAGAGACCGAGTTCGTCCGTGGACACCGCGGCAGGGTCGCAGCCGCTCCAGGAAAGAAAGTGCGCCACGTCACGCCTGTACGCGGCGACGGTGTTGGGAGACATCCCCCGCTCCAGTTTCAGATAGTAGGAATAATCCTTTAGTGTCGTCTCGGCATCCATAAGAAGCAAATATAGCAAGAATTCACAGTTTCTTTCCCCTCACGGCTCCGCGATTGAGCAGCGTGCGAGCTTCCCGCAGTTCTCCTCGCTCAGGATCCCGGCCTTCCTGACGGCATCCACGCAGAGTTCGGACTCGGGGGTATGCTCCCGCAGCAGCACTATAGCCCGGGCCTGCTTCCAGCCTCCTATGTAGGGATGCAGGCGCAGACTGTCGGCGGGGAGCTGCCACAGGCGGTACGGCTCGGGTGCGGAGCAGCATATCAGGTCTTTCAGGGCGTTGAACTTCTCTTCGTCGAAGTGATAAATGTCCATCAGCTGCTCGGGGTAGGAATAGCCTCCGAGCCGGCTGCGGTACTCCACCATCTTGGCGGCGAAATACGGCCCTATCCCCGGCAGCGCGTCGAAGGCCGCCGAATCCGCGCGGTTGATGTCGGTGAGGGGGATGTCGATGTAGGGTTCAAGTCGCCGGAACACGGAATCCGGGACGACGTATGACTTCGCGAAGTCGCTCTTGCGATGGAAACGTCCGCCATTCTGGCGGTAGCTGTCGATGGAGCGGGCCTGCTTCTCGCTGAAGCCGAGGCGCACGAGGTCTTCGACCGGGGCCTCGTTGGGGTCGAAGCGGAATGTCTCCACGCGCCGCGTCTGCGCCCTTACGGCCCGCACTGTAGCGCTGTGGGCCGCGTTGCGCCGCAGCGTGTCGCGCCGCGTCGCCGTACCTGGCGCGCCTGTCTTGCCCGAGGCATTGGAGGCCCGGCCCGGCTTGCCGCCGGCATAGTCTCCTGACCGCTCAGAGTCAGCCCGAGTTGAAATCCCGCTGTCCGGGATGCGTTCGACTATATATACTGTGTCCGGGGCGTCGCGCTTCGCCTCGATGCGCAGAATCGCGCTGCGGTGCACGAACACCGCCACCTGATAGCCTATGATCAGGAACACGAGCGATACCGCTCCGATCTTGAATGTCGCGCTAGGACGCGTCTCCCGCTTCTTCTCCACAGCCCGTCTCCTCCATCCTGTATTTGTTGCGGTGTTCGCGGCGGCCTTCCTCCGGAAGTCCGGCCACGCTTATGACTATCTCGCCTTTCGGCTCCTGTTCGCGGAAATGTGCCGCGACCTCTTCGAGCGAGCCCCTGCGGTGCTCCTCGTGCAGCTTGGAGATTTCCCTCGACACGCAGCACGCGCGCTGCGCTCCGAAGACTTCCGCAAACTGCTCCAGCGTCCTCACAAGACGCCGGGGGGATTCGTAGAATATCATAGTTCTTGTCTCGTTGGTAAGTTCTTCCAGTCTGGAGCGCCGCCCTTTCTTCTGCGGAAGGAAGCCCTCGAAGCAGAAGCGGTCGCAGGGCAGTCCGGAGGAGACGACTGCGGGGATGCAGGCGGTCGCCCCCGGAAGCGTGCTGACTTCGATGCCCTCTTCAGCGCAGGTTCTCGCGAGCAGGAAGCCGGGGTCGGAGATGCCGGGAGTGCCTGCGTCGCTTATGAGCGCGACGCTTTCCCCGCCGAGTATCCGCTCCTTTATCATCTCCACCGTCTTGTGTTCGTTGAACTTGTGGTGGGAGAGCAGCTTCCCCCCGATGTCGTAGCGGGAGAGCAGCACGGAGCTGGTGCGGGTGTCCTCCGCAAGGATGACATCGGCCTCTTTCAGCACTCTGACGGCCCTGAAGGTCATATCCTCAAGATTGCCGACAGGGGTCGGCACTATGTACAGTCTGCCTGTTGCCACGGTTCCGGTAATGTAATTATTGCTATCTTTGCGAGAGCATCTACAAATCTAAACAATGTTTTCTGAAAATCACAGGAAATCGGGCTGTATCGAAGTCGTATGCGGCTCAATGTTCTCCGGGAAGACCGAAGAACTGATCCGCCGTCTGCGTCGGGCACAGTTCGCCAACCAGAACATAGCCATATTCAAGCCGGCGATAGACAAGAGATATTCCGACGTGGAGGTGGTCTCGCACGACTTCCACAAAATCACTTCCACCCCCATCGACAGAGCCGGGCGTATGCTGGAGGTCGGAGCGGAAGTGCAGGTGGTGGGGGTGGACGAGGCCCAGTTCTTCGACGAGAGTCTCGTGGACGTGTGCCAGCAACTTGCCGACAGGGGCGTCAGGGTCATAGTGGCCGGGCTGGACACTGACTATATGGGAGTGCCGTTCGGTCCCATACCGAAGTTGATGGCTGTGGCCGAAGACGTGCAGAAGGTGCACGCTATCTGCGTGAAATGCGGCAATCTCGCCAACCACTCGCACCGTCTCAGCAAGAGCCGCGACCTCGTGCTGCTCGGAGAGAAGGATGTCTATGAGCCTCTCTGCCGCAGCTGCTTCAACGAAGCCCTCGCCGCCGAGAGCGGGAAGTGATGGGCCCGTCCCCGGGAATATATGCCCGCAACTGTTCGGTGCGGCGCATCGACAGGCGGACTGCCGCGGAGTTCATCAACGCCAACCACCGTCTGGGCGATACCGGAAGCCGCTACCGCTACGGGCTTTTTGTGGAGAGGAGTACCGGGGCCGGGGAGATGGTCTGTCCTCAGGGTACACTTGTGGCTGTGGCGGAGTTTTCCAACGCGCGCCGCTGGCTCAAGGGTGACAGAAGGATAAGTTCTTATGAATGGATACGTTATGCCTCCCTTTCAGGAGTCAGGGTCGTGGGCGGGATGAGCAAGCTTCTGCAGGCGTTTATCGATGAAGTCCATCCCGATGACATAATGAGCTATGCCGACGCGTCGCAGGAAGACGGGGGCGAGGCCTACCGCAAAATAGGATTCGAGCAGGAAGGCATCGTGGAGGGGGAGGGTTTCCGCAATCTCAAATTCCGCCTCAAGCTGACTCGCTGGTAAGCGTTTCCGCAAGCGGGCGTATCCGCTCGTATTCGTAGCCTCTGGAGAGCGCGAAGCGCAGCAGCTTGAGCTTTCCCTGCGGGTCGTCGGAGAGCGTCTTCCACTTGCTCCGGAGCAGCCGTTCAAGTCTGGCGTCCGCCTTATCGCTGTCGGCTTCCATCAGGGCCGTCTCTATCGTGTCCGGCGGTATTCTCTTGAGGCTCAAGGCTCTGCGTATCTTCACCGGACCCCATCCGCTGAGCTCCGACTTCTCGCGGACAAAGGCGGCGGAGTATCGCGCCTCGTCTATGAAACCGTCCTCCACCAGTGAAGCGAGCAGTTCTTCGGCCCCCCTGGAGTCGCCTTCAAGCCTGTCTAGAGCCTTGCGACGCATATCCTCGATGCAGTATTCCCTCCTGGCACAGAGGGCCTGCAGCGAAGAGAGGGCTTTGCACTGCTTCCCGTCCATATCGTCAGAAGTCGAATCCTATCGAGGCATATACCCCCCAGAGGTATGCCCTGGACCAGTGGACCTGCAGCTTCACCGGCCCTCCTATGAAGTTGTAGGCCGCCTCCAGTCCGAATGCGGCGCAGTCGGGGTCGTATCCTGTGAAGAAGGTGTCCAGCGCATCGCTGCTTTCCATCACTCCGGCCAGCGCCGAGAGGTAGAACTTCTTGAACGGGTTGTAGCGCAGTTCCAGCACCGCCGTCGCGAGATAATCGTCGGCGAGAGCCGAATTGTTGATGCCGAAGAACGGCACCTGCTGCTCGAGATATCGTCCCGGGACTTCGCCTCCGACGAGGTTGATGTGCATCGTGGACCACTGCTTGTAGGATTCCCCGTCATCATAGTTGACGTAGCCGTTGTTGATGATGTTGCGGAAATGCAGGTCAGGGATGAGCGCCAGCTTCGCGCCCAGAGGGAAGACTTTCCTGTAGTCGAGACCGAGCGAGAGTATCGGAGAGAACGACGGCGAACCGGCCTTGAAGGCATCATAATTGACGGAGAACGAGATGCTCGAGCCCGAATTCGGGTAGTAGTAGTTGTCGAAATTGTACCAGTGTCCCTTGATGAACGCGCCGATATAGTCGCCCTTGAGAGCGTCCCTGCCGGCCATAGACTCGATGAGCGATCCGAGGAAGCTGTTGCGGCGGAAACTGTAATATTCGTTCTTGAGCCCGAGCTTGAAGTTGAGCCGTGTCCAGTTGACATCGGTCAGGTACAGGGTCTCCCTGTGTCCCCAGAGAGGGGCTTCCATCATTATCCCTTCTCCGGTGGAGGCGAGATTTCCCTTGTAGCGCAGAATCGTCCCGTCCAGATTGACGGTGGGCAGGCCCGGGAGATTGTAGGCGAAGTGGACGCCGGCCTTGAGGTTCTGCCCGAGCTTGGCGCTGAAGTCGAGCTTCGGGCCGGTCAGGCGGTTGCTGTTGAGTCCCAGGTTGAACAGTATCGAAGCCCATTCGATGGTGTCCATCCTGAACCCGAATCTGATGCTGTTGGTCGGCGAGGTCACGCAGTCGAACACGAGGCTGAAGGGGGCTCTGCTGCCGAGCAGGGAGTAGGTGACGGACGCGAACGCTCCCGTGGCCTGAAGACGGCACATCGCGTCGTCGATGCCGGCCTTGTCGATGACATCGCCGGCCCGGAACGGGAGAATGCGGCTCAGGAGTCTGGATTCATCGTCCGTGACTCCACGGAACTCGATGGACTTGATCTGCACGCCCGTCTCCGCGAGGTTGACGGCCCTGTGTTTCTCTTCAAATATCATCGTCGGGCCCAGCTTGCGCTTTATCGCCAGCAGCTCGTCCCGCTTCGCCTCGGCCGCGCTGTAGCCCCGGACAATCATCGTGTCCACGGCCTCCTGGTTGAAACTCAGCATATTGAACTCGGAGATGACCGGCTTGATGAGCACGTCGGGGATGTTCACGTTCTTGTCGAACGCGTCCTTCCCTAGCATATTGATGAACTGTGAGGCTATGTCGCCGATGTTGTTGATTTCGTTGTAGCCGGCTTTCAGGTCGGAGAGCTCCACACCTATTATGATGTCCGCCCCCATAGCCTTGGCGATGTCGGCGGGGAAGTTGTTGCGGGTGCCTCCGTCCACGAGAATCATCCCCCCGGTGCGCACCGGATTGAATAGGCCCGGGATGGACATCGTGGAGCGCATCGCGGTCTTGAGCTGTCCGGCCCCCCAGTTCTTGGCCTTGTTGGAGACCAGGTCGGTGGCCACGCAGACGAACGGCGTGGGCAGGTCGCGGAACGCGAGGCTGTCGTGGTAGCCGACCGTCAGGCTGGAGAGCAGGTTGTTGACGTTGAAGCCGTTAGCATAGCCTGACGGAAGAGAGCTGACGAAAGCCTGCCGCCCGGAGATGTCCCGCTCGGATTCCCGCTGCCGTGCCCTCTTCTCGTCCAGCACCTCTTCGGCGTTGTGGAACGGGACGTTCGCCACGTATTTGGCGTTGTCCATCTTGGTCGCGTAAGGGATGTATTTCTGGGGTATGGCGTCGGAGAGTATCGTCGACCAGTCCTGGGTGGTGAAGAGGGTTGTGAGGTCATCGCTTCTGTAGCCCACGGCATAAAGTCCGCCCAGCAGCCCGCCGATGCTCGTGCCGAGCACCATATCCACGGGCATCTCCAGCTCTTCCAGATATTTGAGCACACCGACTTCAGCAGCGCCTTTGGCCCCGCCCCCCGAGAGGACGAGCGCCACCGTAGGCCGCCGCTCCTCGCGGCGTATCCGGGTCATTCTCATCCGTATCTGCCTGATGAAGACGCTGTCCGCCTGCGGGTCCACGCTGTCCATCGACAGACCGTTAGGATATTCCTGTGCGCCGGCGGGAAGCCCCGCCAGCATCATCAGAGCCGCTCCGAGTGCTGCCCTGCAAGCAGACCGCAGGCCGCCAGTATGTCTTCTCCCCTTGATGTGCGTATCGTGCATAGTATTCCGTTGTTGTTCAGTCTGTCCCGGAAGTCTTCCATTTTCCGGTCCGTGGAGCTCCCGTAAGGGAAGTCCGGTATTTTGTGGAAGCGTATAAGGTTGACACGGCACTCCAGCCCCCTCAACAGGCGTATCAGGGCGTCCGCGTGGCGCTTGTCGTCGTTGAAGCCGGCGAACATCGTGTATTCGAAGCTGACCCGCCTCTGCCCGCTGAAGTCATATCCCCGCAGCATCTCCACCACGTCCGCTATCGGCCAGACCTTCTCCGCCGGCATCATCTCAAGCCTCTCATCGTGGAATGGGTTGTGCAGACTGACGGCGAGGTGGCAGCGCTGTTCGTCGAGATATTTCTTAAGCGCCGGAATCACTCCTACCGTGCTGAGTGTGATGCGCTTTGGACTCCATCCGAAGCCCCAGTCGGAGGTGAGCGCCTCTATTGCCGCGCAGACCTGCCCATAGTTGTCAAGCGGCTCCCCCATCCCCATAAAGACGGCGTTGGTGAGCCCTCCGGACTCGTCTATGCCGATGAACTGGCTGAGGATGTCGGCCCTGTCTAGGTTGCCGTGGTAGCCCTGACGGCCCGTCATACAGAAACTGCATCCCATCTTGCATCCCGCCTGTGAGCTGACGCAGAGGGTCTTGCGCTCGCCGTCAGGAATCATTACCGCCTCAATCGCCCGCTTCTCGGGGGAGCAGCTGACCGGGAAGAGGTACTTCACAGTGCCGTCCGCCGAGCATATCCTGCTCTCCGGGGCGGCAATGCCGAGTTCGAAACGCTCCGCGAGCGTCTCGCGGGAAGCTCTGGAGATGTTGGCCATAGCCTCCCAGCTCCGTACCCGCTTGCCGTAGAGCCAGTCCGCAAGCTGTCTTCCCACGAACGGCTTGAGCGAGCAGCTCAGCGCCGCCCTCTCGAGCTCTTCGAGGCTCATTCCCAAGAGTTTCTCTCTCATATCTTCAGCTCTTCTCTCCGCTGCCGCGACCCCGCATCAATGCGGCCCGGGCGGAGAGACGGCACAAAATTAAGTATAAAAAATTAGAAGTTAATGCCGGAATTATTCTTATATTTGACCTTCCGGCGGAGGGGCCGCCGGGACTATAGAAAAACTTGTTTAAAACAGAAATTTTATGGCTAAAGAAGTTGAAGTACAGGGACAGGAAGTGAACGCCGCCAAGCTCAAGGCGCTACAGGCCACTATCGACAAGATTGAAAAGGACTACGGCAAGGGGACGATAATGACCCTCGGAGACCAGCCCAAGTGGGACGTTCAGGTCATACCGACGGGCTCGATTGCGCTTGACCACGCGCTGGGAATCGGAGGCTATCCGAGAGGGCGCATCGTGGAGATATATGGACCGGAGTCCAGCGGCAAGACGACGCTGGCCATCCACGCGATAGCCGAAGCCCAGAAGGCCGGCGGCATCGCGGCGATGATTGATGCCGAGCACGCGTTCGACCGCAGCTATGCGCAGGCTCTCGGAGTCAATCTCGAGACTCTGCTCATCTCCCAGCCGGACAACGGGGAGCAGGCGCTGGAAATCGCCGACAACCTCATCAGGAGCGGGGCCATCGACATCATCGTCATCGACTCCGTGGCCGCGCTGACCCCGAAGGCCGAGATTGAGGGCGAGATGGGCGACAACAAGGTCGGGCTTCAGGCGCGCCTTATGAGCCAGGCTCTCCGCAAGCTCACCGCCAACATCGCCAAGACCAACACCTGCTGCATATTCATCAACCAGCTTCGTGAGAAGATAGGCGTGATGTTCGGCAACCCTGAGACCACCACCGGAGGCAACGCGCTGAAGTTCTATGCTTCCGTGCGCATAGACGTGCGCCGCACCACCCAGCTCAAGGACGGGGACGAGGCTCTGGGCAACCGTACCAGGGTCAAGGTCGTGAAGAACAAGATGGCCCCGCCGTTCAAGAAGGCCGAGTTTGACATCGTCTATGGCGAGGGCATCTCGCACGTGGCCGAAATAGTGGACCTTGCGGTCGGATTCGACATCATCCACAAGAGCGGCAGCTGGTTCAGCTACAATGACGATAAGCTCGCCCAGGGTCTTGCCGCAGTCAAGCAGCTGCTCAAGGACAACGTGGAGCTGCGCGATGAGATCGAGGCCAAGGTGCGCGAGGCGTTGAACAACGTAAAGGACTGATATGGGCAAGATTATCCTTACAGGTGACCGCCCGACAGGGAAGCTGCACATCGGGCACTATGTCGGTTCCCTGCGCCGCCGCGTGGAACTGCAGAACAGCGGACTCTACGACAGGCTGTTCATTATGATCGCCGATGCGCAGGCTCTGACCGACAACGCGGACAATCCGGAGAAGGTCCGGGACAACATCAGCGAAGTCGCGCTGGACTATATGTCCGTCGGGCTCGACCCGCAGAAGTCGACGATTTTCATCCAGAGTCAGGTCAGCGAGCTCACGGAACTGACGTTCTTCTATATGAACCTCGTCACCGTCCAGCGCCTGCAGCGCAATCCTACGGTCAAGCAGGAAATTCAGCTCCGAGGCTTCTCGGACAGCGCGGACGGCTCCGACAACAGGGCCGGCACACCGGTCGGCTTCTTCTGCTACCCTATCAGCCAGGCCGCCGACATCACAGCATTCAAGGCTACCACCGTGCCTGCGGGCGAAGACCAGGAACCGATGATCGAGCAGACGCGCGAGATTGTGCGCAAGTTCAACTCGGTCTATGCTCCGGTGCTTGTGGAGCCTGAGATTCTGCTTCCGGAGAACAGCGCCTGCCGCCGCCTGCCGGGCACCGACGGCGGAGCCAAGATGAGCAAGTCGCTCGGCAACTGCATCTATCTCTCCGATGAGCCGGAGGCCGTGCGGAAGAAGATAATGGGGATGTACACCGACCCTCAGCATCTGAAGGTCAGCGATCCGGGTCACGTGGAGGGCAATACGGTGTTCACCTATCTCGACGCTTTCTGCCGTCCGGAGCATTTCGCGGAGTTCCTCCCGGAGTACGCCTGTCTGGACGAGCTCAAGGACCACTACCGCAGGGGAGGGCTGGGAGACGTGAAAATCAAGAAGTTCCTCGATGCGGTGCTGCAGTCGGAACTGGAGCCTTTCAGAGCCCGTCGCCACGAGCTTGAGAAAGACATCCCGGCAGTCTATGAGCTGCTCCGCAAAGGTTCGGAGGCGGCCCGGGAGACTGCAGCGCAGACCCTTTCCGAGGTCAAGCGGGCGATGGGAATCGATTATTTCGGCTGATCAGCGTCCGAGGGACTGGACTTTCGAGTCGCAGTACCAGCATCTCATCACTTCTCCGTCGGAGGAGCGGAAGCGCGGCTGTACCTTCTCGCTGTTGCAGATGCACTTTGGGTTGGAGCAGTGCAGGGTGGAGTCGAGTACGGGCGGTTCCTGAGACGGCATAGCGTGGTCCGGATCGTCCTTCCACTCCAGAAGCTTGCATATCAGCGCCATCCTGACGAACTTGCCGTTCTCTACCTGACGGAAATACGCCGCTCTCGGGTCGGAGTCCACTTCGGTGAGGATTTCGTTGACCCTCGGAAGCGGATGGAGCACCGCCATATGCCGCTTTGCCAGAGCCATCCTTCTCGCGTCCAGCACGAAGCTGTCCTTGACCCGGTCGAACTCATCCTCGTCGAGGAAACGCTCTTTCTGTACTCTGGTCATATAGAGCACGTCGAGCTCCGGCAACACCTCGTCGAGGCTGTGGGTCTCCTTGTATTCGATGCCCATCCTGTCGCATACGTCGTGCTTGATGTAGTCCGGAAGCCTCAGTTCGTCCGGGGCGATCAGCACCACGCGCACCCCGCTGTATCGGGAGAGCGCCTTGATCAGGGAGTGCACCGTGCGTCCGAAGCGCAGGTCACCGCAGAATCCGATGCAGATGCCGTCGATCGAGCCGAGCTCGCGCTTGATGGTGAGCAGATCGGTCAGGGTCTGTGTCGGGTGGCTGTGGCTGCCGTCCCCGGCATTGATGATAGGCACTCGGGAGACTTCGGCGGCGACTAGCGGCGCCCCCTCCAGATGGTGGCGCATCGCGATGACGTCGGCGAAGCAGCCCACCACTCTGACCGTGTCCTGGACCGTCTCGCCCTTGCTGACCGAGGAACTTTTCGCATCGGAGAATCCCAGCACGTCGCCTCCGAGCTCCATCATCGCCGAGGTGAAGCTGAGCCGCGTGCGGGTGCTCGGCTCGTAGAAGAGGGTCGCCAGCTTGCGGTGCGCCATCCTGTCCTGATATTTCCTGCGGTCCGCGATGATGTCCTCCGCGAGCGCGATTATCTGGTCGGTCTCCTCGCGGCTGAGGTCCGTCGGGTCGATGAGGTGTTTCATAAGCTGTCTCTGAATTCGATGATTTTACTTTTCCATTCCGGAGCGATATACCCTTCTTCCACCGCCACTTCCACGAGGATGTCGAGGTTGCTGAGCGAATAGTTGACGGTATCGGCCGCTGCGATTCTCTCAAGTCCGCGCCGTATCCCGTAGGTGAATATGCTGGCGATGCCGAGCACCTCGCCGCCCTCCTCGCGGAGAGCCTGCACGACATCTATCGCGCTCCCGCCGGTGGAGATGAGGTCTTCGATGACGACCACTTTCGTCCCCTTGTCCATACGGCCCTCGATGCGGTTGCCGCGCCCGTGGCTCTTGGCCTCGCTCCGGACATAGCCCATAGGGAGGCCCAGTATGGATGCGGTGATGGCGGCGTGCGCGATGCCGGCGGTCGATGTGCCCATAAGCATCTGGCACTCCGGGTAGCGCTTCATCACTGTCCCGGCAAGTCCGACTTCTATCTTCTGCCTTGTCGACGGGGCGGAGAGGGTCAGGCGGTTGTCGCAGTAGATCGGGCTCTTGATGCCGCTGGCCCAGGTGAACGGCTCCTCGGGACGGAGGAATACTGCTCCGACGGAAAGGAGTTCCTTTGCTATTGTTCTCTCCATATGTCTTATTGATTAAGAAATTCTTTCATACACCTCTCATATGCCGCCACGGGGTCGGCTGCGGCGGTGATGGGACGGCCCACGACTATGTAGTCCGAGCCGATTTCCCTGGCCCTGGCAGGGGTGGTGATGCGCGACTGGTCGTCCTTGCTGTCAGTCGCGAAGCGTACCCCCGGGGTGACTGTGAGGAAGTTCTGCCCGCAGGCCGCCTTGACCATTCCGGCTTCGAGAGGTGAGCAGACCACCCCGTCCAGCCCGGCGGAGAGGGCGTTGGAGGCGTAGCGGACTATCACGTCGTCGATCGGCGCGTCTATCATCAGCTCGCCGCGCATCTTCTCCTCGCTCGTGGAGGTGAGCTGGGTGACGGCAATCAGCAGCGGTCGGCTGCCGTCCGGCCGTGTGAGTCCCTCCAGAGCGGCGCGCATCATATCCACAGTGCCTGCCGCGTGCACGTTGCACATATCCACATCAAGTCCCGAAAGCACCTTGCAGGCCTTGCGGACCGTGTTGGGGATGTCGTGGAGCTTGAGGTCGAGGAAAATCCTGTGTCCCCGGGCCCTGATTGCCCTGACTATATCCGGACCCTCGCTGTAGAAGAGCTCCATTCCTATCTTGACGAACGGTCTGCGCTCCCCCTTGAAGAGCTCCAGAAAGTCCATCGTCTCCTTCCTGCCGCTGAAGTCGCAGGCTATGATAACATCTCTTGGCATATATCGCTGATTTTATTGATTCCCAATTCTTCCAGAAGCGCGGGAAGCGCATCGACCATCTCCGGGCAGACGAACGGGTTGCGGAGATTTTCCGCCCCGACCTGCACCGCCGCAGCCCCGGCCATCATCATCTCCACCACATCCTCCGCGCACGCCACTCCGCCGCAGCCCATCACCGGGATGCTGCAGGCGCGGGAGACCTGATATACCATCCTGAGCGCGAGAGGGAAGACCGCCCTGCCGGAGAACCCTCCCGTCCCCGCCGCCAACACGGGACGGCGGCGGCGTATGTCTATCCTCATCCCGAGCAGGGTGTTGATGAGCGTGAGACCGTCCGCTCCGGCATCCTCGCAGGCGCGGGCAATCTCCACTATATCAGTCACGTTAGGGCTCAGTTTGACGAACACCGGCTTGTCGCACACGGCCTTGACCGCAGAGGTGACCTCAGCCGCCGCGCGGGCGCTCGTGCCGAACGCCATCCCGCCGTTATGCACATTGGGGCAGGAGACGTTGACCTCTATTATGTCTATCCCCGGGCAGGCGTCAGCCTTGGCGCAGGAGCGGACATACTCGTCCACGGAGAACCCGCTGATGTTGGCGATGGCCACGCCGTAATATACTTCCCGCAGAAGCGGAATCTTCTCGTTCACGAGAGCGTCGATGCCGGGGTTCTGCAGCCCCACGGAGTTGAGCATCCCCCCGGAGCATTCGGCGATGCGCGGGGTAGGGTTGCCGAAGCGCTCCTCCTCCGTCGTGCCCTTGAGGCAGATGCCGCCGAGGCGGTTGAGGTCGAACGAGTCCGCCAGCTCCAGTCCGAAGCCGAAGCAGCCGCTCGCCGGGATGACCGGGTTGTCCAGATGCACCCCGCAGAGATTGACAGAGAGATCCTTTACCATATTATGTCCTCCTTTCTGAATACGGGACCGTCCTTGCATACCCTCTTCGCCCCGAGCGCCGTGCGGCAGGAGCAGCCGTAGCAGAATCCCGCGCCGCAGCCCATCCGCTCTTCGAGACTCGCCTCCCCGCCGCAGGGGAGCGAAGTGCAGACCGCCTGCATCATCTTCATCGGCCCGCAACTGTAGAAGAAGTCATATTCCGGAGAAGCCTCGCGTATCGCGTCGGTGACGAATCCCTTGACCCCGACGCTGCCGTCCAGGGTGGCGATGACGGGTTCGACTCCCAGGGCGCGGTATTCTTCCCGGAGAACTATTTCGTCCTCCCTGTTGAAGCCCAGCACCACGCTGACCTTCTTGCCGGCGGCAAGCAGTTCCTTGCAGAGAAGATGGAGCGGAGCGGCCCCGAGCCCGCCTCCGACCAGCAGGGCGGCGCCGGCGCAGGAGTCGGGAGTGAAACCGTGTCCGAGCCCCGTGAGGAGTTCCAGAGTCTCGCCCTGCCTCATCCCGGACAGCTGCCGGGTGCCCGCGCCCACGGTCTTGTAGATGAGGGTGAGCCCGTCGGGAGTGCAGTCGCAGACGGAAATCGGCCTCCTGAGATAGAACCCGTCCAGCGCTATGTCCACGAACTCTCCGCTCCTGACCGCGACGGGGACTTCGGAGCCGAGACGGAGCCGGAATGTGTCCCGTGCCACCGCATCGTTGCCCTTAATCGTAAAAAGTATTTTTTGCATAAACTAAACTCTGTCTTCGGCTTCCGTCCGGGCGGGCCTCCCGTCATAGACTGTCTTCCCGTCCTTGAGGGTCATCTTCACCCGTCCGCGAACCTTCCATCCGTCGAACGGGGTGGAATGTCCCTTTGAGAGGAAGTTGCGGCTGTCTATCGTGTATTCGTCCCGGAGGTCAATCACGCAGACATCGGCCCGCGCGCCCTCCTCCAGACTGCCTCCTCCGAGGCGGAAAATCCTGCGCGGAGACGCGCAGAGAGCGTTCACAAGAGTCTCAAGCGGAATCTTGCCGCCCAGTACGAGAGAAGTGTAGAGCACCGGGAAAGCCGTTTCCAGCCCCACGATGCCCATCGCGCTGCCTTCCAGCCCCCGGGACTTCTCTTCCGCGCTGTGCGGGGCGTGGTCGGTTGCTATCGCGTCTATCGTGCCGTCTTTCAGCCCCTCGATGAGCGCATCGCGGTCTTCCTTGCTTCGCAGAGGCGGATTCATCTTGAACCTTCCGTCCTCCTGCAGGTCATCTTCGCAGAGGCAGAGGTAGTGCGGCGCCGTCTCGCAGCTGACCCTCACTCCCCGGCGCTTCGCTTCGCGGACGAGCTCCACGCTCTCTGCGGTGGATATGTGGCAGATATGGTAGCGGCAGTGAGTCTGCTCGCAGAGCTTGAGGTCCCGCGCTATCTGTCCCCACTCGCTTTCGGAGCAGATGCCCCTGTGGCCGTGTGCGGCGCAGTAGCGTCCGTCGTGGATATAGCCTCCGCGCAGCAGGCTGTTGTCCTCGCAGTGGGCGGCGATGATGCAGTCCTCCCGGGCGGCCGCTCTCATCGCGCGGAGCATCATATCGGGGCTCTGCACCCCGCTGCCGTCGTCGGAGAACGCCACGGCCTTGTCCTTGAGCGCCGCAAAGTCCACGGGCTGTCCGCCTTTACGGCCGAGGGTGATGGCGGCGTAAGGGAGCACTTCCACCACGGCGTCGCGGCGGATGATGCCGCTCTCGACGGCGAGGTGTTCCGGAGTGTCCGGCACGGGGTCGAGGTTCGGCATCGCACAGACGGTGGTGTAGCCGCCTGCGGCAGCCGCCATAGAGCCGCTGCGTATGGTTTCCTTGTATAAATGGCCGGGTTCTCTGAAGTGGACGTGGATGTCGGCGAAGCCGTAGCTCACCAGGCATCCTTCCGTGTCGACTATATGAACATCGCTCCCGACCTGCAGCTTGTCTCCCTTTCTGCAGATGACCCCGTCCCGGATAAGAATGTCGGGACCGCTTCCCCTGAGCAAAATGTCCTGAACCATCGTCGTGTCTGACTGCACCGCAATCGTACAAAGATAGGCATAATTTCGTTAAAAACGGAAAAATAGTTATCAACATCGAATTGTCAATAACTTGATTTGCAGAGCCCGAACGGAAGTTGTAACTTTGCGGCTTGTCAGTGTCATAAGGTGATGGTTTTTATGAAAGTCAGTGTCATTATGGGTTCTAAGAGCGACTGGGACGTGATGTCAGCCGCCTGCGAGACCCTCGACGAGTTCGGTGTGCCTTACGAGAAAAAGGTAATCAGCGCCCACCGTACACCGCAGTTTTTCTGTGAATATATGGAGTCGGCCCGCAGCAGGGGAGTGGAAGTGGTGATTGCCGGGGCGGGCGGTGCGGCGCATCTTCCCGGGATGGCGGCGGCGATGACCTCGCTTCCGGTGATAGGAGTCCCTATCAGGAGCGCCGCGTTCGGCGGGCTTGACTCGCTGCTGTCCATAGTGCAGATGCCTTCGGGGGTGCCGGTGGCGACTATGGCCGTCAACGGGGCCCGCAACGCCGCCCTCTACGCGGTCTCGATACTTGCGCTGAAAGACGGGTCTCTCCGCGAGGCGCTCGACGCCTTCAGGCGGAAACAGGCTGACAAGGTACTCCAGACAGAGATATAGAATATGGAAGCACAGCGCATATATGTGGAGAAGCGTTCGGAATTCCGCGTGGAGGCAGAAAGCCTCAGAAACGAATTCAACGAAAACCTCTCTCTCTCAATCCGTTCCCTCAGGCTCATCAATGTCTATGACCTCTTCGGCTTCCCGGACGCTCTGCTGGAGAAGTGCCGGTACACCGTCTTCGGCGAGAGGGTGACCGACACGGTCAGCGACGACTGCCCGCTGGAGGGCCGCAAATATCTGGCGGTGGAATATATCCCCGGGCAGTTCGACCAGAGAGCCTCGTCGGCGGTGGACTGCGTGCATCTGATTGACCCGTCGGCGGAAGTGCGGATAAGAAGCTCGCGTCTGCTGATATTCGACGACGACCTTTCCGAGGAGGATCTCTCCGCCGTAAGACACTATTACATAAATGCGGTGGAGTCCCGCCCCAAAGACCTTTCGCGGCTGGAGTACAATGACAAGGCCGACGTGAAGCCGCTCGTGAGACTGGACTCGTTCAGGGAGATGAGGGCGGAGGAGTACGATGCTTTCCGCCGCCGCTGGGGGCTTGCGATGAACTCCGACGACCTTGCGGTGGTGGTGGAGTATTTCCGCTCCGAGCACAGAGACCCCACGGAGACCGAACTGCGCATCCTCGACACATACTGGAGCGACCACTGCCGCCACACGACTTTCACCACGGAACTGGAGAGCGTGGGGGTGGAGGATTCGTTCATCCGTCCCGAGATCGAGGCTTCGCTCGCGGAGCTCGACTCGGTCCGCAGGGAGCTCGGGCGTGAGGGCAGGAGCTTCTGCCTGATGGAGATAGCGACCATCGGCGCGAGGTATCTGCGCAAGAAGGGACTGCTCGACGACCTGGAACAGAGCGAGGAGAACAACGCCTGCAGCATCTATGTGGACGTGGATGTGGACGCTCGGAAGGAGAAGTGGCTGCTGCAGTTCAAGAACGAGACCCATAACCACCCTACGGAGATTGAGCCTTTCGGCGGGGCGGCGACCTGCCTTGGCGGGGCCATCCGCGACCCTCTCTCCGGTCGGGCCTATGTATATCAGGCGATGAGAGTGACGGGGGCGGGCGACATATGCCGGCCGGTCAGCGGAACGCTGCCCGGTAAGCTTCCTCAGAAGCTTATCAGCCGCAAGGCGGCTGCCGGCTACTCCAGCTACGGCAACCAGATAGGCCTCGCCACGACGCACGTCCGTGAGATTTACCACGACGGCTATGTCGCGAAAAGGCTTGAAGTAGGAGCGGTCGTGGGTGCGGTCAAGGCCGCTAACGTGCGCCGCGAAAGCCCGGCGCCGGGCGACGTGATCCTGCTTCTGGGCGGGCGCACCGGACGCGACGGCATAGGAGGCGCGACAGGCTCATCCAAGGAGCACACCGAAGAATCCATCGAGAAGTGCGGCAGTGAAGTCCAGAAGGGAAACGCCCCTGAGGAGCGCAAGCTCCAGCGGCTCTTCCGCCGCCCGGACGTCACCCGCCTCATCAAGAAATCCAACGACTTCGGGGCCGGCGGAGTGAGCGTCGCGATAGGCGAGCTCGCCCCCGGACTCGACATATATCTCGACCGCGTGCCCGTCAAGTACAGCGGCCTCAACTCCACCGAACTCGCCATCAGCGAGTCCCAGGAGAGGATGGCGGTGGTGATAGCCGCCTCCGACAGGGAGGAGTTCGAAAGGCTCTGCCGGAGCGAGAACATCGAAGTGAGCTATGTCGCTGACGTGACGGACAGCGGCAGGATGAGGATGTACAATTCGGGCGAGAAGGTGGCCGACCTCAGCCGCGAGTTCATCGACAGTGCAGGCGCAAAGCACTGCGCCTCCGCGCTGGTGGGTGCCGTTGAAGACAGTGACCCGTTCGCTCTGCATCCGGAGGGAAGTTCCCTCAAGGAGAAGATGCTCTCGCTGATGGATATGCCCAACGTCTCCTCGCAGAAGGGACTCGTCGAGATGTTCGACTCCACGATAGGGCGCTCCACGGTGCTTATGCCTTACGGAGGAGCGCTGCAGGCCACCGAGACCCAGGTGTCCGTGCAGAAGCTGCCCGCCGACGGCTACACCGACACCGCATCGATGATGGCCTTCGGCTACAACCCGTTCATCTCTTCCTGGAGCCCGTATCACGGGGCGGCCTATTCTATGGTCGAGGCCTGCGCCAAGGTTACGGCGGCAGGAGGGGACTGTTCGAAGATGCGCTTCTCCTGCCAGGAATACTTCGAGAGGATGACCTCCGACCCGCACAGCTGGGGCAAGCCGCTCGCCGCTTTGCTGGGGTCTCTGAGGATGCAGCTCGCATTCGGCCTCCCGTCCATCGGCGGCAAGGACTCGATGAGCGGCACGTTCGAGCACATCAATGTGCCTCCGACCCTGATTTCATTCGGGATAACCACCGTCGACGCTGCCGGAGTGATTTCTCCGGAATTCAAGTGGGGCGGCAACCATATCTACCTCTTCCGCCATACCCCTCTCCCGGACAGGATGCCTGATGTCGAGGGACTTAAGGCGATGTGGAGCTATATCCGGAGCAAGATTGCCTCCGGGGACATAGTCTCCGCCTGGGCGACGGGTTTCGGCGGCGTGGCCGAGGCTCTCGCCAAGATGTCGTTCGGCAATATGTTCGGAGCGGATGTGGAGATTCCCGAAGACGAACTCTTCCGCTGTGTTCCGGGTTCGATAGTGGTCGAGTCCGAGACTGAGCTGGACTTCCCGGCGGCGGAGAGGCTGGGAACGGTCACCGACGGCGACGACTGCACGCTCCGCATCAACGGGGTCGGCATCAGCATCGATTCCCTGACGGAGGCCAATTCGCGGCGTTATTCCAAGGTCTATCCCGCCTGCGTCCCTGCCGCACATCGCAAGATGCTGTCGCTCAAGTGTACGGCTCCATCCTACAGGCAGCCGCGCTATGAGGGGGGTGTGGTGGAAAGGCCGCTCGTGTATATCCCGGTGTTCCCCGGCACCAACTGCGACTACGACAGCGCAAAGGCTTTCCGCAAGGCCGGGGCCGAAGTCCGTTTCGGAGTCTTCCGCAACCTCAGCGCAGATGACGTGCTCGGCTCCATCGACGAGATGAGCCGCGCCATCTCCGAGTGCCAGATACTGATGCTCTCCGGAGGTTTCTCCGCCGGCGACGAACCTGACGGGAGCGGTAAATTTATCGCCAATGTATTGGAAAACAAGAAGATATCCGAGGCTATCGACGGCTTGCTGAAGCGCCGCGGACTGATTCTCGGCATCTGCAACGGCTTCCAGGCCCTCGTCAAGAGCGGGCTTCTTCCATACGGCAGGACGGGGTGTGTCACTCCCGGCTCGCCCACCCTCTTCCGCAACGACATCAACCGGCATATCTCCTGTATGGCGTCGACGCGCGTCTGCTCTACCCGTTCGCCTTGGCTCTCGGGCTTCAGCATAGGGGATATGCACACTGTGGCGTTCAGCCACGGCGAGGGCAAGTTCGTGGTAGGCGAGTCTCTGGCCCGCGAACTCTTCGAGAACGGTCAGGTGGCGTTCCAATATGCCGACCCGATTACTGAAGAGGTGACTATGGAGTCGCCGTACAACCCTAACGGCTCGTTCTACGCCATCGAGGGCATCATCAGCCGCGACGGTCTGATACTGGGCAAGATGGGACACAGCGAACGCTACGAGAAGAACCTGTTCAGAAACATCGACGAGGAGCTGGAGCAGCCGCTCTTCCGCAACGCGGTCAATTATTTCCGAAAAAAGAGATAGACGATGGTCAAGGGTGAACTGATTTTCGACGGCAAGGAGAAGCAGGTGTTCGCTACGGACGACCCGGGGAAGGTGATCATCCGTTTCAAGGATGTCGCCACCGCGTTCAACGATGTCAAGACGGCCGTCTTCCCCCGCAAGGGCATAGTCAACAACAGGATCTCCGCGATTCTTTTCGACTATCTCGGCCGTAACGGGATATACAGCCACTTTATCTCCTCTCTCAACGAGCGCGAGCAGCTCTGCCGCAGGTGCAGCGCCATCCCGCTTGAGCTGGTGGTGCGCAACTGCATCGCCGGCTCGCTTGCCGACAGGCTCGGACTGGAGGAGGGATTCAGGCCAGCGACGGTCATCTATGACCTCAACTACAACGACTCCTCCCTCGGCGACCCGATGATCAACGACAGCCAGGCCGTGGCGCTCGGAATAGTCAGCGCCGACGAACTCGCGGTGATCTATGACATCGCGCGCAAGGTCAATGACCTGCTGCTGGCGTTCCTGAAGAGGGCCTCCATCAGGCTCGTCGACTTCAAGCTGGAGTTCGGCCGCGACGGGACAGGACGGATAATGCTGACGGACGAAATCAGCCCCGACACCTGCCGCTTCTGGGATGAGAACAGCGGACAGCGTCTGGACAAGGACCGTTTCCGCCACGACCTGGGAAACATAATGCCGTCATACGAGGAAGTCCTCAGGCGGATTACCGCAGTTCAAATGTAAACAAAATCAAGTAGATATATGGCTAAATCATACGAAAACGCAGGCGTGGACCTCGAGGCCGGATATGAAGTTGTCCGCCGCATAAAGCCTCTTGTCGCATCCACCGCAAGACCGGGGTCTATGGGAGGCATAGGCTCGTTCGGAGGAATGTTTGACCTTTCGTCTCTGGGCTACAGGGAGCCGGTGCTCGTCAGCGGCACAGACGGAGTCGGGACCAAGCTCAAGATTGCCTTCGCGATGGACAGGCACGACACTGTGGGCATCGATGCCGTGGCGATGTGCGTCAACGACGTGCTCGCGCAGGGCGCGGAACCGCTGATTTTTCTCGACTATGTGGCGGTCGGACGCAACGAGCCGTCCAAGCTTGAGGCCATCGTGTCCGGAGTGGCCGAGGGCTGCCGTCAGGCGGGCTGCGCGCTCGTCGGAGGCGAAACCGCAGAAATGCCCGGGATGTATGGAGGCGGAGAATACGATATCGCCGGCTTTACGGTCGGTGCGGTGGAGAAGTCCTCTCTGATCGACGGGAGCAAGGTCAAGGTCGGGGACGTGCTGGTCGGGATAGCTTCCAGCGGGGTACATTCCAACGGCTTCAGCCTTGTGCGCAAGATAGTGTCCGACAGGGGTCTGTCCTATGAGGACGAGATTCCGGAGCTGGGCGGCCGGCGTCTTGGCGAGGTGCTTCTCACCCCGACCAGGATTTATGTGAAACAGGTGCTCGAAGTGATACGGAGCTGCGACGTGCACGGCATCTGCCATATCACCGGCGGCGGCTTCGACGAGAATATCCCGCGCGTGCTGCACGATGGACAGGGTCTGGAAATCCGTGAGGGGACCTGGGAGATACTCCCGGTCTTCCGCCTTCTGGAGAAATGGGGCGGCGTGCCGCACAGGGAGATGTTCAACATCTTCAATATGGGCATAGGGATGGTCATCGTGCTGGACGAGTCCGAGGCCGGCAGGGCCGTCTCCATCCTGGCTTCCCGGGGCGAGAAGGCTTCCGTGATAGGCAAGGTGACGGACTGCCCGGGCGTAAAGATAATATAGTATGAAGCACAGGCTGGCAGTATTCGCGAGCGGAACGGGCTCGAATTTCGAAGCCATCGCCGACGCCTGCTCGGACGGGAGGCTCGATGCCGAAGTGGTGCTGATGGTGTGCGACAAACCCGCCGCGGCAGTGGTCGGAAAAGCCGCCGCACGGGGGATAGGGAGTTTTGTGTTCAGCCCGAAGGATTATGCCTGCAAGGCTGATTATGAGCGGGAAATTGTCCGCAGAATGGATGCTCTCGGGGTGGAACTCGTCTGCCTCGCCGGCTATATGCGCATCCTCTCCGACGTGCTGCTGGATGCATATGCGGGCCGCGTCATCAACATCCACCCGTCATTGCTGCCCTCGTTTCGCGGAGCGAATGCCGTGGAGCAGGCGGTCGAGTTCGGGGTCAAGGTCTACGGGGTCACCATCCACTATGTGACGTCCGAGCTCGACGCGGGCCGCATCATCGCCCAGCGGGCATTTGACTACGAAGGGAATGACCCTGAGGAGGTGCACCGCATCGGCCATAAAGTCGAGCACGGCCTGTATGTTGAAACCATAGCTAAATTATTGAAAGAAATATGAACCATAAAAGAGCTTTAGTCAGCGTCAGCGACAAGACGGGACTCGTGCCGTTCGTGCAGGGTCTCGCCTCTCTCGGCTGGGAGATCGTGGCCACCGGCGGCACACGCAAGCTGCTGGAAGACAGCGGGGTGAAGACGGTCGACATCAGCGATGTCACCCTCTTCCCGGAGATACTCGACGGACGGGTCAAGACCCTGCATCCCAAGGTGCACGGGGGCATACTCGCCCGGCGCGATTTGCCCTCCCATATGCGGACTCTCGCGGAACAGGGGATAGAGACCATAGAGCTCGTCTGCGTCAACCTCTACCCTTTCCGCCGCACGGTTGAGCGTGAGGGGGTCACGATGGAGGAAGCCGTAGAGAACATCGACATCGGCGGACCGTCAATGCTGCGCAGCGCCGCCAAGAACTGGCGCGACGTGACGGTGGTATGCGACCCCGCCGACTACGGTGCCGTGCTGGAAGAGATTGAGGCTGAAGGTGGTACAAGCGATGCTACCCGGCTCCGCCTCTCCGCCAAGGCCTACACCCATACCGCCGAGTATGATATCTGCATCGCCGGCTATATGCGTGCGCAGGCCGGACTCCCGGAGAAGCTCTTCCTCGAATACGAGATAAAGCAGCCGCTCCGCTACGGGGAGAATCCTCACCAGAGCGCCAATTTCTATGCCGCTCCCGAGAAGTGTCCGTATTCTCTGGCATTCGCCACTCAGATACAGGGCAAGGAATTGTCATACAACAATATACAGGATGCCAACGCGGCACTTTGCGCTATCCGTGACTTCTCCGGGCCGTGCTGCATAGCCCTCAAGCATATGAACCCTTGCGGCGCAGCCGTGGCCCCGAGCATCTCGCAGGCCTGGCAGGCTGCATACGAGGCGGACAAGGTCAGCATCTATGGCGGAATAGTGGCGGTCAACCGCGAACTCGACGCCGAGACGGCACGCGGGATGAAGCCGATATTCCTCGAAATCGTAATCGCTCCGTCTTTCTCCGCCGAGGCGCTGGAGATACTCTCGTCCAAGAAGAACCTTCGTGTCCTCAAGGTCGATATGACTCCGGATCCTGCACCTCAGATGCAGTATATCTCGGTTTGCGGCGGTATGCTCGCGCAGCAGGCCGACAAGGCGGTGGAGAGTCTGAGTGAGGATATGTGCGTCACCGCCGCGAAGCCTACGGAGGCGCAGATGCGCGACCTCGACTTCGGCTGGAAGATAGTCAAGCACATCAAATCCAATGCGATAGCGGTAGTCCGCGACGGCCATACGGTGGGAGTCGGAGCAGGGCAGACCAATCGCGTGGGTTCTGCCGAGATAGCTCTCAAGCAGGCGCGAGACGCCGGCTACAGCGACAATCTCGTGCTCGCTTCCGACGGCTTCCTGCCGTTCGACGACACGGTAGCCCTCGCCTCGCAGTACGGAGTCAGCGCCATCGTGCAGCCGGGCGGCAGCATCCGTGACGCGGATGCCGTCGCCAAGGCGGACGAGTGCGGCATCGTGATGCTGATGACCGGAGTAAGACATTTCAAACATTAGCGATGAAAAAGGTACTTGTAGTGGGCGGCGGAGGACGCTGCCACGCGATAGTCGACGCTCTGAGCCGCTCCCCGCAGGTGGGGGAAATCTTCTGCGCTCCAGGCAATGCCCTCATAGGAAGGCAGGCCCATAATCTGCCCATTGCCGACACCGATGTCGAGGCCCTGAGGGACTTTGCGCTCAGCAGCGGGATAGACCTCACGGTAGTGGGGCCGGAGGCTTCGCTCGCAGCCGGCATAGTCGACGCTTTCAGGGATGCCGGCCTGAGGATTTTCGGCCACAGCAGGGCGGCGACCGAGATAGAGAGCAGCAAGGAATTCGCCAAGCGCCTGATGCTCAAGTACGGAGTGCCGACGGCGGGCTACCGCTGCTTCACCGCTTACTCCGAGGCGCTCGACTATGTGGCCGGGAGGCCTTTCCCGGCCGTCATCAAGTACGACGGGCTTGCGGCCGGCAAGGGAGTTGTCATTGCGGAAGACCTCGCGGAGGCGGAGCGTGCGCTGAAGTCTATGCTGCTCGACGGCAGCTTCGGCGAGGGAAAGGTCGTGGTGGAAGACTACCTCAGCGGTCCGGAGTTTTCATTTATGTGCTTCGTGGACGGGGAGAGAGTCTATCCTATGCCTCTCGCCCAGGACCACAAGCGGGCTTTCGACGGTGACCGCGGGCCCAACACCGGAGGAATGGGGGCCTATACGGGGCTGCCTTTCATCAGCCCTGAAGAGCGCGAGTACGCATATAAGGAGATACTCTGCCGCACAGCCTCCGCGATGTGCGCCGAGGGCAGGCCGCTCAGCGGCGTACTCTACGGGGGACTGATGAAAACTCCGCAGGGAGTCAAGGTCATAGAGTTCAACGCCCGCTTCGGCGACCCGGAGACCGAGGTCGTGCTGCCTCTGCTGGAGAGCGACATCTACGATGTGCTCGACGCGGTCGCCTCCGGCCGCGAGCCCGAGCCGCTGCGCTGGAAGGACAGCGTCACGATGGGCGTGGTGCTCGCCTCCAAAGGCTATCCGGGCCATTACGACAAGGGCGCGGTAATCGGGGGGACGGATGAACTTGAGGGCGTGAAACTCTACTCGATGGGCACAGCCCTGAAGGACGGGAGGCTCGTCACCGCCGGAGGCCGGGTGCTGATGGTGGTGGGCGAGGGCGACGACATCGCACAGGCACGCGAGAGGGCATATTCCGGGATTGCCCGCATCAAGTGCGACAATCTCTTCTACCGCAACGATATAGCTTATCAGGCAATGGAATGTAAGAAAGCCTCAATCATCGACGGCAAGGCGGTTTCGCTCGCCGTCAAGGACAGAATCAGGGAGCAGATTCCGCTTCTGGAAGTCAAATACGGACGCAAGCCTTCGCTCGCGGTCATCATCGTCGGCGACAATCCCGCAAGTCAAGTCTATGTGCGCAACAAGGTCAAGGCCGCAGCCTATGTGGGGATGAACTCCCGCCTTGTGACGATGCCCGAGAGTGTCAGCGAGGAGGCGCTGCTGGATATGATCGACACCCTCAACCGGGACGATTCCGTGGACGGCATCCTCGTCCAGCTGCCGCTCCCAAAGCACATCAGCGAGAAGAGGGTCATATATGCCATCTCCCGCGAGAAGGATGTGGACGGCTTCCACATACTCAACGTGGGGGCGCTCTGGACAGGCACTCCCTGCATCAAGCCCTGCACCCCTAAGGGGGTCATCGAGCTCATCAGGAGCACCGGTGTGGGCATCGAGGGCAAGACGGCGGTGGTCGTGGGCCGCAGCAACATAGTGGGCAAGCCAGTCGCGAAGCTCCTGCTCGACGAGAACGCCACGGTCATCATCGCGCATTCCCGCACCGCTGACCTCAAGGCCGTCACGCTGCTTGCCGACATTCTGGTGGTCGCCGTGGGCAGGGAAAACACCGTCACGGGCGATATGGTGAAGAAGGGCGCGGTCGTCATCGACGTCGGGATGAACCGCAACGCCGAGGGCAGGCTGGTCGGGGATGTGGACTTCGAGTCAGTCTCCCGCGTGGCCGCCTATCTGACCCCTGTGCCCGGGGGAGTGGGCCCTATGACCATCGCTATGCTGATGGAGAACACCGTCGAATGTTTCATTGACAGGATGAACAGATAATGGCTCCGGAATACAGATATACCATACGCAAATTCCTCAGGGACTGGTCCCTCATCATCGGGATGATGGTGGGGGCGTCAGCCTATCTGATTTATGCCGCCATTCCGGCCCTGCATCCCGCAGGGCCGTTTCTGGAGGCTTTCGTCACTCATCTGCAGCCGCTGCTGATATTCACGATGCTCTTCCTGAGCTTCTGCAGGATAGAACCCCGTCAGATGCGTCTGCACTCCTGGATGCTCAGCGTCCTGGGGCTTCAGTGCGGGATTTTCATCTTCCTGATGCTGCTGCTGATATTATTCCCGGGCCTGCCGTTCCATATCGGGATAGAGGCGTTCGCGCTCTGCGTAATCTGCCCTACCGCCACCGCCTGCGCCGTGGTGACCGGCAAGCTGGGCGGCAATATGGCCGGGGTCGTCACCTACACCGTGATGGTCAACCTCGCCGTGGCGGTACTCGTGCCGCTGATGCTGCCTCTGCTGCACCCTTCGCCGGAATTCTCGTTTTTCTCGGCGTTCCTCAGGATACTCTCGAAAGTCTTCCCGCTCCTCATCCTGCCTGCGCTCTGTGCCTGGGCGGTGAGGGCTCTGATGCCGCGCTTCCACGCCTTTCTCCAGTCTTTCCCGAACCTCTCGTTCTATATCTGGTCGGTCTCGCTCAGCCTTGCCATCCTTATGAGCACCCGCGCAATAGTCCACAATGCCTCGGGCTTTTCAGTCATCGCCCAGGTCTTCATCGCCTCGATTCTCGCCTGCACCCTGCAGTTCTGGGCGGGCCGCCGGATAGGCAAGCGCCACGCCTGCCCGATCTCCGCCGGCCAGGCCTTCGGACAGAAGAACACCGTCTTCGGTATGTGGATGGGCTACAGCTTCTTCACCCCTGTGACTTCGGTTGCGGAAGGTTTCTACAGCATCTGGCATAATTGCTACAATACTTGGCAGATGTACCGGAAGAGAGTGAATAAGAAATAATTTTTGTAAATTTGCACAATTATAATCACACCCCAATAAAATGTCATTTGTAGAAGAAAGAATCGCAATGGAAGGCCTTACCTTCGACGATGTGCTTCTGATTCCGGCGTATTCGGAAGTTACGCCCCGGGAGGTCTGCCTGGGCAGCCGCTTTTCGCGCCGCATCCCTCTGAACATCCCGATAGTGTCCGCGGCAATGGACACCGTAACGGAAGCGCCGATGGCCATCGCAATAGCAAGAGAAGGTGGTATCGGCGTTATTCATAAGAATATGGGCATAGCCGCGCAGGCAGCTCAGGTGCGCCGGGTGAAACGTGCCGAAAACGGGATGATCAACGACCCCGTCACGATTGACCAGGACCAGACGGTCGGCGACGCGCTCCGCCTGATGCGCGACAACCATATCGGCGGCATCCCGGTCACGAACGGCGAGGGCAAGCTGGTCGGCATCGTCACCAACCGCGACGTGCGCTTCATCACCGACGATTCGGCTTCCATCAGGGACGTGATGACATCGGAGAACCTGGTGACCATTCCGGCGAGCAACACCGACCGCGAGTACGTCCGTACGGTGCTCCAGCGCTACAAGGTGGAGAAGCTTCCGGTAGTGGACAAGGACGGGCGGATCGTAGGTCTGATTACCTACAAAGACCTCATCAAGGAAAGACTGCACCCCGAAGCCTGCAAGGACTCCCGGGGACGCCTCAGAGTGGCCGCCGGGGTGGGCATCACTGCGGATTCGCTCGACAGGGTGGCCGCGCTGGCCGCCGAGAGCGTGGATGCGGTGGTGCTGGATTCAGCCCACGGCCACAGCCGCAACGTGATTGAACTTCTGAAGAAGATAAAGGCAGCATATCCGGAGCTCGACGTGGTGGTGGGCAATGTCGCCACCGAGGAGGGCGCAAGGGCCCTCGTGGAGGCCGGGGCCGACGGCGTGAAGGTCGGCATAGGGCCGGGCTCCATCTGCACCACCCGAATAGTGGCTGGAGTGGGCGTGCCCCAGCTCAGCGCCATCTACGGTGCATACAAGGCTATCAAGGGCAGCGGAGCGACACTCATCGCGGACGGAGGTCTCCGCTACTCCGGCGACGTGGTCAAGGCGCTCGCCGCAGGCGGCGACTGCGTGATGTGCGGCTCGATGTTCGCCGGCACTGAGGAGTCTCCTGGGGAGACCATCATCTACAACGGGCGCAAGTTCAAGGCGTACAGGGGGATGGGGTCTATCGACGCGATGGCCGCCGGCTCCCGCGACCGCTACTTTCAGGAGGGCACTACGGACCTGAACAAGCTTGTACCGGAGGGAATCGTGGGCCGCGTACCGTACAAGGGCACTCTCGCCGAGACGGTGTATCAGCTTGTCGGCGGGCTGCGCTCGGGAATGGGCTATTGCGGCGCACGCGACCTTGAGGCCCTCAAGACCGCACGCTTCAGCCGCGTGACGGCAAGCGGAATGGCCGAGAGCCATCCGCACGACGTGACCATCACCAAGGAAACCCCAAACTACTCTAGAGGTGAATAAGATACTGATTCTCGACTTCGGCTCGCAGTACACCCAGCTCATAGCGCGCAGGGTGCGCGAGATAGGGGTCTATTGCGAAATATGGCCGTTCGACAGGATACCCGCCGACCTGGACGAGGTGAGGGGAGTGATACTCTCCGGCAGCCCGGCGTCGGTGCGGGACGCTGACGCTCCGCAGCCGGACTTGAGTGCAATAAGGGGCAGAGTGCCTCTTCTGGGCATCTGCTACGGCGCGCAGTGGCTCGCGCAGAACGGAGGCGGCGAAGTGGCCGCAGCCGGCACGCGCGAATACGGACGCGCCACCCTGAGCGTCACGGACACGGAAGACCCCCTCTTCAAGGGTGTCCGCAGCGGCTCCACGGTCTGGATGTCGCACGGCGACACCATCACCCGACTCCCTGAGGGCACAAAGGTCATCGGCTCAACGGAGAGCGTCGAAAACGCCGCCTTCCGCTTTGTCTCGGAGGAAGTATGGGGGATACAGTTCCACCCGGAAGTGCATCACAGCGAGTGCGGTACGGAGATTCTCCGCAATTTCGTGCTGGGCATCTGCGGCTGCGAGGGCGACTGGACGGCCGAAAACTTCGTGGAGTCCACCGTCTCTTCGCTCCGGGGGCAGCTCGGAGAAGACGAGGTGATACTCGGGCTCTCCGGCGGGGTCGATTCCAGCGTTGCGGCTCTGCTGCTGCATCGGGCGATAGGACGCAGGCTGCACTGCATATTCGTGGACTCCGGCCTGCTCCGCAAGAACGAGTTCGACGAGGTACTCCGCTCCTATGAGGGAATGGGCTTGAACGTCAAGGGAGTGCGTGCTGCCGGACGCTTTCTGGGCGACCTCGCGGGCGTGACCGATCCGGAGCGGAAGCGCAAGATAATAGGCCGTGACTTCGTGGAGGTATTCAACGCCGAAGCCAAGGCCATCACAGGCGCGCGCTGGCTCGCGCAGGGCACGATTTATCCGGACGTGATAGAGTCGTCTTCCGTCAAGGGCCCTTCTGCGACCATAAAGAGCCACCACAATGTGGGCGGACTCCCTAAAGAGATGAACCTCAAGGTGGTGGAGCCGCTCCGTCTGCTCTTCAAGGACGAGGTCCGCAGGGTGGGCAAGGCTCTCGGTCTAGATCCGAAGATACTCGGCAGGCATCCTTTCCCGGGCCCGGGACTCGGCATACGCATACTCGGGGAAGTGACCCCAGAGAAAGTCGCCGTCCTGCAGGAAGCCGACGCGATATTCATCGGCAAACTGCACGAGTACGGCCTGTATGACTCAATCTGGCAGGCGGGCACTATGCTCCTGCCGGTGAGGAGCGTGGGCGTGATGGGAGACGAGCGCACCTACGAGAGCACCGTGGCCCTCAGGGCCGTGACTTCAGTGGACGGAATGACCGCCGACTGGGTGCATCTGCCTTACGACTTCCTTGCAGACGTGTCCAACGAGATTATCCGCAAGGTGCGCGGCATCAACCGTGTCGTCTATGACATCTCGTCCAAACCGCCGGCAACCATCGAATGGGAATAATCCTTATCATATATTATGGCTAAAGTACAGAAAGACCAGACCATCTACGACGCCCGCGCCCTCGGCAAGGGCAAGATGACCGTCCTCGGACTCCAGCATCTCTTCGCGATGTTCGGAGCCACGATTCTCGTGCCGGTGATTACCGGACTCTCCGTGTCCGCCACCCTGCTCTTCGCGGGAATCGGAACCCTGATTTTCCATCTCTGCACCAAGATGAAGGTTCCGGCCTTCCTCGGCTCGTCCTTCGCCTTCCTCGGCGGATATGCAGCCGTCACCCAGATGGGTGCGGCCAAGGGGCTGACGGCGGCCCAGTCGCTCCCTTACGCCTGCGTCGGAGTGTTCTTCGCCGGACTCATCTACTTCATCCTCGCGGCTCTCTTCGCCGCGTTCGGGGCAAGGAAGGTGATGCGCTACTTCCCTCCTGTCGTGACCGGCCCCATCATCATCGCCATCGGTCTGACCCTCTCCGGCTCGGCCATCCAGAACTGCACCCAGAACTGGTGGATCGCCCTGCTTGCGGTGGTCATCATCGTGGTCTGCAACATCTGGGGCAAGGGTATGGTGAAGATCGTGCCTATCCTGCTCGGCGTGCTGGGCTCATATTTCGTCGCCGCCTGCTTCGGTCAGGTGGACTTCTCCAAGGTGCACGAGGCGGCCTGGGTCGGACTCCCGTTCACCTGGGAGAACACCGCGTTCGCCGTGTTCAAGAACCCTGACTGGGGGCTTATCGTGGCGGCAGTCATCACCATCGTGCCGATTTCCCTCGCCACTATGGTCGAGCATATCGGGGACGTCTGCGCGATTTCTTCCACCACAGGAATCAACTATCTCGAGGACCCCGGTCTGCACCGCACCCTGATAGGTGACGGTCTGGCGACCTCGGTGGCGTCCCTTTTCGGGGCTCCGGCCAACACCACCTACGGCGAGAACACCGGCGTGCTCAACATCACCAAGGTATTCGACCCGCGCGTGATCAGGATGGCCGCCGTGTTCGCGATAATCCTCTCGTTCTGCCCGAAGTTCGCCGCCCTCATCGGCGTGATGCCGGCCTCCACCATAGGTGGCGTCTCCCTCGTGCTCTACGGTATGATTTCGGCGGTCGGCGTGCGCAACATAGTGGAGAATCAGGTTGACTTCACCGTGTCCCGCAACCTGCTCATCGCGGCCCTCATCCTCGTGCTCGCCATCGGCATCAAGTACGGCGCGAACGATGCGATCGACATCGGATTCACCTCGCTCAGCGGCCTTGCGGTAGCGGCTCTCGTGGGCATCCTGCTCAACGCGGTGCTCCCGGGCAACGACTACGAGTTCGGCAAGAACAGCACGGGCGACCGGGCCGCCGACCTCGGCAGCGCCTATATCGACGATCCGAACAAGAAATAGCTATCTTTTCTCCAGACAGTCCAGCCGGTAGTCGGCGACTATCTTGTCGATGATTGCCGCGACTATCCTGAATGCCCTGGAGTCGGGAGTATAGACGGCGGGGATTGCGAAACTGACGCGTCCCTGCCGTCTGAGTTTCTGCGCGGCGGCTTTCTTGCGCTCGTCGGCGGGGTCATAGACGGCTATGGAATGCCCCCCGAACATCCCCACTATCTTCATACACGGCACGTCCGTGTCGCCGTCGCCGAAATAGAGCATATGCGTGAACGGGATGCGCTTCTTGTCGTCGGCGATGGAGGCGTTGACGAGCTTGTTGTCGCGTGCGCTGAAAATGCCCTTGTTGATTTTGAAGAGGTACTGCGTCTTGCCGGTGTAGTCCACCGCTATGCCCGGCCACACCGCCTCGCCGTTCTCGTCATAGATGAAGCTGCCGGCGAAGATATGCTTGAATTCTCCCGCAATCGGGCTGCCTTCGATGATTTCGCGGAGCCCTGAGGAGTTGATATAGTGCTCCACGACCGCGCCCCTGCTGCGGCCGTATTCATTGACGGCGGCGAACCACTCCTTTACTCCGTCGAAGAGACGTATGTCCTTGCCGAAACGCCTGAAGTCCTCCCGGCGCAGCCCGATGCCCTTGCCCCGCGCCTCATCGAACATCAGCTTCATATAGGAGAGCACGTTGGACGCGTCCTGCCCGATGGCGATGCTGTCGCTCATCTTCCAGAATTCCTCGGCGGTCTTGCCGACCGCCTGGATGAAGCCGAATTCCTGCATATTGCCGGGAGACAGCGTCCCGTCAAAATCATAAATCAGCGCGATTATAGGTTTCTTTTTCATATGCAATTCACCACAGATTCCTCCGTTTCGCCACAAATATCGCAAATATTCACCACATTGCAAGAATATAGGTTGCCCGTGAAGCCAAGGGAGGGTAGATTTGCGCGAAAATAAATATTGACAACAAATGGAACATTATCTTTCTCATCTGGAGAAAATTCTGAAAGCGGCCTGGAACCAGCCGGCTCTCTGCAACTACAAGGGGGAATCCATCAGCAGCGCCGAACTCGTGAAGTACATCACCAAGTTCGGAATGATGTTCGAGGCTTCCGGCATCAAGAAGGGGGACAAGATCGCCCTTTGCGCCAAGAACACCGCTCGCTGGGCCGTATCGTTCATTTCCGTCAACGCCTATGAAACGGTCATCGTCCCGATTCTTGCCGACTTCCACCCGGACAGCGTCGCCCACCTGACCGACCACTCGGACAGCGTGCTTCTCTTTACCGACAAGGAGATCTGGGACAAGCTGGACATCTCCGTGATGCCGCAGCTCAAGGGCGCGGTCAATGTGGACGATTTCACCCTGCTCTATGCCCCTGACAAGAAGTTCAAGGCGGCGTTCGAGGCTATGGACAAGGCTTTCGAGGAGAAGTATCCTGAGGGGCTCAAGCCGTCCGACTTCAGCCTGCCTGTAAATAATTTCGACGACCTCGCGGTCATCAACTACACCTCCGGCACCACCAGCGCCCCGAAGGGCGTTATGCTGACCTACGGCAACCTCAGCGCCTCCATCGGCTACGGTCTCAAGCACGTCCTTGTCTATCCGGAGGATTCCATCGTGTCGATGCTTCCGATGGCCCACGTCTACGGTATGGTGTACGAGATGCTCTATCCGCTCTGCGGCGGGGCGACCGTATATTTCCTCGGCAAGACCCCGGCCCCGTCCCTGCTGCTCAAGGCGATGCACGACGTGCAGCCGTATCTGGTCTGCACCGTGCCTCTCGTGATGGAGAAAATCTACAAGTCCAAGCTCAAGCCTGTGCTCGGCAAGTGGTATATGAAGGCCATCTGCGCCATTCCGGGTCTCAATCAGGTCATATTCAAGAAAGTCCGCTCTTCCCTCGACGAGGCGTTCGGCGGCAAGGTGCGCTCCTACATTATGGGCGGCGCGGCCCTCAATCCTGAGGTGGAGAAGTGCTTCAGGCGCATCGGCCTGCACTACACCGTCGGCTACGGTATGACCGAGGCGGCCCCGCTGCTCGCCTATGAGGACTGGTCCCGCTATGTCCAGGGATCGTGCGGCAAGATCATAGACTGCATCGAGGCACGCATCGATTCCGACGACCCGCAGCATATAGCCGGAGAAATCCAGGCCAAGGGAGCGAACATCACCATCGGCTACTACAAGAACGAGGAGGCCAACAAGGCGGCGTTCACGGATGACGGCTATCTGCGCACCGGCGACCTGGGCATCATCGACAAAGACCGCAACTGCTTCATCAAGGGCCGCAGCAAGAGTATGATTCTCTCCGCCAACGGACAGAACATCTACCCCGAGGAGCTTGAGGCCATCATCAACAATCAGGACTATGTCGCCGAGTCTGTGGTGGTGGACCGTTCAGGCAAGCTCGTGGCCCTCGTATATCTGGACAAGGACGCCATTAAGGCCGCAAAGCTCGATGAAGAGACCGTCTCCGACATCCCGGAGAAGCTCCGCATCGCCGCAAACCGCCAGCTCCCGGCCTACAGCCACATAGCCAAGGTCGAGATTGTGATGGTGCCGTTCGAGAAGACTCCGAAGATGAGCATCAAGCGATTCCTCTATAAATAGTCTCTTTGTCGGTGACAATTTGTCACTGGAACGCTATTTGATTTTTTGTTGTACCGGTCGCACGGAGGACGTGCGGCCGGTTTTTTGACAATATAAAAGGATAAGAAATCATATGGCTACCAAATCACTTAAAGGCAAGATCGGTGTCACTACCGAGAATATTTTCCCCGTCATCAAGCAGTTCCTTTACTCGGACCGCGAAATCTTCCTGCGCGAAATCGTCGCCAATGCGGTGGACGCCACCCAGAAGCTCAAGGCGCTCTCTTCCTCCGGAGACTTCAAGGGGGAGACAGGGGAACTCAAGGTGCGCGTAGAGCTGGACGAAGACAAGAAAGTGCTCAAGATATCCGACAGCGGCATCGGTATGACCGAAGAGGAGGTTGACAAGTACATCAACCAGATTGCCTTCTCTTCTGCGGGAGAGTTCCTCGACAAGTACAAAGACCAGATCGGCTCGATCATCGGCCATTTCGGACTCGGCTTCTACTCCGCCTTTATGGTTTCGAAGAAGGTGACCATCGACACGCTGAGCTGGCAGGAGGGGGCGAAGGCCGTGAAATGGTCCTGCGACGGCTCGCCGGAGTATTCAATGGGCGAGGGCGAGCGGACAGAGCGCGGCACCGCCATAAGCCTCTACCTCGACGATGACGCCGCCGAATATGCCTCCAAGGGCCGCATCAGCCAGCTGCTCTCCAAATACTGCAAGTTTATGCCTGTGCCGGTCGTCTTCGGCAAGAAGACCGAGTGGAAGGACGGCAAGAGCGTCGAGACCGAAGAGGACAACGTCATCAACAATATAGAGCCCATCTGGACCAAAGCCCCTTCCGAACTCAAGGACGAGGATTATCTTAAGTTCTATCGCGAACTCTACCCGATGGAGGAGGACCCGATGTTCTGGATTCATCTCAACGTGGATTATCCGTTCACCCTCACCGGCGTGCTTTACTTCCCGAAGATCAAGGAACGTATGGCGATAGACAAGAACAAGATTCAGCTCTACTGCAACCAGATGTTCGTTACCGAGCACGTGGACAATATCGTGCCGGACTTCCTGACCCTGCTGCACGGCGTGATCGACTCTCCGGACATCCCGCTCAACGTCAGCCGCAGCTATCTGCAGAGCGACTCCAACGTCAAGAAAATCAGCACCTACATCACCAAGAAGGTCGCCGACCGACTGGAGGAGATATTCAAGGGGCAGAGGGAGCAGTATGAGCAGAAGTGGGACAATATCAAGCTCTTCATCGAGTACGGTATGCTCAGCGACGAGAAGTTCTGCGAACGGGCTCTGGACTTCGCCCTGCTCAAGAATACCGACGGCAAGTACTTCTCGCTCAAGGACTACCGCAGCGCCATCGAGCCGGCCCAGACCGACAAGGACAAGAATGTGGTATATCTCTACGCCACCAGGCCGGATGAGCAGTACAGCTTCATCGAGGCGGCGAAGAATATGGGCTACGATGTGCTCCTGATGGACTGCGAACTTGACAGCCATTTCGTCAATCTGCTCGAAAGCAAGATAGAGCACAGCCGCTTCGCCCGTGTGGACAGCGACTCCGCCGACAATCTCATCCCCAAGGAGGACAGCGTCAAGTTCGAACTCGGCGAGGAGGACAAGAAGACTCTGGACACCCTCGTCAAGGGTGCGCTCCCGGAAGGGAACGAGTATGTGGTCGAGGCCAGAAATCTCGGCGTGACTTCCGCTCCGGTGCTGATCACACGCAACGAGTTTATGCGCCGCTACCGTGAGATGAGCGCTCTGGGAGGAGGAATGAATTTCTACGGCACGATGCCCGAGTCCTACAACATCATCGTGAATATGGAGAACCCGCTCATCGCCAAGATATGGGAGGAGAAGAAGGACTGCGAACTCCTGCATCAGGTGGTGGATCTCGCGCTGCTGGGCAACGGAATGCTCAAGGGCAAGGCCCTCGCGGACTTCATCGCCCGCAGCGAGAAGCTGCTCAACAGCTAGCCTGTCCCGGCGTTCATCCGCAGACGATTTCGGAAACGTAACGGAAACTTAACAATTTACCCGCTACATTATTGCCTTGGAATTGATAACTTTGCGCGGATGGAAAACGACAGAATGAGCGAGATACTTATCATCGAGGACGAAGCGGATATCCGCGAGATACTGACCTTCAATCTGGAAAGCGCCGGGTACAGGGTGCTTGCGGCGGAGTCCGCCGAGCGGGGGCTGGAACTCCTGTCTTCCGACACCGCCCTCATTCTCCTCGACGTGATGCTCCCGGGAATGTCGGGTTTCCAGATGGCTTACAGGCTGCGTCAGGACGGACGCAACCGCGTTCCCATCATTTTCCTCACTGCCCGGGGCACCGAGAACGATGTCCTGACCGGATTCTCCGCAGGGGCCGACGACTACATCGCCAAACCGTTTTCCATCAACGAAGTGCTGGCGCGCGTCAAGGCGGTGTTGAGGCGCAGCGTCTCCGAGGCCCCCAAGGCGGAAGTCCTGGACTTCGGAGCTCTGCACATCGACCTGGGCTCCGAGACGGTTGAGCTCGACGGGGAGACCCTCCAGCTCTCGAGAAAGGAGTTCGACCTGCTCGCCCTGCTCGCAAGGCATCCTGACACCTATTTCTCCCGCGCCTCACTCATCTCCAACCTCTGGAAGGATGCTCCCTATGTGCTTGACAGGACGGTTGACGTGCACATAGCACGCATCAGGGGCAAGCTCGGCAAGTACCACGACATCATCCGCAACAAGACAGGTTTCGGCTATTACCTTGATTCGCGCTATGCTCCGTCGGAATAGGTTGATATTCACCGTTTCAGCGGTCTTCGTCGTGTTCGCGCTGATTGCCGTCAGCCTCGGTCTTGTGAGCGAGGACGGCTATCGCCGCGCCATAATCAAGTCCCGTCTGGAAAGCTATGCCGATATGGTGGCGAAGTCCGACTCCGTGTCCGCCGTGCTGCGCTATCTGCCGGAGGACTTGAGAGTGACGGTGATGGACACGGACGGGAAAGTGCTGCTGGACTCTGCACAGCCGGCTCCGGAGATGGAGAACCACCTGCAGCGTCCGGAGATACGCGACTGCTTCAGGACGGGCAGCGGCAGCTCGATCCGCAGGTCAGCCACCTCGGACAAGAAATATTTCTACTTCGCAAAAGCTTACGACGGCCGCATAGTCCGCGTGGCGCAGCTCTTCGAGGTCAAGCTCAGCAAGTTCTTCGGGACTGACTGGATGCTGATACTCAGCATATTCTTCCTTCTTGTGCTGGCGCTGGTGACACTGATATATATCTCCGACCGCTACGAGCGCAAGGAGTCCGAACTTGCCGACAGGCAGACCCGCAATCTCAAGCACGAGATGACGGGCAACATATCCCACGAGCTCAAGACTCCTGTGGCGAGCATCCTGGCATATCTCGAAACCATTGTCAACCATCCGGAACTCGGCGAGGACAAGCGCCGGCTCTTCATCGAACGCGCCTATCTGCAGTCCCTGCGGCTCTCCGATATGATTACCGACATATCCCTGATAACCAAGCTGGAAGAAGTGCCGGAACAGTTCAAGATAGGCCCTGTCAACGTAAGGGCCGTGTTGCAGGAGGTGACGGACGAGATGTCGGAATCGCTTGAAGACCATAAGATTACCGTTGACAACGACTTGCCTCCGGTCTGCATCCGCGCCAACTATCAGCTTGTCTATGCCATCTTCCGCAATCTGGTCGAGAATACCGTCAAGTACGCCGGCGACGGCAGCAGGGCCGTCGCAAGCTGCACGGTCGCGGACGGGGAGTACCGTTTCGACTACCGTGACAACGGTGCCGGAGTCAGACCCGAGCAGCTCGAAAAGATATTCGAACGCTTCTTCCGTCTCGACGAGGACCGGGCCAAGCCCGTCGGGGGGTCCGGCCTCGGACTCTCCATAGTCCGCAATGCCGTGCTCTTCCACAAAGGCAGCATCCGCGCCTATTGCGCCGAAGGAGGCGGGCTCGGCTTCAGTTTCTCCCTCAGGGATCTCAGACAGTAGCGCGTCCGGCCTCCGGGGCCGGACGAAAGTTTCCATTTTTTGTTGTTAATCAGGAATAAAGAGTTATATTTGTTCCTATGGCTAGAGAGAACAAAGAATGGATATGCTCTGTGTGCGGATACAAGCATATCGGACCGGAGCCTCCGAAGGAGTGCCCGGTGTGTCACGCATCCAAGGAATATTTTGACGAGGCCGGCGCCGAAGCTGAACTGTAATGAAAGGAATCGTTCTTGCCGGCGGTTCCGGAACCCGTCTTTATCCTATCACCAAGGGGGTCAGCAAGCAGTTGCTCCCCATTTTTGATAAACCGATGATATATTACCCGATCTCCGTGCTTATGCTCGCGGGGATACGGGACATATTAGTAATCTCGACCCCGCACGACCTGCCGGGTTTCAAGCGACTGCTGGGGGACGGGAGCGATTTCGGGGTGAATTTCAGCTACGCCGAGCAGCCTTCTCCGGACGGGCTTGCGCAGGCTTTCATCATCGGTAAGGAGTTCATAGGCGATGACTCCGCCTGCCTAGTGCTGGGAGACAACATTTTCCACGGGGCCGGATTCTCCGCTATGCTGAAAGATGCCGTGCGCACTGCCGAAGAAGAAAAAAAGGCTACGGTATTCGGATACTGGGTCAGCGATCCGGAGCGCTACGGAGTCGCCGAGTTCGACAGGAACGGCAACTGCCTCTCCATCGAGGAGAAGCCGGCCAAGCCGAAAAGCAACTATGCCGTCGTGGGACTGTATTTCTATCCTAACAAAGTGGTGGACGTGGCCGGGCGCATCAAGCCTTCCGCCCGGGGGGAACTGGAAATCACCACCGTCAATCAGGAGTTTCTCCGCGACGGTGAACTCAAGGTGCAGACGCTCGGCAGGGGCTTCGCCTGGCTCGATACCGGGACCCACGATTCGCTCGCGGAAGCCGGCAACTACATCGAGACCATCGAGAAGCGCCAGGGCCTCAAGGTCGCGTGCCTTGAGGGAATAGGCCTGCGCAACGGCTGGATTAGCCCGGAGAGGCTGCGCGAGGTCGCCGCCCCGATGCTCAAAAACCCTTACGGGCAATATCTTATGCGCATCGCGGACGACGTAGAGAAACGGGGCGTGGACATAAGCGACTTGTTCTGATGAAAGCGATTCAGACAGAGATTCCCGGAGTATTCGTCATAGAGCCGACGATATTCAGGGACGGACGGGGGTATTTCTTCGAATCCTGGTCGCAGAGGGAGTTCGACGCTAAAGTGAGGCCGGTGCGCTTCATCCAGGACAACGAGAGCCGCAGCAGCCGAGGGGTGGTGCGCGGACTGCATTTCCAGCGGGGACGCGACTCCCAGAGCAAGCTCGTGCGGGTGGTGCGCGGGGCGGTGCTGGACGTGGCCGTTGACATCCGCAGGGGAAGTCCCACTTTCGGGCGGCACGTGGCGGTTGAGCTCAGCGGCGAGAACCATCTCCAGTTCTTCGTCCCGAGGGGATTCGCGCACGGATTCGCCGTTCTTCAGGACGATACGGTGTTCCAATACAAATGCGACAATTTCTATGCTCCGCAGAGCGAGGCGGCCATCGCCTGGGATGACCCGGCGCTGGGGATTGACTGGCGGGTTGACCCGTCGGCGGTGCTGCTCTCGGAGAAAGACAGGCATCATCCTCTTCTCAAGGATTCCGACTGCCTCTTTGACTATAATATCGACTATTACGCAGAATGAACATTCTGGTTACAGGAGCCAACGGACAGCTTGGCAATGAACTCAGGGTCCTGAGCTGCGGCTCGGCGGACAATTATATATTCACCGACGTCAGCGAGGCGTCGGAAGAGCAGGTGGCGATGCTGCGCCGTCTGGCGGGGGACGGGGTGCGTACCGACACCCGCCACCTGGACATCACTGACCTTGAGGCGATCAGGGCGGTCGTGGCCGCCGAGAAAGTGGACATCATCGTCAACTGCGCCGCATTCACCGATGTGGAAGGCGCGGAGAGCAGGAGGGAGCTCGCCGAACTTCTGAACGCCAACGCTCCGGAGAACCTCGCTCTCGCGATGAAGGAGGCCGGAGGTACGCTCTTCCATATAAGCACCGATTATGTGTTCGGCGCGGAGCCGTACAATGTTCCCTGCCGCGAGGACCAGAAGGGGACTCCTACGGGGGTCTATGGCCTTACGAAGCTGCACGGGGAGCAGAAGATACTCGCTTCCGGCTGCAAATATGTGATAATCAGAACAGCCTGGCTCTACAGCGAGTTCGGCAAGAACTTCCTCAAGACTATGCTCCGCCTGACTGCCGAGAAGCCTGAACTCAAGGTCGTGTTCGACCAGACGGGGACTCCGACCTACGCCCGCGACCTGGCCGCCGCCATTCTCAAAATCATTGCCGGACGCGGCTACGAAACCCATCCCGGCATATACCATTTCTCCAACGAGGGGGTCTGCAGCTGGTATGATTTCACCAATGTCATCGCGCAGTGCGCAGGACATTTCGATTGCGACATCCGGCCCTGCCACTCCTCGGAGTTCCCGAGCAAAGTCATAAGGCCCGCTTATTCAGTGTTGGACAAAACCCTCATCAAGCAGACTTTCGGCGTTGACGTCCCATACTGGACCGTCGGTGTCCGCAAATGCGTTGAGGTTCTCGGGCGCTGACATTATTATCGGATGACATATATGTCCCGGATGTCAGCATCGCGTGGATGTTTTCACCTCATCGTTTCTTTTTCGGTTTCGTCCCAGAGCCAGGCGATGTATTCCTTGCGGGAGTTGTAGTGCGGGGGAATGTCACGGAAAGTGTTGCCGGAGAAATATTTGCCGCTCTCCTCGGAGAGCAGCGCCCTAAGCGCCGGAGCGGCTCCCCGGGCGGGACTCTTGCAGAACGGGCGGAAGAGAACGTCGGTCAGCGGGTCGAACCACCTGCCGAGCCGGATGATGTCGGTGTCGACGATGCCGGGGTCCGCCGCGTTGACCTTCAGTCCCGGGCAGCGCTCAGATAGGGCGGCGGTGAAACAGATTAGGGCGAGCTTGGATGCGGCATAAGTCCCCAGCTGGCTGAAATCCCGCTCGGAAGGGTGCAGGATGTCTCTGCTGAAGCGCACGTATCTGGCGGAGAGCGACACCATATTGACTACCGCCGCCCCGTCTCCGAGGCGTGGGAGCAGGAGGCGCGTGAGCAGGTATGGGCCTATATAATTGACCGCCAGGGTCATCTCGTAGCCGTCTTCGCTCAGCGAGTAGCGGCGCGGGAGAGTTCCGGCATTGTTGAACAGACCCGCGATGCGGACGCCTTCCATCCCGGCGGCGAACTCCCGGACGGAGGCGAAGGAGTCCAGATGTATCTCCCTGATTTCCAGCTCCGCTCCCGGGATTTCCCGGACTATGCCGTCGCGCACTCTGGCGGCCTTGACCGGGTCCTGGCAGGCCATAATGACGCTCACGCCCTTGGCTGCGAGCGCCCTGGTGGCGGCGGAGCCCATCCCTCCGCTCGCGCCGGTGATGATGATGCTGCCCTCCGTCATTTCGCGATGGCTTTCTCGGCTTCCTCGATTTCTTTTGAGAGCTTGCGCGGCAGATTGTCGACGCAGCTGTGGCACTTCATCTCCAGGGTGTACATCCTGCCTATGCAGTAGTTGGAGTGGCCGCAGAGGCCGCAGTCGATTTCGCCGCTGCGGAGCTTGTTGACGAAGCCGGTGTCGCGCACCAGGGCCCGCGCGAGCTGCATCGCCACGAAGCCCTCGCGGAGCACCTCCTCCATCTTGCTGCGGGAGTTGAGGCCTCCCACATAGATCAGAGGCATCTTCAGAGCCGCGCGGAACTTCTTGGCGTCTTCGAGGAAGTAGCCCTCGCTGTACGGTACGGTCGGTATCATCTTGCGGCCGGCTATGGCGAGGCCGGCCTTGAGCCACCAGAACTTCCAGGGATTCATATAGTGGGCGAGGGTCTTGAGCGGCATCGCCCCGCGCATCACCTCCATAGGGGCCTTGCTCACGAAACCGGCGCTGAGCACAAGCGCGTGAACCCCGAGCCTCTCCAGCTCACGAGCGACTTCTATGCACTCATCGGTCTGCATCCCGCCCTTGAAGCCGTCGTGCATATTGACCTTGACGATGACTCCCAGGTCGTTCCCCGCCACTTCAAGGACCTTGTTGATTACCAGACGCATAAAGCGCATACGGTTCTCGAGCGTGCCGCCGAACTCGTCGCGGCGGCGGTTGGTGTATGGCGAGAGGAACTGGCTGATGAGGTAGCCGTGTCCGGCGTGGATCTCCACGCAGTCGAATCCGGCCTTGCGGGCGAGCGCCGTGGCGTGTCCGAAGTCCTCCACGATGGAGAGGATTTCGTCCCTGCGGAGAGCCCTCACGAAAGTGGGGGAGTAGAGGTTGAAGCCGCCGGAAGCCCCCACAGGGGTGCAGCCGCAGGTGTAGCGGTGGGTCATATTGCCGCAGTGGCCGAGCTGGATGGAGGCCTTAGCCCCCTCCGCGTGGACCGCATCCGTCAGGCGGCGCAGCTCCGGCACAATCTCTTCGCGCATCCAGAGCTGCCCGTCAAAGGACAGTCCCGAACGCGACACCGCCGTGTAGGCCACGGTGGTCATCCCGACCCCGCCTCTGGCCACCGCCAGATGGTAGTTGAAGAGGTCCTGCGACGGACTGTTGCCGTAGGCCATATTCTCGAACGCCGCCGAGCGTATCACGCGGTTGCGCAGCGTCACCGGACCTATCCGGCAGGGGGTGAAAATCTCGGATTCCATCATATTCTCCTAATATATAAACGGTATGATTCTCTTCACTTTGTCACTGTCCAGCGCATCGCCGAACTCCTGTTTGTAGCGCTCGTGGATTCTTGCCGCACGGGGGCAGAGGTTGGCGAAGGTCCAGAGCGCGAACACCGCTCCAGACCACGACCAGGTCAGCACCGCGAAGCCCGTCCACTCCAGCAATTCGCCGAAGTAGTTGGCGGAGGTCACGTAGCGGAACATCCCTCCCTGCGGGAGATAGTGCCGCGTGTCGCCGGGTTTGCGCAGATGGCGTATTATATTGTCTGACTGGATGTTGATGAACATCCCTGCGGTGAAGATGAGCAGCCCCGCGATGAAGCGGGGGTCAAGCAGCCAGCCCGTGGGGTACATCTCCTCCGGCGAGACATAGAAGATCCAGCCTCCCTGCATCAGCGCGTTGAGACTGTTGAAAGTCATACCCATCAGTATGATGCTCAACGGCATCCGGCTCTTGCCCTTGATGAGGAAGGGGAATATGAACGAGCGCTGGAAGTAGTGCAGCTCGAAGACCAGCAGGAACACCAGACGCACGACATCGGTCCTCCGCTCCGAGTTGTACCAGAGCAGCAGCATCGCGACGAAGACGGGAGTCTCCATCAGAAACCAGCCGAAGCGGTTGCCTACCGACGGACCCCATTTGCGATCGTAGAACTTGCCGTAGCCCGCGTCGATGCGGTAGAGCGCGAAGAAGACCACCAGCGCGATGGCGGACATAGCTATAAGGAATATGTTGAATCTCATTTCCGGACAAAAATCACGCAAAAATAAGCTATAAAAACACGAATGGCAAAAATCAAAGAGACTTCTTGAGAATAATAATTAAATTTGCGGCTTGTAAACAACTGAACAAATGGAAGAAGAAAAGAAGCTGAACTTTCTTGAGGAGATTATCGAGGACGACCTCAAGTCCGGCAAGGTCAAGAGCATACTTACCCGTTTCCCTCCGGAACCGAACGGATATCTCCATCTCGGACACGCCAAGTCGCTGTGCATCAATTTCGGACTGGCACAGAAATACGGAGGCAAGACCAATCTCCGCTACGATGACACCAATCCTGTCAAGGAGGACACCGAATATGTGGATTCCATCAAGGAGGACATCAAGTGGCTCGGCTTCCGCTGGGAGAAGGAGTGCTATGCTTCCGACTACTTCGACCAGCTCTACGAGTGGGCCGAGGAGATGATCCGCAGGGGTCTCGCCTATGTCGATGACCAGAGCCAGGAGGAGATTTCCCGGGGCCGCGGCACTGTGGACACTCCGGGCGTGGAGAGCCCGTGGCGAAACCGCTCCGTAGAGGAGAACCTCACCCTCTTCCGCGAGATGAGGGACGGCAAGTACGCCGACGGCGAGAAGGTGCTCCGCGCCAAGATTGATATGGCGCACCCGAATATGATGATGCGCGACCCTCTGATGTACCGCATCAAGCACGCCAGCCATCACCGCACCGGAGACAAGTGGTGCATTTATCCGATGTACGACTACACCCACGGCCAGTGCGACTCCATCGAGGGCATCACGCACTCCATCTGCACCCTCGAGTTCGATGTGCACCGTCCCCTGTATGACTGGTTCATCAATACCCTCGGAATCTATCCTTCGCACCAGTACGAGTTCGCCAGGCTCAATCTCACCTATACCCTTATGTCCAAGCGCAAGCTCCTCGAGCTCGTGCAGAAGGGCTTTGTGTCGGGATGGGATGACCCGCGTATGCCGACGCTCTGCGGCGTAAGGCGCAGGGGGTACACCGCCGACGCGCTCAAGATGTTCTGCGAGAAGATAGGCGTGTCGAAGCGCGACCAGCTGATGGACATACAGCTGCTGGAGTGGTGCGTACGACAGGACCTCAATGCCCGTTCGAACCGCTATATGGTTGTGCAGGACCCGATAAAGCTCAGGATTACCAACTATCCTGCGGGTCAGGTGGAATGGTTCGACTGCCCGCTCAACCCGGCAGAACCCGAGGGCGCGAGCCGAAAGGTGCCGTTCACAGGAGAACTCTGGATAGACAGGGCTGACTTTATGGAAGACGCGCCGCGCAAGTTCTTCAGGCTCAAGCCTGACGGGGAAGTGCGTCTCAAATACACCTATATAGTGAAGTGCGACAGGGTCATCAAGGACTCCGACGGCAAGGTGGTGGAGCTGGAGTGCTCCTACGACCCGACGACCCGTCCTGGAGGCGGAGAGTGGAGAAGCGTCAAGGGCACCATCCACTGGGTGTCCTGCGATTATGCAAGGAAGATAACTCTGCGCAACTACGACCGCCTCTTCACGCTTGCCGATATGAGCCAGGTCCCTGAAGACAAGGACTATAAGGATTTCCTCAATCCGGAGTCGCTCGTGCTCGGCGAAGGGCTTGCGGAGCCGGCGCTGCTTGAAGACGGCTCAGGGCTCGCCGTGCAGTTCGAGCGCTGCGGATACTATGTCAAGGACAAGGATTCCACGGAGGACGCTCCGGTATTCAACAGGACTGTCACCCTTAAGGATTCGTATAAGATAGAATCTTTATAGACATATTAACCCCCGCAGACTGTCGTCTGCGACCCCTACCAGGGGTATCTCGCTCCTACGTCGCGGTCCCTGCGGGACTTATTAGCTCTCCCGGTAGACAAGCGTTACCGGAAGCTGGGGACAATTACCGGAGGCCGAGGACCATATCGCGGGAGAGCAGGCAGTCCCCGACGGAGGCTGCGCGGCGGTCGAGTTTGGAGAGTATGATGGAGGTGTCGGAAGACACCTTGGAGAGACAGAGTCTGTTGACTGCGGTCTTGATGGGGAGCAGAAGGTAGTCCTTGCCGACTATCAGGCGGCCTCCGATGACCACTAATCCCGGGTTGAATATGTTGAGCACGCCGGAAATTCCCCGTCCCAGCGTGTCCCCGATTCTGCCTATGTTGTCGATGGCGAGCACATCGCCCTCCTCCACGGCGCGGAGGATTTCATCGAGCTCTATGTCGCCCTTGTCCCTGAACGGCTTCAGCAGCGAGGAGGAATGCCCCACTTTCAGCTCTTCGATCATCATCCTGTGCAGGGCCGACCCCGATGCGCCGGTCTCCAGACAGCCGACCTTTCCGCAGCGGCAGATGATGTCATTGTTGAGAGCAGGGAAGTGCCCTATTTCCCCGGAGTAGCCCGATTTGCCGTAATAGAGCTTGCCGTCCGCGATGATGCCCATACCCAGACCCCAGCTGAGGTTGATGAATATCATATTCGGGTCGGCTTTCGCCCCGAGGTCCATATATTCTCCGTAGGCCATCGCACGGGAGTCGTTCTCGATGTGTACCGGGGCATTGAACTCCTTCTGGAAGATGCTCTTGAGAGGTATGTCGTCGCTGACGAAGTAGGTGAGGCTGTAGCCCTTTTCCGGGTTGACGCGTCCCGAGAGGCTCACTCCCACGCCCAGCACCTTGATCCAGGGGATGCCGCTCCTCGTGACCTCGTCCTTGACCATACGGCAGATGGTGCGGAAAGAGAGCTCGTTGGCTTCAAGCACGAATTCTATGTCCTGTATGAACTTGATTATCTCTCCCTTGAAGTTGCTGATGGCGATGTGGAAGTGATGTCGCGCGATGTCCACACCGATGAAGTATCCCGCCTCCGGATTCAGCCCGTACACGCTCGGACGGCGACCGCCGCTCGTCCCGACCTTGCCCTCGTCCTGAATGAAGTTCTCGCTGATGAGCTCGCTGATGAGCTTGGTGATGGTCGGCACGCTGATGCCCAGCGAGCGGCTGAAGTCGGCTATGCTGGAACTCTGGTTCGTGATGCACATACGGAGTATCTCCCTCTTGATGAGAGCGTTCTTGCCGGAGGTATCGTTGAGGAAGGACGGTGACATATAGCTTGTGTTATCTGACGCAAAAATATATATTTTTTATATATTTGTGAATTATTTTTGAAAAAAATTAAATAATGACAGCGGAGAAAGTAACAGGCAGGCTCGCCGCAGGATGGAGGAGGCTGATTTCGGTGCGGCTGAAGCTGAAATCCAAGCTCGTGCTGAGCCTTCTGTCGATTGCGGCCATACTGCTCGTCTCATCCATCATCTCCGTGATGGAGTACTCCAGTATGAGCAACTACGTCTCCAGCCTGATAGCGGACGACATCAGCAGCATCAAGGTGGCCAACCGTCTCCGCGATATGAGCAACACCTACAACCTCGATATTCTGGAAGTCATCGGTGAGGATGTCTCGTCCGGACGGCTTCCGGCCTTCGACGACGAGTACTTCAAGTCGCACTGCGACTCGCTGCGGATGAGCGTCGCGGCCAACCAGGCCGCCCCGCTGGCGGATTCGGTGCTGTATTCGTATGCGGCGTATATGCTGACCTCGCTGGAACTCGAGGACGTGATGAGCTCGGACTTCATCGATTCCCGTTCCTGGTATTTCGAGCGCCTGCAGCCGCGCTATGAGCGCCTGCGCTCCGATATGGACAATCTCACTTCTGTAATCCATCAGGATCTGGTGCGCAATTCCGCCACCTTCGAGCGGGGTTTCTACAGGAGCATCATTCCGGGCATAGTGGCGGTCGGAGTGGGCCTGATGCTGGTGCTGATGCTGCTATTCTTCATCCTTGCCTATTATGTCAACCCCCTCTACAGAATGCTTGACGCGCTGAGCGCATACCGCTCGTCCGACAAGAAATATACGGTGCGCTTCGACGGAGATGACCAGCTTGCCGAGCTCAACGAGGGCATTTCGGAACTTGCCGGCGAGAACCAGCAGCTCCGCCGCCGCATCAGGGAGATCCGCAGATGAACTGGAAAGTAATCAGCAGAAACATCGGCACCGCGCTGCTGGTCAGCGCGCTCTTTATGTTTCTCTCGGTGCTGGTGTCCGTCCGCAACGGCAACGACTCCGCGCTGGCTGCCCTGTCGATTTCGTTTCTCATCACTTTCATCGTCGGCATTTTCCCCTTCATCTTCGTCCGACGGGCATCTGCCATAAGCCTCAAGGAGGGCTATGTCATCATCACCCTCTCCTGGCTGCTCTCCTTTGTGTTCGGTATGCTTCCGTATGCGCTCTGGGGCGGTCCGTTCACTCTTCAGAACGCGTGGTTCGAGTCCGTGAGCGGATTCACCACCTGCGGCGCGACGATTCTGGACAAGGTGGAGGCGCTCCCCAAGAGTCTGCTCTTCTGGCGCTCGTCCACACACTTCATCGGAGGCTTGGGAGTCGTGGTGTTCCTGCTGCTGATTATTCCGGAGTCCAGCCCTATGCGGATGCGGCTCACCAATATGGAGCTGACCGCGCTGGGGCGGGCCGGCTATTCTACCCGTCCCAACAGGATAGTCTATGTGTTCGCCTATGTCTATGTCGCTCTGGCGCTGCTGGCGTTCCTTTCCTATCTGCTTGTGGGTATGGGCTGGTTCGATGCCGTCTGCCACGCTATGAGCGTCGCTGCGACCGGAGGCTTCAGCACCCGCAACACTTCCATCGCGGCGTTCGATTCGAAGGCGGTCGAGGCTGTGACGATGCTGTTTATGTATTTGTCTTCCATCCACTTCGGACTTATATATATCTCGGTCGTGACCCGTTCGCTGCGCCCGCTGCGCAATCCGGTCATCAAGTTCTACTCCATATCGGTTCTGGCTGCGGCGTTCGTGCTCTCCATCGGACTGAGGGCCGAGCGACTCTGCTCCAACTGGGGCGAGGCTCTCTGGGACGCCCTGTTCAGCACGCTCTGCGTATCATCCACGACCGGATTCGCCATTGTGGACAATTCCCTTTGGCCGATGTGGATGGTTGCGGTCTTGCTCTTCGTGGGAGTGATGTGCGGCAGCGCAGGGTCGACGAGCGGCGGTGTCAAGGCGGACAGAGTGCTGCTGCTCTTCAAGTCGGTAGGCCGCTATGTGGGGAGTATCCTCCACCCCTCGTCGGTCAACGAGGTCAGGATGGGCAGGCGGCTGCTCCGCGACTCGGAGCTGTCTCCGCATCTGCTCTACCTCTGCCTCTATGCGTTTTTCGCCCTTGTGTCGGTGTTTCTCTGTCTCTGTGCCGGGCTTGATACCGACAACTCCCTGGTGGCCACGGTGATGAGCTTGAGCAATGTGGGCCCTGCCTGCGGCGCTCTCGGCACGATGGGCTCCTACAACGCCGTCCCGATGATGGGCAAGATGGTGCTCTCGCTCGATATGTTCCTTGGACGTATCGAGATATATCCGGTGCTCGCGGTATTCGCGATGCTCTTTGACCGCCGTCAGGGATGAGCGCTGACAGGGCTGAAATACTCCGCACGCGCTTCCTCGCCCGTTTCAAGGGGGGTGAGCCGACCCCCTGTCAGACCGCTTTTTTCCGCGAGATGGCCGAGTTCGTGACTTGCGATGACGCCGACATAATGGTGGTCAACGGATATGCCGGCACCGGCAAGACCACTGCGGTGGCGGCGGTGACTGCGGCCCTGCGCGAGTTCGGAGTCCCTTCGGTGCTGCTGGCTCCGACAGGGCGTGCCGCCAAGGTGCTCTCCTCTGTCTGTGGCCGTCCGGCTTCCACCATCCATAAGCACATCTACCGTCAGAAGAGCGTAGGGGCCGACGGCTACGGGAGTTTCTCACTTGCCCCCAACAAGTCACGCTGCACGCTATTCATAGTGGACGAGGTCTCGCTGATAGGGATAGACGGCCTTCAGAACGCTTCCGCTTCGGTTTTCGGCAGCGGCAATCTGCTGGAGGATCTTGTCAGCTTCGTGCGTAACGGCACGGACTGCAGGCTGCTGATGATAGGGGATGCGGCGCAGCTGCCTCCTGTCGGGATGGATGCCTCGCCTGCGCTCAGCAAGGACTTTATGGACGGCTTCGGGGGAGTGCGCCACTGCACCCTGACTTCCGTGGTGAGGCAGGCGGCCGAGTCCGGCATCCTGCGCAACGCCACGATGCTGCGCGAGATTATCGCCGCGAGTTCCCCGGACGACAGCTTTGACGATGTCAGGCTGGACATAGACGGAGCGGAGGATATCCGGAGGGTGAGCGGGGCGGAGCTCATCGAGACGCTTTCCGATGCGTATTCTCTCTATGGCGAGGACGGGACCGTGGTGCTCTGCCGTTCGAACAAGCGCGCCGTGCGCTACAACAACGGCATACGCGCTATGGTGCAGTACAAGGAGGAGCCGCTCGTGCGGGGTGACCGCCTGATGATAGTGAAGAACTGCTATCAGTTCGTGGAGGACGTCCAGGGACTGGACTACATAGCCAACGGGGACATAGCCAAGCTGGTGAGCCTGAAGGATCACGAGGAACGCTACGGCCTGCACTTCGCGCAGGCGGAGATGGAATTCCCGGACTACGACGGGGTCTGCATCTCCGCCAAGGTCTGCCTCGACACGCTGAACTCCGAGTCCGCGACGCTCACCCGCGAGCAGCAGGACGCGCTCTTCAAGGGGGTGTGGGAGGACTATGCCGACAGGGGCTCCAAGCGCAAGATATGGGAGGCGGTGCGCGAGGACAAGTATTTCAACGCCCTTCAGCTCAAATATGCCGAGGCGATAACCTGCCACAAGTCCCAGGGAGGCCAGTGGGACTGCGTCTTCATTGACTGCCCCTTCTGGCTGCCGGAGCAGAGCACGGACGATCTCAAGTGGCTCTACACTGCGCTCACGCGCGCCGTGAAGAAGGTCTATCTGGTCAATTTCAAGGATGAACTTTTCAAATGACTGACATATGAAACGGATATTATTGATACTGCTGATGCTCGGTGCCGTGTCTCCGCTCAGAGGCGAGGAATACAACATCACCCCGTCGCCGGACAGTACGATGGTCGCGTTTACCCGCGACAACGACCTCTGGGTGCGCTCGCTCTCCGATTCTGTGGAGACCCGCCTGACATTCGACGGCTCGGATCTGATACTCAACGGCTATGCCTCCTGGGTCTATTATGAGGAAATCCTCGGGCGTGCCTCCAACTACCGTGCGTTCTGGTGGAGTCCGGATTCCCGCAGGATAGGGTTCTACCGCTTCGACAACTCCGGAGTGCCGATGTTCCCGATATTCTCGCCCTTCGGGCAGGGCGGCTCGCTCTCTCTGACGCGCTATCCCAAGGCCGGGCAGACCAACCCGGAGGTCCGTGTAGGCATCGTGGAGGCGTGCGGCGGCGATATAGTATGGGCGGATTTCGACCAGGCGGAAGACCAGTATTTCGGCATCCCGTTCTGGGGGGCGGATTCGAGAGAACTCTACATCTCCCGCGAGCCGCGCAGGCAGAACGTCCTCGACCTCTACGCCGTGAGCGTGCTCGACGGCAGCCGCCGTCAGATTTATCACGAAGAATATCCTACCTGGGTGGAATGGATTGAGGGAATGATATTTACGGACAAGGGTCTATATATGGCCCGGAATTTCGAGACCGGCTGGGAGCAGATTTACTTCCTCTCATACGACGGGACTCTCAAGCGTCTTACTGACGGGGAGAACTGGGACATCAGCCTGCTGAAGGCGGACGAGAAGCGGGGGGACCTGTGGTTCACCGCCAAGCGCGACTCCCGCCTGCACTCCACTCTCTACCGGCTCGACCGCAAGGGACGCATCACCGCGCTCACCGACCCGGCGTATAATCTCAGGTCAGTCAAAATCGAGGATGACCTCCGGGCTTTCACCGCCGACATCTCCAACGCGCGTGAGCCGTGGAGGGGCATACGCGGGCGCACGGACCGCTTTGACTGCAAGGTGGTCACCGATACTTCCACGGTAGACCTCGCAACCCGCCCGTCGCCGCAGATAGTGAAGATAGAGAACGACGGCTTCGAGCTCTACGCGCTGATGTCGCTGCCGCGCGACTTCGACCCTTCGCGCAAATATCCGGTGGTGATGCAGCTATACGGCGGCCCGGGTACCCCTTATGTGCGCGACAGGTGGAACGACCGCGACGCTTCCGACTCCTGGTGCTACGACAACGGCATCATCTACATCGTCGCCGACCCGCGTTCCAGCGGGGAGAACGGGCGCAAGGGTATGGACCAGGCGTTCCGGAGGATGACGGTGATCGAGCTTCAGGACTATCTGGCCTGGGCGAAGTGGCTGCAGGCTCTGCCGTATGTGGACGGCTCGCGTATCGGGGTCGAGGGTTTCTCGTTCGGGGGGACTACCACTGCGATGCTGGTGCTGCGCTATCCGCAGTATTTCCGCTGCGGGGTCGCCGGAGGCGGGGTCTATGACTGGACGCTCTACGATTCGCACTACACCGAGCGCTTTATGGACACTCCTCAGGCTAATCCCGAAGGCTATGCCGAGGCAGGCGTGCTGACTTACGTGCCGGGCATTTTCGAGTCTGAAGACGCTCTCAAGCCTGCTCCCGGCGCACTGAAGCTCACGCACGGCACGGGCGACGACAATGTGCACTTCCAGAATACGCTGCTGCTTGTGGACGCCTTGCAGAAGGAGGGATATCAGTTCGAACTGATGATATATCCCGACGGGATGCACGGCTATCGAGGTTACCAGCACCTGCACGACAGGGAGTCGGACCATATCTTCTGGACCAGGCACCTGCTGCAGTAAGTTCCCTGTTTGCCTATAGGGTCTCCCCGACGATAAGCAGCCTGCCTGAAGCGCCGGCGCAGCCGAAGATATGGTGAGGCCCGCCGCCCTTGACCCCTGTCATTCTGCGCAGTTCTTCGCTCTTAAGGGGGAGATTTCGCGCACTGACCTCGGCATCCGGGTATGCCTTGCCGAGAGCCTTGGCGTTCTGCCTGCCGAACGGGAGCGTCTCCACAATCCGGAAGGGCTTGAAGAGCGTTCGGAAAGACTGCGGGTCGGCATCGCCGCTGATGTAAAGATGTGTGGACGGGGCAAGCTTCCGGACTGAGAAACGGCTGCAGACAAGCCTGTAGGCCCCGGATTTCATAAGGGCGGCCTTGGGCTCAAGCAGCAGCTGGCCGCACTGCGGCTCAGGAGCATAGGCGGCTTCGGAGTTCTTCTCCTCTTCCGGGGTGAAGCTGAAACTTCCTCCGCAGTCGAGTTCTCTGGCGGTAAGCGTATAAGTTCCCCTGTGGTCGCGCCTCAGCAGGCAGAGAAGTTCCTTGACCTCGGAGCGCAGGCTGACGATGTGTACTTCCTCCAGGCTCTCTCCCAATTCTTCCGCGACAAGGCTTATGTCGGCCATAGGGGAGAGCTTGAGCAGGATGACCCCGGCTCTTTCGAGCAGAAGAGGCAGCATTGCGCGGATGTCCGGCGAGCAGTCTGCCAACCGGAAGAGTTTGCGTCCCGCGCTGTCCCGTCTGGAGGGGTCCGCGAATATTATGTCGCACTCCGGAAGGTCGCACTCCGCCCCGACGGCTTCGTTGCGCACCTCTATATTCCCGACTCCCAGCCGCCGGAAGTTTCGCTCTGCGGCCTTGGCAAGAGCTTCCGAGCGCTCGAAACTGATGACTCTGCGGGCAATCCCGGACAGAGCAAGGCTGTCAATCCCCAGGCCGCACGTCAGATCGCATAGCAGTGCGTCCCCGCCCGGGAAGAGCCTGGAGAGCAGCTCCCGCTTATATTCGGCGGTCGCCTCCGAGGAGCACTGCTCCAGCGAGAGAGCGGTCGGAATCTCCAGCGGCTCCAGCCCCGCCGCCCTGCGCTCTGCGGATACTGCGGCCCAGGCCGGAAGTTTGACTCCCGCCCGGCGTCCTTCGTCGGCGCCGATGCTGCCGAGTATGTCTGCAAAGCTTGTTTGTCTGCTCATCGGATATGCTTCTTCAGACTGTGCCCCAGGCCGAAAAACATCGCAAAAATAAGCCATATTATTTGGATAATATGAAAAAAATATCCGTTCCTTAAGGAGTTCCCCGCGTTCGACGGCGAAATAGAGAACTGCCAGTACAGAGAGCTGGGCAGCGATATGAAGACGGTGACGTTCTTCGACTATAAATGTGAGGAGTCTGTCTCGACGCTCTATTATGCCAAGTTCGTCCCGGCAGGCTTCAGCAAGAGCGAAGGTGCCCAAATATACCGCAAGACTGTCGGCAATACGGCATACACCTTCTCCGGAGGCTACTCTGGCGGCAGTTTTGCGCTGAGCTTTTCCGCTCAGGAGAAGTAAGAAGCCGTTTTAAGGAGCGCTCACTCCGGCCGCTCGGGCGGGGCGGTCCATATTCTTCGGGGCGGGTTATCAAGTATCGATTATTTTTATATCTTTGCGGGCAAAACACGATGCCTTATGTATTGGACACTTGAACTAGCCAGCAGCCTGGACGATGCTCCTTGGCCGGCAAGCAAAGAAGAGTTGATTGACTATGCCAACCGTTCCGGAGCTCCGGAAGAAGTTATAGAGAATCTCGAAGAACTTGAAGAGGAGGGGGAGGTCTACGAATCCATCGAAGATATCTGGCCTGACTACCCTACGAAGGATGACTTCTTCTTCAATGAGGAAGAGTATTGATTTATAAGTAATTAGTTTTTAAACACTTAACGACTTTTTCGGTGAGTTTTTTCACCGGGAAAGTCGTTTTTCGGTGTGCCGTACAGGGCATTCTGTGGCACATCGTGTCATCGGGATCATCATATTCTCAGAGGCCATAGAAGCTCTTGCTGTGCTCCAATGTGTTCCTACCTACGGTATAGGCATAACAGGCAACCGGTAGGAAATGCAGGACAACACTTTCCATCTCGACATCGACAGTTTGTGTCTCTGATGTCACGATAGCTTCTTTCAATCCGTTATTCTGCATATACCAAAGCAATGAGTTCAATTCTCCCGGATGTTGCGCATACCGGTCGCTCCATTTGATTTCGACACCCCAGAGAGGTTTCTGCCTTGCAGGGTCTATTCCTACGATATCAACTTCCCCCTGTTCCTTTTTTGACAACCTCCAATTCGCGAAAGATATGTCTGCCCTTTGTCTTGGTATCCACTGCGCATATACCGCCGTCTCCACCATATCACCAATTCCTTCATCCGTCGCTTTTATCGGTTGAAACAACGCGCACCTTAGCGATGGATTCGTAAGGTAGATTTTAAAACTGATATCTCTTTGGTATTTTTTCGCATTATCGTCAGTTCTGTGTATGACTTTAATCAGAAAGGCCGCCTCAAGATATTGAATATACTTCTTGAGAAGATCTTTTTTCACACCTGACTCCCTCGACATCGCCTCATAAGAAAATTGCCCTCCGGAATGATATGCAATCATCGTGAACAGAGAATTGAGTTCCTGAACATCCTGAATTCCGTACAGGCTCGGCAAGTCTCTCAGCAGTACCTTGTCTATTATGTCGTGCCTGATAAACTGCCCCGGATTCTCCTGTATTCTGTCACTGAAGACGACCTCAGGATATCCGCCATAGTTTATATAGTCCAGAAACAACCCGTTCAGTTTATCAATATCCATCGTTCCATAACAGCCAACCGGACCGTCCAACCATTTCACGGGTCTTGTAGTCATCAAGTTGTCATATCCTTTCAGATGAATATATTCATAGAATGTCAAAGGCGGAAGGCTGAAATCAGTGAATCTGCCGGCTCCGCTTTCATTGCTTTTCTTACTCAATTCAGCCGCCGCCGACCCGCTTGCGACAAATTTCACATTTTTATATGTATCAACCAGAGACTTGAGGTTAACCACCCATTCCTTCAGATACTGTATCTCATCAAAGAAAACATAATACTCCTCATTGTCATTCTCCGGTTTTCCCAAGGTCTGCTTAGAAAGATTGAATAACTGTTCCAAATAGATTTTGTTATAAATCGGCGTCTCTACAGAAATATATATAATGTTCTGTGGCGAAACCCCGTCATTGATAAGCCGCTGTATAGTATGATACAGCATAACAGTCTTTCCAACCCTTCTAGGCCCCATGAGAATGACGGCTCTCTTAAGAGCGATGTCCGTGACAAGCGGGTAGAATATATCCAAGTACAGCCTTGGAGACATCTCCCTGTAAAAAGCCGGTATTTCGCCTTCTGTCCACCACGGATTGTCAACTCTAAGACGGCCTATAATCTGCCTTTCCAATAAATCAGTATATTCCATATAGATTTTATTTTCCGCAGTAAAGCTAACTCAATCCGTCCAAATAAGCAAGTTTAATTATGCTTATTTGGCAATATGCTTACCAAATAAGCCAAAATGATAGTTATGTATTACTTATTTGGCCATAAAAAAGGTCGGCAATGACTAGTGCCAAGGTGACGTTTGTCGGGACAGGGACATCCTTTGTCTTCCGAGCCATAGAGCCGATGAACTAAGTGTGATTTTTGCGCTAGACGGAAACGAGATTTGACAGCGCATATAGAGGGTACACCTCGATATGTCTCAATC
>CAVLBF010000007.1:0-71429 GCA_963661285.1 Bacteroidaceae bacterium | reverse complement strand
AGCGACCGCTACATCGAGGACGGAAGCTACATCCGCATCAAGAACATCACTCTCGGCTATACCTTCCCTAAATCTCTGCTGAGCAAGGTGAAAATCGAGAACATCAGGGTATATGCCAACATCCAGAACCTCTACACTCTCACCCGCTACACCGGATACGACCCGGAGGTGGGCGCGAGCACCCAGGATTCCACAGGTCTGACATTCGGCGTGGACAACGGACGCTATCCTTCGCCTATGACCTGTTCATTCGGTCTTAACATCACATTCTAAATGGAGGAAAAGACAATGAAAAAAGCTCTCAAATATATCGCTATAGCCGCGTTGAGCCTCGGTGCCGTAAGCTGCTCCGACTTCCTCAACCGTCCTTCGGAGGACAGCTATACCACCGGACAGTATTACACCAACGACACGCAGTGCGAACAGGGCGTGAACTACCTGTACAACTCTCCCTGGTACGACATCATCCGTTTCTACATCTACGGTTCGGAGACTATGTGCGGCAATGTCTATCAGGGCAACAACGCATATTCCACCCTCACCGTCAACGGCACTGACGACGACCTCAAGAATATGGCCTATTCGCTCTGGGCCGTCAACGCCCACTGCAACACGGTGATCAACAATATCCTCAAGGCAGAGGGACCTTCGCAGGCCAAGAAGAACCAGTGCATCGGCGAAGCCCTCGCCTGGAAGGCTATGGCCTACTTTATGCTCGTCAGGACTTTCGGCGACGTGCCTATCATCCACGACAACACCGAGTCCATCAAGCAGGGCGACTACAATCAGATTCAGAAGGTCGCCAAGGCCGATGTCTACGAGTATGTCATAATGACCCTCGAGGAGGCTATGAAGCTCCTCCCTAAAAACCCTTACATCGGGGTGTACAACCGCATCGACTACTACGCCGCCGAGGCTCTCCTCTCCAAGGTTTACCTCACCAGGGCCGGCGTGAGCGGGACTCTCGACAGCGGCGACCTCGGCAAGGCGCGCGACTATGCGGAGGATGTCATCCTGAATTCCGGCAGGAGTCTCACTCCTGTCTATTCCGATGTCTTCCGTCTCTCGCCTAAGGTCTATCAGCAGACCGGCGAGTGCCTCTTCTCCTGGCTCTGGACTTGCGACCAGGGATATTGGACTGCCCAGAACTCCATCCAGAGCGATGTCGGCCTTGTGGGTTTCGACGAGTTCGGCGACCTCTGGGGCGACTGGAAAGGCCCTAGCGTGGACCTTCAGGACGCGTTCGGGGTGTCCGCTTCCGACGAACCGGAAATCAGGAAAAAGAACGACAGGGACGATCGCCGTGCCGCCACGATGATGATGTTCGGCGACCAGTACAGCTACTTCTGGGCTGATAAGGGCGGATTCGACTTCTATCGTTTCTTCTACGACCCGAGCTATTCTCCTAACAGCACCAGCGGAAGCTGGCAGTGCGTAAGCGGCGCCAACTACGCCAAGCACCTCTACGGCAACGATGCCGACCACGTGGCGGCTCTCGGAGTGCACGCTTCCAATATGCGCAGCCAGCTCCCGACCCATATCCTCAGGCTCAGCGACATCTATCTCGTCTATGCCGAGGCCTGCGTGCTGACGGGCGACGCCGACAAAGCGCTCGTCTATGTCAACAAGGTCCGCGAGCGCGCGGGCGCCAAGCCTCTCGCCTCAGTCACTTTCGATGACGTCTGGAAAGAGCGCCGGCTCGAACTCGCACTCGAGGGAGACCGCTGGTACGACTTCGTGCGCCGCTCATACTACGATGTTGCTTCCTGCATCAGCGAGCTTCTCTCCCAGAGGCGCTCCGGCTATGACGGTCTGGGCAATGCCTATGAGAAGTATGTGAAGTCCGCAGCCGGAGAGTATGTGGGACCGGAAGCGAATCCTTGGGACAATTCACAGATCAAGTACAAGGGAGACGAGGAACTCGTCGACGTCAAGGCTTCGATGTTTACCCTGCCGTTCCCTAGCGAGGATGTCGTGCTCAATCCTAACGTCGGCTCAGACGTGCCGGGCGTGAGCGTGGATGTCCGCGAAACATACCGTTACAACTTCTAATTCAGTCAGGAAATGAAATCAAGAACCATCATAGGAGCTTTGCTCATCTCGGCCGTTCTGTCCGGCAGCCTCGCTTCCTGCGACAGAATCGACTACCCGGACCGTTTCATCCAGGCTTCCGGAGTCCCTACGGTCTATTTCGTGCGGCCTGCCGACAGTGACGTGGCCATCACGCAGGCGAGTCTTGAGCAGGTCGTCTGCATAGTCGGCGACAACCTCAGGAGCGTCCACGACCTCTACTTCAACGACCAGAAGGCCATACTCAACACCAGCTTCATCACGGACAACACCCTCATCGCGGCGGTGCCTAAGAACCTCCCGGGGGAGGCCACCGACAAGATGTACCTCATCACCAAGGACAGCACCGTCGTCTCCTACGACTTCAAGGTGCTCCTCCCTGCGCCGAAGATCAGCGCGATGTCATTCGAGTGGGCCGAGCCTGGCGAGACCGTGACAATCACGGGAAGCTACTTCGCCCTGCCTATGACCGTCGAGTTCCCGGGAGCGGAGGCGAAGGAAATCTCCAACCTCAGCATCGGCTCGTTCGACGTGGTAGTGCCTGAGGGCGCACAGCCGGGCAAGATCAAGGTCACGACCGACTCCGGCACGGCGCAGTCCCTCTTCGAGTACAAGGACAGCCGCAATATGCTCTTCTCTTTCGATGATGCCCGTCTGAACCACGGCTGGCACTCCCAGACCATTAAGAGCGACGAGAACTCCATCGACGGCAACTATCTCCAGCTCTATGACGAGGCCACCGTATTCAAGTGCGACGGCACCGACTGGAACGACACCGGATACCACTTCGAGTACTGGCCGGGCAACTGGAACACCCCTGAGACCTACGACGACCCTGACGGCATCGACCTCACCAAGGTCGTGGATTTCACGAACTTCGCCAATATGGCCCTCAAGTTCGAGATGCGCATCCCGTCAGACCACCCTTGGACCGGCTGCCCTATGCAGATCTACTTCGCAAGCCTGGAGATGTGTACTCTCGGCAGCGCCAACAACACCTACTTCCACGATGAGACGATTTCTCTGCCTCGCGTGATGTACAGGCCTTGGCAGGCTACCGGCTCGTTCGACACCGGCGGCAAGTGGATTACCGTATCTTTCCCTATCAGCACCGAGTTCGTCTGGGACTGGACCGGGACCAAGGCTTCCGGCATCCTCTCCGCCGACTCGTTCGCCGGCTTTGAAATCTTCTTTGCCGCAGGCAGCTCCGACGGCGAGGGTACGCCTTGTACTCCTCTTGTCCAGATCGACAACATCCGTGTGGTGCCTTGCAAATAGTATAAGGAGGACAAAATATGAAAAATATACTTAAATATTCAGCTCTTGCAGCTCTTCTCATCTCCCTTGCGGCCCTCTCCGGCTGCCGCAAGGAGGTGCTCAGCACCGACCAGTTCGGCGACGGCATCACGTTCGCGTCGTTCGCCCCTAACCCGGCGATGCGCGGCGGCGAGTTCCACATCTACGGAAGCAATCTCCAGGACATCTCCGAGGTTCGTCTCGGGGGCGGGGTCACCGTCACCGACTACACCGTGGTGAAGTCCGGCAGGCAGGCCGAGATTACCGTCAAGATACCGCTCGAAGGGCCTGAACCGGGCACTGTCAGCATCGTCGACAAGGCCGGCAATGTCTACAGTTCACTCACCGCGATGACTTTCACGGAGGCGATGGAGATTGAGTCCTTCTCTCCTGAGGAGGCCCTCTCGGGCGATGTCATCACCATCAAGGGCGAGTACCTCAACATAGTACGCGAGGTATTCTTCGGAGGGGACATAGCGGTGACCGAATTCGAGAGCCAGTCCCGCCACGAACTCAAGGTGGCACTCCCGTCTGAGGCCGTCACCGGACTTCTCCGCATCGGAGACGTGGACGAGACTGCGGACCAGACCACCATCCCTAACATCGTCTATTCTGCGGGCGAGCTCACCGTAGGCGACCCGACCGTGATCAAGGCCGGGAAGGCGACCTATAAGGCGGGCGATGAGCTCACCGTCGAGGGCGAGCATCTCGATATGATCGCCGAGGTCAATCTTGAGGGCGCGTCCGACGTCGAGTTCGTCTACAGCGAGGATGCCACATCCCTTGTCTTCGAACTGCCGGCTTCCGCCACCGACGGCGAGATAGTACTCGTGTCGTATGCGGGCAAGGAGTTCGTTGCGGGCGAGATAGAGACCGTCAGCGTCGCTGACCTCGAGATAAAGTCTCTCGCGGAGGACGGACGCTACAAGGCCGGCTCCGAAGTGGAGATCGGCGGAAGCGACCTCGACCTCGTCAGCAAGCTTGAGTTCACCGGCGCCGAGGCTTCCTTCTACCTCAATGAAGGCAAGCTCTACGCCGAGATTCCGGCTGCCGCCAAGGACGGGGCCGTCACCCTGACGCTCGGCTCCGGCAAGCAGGCCTGGACTGATGCCATTGAGGTCGTGAAGCCTGTGATCAGCGCCGTCAGCACCACAGCCGCAGTGGCCGGCAAAGACAAGCTGGAAGTCAGCGGGGTCGACCTTGACCTCGTGACCGAAGTGAAGATAGGAGACGCGGTGCAGGGATTTGTCGCCTGCGAGTTCGTCTGCGAGTCTTCCGAGAAACTCCTCGTCAGCATTCCGAGGGAAGCCTATGACGGACCGCTCACCGCAGTCGCCGCCAACGGCTACGAGGCAGCTTCGGAGACCATCGCAGTCAGCTACGACGAGGCCGTGTCCATCGTCTTCGACAATCCTCCGTTCAACCTCGGGAAGCTCATCTCCATCACCGGAAGCAATCTCCTGAAGATAGAGTCCATCACCGTCAAGGACAAGAAAGTCCTCAGCTATGCCAGCCGCTCAGACGATGCGATGTCATTCGAAATCCCTGAAGGGGTGGGGCCTGGAGTATATCGCCTCGGCATCACCCTCGTCAGCGGCGAAAGCCTCGTATGGCCTGTGCCGTTCGAGATCACCGCTTCCTACACCGAGACCTTTATCTGGCAGGGCAGCGAAGACCTCTCCGGCTGGGGCAACTCTCCATATCTCGGCTCGCCTAACGCGTTCCAGGACGCGGGCATCGCCGAGGGCGACGTCATCAGGGTTTACTTCACCGCCTACAACGACTGGTGGCAGTTCAATAACCTTGACGGTCACTGGAACGGGCTGTCCATCGCGGAGCTTGACGGCGGAAACAACGTCAATACCAACAATTTCGACACCTCCGGCGGCTACTTCGCGTTCAATGTGACGGCTGACATCCTCGCTGCACTCACAAACCAGGATACAGGCTGGGGAGGCGCATACCAGTGCCAGGGCGAAGGCGTCATCATCACAGGCGTCAGCCTCATCCAGTACGGCTCCACCGAAACGGTGGTCTGGGAAGGCTCCGAGTACACGGGCGACGACTACGAGAACAACCTGAGCCTCGGAGGGGAGGACGACTGGGTCAATGCCGGCCTGACGCAGGGCAGCGAAATCCGAATCTACTTCACCACCACCGATGCGGAGAACTGGCAGATCCAGCTCTTCGACGGACATTGGAACAATCTCGGCCCTGACCTCAATATGCCGGGCGCTGCTGCCAACCAGTTCAATGCGGAGAACTCTCCTGAGGCCGCAGGCAAGGGCTATATCAGCTTCGAGGCCAACAGCGGCATCTACAGCAAGTTCACGACCAAGGCCTGGTGGGGGAATGCCATCATCGTACAAGGCAAACTCGTGACAGTCACGAAGATAAGCTTTATCTAAACTCTTTATTCCGGAGGAGGGTGAAACTTCCTCCGGAATCCGATTGCGCCGGCCCTGCCGGTACCGACTATGATAAAGAACAGAAGCATAATATTTGCGGCGCTCGCCGTCTGCGCCCTGGCCTGGTCCTGCGGGGAGAAGCCCTCGGACACTCCGGCGGCGAAAGCCCCGGAGCTTGTCGGCGTCACTCCCGCCGACGGGACTTCCGGTCTCGTGGGGAGCAGTCTCGACGTGGTGTTCACCTACGACTGCAATGTCAAGATACCGCTCGACCGTCAGAGCGAGGTGAGCGTCAGCAACTCCGCCACAGTAGACAAGGTGGTGGCCTACAACGCCGACGTGACCGTCAGCGTCTCCGGCCTCCGCAAGGGAGAGTCCTACACAGTGACGATACCCGCCGGAGTGGTCAGCGGATTCAAGGACAACCCCGCCGGGGAGGTCAGCGTCACTTTCTCCGTCAAGGCTGACGAACCCGATTACGGGCGCAATCCCTCATCCTCGCTCACTGACTCAGATGCCATCCCCGCAGCGAAGAGCCTCTACGCCTATCTGCTCGGCATCTACGGCTCCAAGAGCATCAGCGGAGCTATGGGCGGCACGGCCTGGGAGACAAGCTATACCGACCATATCAACAGTCTCACCGGTCTCTATCCCGGCATAGTCGGCTTTGACTACCTCTTCCTCGACTGGCCGGCCAAGGCCTGGGACGGCTGCCCCGACTACGGCGACATCACCCCTGTCCGCAGCGCCCGGGAGGCTGGCAACATCATACAGATCGGCTGGCATTGGACAGTTCCTGACAGCAAGGCTCAGAGCGACCTCAACAAGTATTCCTACTCGACCAGGGCTTTCGGGGTGGAGAACGCCCTCAAGGAAGGGACCTGGCAGAACGAGGTGATGGAGGCGCAGATAGCCAAAATCGCGGCGTATCTCAAACTCTTGCAGGAGGCCGGGATACCTGTGCTTTTCCGTCCTCTGCACGAGGCGGCGGGCGACTACGGCTGGGGGGCGTGGTTCTGGTGGGGCTACGACGGCGCGTCCGCCTGCGTAAGGCTGTGGCGGCATCTTCGCGACAGACTCCAGAACACTTACGGACTCCACAACCTCATCTGGGTGTGGACGGTGCAGACCCAGCATCACGGCATTCTCTCCGATGACCCGTCAGAGGCGCGCGAGTGGTATCCGGGCGACGAATATGTGGACATCGTAGGGGCCGACCTTTACGAGGCGAAGGGCACGGACCTCACAGGGTACTTCCGATATGTCAACAACTCCGTAAAGGGGGCCAAGATGGTCGCCCTCAGCGAGTTCGGCAATCTCCCGGACCTCGACGGCTGCTTCGCGGCGGATGCCCCGTGGCTCTACTATATGAACTGGTGCAACTTCGAAGACGGCAAGCCGGTGCTCTACAGCCGCAACTCCGACGGCTCCTACAACTGGAACAACTCCGTCTCCGAGTGGACGGCCATCCTCAAGAACCGACTTACAGTCAACAGGAAAGATATCAGATATGAATAGACCCGGAAGATATATGATCCTGAGGGCCACGGCTATCACGGCCTTGCTGCTTGCTGTCTCCTGCGGGGGCAAAACCGCGACTCCGGACACCCCGGACGTGCCGGACGCCCCTGATGCCCTGAGCGTCACTCCGACGGAATATGCGGCGGCCCAGGGCGGGGATACGTTTACACTCAGCGTTACTTCTCCGGCAAGGCCGGTGGCCGTTTCAGACCGGAAATGGGTCAAGATTACGGACGGGACATATCAAAACTACAAAATCTCCTATCCCGTCGCGGTCGAAGCCAACGAGAGTTCCTCCGAGCGCAGCGCCACCATCACCCTTACGGGCGGCACCCTCTCCGCGACCGTCTCCGTCACCCAGCCGGGCAAAGCCGAACCCGAGCCGGAGGACTTCCTCCGGGAGATTACCCCGGGCGACAACGCCGCCTGGCAGATGGCCTCCAGACTCGGTCTCGGATGGAATCTCGGCAATCAGCTGGACGCGCATATCAACGGAGTCGCGGACGAGACCTGCTGGGGCAATGCCAAGACTACGCAGCAGACATTCAACAGTTTGAAGGCCAAGGGTTTCACTTCTGTCCGAATCCCGGTGACCTGGATGGGCCACATCGGAGCCGCGCCTGACTGCAAGATTGAAGACAAATATATGGACAGGGTGGCCGAAGTGCTGGGCTATGCCCGCGAAGCCGGACTCAACGCCATAGTCAACATCCACCACGACGGGGCTGACAGCAAGTACTGGCTCAACATCAAGGACGCAGCCTCGTCCACCGCAAAATACGATGAGATTACCGCCGAGTTCAGAGCCGTCTGGAAGCAGATTGCGACCCGCTTCAAGGACGAGGGGGACTATCTGATGTTCGAGGCGTTCAACGAGATCCACGACGGAGGCTGGGGTTGGGGAGGCAACCGCAGCGACGGCGGAGCGCAGTACAGGGTCATCAATAAGTGGGCACAGGCGTTCGTGGACACGGTCCGCGAGACCGGCGGAGGCAACTCCGCACGCTACCTGGGCATCCCGGGCTACTGCGCCGACCCTCAGATGACTATCGACAATCTCGTCCTCCCTAAGGACAGCGCCACAGACAGGCTGCTTGTCGCCGTGCACTGCTACGACCCTTCCGACTATACTCTTGAGTCGAAATACGGCGAGTGGGGACACAGCGCCAAGAACAATCCGGCCCCTACAGGCGAGAAAGAGATCGTGGAGGTTCTCGCCGCCCTCAAGGCGGCCTACATAGACAAGGGAATCCCGGTCTATTTCGGCGAGTCGGGCTGCTCCAGCCGCGACACGCAGAGGGAGACGCTGTTTCAGAAGTACTACTTCGAATTCGTTTACAAGGCCTGCAAGAACTACGGCATCGCCCCGTTCCTCTGGGACAACGGGGCCAAGGGCACGGGCCGTGAAGCCAATGGCTTCATCGACCACGCCACAGGCGGCTATATCGGAGTGGGGGAGACAATGATAGGGGCAATGAAAAAGGCGGTCTTCACCGAATCGAAGTCCTATACCCTCAAGTCCGTTTACGACAACGCACCAAATTGACGTTCAGATGAATACAATTCTAAAACCTATCCTTATATTCGGCTCCGCCGCAGCGCTCTGCTGCTGCTCCGGGGCAGGCGGCGGGGAGCCGGGCAATTCCGCTGCGGCGCTTCGGGCCCGGCTCGCCGAAGCCGCGCAGAGCGGCAAGTTCCTCTATTTCCATCAGGACGACCTCGTCTACGGTCACTCCTGGAAGGTTGAGGACATCACCGGAGACCCGCTGGAGCGGTCTGACGTGAGGTCGGTCTGCGGGCAATATCCTGCCGGAGTCGGCTTTGACCTCGGCGGGATAGAGCTCGGGGACGAGTCCAATCTGGACGACGTGCCGTTCGCGCTTATGCGCAGGGCCGCTCTCGCACACTTCGAGCGCGGCGGGGCCGTCACTCTCTCCTGGCATCCCCGCAATCCTCTGACCGGAGGCGACTCCTGGGACTACAGTTCCGACAAAGCCGTGGCGTCCGTTCTCGAGGGCGGGGAGAAGCACGGCGAGTTTATGGGATGGCTCTCCAACGCAGCCGACTTCATCGAGTCCCTCAAGGGCCCGTCCGGCAATCCCGTGCCCGTCATCTTCCGTCCCTGGCACGAACACCTCGGCGGCTGGTTCTGGTGGGGCTCAAGCTGCTGCAGCGAGGAGCAGTACCGTGAGCTCTTCATCCTCACATATGATTATTTCTGCAAAGAGCGCGGGCTGAATAACATCCTCTGGGCATATTCTCCGAACTCGAATCTTACGGAGGAGAGTTTTCTGGGCCGTTATCCCGGCGACGAATATGTGGACATCATCGGAGTGGACCACTATGACTTCCTCTCCGACCGTCTCAAGAGCCTTGGGGACGAGGGGATAGCGCAGGCCAACGCATATTTCCGCGAAGTGCTGCGGAAAGATATGGCGCTGCTCACGCGCCTCGCTGCCGAGAGAGGCAAGCTGCTCGCGTTCTGCGAGACCGGCTTCGAGTCCACCCCGGACCCTAAGTGGTGGACCGGGACTCTGCTGGATGCCCTGAAGGGCGTGCCTCTGTGTTATCTTCTCACCTGGCGCAACGCCTCCGACAAGCCGCAGCACTACTACGCTCCGTTCGAGGGTTCCGCCGATGCGGAGGACTTCAGGGCATTCTGCGCGGACGAGAGAACTATATTTCTGACTGACAACGAATAAGATATGGATTTTAACGAAAGATTCGACCTCCTCCGGGAGGAGTACTGGCAACTGATCGAAAGGAAGAATACACCCGTATATGTGAACGGCATCTATGAGAGATATTCCCACCCGGTGCTTACCGGAGCCCACGCCCCGCTGTTCTGGCGCTACGACCTCAATCCGGAGACGAACCCCTATCTAGAGGAGCGCTTCGGCGTACACGCCGCTTTCAACGCCGGAGCAATCAAGTGGGGAGGGAAGTACCTGCTGGTAGCCCGCGTGGAGGGCGCTGACCGCAAATCGTTCTTCGCCGTGGCGGAAAGCCCGGACGGGGTGGACAATTTCCGCTTCTGGGACCGTCCCGTCACTATGCCGGAATACGGCGAGCCTGCCACCAATGTCTATGATATGCGTCTGACCGCCCACGAGGACGGCTGGGTGTACGGCATCTTCTGCGTGGAGCGCAAGGACCCCGACGCGAGGGACGGTGACCTCTCTTCTGCAGTCGCCTGCGCCGGCATAGCGAGGACCAGGGACTTTCTCGTCTGGGAGAGGCTTCCTGACCTGAAGTCAAGCTCGCAGCAGCGCAACGTGGTGCTGCACCCCGAGTTCGTGGACGGCAAGTACGCTCTCTACACCCGCCCGCAGGACGGATTCATCGACGCGGGCAGCGGCGGCGGCATAGGCTGGGCGCTGATTGACGACATCACCCGCGCCGAAGTCCGGGAGGAGAAGATCATCAACTTCCGGCACTACCACACCGTTAAGGAGCAGAAGAACGGCGAGGGCCCGGCTCCCATAAAGACCTCCAAGGGATGGCTGCATCTCGCGCACGGCGTGCGCGGCTGCGCTTCCGGACTGAGGTATGTGCTCTATATGTATATGACGGCCCTGGACGATCCGAGCCGCGTGATTGCGGAGCCGGCGGGATACTTTATGGCCCCGGAAGGGGAGGAATATGTGGGGGACGTGATGAACGTGCTTTTCTCCAACGGCTGGATTGCCGACCCGGACGGCAAAGTATATATCTACTACGCCTCCTGCGACACACGGCTGCACGTCGCGACCTCGACGGTCGACCGTCTCGTGGACTATTGCCTCGGCACGCGCCCGGACGGCCTCACCACCGGCGCTTCGGTACGCAGGCTCAACGAATTGATAGACAGTAATCTCAAATTCATAAAGGAATAGTATGGCAGCAGGTATCAGGACGAGTTTCGGCGAGAAGGCGGGATACGGCTTCGGGGATATGGCTTCCTCGATGTTCTGGAAGATATTCTCCTACTACCTCCCGTTCTTCTACAGTAACATTTTCGGACTCACGCTCGACCAGGTGGCGCTGCTGCTGGTGGTGACGCGGGTATGGGACGCGGTCAGCGACCCGATGATGGGAGTGCTCGCCGACAGGACTGACACGAAGTGGGGCAAGTACCGCCCGTATCTGCTGCTGATGGCGCTGCCGTTTGCGCTGAGTGGAGTTTATCTTTTCTCCACTCCGGTCGCCTCGCCGACCGTCAAGCTCGTCTGGGCCTATGTCACCTACATCCTGATGATGACCGTCTATACCGGCATCAACGTGCCTTATGGCGCGATGCTTGGCGTGATGACGGACAACTCCGATACCAAGACGGTGCTGAGTTCGTTCCGTATGTTCTTCGCCTACGGCGGCAGCTTCATCGCCCTCTTCTGCTGGGAGCCTCTCTGCAAGGCTCTCGGCGGCTACGATGCTCCGGCGGGCTGGCAGAACGCGATGATAGTGATTGCGGCATTCTGCCTTATGCTCTTCCTGCTCTGCTTCAGGATGACCCGCGAGAAACTGCACACGGTGAGCAAGGTGTCAGTGGGCAGCGACCTCAAGTCCCTGCTGCGCAACGCCCCCTGGTGGATACTCATCGGCGCGGCGCTCTGCTCCAACCTCTTCAACACTGTCCGGGGCAGCACGGTGGCGTATTTCTTCAATGACGTCATCGGCGCGGACGCGCATCTCCATCTCGGCTCGCTGAGCTTCCTCTTCTACGCCGGGCTCTTCCTCTCCATCGGTGAGGTATGCAATATGCTCGGCGTGGCGCTGGCGGTCCCGCTTGCCGACCGGCTCGGCAAGAAGAGCACTTATATCCTCTCTTTCGTCTCGCTTATAGTGCTGAGCGTCATATTCTTCTATATCCCTGTGACCCAGAGCGGCTACTTCTGGATGCTGCTGCTTCAGGTGGTGATAAGCATATTCACGGGAGTGATTTCGCCTCTGGTGTGGAGTATGTACGCCGACGTGAGCGACTTCGCCGAGAACCGTGACGGCACGGCTTCCACCGGGCTGATATTCTCTTCGGCCTCGATGGCCCAGAAGTTCGGAGGCGCGTTCGGCGGCTTCGTGGTGATGTGGCTGCTCAAGGCGTTCGACTACAACACGGCAGCGGGAGCCGTGCAGACCGAAGCCGCGCTGCGCGGGCTCAGGCTTCTGATGAGCTGGATACCTGCCGCAGTCGCGGCCCTCGCCGTGGTGATAGTGGTCTTCTATCCTCTGACACGCAGGAAGATGGCTGCCATCCAGAACGAGCTCGCCGTCAAGCGGGAGGACTCTTGCGGGGAGAGCGTGAGCGATGCCGGGTCTTCGGATGCCGCTTCTGTCTGGAAAGGGCTGCCTGAGGTTATGCGCTATGTGCTCATAGCGCTTGCCGTCCTGCTTGTCCTCGAACTCCTTTTCGTGCTCTTCAACTGATGATGTACGGACATTTCGACGACGCGGCCCGCGAATTCGTAATCACGGACCCTGCGACTCCTTGGCCCTGGATCAATTACCTCGGCACGGAGGAATTCTTCTCCCTTATCTCCGCCACCGCCGGAGGCTACTCTTTCTTCCGCGACGCGAAGTTCCGCCGCCTGACGCGCTACCGTTACAACGGGGTGCCGATGGACGACGGGGGCAGGTATTTCTATATCAACGACGGGGGCGCTGTCTGGAGTCCGGGCTGGAAACCGTGCAAGACTCCGCTCGACTTCTACGAATGTCGGCACGGACTGGGATACACCCGCATCTGCGGGGAGAAGAACGGCCTTCGGGCGGAGGGGCTCTTCTTTGTGCCGCAAGGCTATGCGTGCGAGATTCAAAGGCTGACTCTGGAGAACCGTAGCGCGGAGAGCAAATCGTTCAGCCTCTGGTCGTTCGTGGAGTGGTGCCTCTGGAATGCCGGGACCGATATGGAGAACTTCCAGCGCAATCTCTCCACCGGAGAAGTTGAGGTCGAGGGGAGCGTCATCTACCACAAGACGGAGTACCGCGAGCGGCGCGACCACTACGCATTCTACGGGGTCAACGCCCCGATTGACGGCTTCGACACCGACAGGGAGAGCTTCATCGGGATGTACAACGGCTTCGACGCTCCGCAGAACGTGCTGGCCGGGGTCTCTTCCTCCTCGGTGGCGCACGGCTGGAGTCCGGTGGCCTCGCACCGTCTGGACATCACTCTCGGAGCGGGAGAGAAGCGTGAGCTGGTCTTCGTCCTCGGCTACGGGGAGAACCCTCCGGAGAGCAAATTCATCGATGCCCCCGCGCCTGACTTCAACTCCGGTTCGGGCATCATACGAAAGGACTCCGCCCGCAGTATGATGGCGGCATTCGCCACTTCCGAGGCCGTGGACGAGGCTTTCTCCGACCTGTGCGGGTATTGGCGCAATCTGCTCGGGCGCTTCCGCCTCTCGTCCGGAGTCCCGGAGCTGGACAGGAGCGTCAATCTGTGGAACCAGTACCAGTGTATGGTGACCTTCCTTATGAGCCGGAGCGCCAGCTACTTCGAGAGCGGCATCGGGCGGGGGATGGGTTTTCGCGACTCCGCGCAGGATATTCTGGGGATAGTGCATCAGATTCCGGAGCGCAGCCGGCAGCGGCTGCTGGACATCGCCGCGACCCAGCTTCCCGACGGAGGCTGCTACCACCAGTATCAGCCGCTCACCAAGAGGGGCAACGACGGCATCGGAGGCGGATTCAACGACGACCCGCTCTGGCTGCCGCTCGGAGTGGACGCCTATCTGCGCGAGACGGGGGATTTCTCGATACTCGACGAACAGGTGGAGTTCGACAACGCTCCCGGCAGCGCAAGGCCGCTTCTGGAACATCTTGACCTCTGCATCAGCTACACTCTGTCGCGTCTCGGCCCCCACGGGCTTCCGCTCATCGGGCGCGCCGACTGGAATGACTGTCTCAATCTCAACTGCTTCTCCGACAACCCGGACGAGTCCTTCCAGACTGCCGGCAACCGCAGCGAGGGCAGCAAGGCGGAGTCGCTGATGGTCGCGGGACTCTTCGTCGTCGCGGCGGAGAGGTATGCAGCGCTGCTCGACCGTCTCGGGAAGCCTTCCTCCGGGGTGCGCGAAGCTGCGGAGAATATGTCTGCCGCAGTGTGTCGCTTCGGCTGGGACGGGGAGTGGTTTCGCCGGGCCTATGACTTCTTCGGACGCAAAGTCGGCTCGTCGGAGTGCGGCGAGGGGCGCATATTCATCGAGAGCCAGGGCTGGTGCTCGATGGCCCGCATCGGCGCTTCCGAGGGGTTCTGCGACAAGGCTTTGGACTCCGTGAAGAACCATCTCGAAAGCCCCCACGGCATTGTGCTCAACAACCCTGCCTACAGCCGCTATTATCCGGAATATGGGGAGATATCCTCATACCCCCCGGGCTATAAGGAGAACGCCGGCGTGTTCTGCCACAACAACGCCTGGATAGTCATTGCCGAGGCGCTCGCGGGCCGCGCCGAGGATGCCTGGAGGCACTGGAGCCGCATCGCCCCGGCGTTCATCAGAGACCAGAAGCTGCACAAGGTGGAGCCTTATGTCTATTGCCAGATGATTGCGGGCAAGGATGCCGCCCGCCCTGGAGAGGGGAAGAACAGCTGGCTCACGGGTACCGCCGCGTGGAACTGGACTGCCGTGTCGGAATATCTGCTCGGGGTGAAGCCGCAGTTCGACGGCCTGCTCATCGAGCCGTGCCTGCCCGCCTCCATCCGGGAATACCGCATAGTGCGCAAGTTCCGCGACGCCGAGTACGACATCACCGTCCGCAACTCCGCCTCCGGCCGCTCCGAGTTCCTCCCTTACTCCCCGGGCCGCCACACGCTCACCCTCGAGCTCTAGCGGGCTGGGTGTGCCTGTCTGTAATGCAGAAGACGGGGGGCTCTTCAAGCCGACGGAATGTCCGTCAGGTGCATCAAGGAGTAATCCTATCTTGACGGCCGCGGTCGCGGCAGAGAATTGTCAGCGGCCGTGTTGAAATCTTTCAGAAGGGGTAGAGGAGCAACCGGGTTGAAGTCAGCGGCACCGTCGATGAGATAGTCCGCAAGTCCGAGACCGGAGTCCTTTATCCCTTTCGCTATGCATCTTGAGAACAGATACCCGCCGAAGTTCCCGGAGTGCGTGCCGTCCTGATAGGCCTTGGCCGTATCCGGCCCGAGAGCCTTCACGATGTCCTTGCTCATCGAGAAGAGATCGATATAGGCGCATCCGGCAAGTTCTGCGGCCTTCTTCGCCCCTTCGGCATATCTGTCAATCAATCCGGAAGCGTCCGCCGTGCAGCTGTTCAGATTCACCTTGGTCATAGGAGACACTATCACCGGGACCGCTCCTTTCCGCATTGTCTCGACGGCGTATGTGGCGAGCTGCCATATATAGTCCGTTCCGGCATCGGAGTGGGTGAATTCCCATTCCCCGGCCATATCGTCTTTCGGCCACATCCCGTCGTGCCCCTTCGACTTGCTGTCATTGGTGCCGAGCTGTATCAGGACATAGTCCCCCGGCTTGAGGTTTTCGTAGATTTTGTCCCATCTTCTCTGGAAACGGAAGGCCTTGAGAGTCTGGCCGGATTCGGCGTGGTTGGCCACCACTGCCGGCAGTCTGAACCACAGCGGCAGCACCTGTCCCCAAGTGCCGAAATAAGTCCCGGCCTGATCGGTGACGGTGGAGTCGCCGATGAGGTAAACCGTCAGGGGATTCTCCAGGGCTTCTATCTCCACGGTCCTTACTTTTGGGTTCTCGTCGCAGAATGTCAGCGTGAGCTTGTCGTCCCAATTGAATGACAGAGGCTTGCCGCTGCCGTAGTCCCATTCCCTCGAGTCAAGTTTCAGCGTGTTGCCGGGGGAGAGGGTGTTGCTGCGCACGTTCACGCTGAAGCTCTTGCTTACGATTTCCCCCTTTGCCGTGGTGCAGCCCTCCACCACGAGCCGGCGCTGCTCTGCCCGGATGCTCGTCTTGGACGTGCCTTCGGGGCTGCCGAGCGTCACCGTGACCTTGTAGCTGCCTTCCGGAACCTTCACCGAGAAACTCGCCGGAGCCGATGTGCCGTCCCCGCCTTCTTCGTAGCCATATCCGCTGGCGTCGGAGTAGACGGTGCCCGGAGCCACCTGCACATAACCGTCGGAGTTTCCGTCCGTGCAGAGCTTGAACTTTAGGCTCTGTGCCGCGCAGAACTGTGCCGCGCAGAGCGCGAGAGCGATGAGGGAGATTGCTTTTTTCATCATTTCGCTAAGTATGTTACATAAGAAATTCCGACATATCCTCTCCGGCCTCCTCCCGCTCGCGGATTTCCGTGGAGGAGATGTCCACTATCGGCGCGTCTATGATGCGGATGTTGTAGAGGCGGTCGAGCTGCTCCAGACTTACGATGTCCGGTGTCGTCCAGAAGTCCAGCACATAGGGGGCGGGGAAGTGCCTGCACTCTTCGAGCAGCATCTGCCGGATTTTGTGCACGTCGTAGCCCTTGCGGGGATATACCGTGACCCCGTATTCGCTCAGGAGCCGTGGCGCGTCCCGCCACTTGTGGATGTTCTCGAGGTTGTCGGCCCCTATCACCAGGGTGAAGTCGTTCTCCGGTTCGCGCTTCTTGAGGGCGTCGAGGGTCTTGATGGTATAGTGCGGGGCGGGCATACGGAGCTCGATGTCGTCCACCCAGACGTGCAGCTCGGGATGCCGTAGCACGGCTTCGACCGCCGCGCGGTACCGGTCTTCGGCGTTGAGCGCCTTTTCGGGGTCTTTGAAAGGGTTCTGCGGGGAGATGACCAGATACACCCAGTCGAAATCCCGGACATCGGTCAGGTATTCCATTATGGCCTGATGTCCGATGTGCAGGGGGTCGAAAGAACCGGAATAGACGGCTATCCGCATAGGAAGCCGTTTACGATTGCCTCAGCCTCGGCGAAAGTGTCCGCGAGGCGGTCGTTGACAATCTCGCGGTCGAACTTGCCCCGCGCGAAGCCGATTTCGGAGCCGGCCTTGTCGAGCCGCTCGCGGATGGATTCCTCGCTGTCCGTGCCGCGGGCGCGCAGTCTTCTCTCCAGCTCCTCCTGGCTCGGAGGCAGAATCAGTATGGAGAGCGCCGCCGCGCCGAAATAGCGCTTGAGATTGACTCCGCCCTTGACATCCACGTCGAAGACTATCACGTGGCCTTTGGACCAGATGCGCTCGACCTCGCTCTTCAGCGTGCCGTAGAAACGGTCGTGATAGACTTCCTCATATTCCACGAAGGCGTCGGCGGCGATGAGCCCGCGGAACTTGTCCGCCGAGATGAAGTGATATTCCACCCCGTCGCGCTCAGTCCCGCGCGGAGGGCGGGAGGTGGCCGATATGGAGAATTCGAACTCGGGATGCAGAGCGAGCAGATGGCCCACCACCGTGCTCTTGCCCGCACCGGAAGGCGCTGAAAATATGAGGACTTTCCCCGACATTTGTGTGTGAATTTGTACAAAAATAACTAAATTTACGCGATTTTTGAAAAACTGACAGTTGTTATTATAATTTTATCGTCTTATGAAGGTTTCTTATAAGGATCTTGGACTTGTGAACACCCGCGAGATGTTCGCCAAGGCCGTAAAGGGCGGCTACGCCGTGCCTGCTTTCAACTTCAACAATATGGAGCAGCTTCAGGCCATCATCCAGGCCTCCGCCGAGACCAGGTCTCCGGTGATTCTCCAGGTGTCCAAGGGCGCGCGCAACTACGCCAACCAGACTCTTCTCCGCTATATGGCGCAGGGGGCCGTGGAATATGCCAAGGAACTCGGATGGAAAAAGCCTCAGATCGTGCTCCATCTCGACCACGGCGACAGCTACGAGCTCTGCAAGAGCTGCGTTGACTTCGGCTTCTCCTCTGTGATGATCGACGGCTCCGCCCTCCCTTACGACGAGAACGTGGCCCTCACCAGGAAGGTCGTGAAGTACGCCCACAAGTATGACGTGACCGTCGAGGCCGAGCTCGGCGTGCTCGCCGGAGTCGAGGAGGAAGTGGCTTCCGAGGAGTCTCACTACACCAAGCCTGAGGAAGTCATCGACTTCGTCAAGAAGACCGGCTGCGACTCGCTCGCCATCTCCATCGGCACTTCGCACGGCGCATACAAGTTCAAGCCTGAGCAGTGCACCCGCGACCCGAAGACCGGACGTCTCGTTCCGCCGCCGCTCGCGTTCGACGTGCTCAAGGCCATCGAGAAGAAGCTCCCTGGATTCCCTATCGTGCTCCACGGTTCTTCTTCTGTCCCGCAGGAATATGTCGACATCATCAACAAGTACGGCGGCAAGCTTCCTGATGCCGTGGGCATCCCTGAGGAGCAGCTCCGCAAGGCCGCCAAGAGCGCGGTGTGCAAGATCAACATCGACTCCGACTCCCGTCTTGCGATGACCGCCGCCATCCGTCAGCACCTTGCCGAGAACCCGTCCCACTTCGATCCGCGCCAGTACCTCAAGCCGGCCCGCGAGGAGATGAAGAAGATGTACATCCACAAGATTATGAATGTGCTCGGCTCTAACGGAAAGGCCAGATAATATTGACTGACCGTTATCCATCCAAACTGCTTAAAGACGCTGTGGAAGCCATCAGCTCCCTTCCGGGGGTGGGCTCCCGCAGCGCCTTGCGCTTGGCCCTGCACCTGCTCCGGCAGCCGTCCGACAACGTGCACCGCTTCGCCTCGGCGATAGACCGTCTCGCGGACGAGGTGCGCTACTGCACCGTCTGCGGGATGATCTGCGACGGGGACGTCTGTCCGATATGCGCCGACCATAGCCGCGACCGCAGCACCGTCTGCGTGGTGGAGAGCGTTCGGGACGTGATGAGCATAGAAGATACCGGACAATACCGGGGAGTCTATCACGTGCTCGGCGGCATCATCTCCCCGATCAACGGGGTCGGGCCGTCGGACCTCAACATAGGCCGTCTCGTGGAGCGTCTCAAAGAGAAGGACGCGCCGTCGGAAGTCATCCTCGCGCTGAGCGGCGACGTGGAGGGGGAGACGACCTCATTCTATATTTACCGTCAGATAGAGGGCCTCTCCGTCAAGGTCTCGACTCTCGCGCGAGGTCTTGGTTTCGGGGACAATCTCGAATACGCCGACTCGCTGACCCTCGGGCGCTCGATTCTCAACAGGCAGCTGTTCAAGCCGTAGGCTGGGCGGCACGGAGGCTACAGCAGGAAACTGATTCCGATTCCGATAAGGATGAGCCCGCCGATGATTTCGGCCCACTTCCCGAAGCGGTGGCCTATTCTGTGCCCGCCGCAGATGCCGGCGGCAACGGACGCAAGGGTCACGGCGAAGACCGCCACGGCGAGCGGCCAGATGCTCTTCTCCACGTCCCGCTCCATCGACTGGGCGACCCCTACCGCCAGGGCATCGATGCTGGTGGCGATGCCCCCGATGATTATGTTCTTGAGCCCGTTGAGGTTGCGCTCCTCGCAACGGTCTTTTACGCCTTCCATCACCATCGAGCCGCCGACATAGGCGAGCAGGACGCAGCCGATGATGTGCGAAATCCTGTGGACAAGCCCCGCGAAGAGTCCGCCGAAAAACCAGCCGACAAGCAGCAGGCCGGTCTGGATGAGCGCGAAAGACAGCGCGACCGTGGCTACGCTCCCGAATTCTGTCTTCTTGAGCGTGACGCTCGAGCACACTGCCACGGCGAAGCAGTCGGCGCAGAGGGATACCGCTGTGAGCAGGGGTTCCAAAAGATTCATTTTACACAGACATTAGGCCGGCAAAGGTAGTGATTTTTCGGGAATAATTCTTAACTTTGCAGGCTTGCTTCTCCGTATGCAGGCGCCGGATATCGGGATTCGTAAAAAGCTAGGGCTTATGGTCAAGATTTTCTACAGGCGGGGCACTGAGATAGTTTTCGCCCAGTCTGAAGCGGAGTTTGCTGCTATCAGCAAAGAAAATGTCCTCTGGATAGACCTCCTGCAGCCGTCGGGAGAGCAGAAGAGGGCGGTGGAAGCATATCTGGGCACTGAAATCCAGAGCCGCGCCGAAGCGGAGGAAATCGAGAGTTCATCCCGTTTCTCCGAGGATGACGGAGTGATATTCGCCAACACCAACTTCCTCTCGCCGGCAGACGACGAGATGCTCGTGGATCCCGTATCGTTCATCATCTCCGACGGCATACTGACTACGGTCCGGGAGATGCCCCTCCGCTCGCTGGACACCCTCCAGCTCAAGATTCAGGCCCTGCCGGACGAGTTCGCCGACGGCTTCTCCATCTTCCTCGCGATTATGGACAGGCGTGTCGACCTCGACGCCGACATCGTCGAGCTGATCGCCAAGGACGTGTCCCAGTTCAGCAGGCGCATCAACCAGATGGAGGACATCAACGTGAAGTTCCTTCTGGACATCAACCAGCTGCAGCAGAACGCGATGAACGTGCGCGAAAACATAGTCGACAAGCAGCGCCTGATATCCAACGTGCTCAAGAGCCGCCTCTGCCCCAAGGACGCGGACTTCCGCGAGGAGATGGGCATCATCCTCCAGGACATAGCGTCCCTGATCAACCACATCACATTCACCTTCGAGAGGCTGGAATATATGCAGGACACCGTGGTCGGCATCATCAACCTCGACCAGAACAGGATAATGAAGATATTCACCTTCGTCTCCCTGCTGCTTATGCCTGCCACGCTCGTGGCGAGCTTCTACGGGATGAACGTAGCCCTCCCGCTCGCCGGCCTTCCGCTGGCCTGGGTGCTGATCGCGGCCCTGATGCTCGCGCTCGTGCTGGGCATATGGTTTGTGTTCAAACGCAAGAAAATGCTTTGATTGTCAGATTTTTCTTGCTATATTTGCGCGCTTTTGTCCCGGGGGTCCCGGGCGGCACAATACATAATGTTAAACCAATAGTTTGTCTTTGATTACAAATGGGTAAATTCGAAATCAAACTGGCGAAGAACGGCCAGTACTATTTCAATCTCAAGGCAGGCAACGGACAGGTGATCCTCTCATCCGAGATGTACACCACCCTCAAGGCTTGCGAGAACGGAATAGCGTCAGTAAAGAAAAACGCGGGCGACGAGTCCCGCTACGAACTCAGCCAGTCTGAGAACGGCAAGTATCACTTCAACCTCAAGGCCGCCAACCATCAGGTCATCGGCTCCAGCCAGATGTACGAGTCAGAGGACGGCGCCAAGAACGGCATCGCTTCAGTCGTGAGCAACGCTCCGGAGGCGGAGGTGGTGTCCGAGATCGGGGAGAAGGCTGCCGAGGTAGCGGAGGCCGCGCCTGAAACGATAAAGGAAGAGGTTGCTCCCGCAAAGGAGGAAGCCGCTCCGGTAAAGGAAGAGGCCGAGCCTGTCAAGGAAGAGGCTGCAGCCGAGGCCCCGAAGGCCCCGGAAGCACCTAAGGCTGAAGCCCCTAAGGCGGAGAAGAAGAGCTCCATCCTCAACGCGTCAGTGAAGCCTGAGGACTTCGACTGGGACGCTTTCGAGGGCGGCGACGTCTACGGCGGCGACGACCGCAAGGCCATCGAGGAAGCATACGACAAGACCCTCTCCAAAGTAGTGGAGAACGAAGTTGTCGAGGGAGAAGTGACGGCGCTCAACAAGCGTGAGGTGGTGGTCACCATCGGCGGCAAGAGCGAGGGCGTCATCCCGGTGTCCGAGTTCCGCTATGATCCCGACCTCAAGGTCGGCGACAAGGTCGAGGTCTATGTCGAGTCCGCAGAGGACAAGAAGGGCCAGCTCGTGCTCTCTCACCGCAAGGCCCGCACCCTCAAGTCCTGGGACAGGGTCAACGAGGCGTTCGAGAACGACGAGGTCGTCAAGGGCTTCGTCAAGACCCGCACCAAGGGCGGTATGATAGTCGACGTGTTCGGCATCGAGGCGTTCCTCCCGGGCTCTCAGATCGACATCAAGCCTATCCGTGACTACGACCAGTTCGTCAACCAGAACATCGACTGCAAGATTGTCAAGATCAACCAGGAGTTCCGCAACGTGGTAGTGTCCCACAAGGCTCTCCTTGAGGCGGAGCAGGAGCAGAAGAGGGCCGAGCTCATCAGCAAGCTTGAGAAAGGCCAGATTCTCGAGGGCGTCGTCAAGAACATCACCAACTACGGCGTGTTCGTCGACCTCGGCGGAGTGGACGGTCTCATCCATATCACCGACCTCTCCTGGGGTCGTGTCAACCATCCTGAGGAAGTCGTTTCGCTCGACGAGAAGATCAAGGTCGTCGTGCTCGACTTCAACGAGCAGCAGAAGAGGATTGCTCTCGGACTCAAGCAGCTCACCCCGCATCCTTGGGACAATCTCAATCCTGACCTCAAGGTCGGTGACAGGGTCAAGGGCAAGGTCATCCTCATCGCAGACTACGGCGCGTTCGTCGAGATCGAGCCGGGCGTGGAAGGACTCGTACACGTGTCCGAGATGTCCTGGTCTCCGCGTCTGCACTCAGCCCAGGAGTTCCTCAAGGCCGGCGACGAGGTGGAGGCCCAGATTCTCTCCATCGACCGCGACGCCCGCAAGATCTCTCTCGGTCTGAAGCAGCTCACCCCTAACCCTTGGGAGAATATCCGCGAGAAATATCCTGTCGGCAGCAAGCACAAGGCCATCGTGCGCAACATCACCAACTTCGGCGTGTTCGCCGAGCTTGAGGACGGCGTTGAGGGGCTTATCCACATCAGCGACCTCAGCTGGAACAAGATCAAGCATCCTTCAGAGCTCGTCTCTCCGGGCGACAGCATCGACGTGCAGATACTCGACTTCGACGAGGCCAACCACAAGCTCTCTCTCGGTCTGAAGCAGCTCACTCCTAACCCTTGGGACGAGATCGAGGCCAAGTTCCCTGTAGGCTCAGTAGTCGAGGGTACGGTCGCTTCGCTCACCGACAAGGGCGCCAACATCACCCTCGAGGGCAATGCGGAGGGCTTCGCGTTCAGCCGTGAACTCGTCAAGGAAGACGGCAAGCAGGCAGTTGCCGGCGATGTGCTTCCGTTCAAGGTGATCGAGCTTCGCCGCTCTACCCGCCGCATCCTCCTCTCTCACCTCCGCACCTATGCCGAGGTCAAGGAGAAGGCCGCAGCCGCAGAGGCTGAGAACACCAAGAAGGCGGTCAAGAGAGTCAACGCCAACGTCGAGAAGGCGACCCTCGGCGACATCGACGCTCTGGCGGCTCTCAAGGAGAAGCTTGAGAAGGGAGAGTAATCCCCCCCCCCCCGCACAAGTATGAACTTCACACTCAAGATAATGGGCACAGCTTCGGCTATGCCCATTTCTGATAGGAATCCCAGCGCCCAGGTACTTTCCGTGCACGGGCGCGAGTTCCTTATAGACTGCGGCGAAGGGACACAGAGGCAGATGCGCCGTCTGCACGTCGGCTTCCTCAAGGTCGAGGCGATATTCATCTCGCATATCCACGGCGACCACCTCTTCGGGCTCTTCGGGCTGCTGAGCTCGATGGCTATGTACGGGCGCAGCGGCGACCTGTACATATACGGTCCGCAGGCCCTCGGCTCCGTGCTGAAGTTCTATGAGTCGTTCTTCGGAGAGGGGATGAACTTCCGCCTGCTTTTCACCGCCGTCAAGTGCGACTCCCTGCAGCTCATCCACGAGTCCAAGGCGGTGAAGGTCAGCGCCTTTCCTCTTAACCACAAGATCGAGTGCTACGGCTACCGCTTCGACGAGGTTCTCACCCCGCGACGCGCTCTCGCCGCAGCGCAGGACTCCTCCATAGTCCCGAAATCATACGCCTACTGCTCGGACACCGCTCCGATGGAGCGCATCCCCGAGTGGGTGAGGGGGGTGGACTGCCTCTACCACGAGGCCACCTATCAGAAGGATATGGAGGACAAGGCGGCGCTGCGCTACCACTCCACTACGGAGCAGGCCGCGCGCTGCGCACTTCTCTCCGGGGCTGGCAGGCTCATCGTCGGGCACTATTCCTCCCGGATAGTGGATTTCGGCGCATATCTCAAGGAATGTACCGACATCTTTCCGGACACTTTCGCCGCGCAGGACGGGGACGTCTTCGAAATATAGAAATAACTTCTTATTTTTGCGGAGACATAGCGTACAGATGAAAAGATTTGCCCTGATTATCCTTGCGGCCTTCCTGGCACTCGCTGCCGGGAACAATCCGAGGCTCGCATATATCGAGAAATATTCCTCCATCGCCGTAAGCGAGATGAAGCGCACCGGTGTCCCTGCCAGTATCACGCTCGCGCAGGGGCTGCTCGAGTCCAACGCCGGGCAGTCGAGGCTTGCCGTCAAGGGCAACAACCACTTCGGCATCAAGTGCCACAACGACTGGAAAGGCAAGAATATGAAGGAGGACGACAACGCTCCGGGAGAGTGTTTCCGGGTATATCCGAGTGCCGACGCGTCGTTCCGGGACCACTCCGACTTCCTGCGCGGACGCGACCGCTACAAGAGTCTCTTCGAGCTCAAGACCACCGACTACAAGGGCTGGGCCAAGGGGCTCAAGAAGGCCGGCTATGCCACAGACCCCAATTATGCCGACAAGCTGATCACGCTCATCGAGGACTACAGGCTCTACGAATACGACAAGGGCACAAAAGTCAAGGTGCAGCCGCCGCTTGAGGCGGAGGCCCCGAAGGTGGTGCCGCCGGAAGTGCTGGACCGCAAATACAGGGAATCCGTGCGCTTCTCCCTGAGCCGAAGCGTCTATGAGCAGAACGGAGTGCCGTTCGTCTATTCGGTGGAAGGGGAGAGCTATGCCTCCATCGCCGCCGCCAACGGACTCTTCCTGCGCGAGCTGCTCCGCTTCAATGACCTCTCTTCCGAGAGCGGCCTCGCTCCGGGCACAAAGGTTTACCTCGCCCGCAAGAAGGCCCAGGCCTCTCCGGACGTGAGCAGATATGTGGTCGGACGTGACGGAGAGTCGCTGTGGGAGATATCCCAGCGCTTCGGAATCCGCCTCGCCGCCCTCCAGAAGATGAATCCTGCGCTCATCGGAGTCCGCCTCGAAGAAGGGGATACGGTCAAACTCCGCAGCAAATAATGAAGAGACTTCCGCTGATCATAATACTGGCGCTGCTTTGCGCCGTCGGGGCGGGCCTTGCCCTCTCCTGGTATGCCGACAACCGCAAGCCGAATTTCCGCAGGACTGCCAGCATATATATCTATCCCGGGACTTCAGCATCCGAGGCGCTCGAACTCATCTGCGACAAGGCCGGGGTGAAGAACCGCAGGAGTCTGGAGCGCAGCTTCGAGTCAAAGCGGGTCGGGGAGTTCCTGGCCCCGGGCCACTATACCGTCGCCAAGTCCAGCTCCAGCGTCTATGTGGCCCGTATGCTCAACAACGGCTGGCAGACCCCCGTCACGCTGACTCTCTCCGGCAACCTGCGCGTCAAGGGGAACATCGCCGCCAAGATAAGCAGCCAGCTGCTGCTGGATTCGGCATCAGTCAGGCAGGCGCTCGACTCCGACACCCTGCTCGCCCGCTACGGCTTCACGCCGCGCAACGTGTTCTCCCTGCTGATGCCGGACAACTACGAAATCTACTGGACAGCGTCCGTCAGCGATGTGCTGGACAGGATGAAGGAAGCCTATGACGCGTTCTGGACTCCGGACAACGACGCCAAGGCCGCCGCTCTCAGGCTCTCCCGCAACCAGGTCTCCATCCTCGCCTCCATAGTCAAGGCCGAGACGAACTGGGAGCCCGAGATGCCGCTCGTCGCGGGGGTATATCTCAACCGTCTCAAGATAGGGATGCCTCTGCAGGCCGACCCCACGGTGGCGTTCTGCTACGACTACAAGCTGACCCGCGTGCTGCATAAGCATCTGGAGGTGGATTCCCCATACAACACCTATACCCGTCAGGGGCTGCCTCCGGGGCCTATCTGCGTGCCGACAAGGGCTGCGCTGGAGGCGGTGCTGAACCCTGACTTCGGCGGGGTCTGGGGCGGCGGCAACCTCTACTTCTGCGCCGCGTCCGACTTCTCCGGCAGGCACGTCTTCGCCCGCAGCCTCGCAGCGCACAATGCCAACGCCGCCGCATTCCGCGCCGCGCTTGACAAACGCTCCCGAGCGAAAAAATAGGCCGGCCCGGAGTTTCTTTTATCCGGAATTTCCGTACCTTTGCGCCCGTAAAGCGGACGGTGCGAGACAGACTCCGCCCCGCAACAGTCAGTAGCAGTATTATTATGGATAGGGAAAAGCTTGTCGGGCATCTCGCAGTTGCGGGGGCATATACCATTTTCGGGTTCAACATCATCTTCTGCAAGGATATCGCCAACTCGCACGCCGTCGCTCCTGCGGTGCTGTTCACGATCAGGGCCATAGGGGCTTCGGCTCTCTTCTGGCTGATTTCGCTCTTCCTTCCGGGCGAAAGGGTGGCTCTCAGGGATATGCCCCGGATTGCACTGGCTTCCGCTCTCGGGCTCTTCACGCCTCAGTTCACCTTTCTCGTGGCCACGACGATGACGAGCTCCATCGACCTCTCGGTGCTCGGCGCGCTGCCCCCGATATTCACGATGTGCTTTGCCGCCATCTTCCTCAAGGAACCCATCACCCTCAAGAAAGCCGGCGGTGTGGCTCTCAGCCTCGCTGGCGTTCTGCTGCTGATATTCAACTCCGTACACGCCTCTGGCGGGGCTGCCCAGACCCGTCCGCTCGGCATCGTGCTGATGCTCATCAACGGACTGAGCTTCGGCGCGTACCTCGGCATATTCCGCCCCCTCATCTCCCGCTACCGCGTGGTCACGTTTATGAAGTGGATGTTCCTCTTTTCCCTGATATACTCCCTCCCGTTCGCGGGCAAGGGCCTGATTACCACCGACTACGCCGCCATCAGCGCGCCGGTGCTCAGGGAGATAGCCTTCCTTGTCATCTTCGCGACTTTCGTCGCCTATTTCCTCATTCCCGTGGGGCAGAAGCGCATCAGGCCGACTCTGGTGAGTATGTACACCTATCTCCAGCCTATGATAGCCACGGTATTCAGCATCGTCATCGGGATGGACAGTCTCAGCTGGCAGAAAGTCATTGCCATCATCTTGATATTCACCGGAGTGGCGTTCGTCAACAGGAGCCGTGCAGCAGCGCAGGACAAGTAGGGGATTTTTACTATATTTGTCTCGGTATGGATGCACTTGTCGAAAAAGCACGCGCAGTCGCACTCGACGCGCTCAAGGACGAGACCCGCTATGACGGCTCGCCCTTTATGGAACATCCGGACAATGTCGCAAGGATAGTCGCGGACGAAATCGGACTGCCGATGGAATGCGTCGCCGCGGTCTATCTGCACGAAGCCACGAGAACCCACAGGGACATCGACATCAGCGCTTTCCCCAAGGATGTGCGCACCCTCACCGAGGGGCTCAACAAGATTTCGACCATCAAGCCCAAGGATACCCGGCTCGAGGCCGAGAACTACAAGAAGCTCATCGTGCAGTATTCCACCGACCCGAGGGTCGTGGTGCTGAAGATAGCCGACAGGCTGGAAGTGATGCGCTCGCTGCGGATATTCCCCAAGACCTCCCGCGAACAGAAGCTGCTTGAGACCCTGATGCTCTATATGCCCCTCGCGCACCAGCTCGGGCTCTACAACATCAACAACGAACTGGGCAACATCTACTTCCGCTACTCCGAGCCGGAGCAGTACCGCGCCATCACCAACAAGCTCAAGGCCACGGAGAAAGACCGTGAGCGCCTGACCCTCGAGTTCATCCGTCCGCTGGAGAAGAAGCTCTCCGACGCGGGCATACGCTATACTCTCAAGGCGCGCACCAAGAGCGCATACTCCATCTACCGCAAGATGCAGGTGCAGAAAGTGCCCTTCGAGGGGGTATATGACGTGTTCGCGATACGCTTCATAATAGACTGCGAGGACGACCCCAAGCTGGAGAAGGACCTCTGCTGGAAAGTGTATTCGTACGTGACCGAAGAATACGAGCCCGACATCCACCGCCTGCGCGACTGGCTCACGACCCCGCGTCCCAACGGCTACGAATCCCTGCACATCACGGTCAAGAACAAGCGCGGCAAGTCGCTCGAAGTGCAAATCCGCACGAAGCGGATGGACATCGAGGCCGAGAGCGGAAACGCCGCCCACTGGGCCTACAAGGGCATCCGCCACGAAGCCTCGCTGGACCGCTGGATGCAGTCCGTCAGGGATTCGCTCGCGCATCCCTACGAGGCGAGCCCGGAAGAGCTTCCGACGCCTCCGGGCAAGGACATATTCGTCTTCACCCCGTCAGGAGAGCTGAGGATACTCTCCGCCGGCGCGTCGGTGCTCGACTTCGCGTTCAACATCCACTCCGGCATCGGCTGCCGCTGCACGGGCGGCAAGGTCAACGGCAAGCCTGTCCAGATCAAGGACAAGCTCAAGACGGGAGACGTGGTGGAGATTATGACGAGCCGCAACCAGCGCCCGAACCGCGACTGGCTGGGCTGGGTTGTCACCTCCAAGGCGCGGAGCAAGATACGTCAGGAACTCGATGCCGACGAGCGCAGAGCCGCCGCCGAGGGCCGCGAGATACTGGAGCGCAGGCTCAGGAACTGGAAACTGGAGTTCCCGGACGATATGCAGGGCGAGTTTATGAAGGCGCGGAAATACTCTTCCGTGATGAGCTTCCTCGCCGACATCTCGCGCGAGACACTGGATGTCAACGACATCAAGTCCTACATCCAGCAGAGGCTCGCCGAGAAGTCCGCTCCGGCATCCGAGGAGAAGGAGAGCGAGCCCAAGACCGGCTACACCCGCAGCTCCTCCGACGACATCCTCGTCATCAACGCCAAGAACGTGCGCGGTCTGGACTACAAGCTCTCCAGATGCTGCAATCCCGTGTTCGGGGACGACGTGTTCGGATTTGTCACAAGGACGGAAGGCATCAAGATACACCGCATCTCCTGTCCCAACGCCGCCCGCCTCATCGAGAAATACCCCTACCGCATCCAGAAGGTCGTCTGGCAGGACAGCAGCACGGCGGGCGACTTCCTCTGCAACCTCGCCATCACTGCGGGGCTGGAGCACCCTGTGCTGAGCGCGATTATGGACGTGATAGGCAAGTTCAAGGTGTCGATGCGCTCGTTCAACGTCAAGGAGAACCGCAGGGCCGGCACCTATGAAATCAGCGTGCGCCTGCTCACCCCGTCCACATCCGAACTGGACAAGGTCATCTCTCAGGTCTCCAACATCAAGAACATCATCAAGGTGCACAGAATCTAAGAGTTTGCGCGATGAAGTTCAGCCTGCAGTCGGACTACAGCCCGTCGGGAGATCAGCCGGAGGCGATAGAGCAGCTCTGCTCCGCGCTGGACTCCGGCGTGGGTGATGTCACCCTGCTCGGCGTGACGGGTTCGGGCAAGACTTTCACGATGGCCAACGTCATCGCCCGCCTGCAGCGTCCGGCTCTGATACTCAGCCACAACAAGACCCTCGCCGCCCAGCTCTACGGCGAGTTCAAATCCTTCTTCCCGGACAACGCGGTGGAGTACTTCGTCTCCTATTATGACTACTATCAGCCCGAGGCCTATATCCCTTCGAGCGACACCTACATCGAGAAAGACCTCAGCATCAACGACCGGATCGAGAAGCTCCGTCTCAGCGCGGCGAGCGCCCTGATGTCGGGCAGAAGGGACGTCATCGTGATATCCTCCGTCTCCTGCCTCTACGGCATAGGCAATCCGGAGGACTTCCATTCCCAGACGGTCACTCTGCACAGGGGCGAGACCCGCAGCCTGACCGGACTGCTCTACCGGCTCGTGGAGGGGCTCTACAACCGCACGGAGGGGGAGTTCAAACGGGGCTCGTTCAGAGTGCGGGGCGACACCGTGGACGTGTTTCTGAGCGGTGCGGACGAGGCGGTGAGGGTGGAGTTCTTCGGCGACGAGGTCGAGTCCCTCAGCCTCATCGACCCGGCGACGGGGGCGCATATCGAGGACCTGGACACAATCAGCATCTACCCGGCCAATAACTTCGTAACCACCAAGGAACGCAGCGCGGCGGCAGTCTCGCACATCCAGGACGACCTCGTGCAGCAGATGCGGGTCTTCACCGACGCGGGCCGCGAACTGGAGGCCAAACGCCTTAAGCAGAGGGTCGAATACGACCTTGAGATGATCAAGGAAATGGGCTACTGCCCGGGCATCGAGAACTATTCCCGCTATTTCGACGGCCGCCGCGAGGGGCAGAGGCCGTTCTGCCTGATCGACTACTTCCCCAAGGACTTCATCACCTTCATCGACGAGAGCCACGTGACCCTGCCTCAGGTGAGGGCTATGTACGGGGGAGACCATTCGCGCAAATCGGTGCTTATCGACTACGGCTTCCGGCTTCCGGCAGCCGCCGACAACCGCCCCCTGAAGTTTGAGGAATTCGAGGCCATCACTGGGCAGAAAGTCTATGTGAGCGCGACCCCTGCGGACTACGAGCTGGAGAAGTCCGGCGGGCTCGTGGTGGAGCAGGTCGTAAGGCCCACCGGGCTGCTCGACCCTCCCGTCGAGGTCCGTCCCACGAAGAATCAGGTCGATGACCTTGTGGAGGAGATACGCCGCCGCTCCGAGAACGACGAACGCACCCTTGTCACCACGCTGACCAAGAGGATGGCAGAAGAGCTGGACGCCTACCTGAGACGCATCGGGGTCAGGGTGCGCTACATCCACTCCGACGTGGACACCGCCGAGCGCGTGGAGATCATCGAGGACTTCAAGGCTGGCCTCTTCGACGTGTTGGTGGGAGTGAACCTGCTGCGCGAAGGGCTGGACATCCCGTCCGTCTCGCTCGTGGCGATACTCGACGCCGACAAGGAGGGATTCCTCCGCACCGGCAGGGCCTTGACGCAGACGGCCGGCCGGGCCGCCCGCAATGTCAACGGACTCGTGATAATGTATGCCGACTCCATCACTCCCTCTATGGAGGAGACCATCCGGGAGACCGACCGCCGCAGGCGCAAGCAGATAGAATACAACGAGTTCCACCATATAACCCCTACCCAGGTGCAGCAGCGGCAGAACGTGCTCGCCAAGACCCTCGCCGGCGGGACGACGGGCAGGGTCAGCGCAGCCAACTCCTACGACTCTCCGGTCTATGTGCCCGATCCTTCCGACCTGGGCAGGGGACGGATATCCGTCGGCTTCGGCCACGCCGCCCTCCGTCAGGACGGCTCCGCATTCGCCGAAGGACATATCAGGGCCGACCTTGCCGCAGTGCTTCAGGATCCGGTGATCCGCTCGATGTCCCGAGGACAGGTGGAAAAGCTCATAGAGGAGGACCGGCGGCGGATGAAGAAGTCCGCAGCCGAGCTGGATTTCGCACACGCGGCCCGTTACCGCGACGAGATGTGGGCTCTGCAGGAATACCTCAAAGTCTGGAAAGAAAAATGAAAAGAGGAAGCATACTGATATTCATCCTGTCCGTAATAGCGATGCTCGCGCTGCTCTGCGCCGTCTTCCCTGAGGGGGAAGTCAAGGCAGGGCCGCTCGCGCTCCGCTTCCCCTCGGTGAGGGAAGTGCTTGCCGGGGCCGAGCCCGAGCCGGAAAGGCTCTCTCCGGAAGAACTGCTCGAACTCCGCCGCCAGGCGGTGCGGGAAGCCGAGGCCGACCGCTTCGAGGAGTTCTTCTCCTCCGATCCGGCGCGCTTCTACCTTCCGGGGGACGACCCTCATTTCTTCGACTCCCTTTTCGTCGCGCTCGACAGCGCACGGGTGACTCCGCTCCGCATAGTGCATTACGGAGATTCGCAGATTGAGGAAGACAGAATCACTTCCACTATCCGTTCCGCTCTCCAGAGCCGTTTCGGAGGCGGCGGGCAGGGTATGCTGCCTCTGCGCAGATACTTCACTCCCGCGATGGCGGTCTCCGGCGATGTTGAGGGCGAGCGTATTATGGTCTATGCCGACAGGCCCGAGGGCCTGCGGAAGTTCGGCCCATACGGTGACTTTGTCCGGCTCGACACGGCGGCAAGGTTCAACTTCTCCCCGGTCAGGAGCCGAGGCAAGGGGCAGCTGCTCTTCAATCGCCTGACCCTCCTCGCCGGAAATATCGAAGGGGAGATGCGCGTCAGCTGCGGGGGAGAGACCCGGCTGCTCAGCTCTTCGGGACCGCTCTCCGGAGCGGTGTTCGAACTTCCGGACAGCAGCGCCCGCGCGAGCGTCAGGATTTCCGGCAAGGGCGACATCTATGGCGTGCTGCTCGATGAGGATACGGGCGTGAGGATGGACAATGTGGCGATGCGGGGCTGTTCCGGGCTGATATTCACCTCGATGGACTCCGGGCAGCTGCGCTCATTCTATAAGTCCGGGAACGTGCGGCTCATCCTGCTCCAGTATGGGGGCAACACCGTGCCGTATCTCTCCAAGGACAAGGCTATTTCGAACTATGCCTCCTCGGTGCGCAGACAGATTGAACATCTGCGCAAACTCGCTCCTGAAGCCTGCCTGATATTCATCGGGCCTTCCGATATGTCCACCGTCGTCAAGGGCAGGAGGCAGACTTATCCTCATCTTCCGGCGCTCGTGGACTCCCTGCGCAGCGCCGCCAACGGGGCCGGGGCCGCCTATTGGGACATCTACGGCGCGATGGGCGGAAGCGGCTCTATGCTCGACTGGGTCGGCTCCAACCCGCCGCTTGCAGGCTCGGACTATGTCCACTTCACGCCGCGCGGCTCGGTGCGGGTCGGGGAAATGTTCAACGACAGTTTTCTGCTCTACTATGACTACTACCTCTGGAGGAAAAAGAATAATCTTTAGCGCACTGCTGCTCGCCTCTGTCCTGCCTCTGCACGCGAGGATGCTGCCTGACTGCGTGCACATCGAGAAGTCCAGGCTCGTCTTCCCCTCGTCCCGCGAGGCTCAGGACCGCTTCTACGCGAGACTCGACAGCCTCACCGCGACCGGAGAGGGCAACGTGAACATCTGGCATATAGGAGGTTCGCACGTGCAGGCTGCCTATTTCCCCAACAGGATAATGCGCGATCTGGACTCCGTCGCGCTGCGCGGCGACAGGGGTTTCCTCTTCCCGAGGAGGCTCTGCAAGACCAATTCGGACAAGAGCTACAATATTTCGGCGACGGGGGAGTGGGAAGCGCCTATGCTGACCCGCAACTCCAGACTGGAACGGCCCCGCTACGGCATCACGGGCTTCGGCGCGAGGACCGGTAGCCCTGAAGCCTCGGTGAGCTTCAACATAAGCCCGGACTCCGACAGCCTCTGGTCTTTCTCCAGACTGCGCGTGCTGGGCTACGCCTCTTCGGACAGAGTGGTCCCGAGGCTGGTCAGCGGAGGCGACACCCTCTCCTGCAGCATTGACGAGTACTCCGCCTACCTCTTCGACCTGCCGCAGAAGGCCGACAGCGTGACCCTCATTCTCGACATCCCGGAGGGCGAGAGCTTCACGCTCAACGGCTTCTACCCGATGAGCGGCAGACCGGGGGTCAATTATTTCGCTTCAGGGGTCAACGGGGCCAAGCTGACTTCCTGGACGGAGCGCTGCGAAGACCTCGAGCGCGACCTGCATATGGTCAAGCCCGACCTCGCCATTCTGGCCCTCGGCATCAACGACTCGGCCTGCAAGGCGTCGGAATTCAGTCCCGAGAAGTTCAAGAACAACTACCGTCGGCTTATATCCCTGATACGCAAGGTGTCGCCCGACTGCGCCCTGATATTCATCACCAACAACGACAGCTACCGCTACATCAGCCGGGGGATGACCTATAATATGAACGCCCCCGCCGTGAGGAAGGCTATGATGGAGCTTGCCGCCGAGTACGGCGCTGCCGTCTGGGACCTCTACGGCGTGATGGGCGGGGCGCACTCGGTGGAGAAGTGGCTTGCGGCCGGACTTGCCAAGCCGGACAGGCTGCACTTTACCGACGAGGGCTACACGCTGCTCGGCGACCTCTTCTTCGACGCTCTGATGTCGGACAAAAACTCGGCCCGCTAGATGGATCTGTCCCTCATACAGCTGTTTCTGCGCAGGCTGTTCTCGTTCGACCCGAACTCCCCGCTGCTCTTCACCCAGTTCTACTTCTGGGCGTTCTTCGCCATAGTCTATGCCGTCTTTGCCCTGATAGGGAACAGGCGGCTGCTGCGCAACAGCTTCCTTTTCTTCGTCAGTCTGCTATTCTACTACAAGACCAGCGGGCTTTCGGTGCTCATACTGCTGTTCGTCACCTGCTCGGATTTCTTCATCGCCCGCCGGATCGCCTCCGCATCTGCCCCGGGGCGGAGAAAGGCTTGGCTCGCGCTGGGCGTCTGCATCGATCTGCTGCTGCTCTGCTATTTCAAGTACACCTACTTCTTCGCCGATTTCCTCCACAGTGTGACGGGCATCGAGATTAAGGTCATAGACGTCTTCGGCGCTCTGGGCAACGCGCTCTCGGGGCGGGAACTCTTCCGGGTGGACAGCATAGTGCTGCCGGTCGGCATCTCGTTCTACATATTCCAGGTCATCAGCTATACGGTCGACGTCTATCGCGGGGATGTCAAGCCGGTCGGGAACATCCTTGACTTCGGCTTCTATGTCAGCTTCTTCCCGCAGCTCGTCGCGGGCCCGATAGTGAGGGCGAGCGAGTTCGTCCCGCAGCTCTACAGGCCGTTCTTCCTCGGGCGCAGGCAGTTCGGGGTGGCGGTCTTCTGGATACTCAACGGCCTTGCGAAGAAGATAATCCTGAGCGACTACATAGCCGTCAACTTCATCGACAGGGTATTCGAGAACCCGCTGCTCTTCACCGGTTTCGAAAATCTCGCCGCGCTCTTCGGCTACTCGCTTCAGGTCTATGCCGACTTCTCCGGCTACACCGACATCGCGATAGGAGTGGCGATGCTGATGGGCTTCTACCTGCCGCAGAATTTCAACTCTCCCTACAAGGCCTCCAATCCGCAGGACTTCTGGCGCAGATGGCATATGTCGCTCAGCCGCTGGCTCAAGTCCTACCTCTATATCCCGCTCGGAGGCAACCGCAACGCCAGTTTCGGTACATATTTCTGGATTATTCTCTTCGCCGTGATAGCGGTCATCCTCTCCGGGCAGTGGTATGTGTCGCTGGTGTTCCTCTGCATCGCAGGGGTGCTGGGCCTGGTCGCATTGCTGCGGCCCGCACGGCGCAAGAAGATACTCGCCAACATCAACCGCTTCATCACTATGCTGCTCGGCGGAATGTGGCACGGAGCATCGTGGAACTTCATCATCTGGGGCGGGCTCAACGGCATCGGGCTCATCGCCTACCAGTTCTGGAAAGATATGTCCTGGCCGCTCAGGATGCTCTGCGTCACTGTGTTGACTCTCGGGCTCGGGGCGTTATGCTTCTTCGCGCCCGCGCCGGTCTGGACTCTGCTCTTCGTCTGGGCGGCTGCGGTCTGGACGGGCACTGCGGCGAGGTTCGTCTATCATCTTTGCGGGGGGAAGGGGTGTCTGCGGCTCGGCTATGTCTGGGGCGTGGCGCAGACTTTCGTCTTCATCACCTTCACTAGGCTCTTCTTCCGCAGCGGCAGCAACCTCGACCCTGCCTCAGCCAACGAGGTGGCGTGGCGCACGGCCCGCGATATGGTGCAGCAGATAGGCTCCCCGTGGAAGTGGGAGCTGATTCCGCAGATCTGCGGCGAGTACTGGCGGGTCTTCGCGCTCGTGATTGCGGGGATGCTCATCCACTGGCTGCCGTCCCGCTGGAAGAGGTGGTACCGGCTCAACTTCGCCCTGCTTCCCCTGCCAGTGATGGCGCTCGCGGTCGTTCTGGCTGTCTTTATCGTCTATCAGTTCATCACCGCCGACCTCCAGGCCTTCATATATTTTCAATTCTGAACCGCCCCGTATCATCGCCCGAGCATCTCCTTGGCCAACGCGTTGACGGCATCGGCATCGATAGGCTCAAGGGTAAGCTGCTCCGGTTCAAGGTCCAGCAGAAACTGCATATAGCTTGGAAGGGTCAGCAGATTGCCCTCGCGTCCGATATTGTAGTCCCCGAACTTGATGATTTGTTTCACGCCGTACTTGTCCGGGTGCTTCAGGACTGTCCGGATGCTCTTGGCTTGAGCGGTCTTTGCCTTGACTTCAATCGGTACGCATTCTCCGCCCATCCTGACGAGGAAGTCCAGCTCCAGCCCGGAATCTTTCATATAGTAATAGAGGTTCTGCTGTTTCTTGTGCAGAGTGTCCGCCATCAGATTCTCATATATCGCCCCCTTGAATCCGCCGAGGTTTCCCTGTATGATATCTGCCCGCGCACCCCTGCCCAACATTTCAACCAGTATTCCTATATCGGCAGCGTATATTTTGAACACGTTCTCTCTGGCGTTGCCTTCCATCGGCAGACCGGTTATGTCCGTATTGTAGCAGCGGCATATTATGCCTGCATCTTCCAGCCACTGAAGCGAGCCGTGATAAGTCTCGCTTCGTCCTCCGGGTTTGATTATGCCGTATTGGAATTTCTTGTTCTCCTTTGCCAGTTGTTTGGGAATTGAATTGAAACAGTCTCTTATGTGCGGCTTGTCCTTGTCCGGAGCATATTTGACCATATCGTCGCGATACTCCTTGAGAATGCTCCTGTATTCCTGGCTCACGGCGTTCAGATTGTTGGTGCTGAGGAAGGCGTTGATGGCTGCGGGAAGCCCTCCTATCGCGACATACAGGCTCAGATACCTCTTGAGCGCAACGTGCAGGCCTTCAGGGACAGGAGTCTCTTCGCGGTAGCATTTCCTGAGCGCATCTATGACGTCAGCGCTGATACCGTTCGCCCATAGGAACTCTTCAAAGTCGAGCGGGTACATTTCTATTATGTCTTCGCTGCCGACGGGGACGGAGTTGATTCCGGGTTCTTTCTCCCGGGCGAGCCTCCGGTGCGTTTTCTTGAGCTCGTCTCCATAGCCTTGAACCCCAAGCAGTGAACCGGTCGCAATCACGTCAAAGCGTCCGTCCTCCTTGAAGAACTTGAGTGCCGTTCTGGCTTCCGGGCACTCTTGGATTTCGTCAAGAATGAGACAGGTCTCACCCGGCACGAATCTGACACCTCCAATTTGAGCGGACAGATTGAGCAAGATATCGCTCACGGCCTTCGAACCGGTAAATGCCCTGATCCGCTCCGGCTCCTTGATGAAGTTTATATATATGACATTTCTATAATTTGCTCCGGCGAATTGCCGTGCTATAAATGTCTTTCCGCACTGGCGGATGCCCATAATCACCAGAGGCTTGTGCTCCGGTTTGTTTTTCCACTCTGTCAGAGTGACTTCTATCTTTCTTTTCAACATATCGCCGTCTGTGGTCTCTCCGCAAAAATACACTTTTTCCAACGACTTTTCACCGTTTCATTACACTTTTTCCAACGACTTTTTGCCCCTCCGCCACACTTTTCCCGACGAGTTCGCCGAAAAATACTCCCGAAACCTGCCGGGAAATGTGAAAAAGCGGTAATTTTGCGATTCGATAGTGTGAAATGAATATGGACAACAATCTGCATCTTGCATCAATCTGCGTGAGAGGGGGCTACAAGCCCGGGAACGGTGAACCGGTAGAAGTGCCGGTCATCCAGAGCACGACGTTCAAATATGACAACTCCGAGGAGATGGCGCTTCTCTTCGACCTCAAGAAGGAGGGATATTTCTATACGCGCCTCCAGAACCCGACCAACGACGCCGTGGCGAAGAAGATTGCCCAGCTCGAAGGAGGAGTGGGGGCGATGCTGACCAGCAGCGGCCAGGCGGCCAACTTCTACGCGGTCTTCAACATCTGCGGTGCGGGTGACCATATCATCGCCTCCAGCGAAATCTACGGCGGCACCTACAACCTCTTCGGCGTGACGCTCAAAAAGATGGGCATCGACTGCACTTTCGTCAATCCCGACGCGAGCGAGGAGGAGCTCCGGGGGGCCTTCCGCCCCAACACTAAACTCGTCTTCGGGGAGACCATAAGCAACCCGGGCTGCGCGGTGCTGGACATCGAGAAATTCGCCCGCGTCGCGCACGGCAACGGCGTGCCGCTCATCGTGGACAACACCTTTGCGACTCCGGTTAACTGCCGCCCGTTCGAGTGGGGTGCGGACATCGTGACGCACAGCACAACCAAGTATATGGACGGCACGGCGACGCAGGTCGGCGGAGCGGTGGTGGACAGCGGCAACTTCGACTGGGCCGCAAACGCCGACAAGTTCCCGGGGCTCTGCACTCCGGATGCGAGCTACCACGGGCTGGTGTATGTCGAGGCGTTCGGCAAGATGGCTTATATGACCAAGCTCGTCTCGCAGCTTATGCGCGACCTCGGCTCAATACCGGCGCCGATGAACTCGTTTCTTCTGAATGTCGGACTGCAGACCCTGCATCTGCGTATGGAGAGGCACTGCGGCAATGCGCAGAAGGTGGCGGAGTTTCTGCGGGACGACCCACGCGTGGCCTGGGTGCATTACAGCGGGCTTGAGGGTGACAGATACCACGCTCTTGCGGAGAAATACCTGCCGGTCGGCTCCTGCGGGGTGATGGCGTTCGGACTGAAGGGCGGGCGCGAGACTGCGGTCAAGTTTATGGATTCGCTGGAGATGATAAATATCGCCACGCACGTGGCCGATGCGCGCAGCTGCGTGCTGCATCCTGCAAGCCACACCCACCGTCAGCTCTCGGACCGTCAGCTCAGGGAAGCCGGAGTCGCTCCTGACCTCATCCGCCTCTCCGTCGGTATCGAGGACATACGTGACATCCTGACCGATCTCCGTCAGGCTCTGGACAGAATCTGATTGAAAACGGATAACACTGGAGCGTCCCTTTCTCCAAGAAGGCGGAGGAAATGACGGGGTAAAGGTGTGCTCTTTGTCCTTGGAACCCAAGTTGATGGTGGTGGTGTAACCGGAATCAGAAAAAAATTTCGTTAAATTTGCGTATCGTTCAATGAGAATCGGATATGAAGTTCAATACCGAAGACAAAAATATTGAATACAAGGCTATTCAAAAGATACGCACCGGAGACAAGGGATTCAAGGAACTGGCCCGGGAATGCGTTGCGTTTGCCAATGCACAGGGAGGCCGGATCTATATCGGCATCGAGAACAAGACATTGACGGTCGGCTCGCATCAGGTCATAACGATTCAGGAACAGAACGATGCCGTCAGCCGGATTCGCAGCCTCTGTTTCAGCGTTGCAATCACTTCATCAGACATCCTTTCTGACGAAAACGGCAGCCAGTATTTCATAATAACCGTGCTTCCAAGCACAAAGACCATCGCGTCCACCTCGGATGGAAAAATCTTTGTCCGCATCGTTGACAAATGCGAGCCCGTCAGGACGGAGGACATCCAGCGCCTTGCCGAAGAGAAGGGTGCTTACCAGTGGGAAATCAATACCACCAAATACCTCAAGAATGATGAGGCGGTTATGTCCAATCTCCGCAAATTCGCTGATGGAATACGTCAGTCCCCACGTGTGAAAGAACACATCAAGCAGCTGGATGACATCGAGATTGCCGAGAACTACCATCTGATTGACGGCGAGAAATTGACCAACCTCGGTGTCCTGTGGATTGGAACGCCAAAGCAGAGGGCCGGCATCTGCTATCCTCTCACCGTTCAGTATATCGTTTACAACGCCCTTGAGGAAAAGGTCCGCAAGGAAGAGTGGCACGACCTGACAATGAATCCCAAAGAATTGCTCCTTGACATAGAGCAGAAGGCCGTTGAACTCACATATAGTTACGAATTCCCCAACGGATTGTTCAGAAAGCAGATTAGGCACTACAATCCGAAACTTCTGCGCGAGCTTCTGGTTAATGCATTTGCTCACAGGAGTTTCACCATCTCGAACGACATTATGATTCAGGCATATCCGGACAGACTGGAGATATCAAATCCCGGTGGCCTGCCTTTGGGAATATCAAAGGAGAACATCCTCCATACGAAGCACCGCCGCAATCCCAATATGATTGAGATTATGAACGCCTACGAGTTGATGGAGGGAGAAGGCTCCGGCTATGATCTGATATACGAGCTGAACGCTAAAGAGGCGAAACTTCCTCCCGAGGTCAATTCATCCTACAATGAATTTCAAGTTGTTCAGAGGGCAGAAATCATTGACGTTGACCTGCTCCCGCTCCTCGATTACGTTATGCAGAATTACCGGTTGTCCCAGAAATCCTTCATAACATTCGGCATCATTGCCCGGGAAAGAAATATTCTCTCAACCCAACTCACCAAGCAACTTCAGCTCTCGGAAGATGACAGATTGAGGAGTTACATAGACAAGATTCTTGAAGACGGTCTGGTTATAAAAAGCGGCACCAAGAAAGCTACCAGATTGCAAATCAATCCTCAACTGATCAACAATGCCAAAGCCAATATAAAGACTTCACTGAAAACTTTAGAGCCACACGTTCTCAAGGCTCTTATCATTGAAGATCTGAAGAAACATCCGGGGTCTAAAATTTCAGATATATCCTCTCGTATTCCGGATGTAGGACTGCCTGAAATACGGAAGATGGTCTATTCTATGGTAGATGATGAACTTAGAACAGAAGGCTCCAGAACTGACAGGCGCTATTTCCCTAAAAATGGCATAAAATAAAAGAGTCGAAAAAGAATTCGAAAAAAGGGAATGAACAATCGACTAATTATCAATCTCTTGTTTTTTTTCTTTTTTTAAAAAAACGGCAGCGGAGAAAAAGAAGGCGTAACAGCTGCCGGGTGTGTGGGGATTGCCGGTCGGGGTCGGCAATGACGGCACATCGGCAATGACAGGCAGGGCGCGAATCAGTCGGTGCGGATGTCGCGGACGCAGCGGGTTTTGAAGTCCCAAGGCGCTTCAGCAACGGTAATATTTGTCCCGTTGTATGTGTATCCATAGTTGGTTCCGCCTTGCTTATCTTTTCCGCTCGTGTTACCGGCACCGTCAACTCCGAAATCCCAATAGGTGCGGGTGACACTCTTGTCAATACCTCCCACATAATACAGAATCATTGCGAGTTCTGTCTGGTTAGGCAGCCTGTATCCATCAGGACAGTACGGATTCTTTTGCCCGGTGTTGATGGCGGCAGTCACATTATTATTTATGCCCTTGAATGTTAAAGAGGGAGTTGTAATCGCTTTGTCTGTGCTGCAGAACTGGAATCTCTTGTAGAGTCGGTTCATTTCGGAGTTGTTGGAGTGATATTCGAGCTCGCGGGAGGTGTAGTAGCGAAGGGCGGCGCTGTTGAGGTTGGTGGCATTGAATGTTACTACGGCACTGCTGCCAGACCCTTCAGTGTCGATATCTACATAATCCTGTGGCGTATACTCATCCTTGTCAAAAGTAAAGGAGGCAGGATTGTCCACCCCGAGGTTTCTGACGCAGCGCACGCTGAACTTTTTTGTGTAACCTGTCCAAGTGTTCGCCTGATTGAGGGAACTGGTGGAGATTCCTTCTTCTCCCCATATTACCAGCGGTCCGTGGGCTCTTCCTTCACTATGCTGAGTGCTGGATACAATGTGCTGCATCCAGTCATCCACATTGGTAGAAGCCTGCTCCGCTGCGCTGCGGTAGTAGACGCGGGAGTGGTGGTCGATCACTCCGCCGCCGACATAGAGTCCGATCAGCTGCTGAATCGAAGCAGTGTACCAGCGGATTTCATCGGGGTCTATTGTGCCGTTACCGTTGTTGTCTCGGTTGCGCGACATACAGATATATCTCAATGCTTTGTATTTGTCTTTCATCTGCGGGACATCGTTCTTGGTCTCATATTCGAGATAGGTCCCCCAGCTGCTTGTGCCGCTCGTGCTGATGTCCCATTCCTTGACGGAATTATACAGGCCGTTGAAGGCGGAAGTGTTGTTGCCGGAATCAAGGTAATTTGTAGCGCTCACATTATATGTCGTCACCTGATCGGTGAACTCGTCCACATACTCCAGCCCCCAGGCGGTCTGGAGGGAGGTGTGGGCCGGGTCGGTGTTGTAGATGGTCTGGATGGCGTGCTGCTGGATGGTGATGACAGAGCCTGTGGCGCGCGATTCGAGGTCGGTGCTGGCGCGGGAGTCGCAGAGGATGTGCAGCGAACGGTCGGGCTGGTTGACGAAGCTCTTCCAGAGCGTAGGAGAGGTGACTCCTGTCACAGGGTTCTTGTCGTAGTAGAACTCGTCGACGAACGCGGTGACGCGGATCTTGGCGTTCGCCCTGTCGTCCGGGGACTCGAAGTCGCCCGTGTAAGTCAAACCGGGATTTTTCCAATAGGCCTCAAGAAGAGCGGCCTGTTCTTTGATATATTTCACGAGGTCGATGATGTTCATCAGACCGTCGTTGTGGTAGCCCGCAAGACCGTCGGTACCGTCACTCTCCTTATTGGTGGAAGCGTCACGGTATGTGGACGAGTACTCGAACTTCCTTGTCGGGTCCACGAACTTGCGGCGCTCCTCCTTGTAGAGGCCAGTGGTGGCGTCGCGCTTGTTGAGTCGGAAGTGTACCCAGTCGTAGTCGAGAGTGCCCGGGTTGAGCGGGTCGTCCGGAGTGTCGTCGCTGAACGGAGTCTTGACGCGCCAGGTAAGTTGGTCCGCCGTGCTGGTCAGGCCCTCGAAGAAGTTCTTGGCGTGGAAGGTCATAGTCTTGGAGTAGTAGTGCGCGTCGCAGATGGCAATCTCCTCCTTGGCTATGGTCACTTCGCCGGAGGCCCCCGGCTGGTTCTCCGTGTCGCTGCCGCCGGCTGTCTCCACCTCCACGCGGATGTTGTTGACGGAGTTGACCGTCACGGTGTAGGTGTAGGAGGTGTTGCGCTCGGTATTGAAGTTGTCGAAGCCCCCCGTATAGGCGTCAGCGCTCCAGGATGAACCTTCGGTGAAATTCCAGTCTCCCAGGTGTATCAGATACTGCACGTCGCCGCCCAGAGTCTGGCCGGCGGAGTCGTTAACGAGCGTCATTTCCACCCTGCCGGTGACAAGCACATAGGTGGAGAAGTCGTTGGCGTTGCTGAAGACGCGCATATCCCTTGTCACGTCCACTCCCCGGGAGTTGACATAAGTGACGGTGACGGACTCGTTCTCGCCGATATGGTAGCCGGAGGTCTGCTTCACCTGGCGGCTGCGGTCCTGATAGGAGCCGAGCGCCGTGTTCTTCGGAGTGAGGCGGTTCTCGAGCATATAGAACGAGAATCTCTTGGTGTTGTCGTCCGGGAACTCCTCGAAATTCACCCAGTCGGTGTCGAAGTACTTCGGCGCATAGTTTACATAATCGCCTGTGGGAGTGGTCGGAGGCACGTCGCCGGAGTCGATGTCGCGCTCTACAAGGTAGGCGGTCGCCGGGACATTCATAACCCTCCACTGCTTGGCGGTGAAGCTCGTAATCGTCTGCCTGCGCTCGTCCTCCCGCGTGCCAGCCTTGAAGATGAACTTTATCTTGGCGTCGAGTCTGCGGAGCATAAGAGGTCCGGGAGCGGAGCCGTCATCCTTGGTAATCTTGCCGCTGGTGTCTATCTTGAGGCCGTCAAGCATCCCGGTCATAGGGAAGTAGCCGTTGCGGGAGACAATCTCCTGATTGAGATAGATGGAGAAGTCCTTGAGCTGCTGCTCGTTGTTGATGTTGTGGCTGAGCAGGTCGGAGGAGACGCGGACCATATCCGCGTCGAGGTTCGACATCGCGTATATCTTGTAGCCGCTGCCGGAGGTCGCCTTGATGCGGACTCCGCCCTGGGTCAGGGTCTCGCCGTTGCTGACCCACCAGCCTTCGCCGGAGAGAGCGGAGCTGGAGGTGACGTTCTGCTTGTTGGAGGAGTCGAAGTACTGGCTGTAGAGCTTGTTGCCGTGCGAGTCGAAAAGGAATACGAAGAGATTCAGCACGCGGTTCTCCGAAAGCCCGTCAAGAGTGGCCTTGGTGCTGACCTCGACATTGGCCTGAGGCGCGAAGTCAAGTGTCGCCGTCACTTCCACTCCCTCCCTGTCGCTCCCGCCAGGAAGCGCTTCACGGACGCAGGAGAGGGTGCAGAGGGAGAAGATTAGAGCTATGCTGATGTGGAGAAGTGTCCTTTTCATATATTGCATCGTTGGAGTGTCAGTCGAAAGTGGTCCGGTTGTCCTTTGTCCTCCAGGACTCGACTTGGAAGTCGAAAGTGCCGGTGAGCGGGTTGTAGAATACGTTGACCACCACCTCCAGGCGGTCGTTGCGGCAGATGGAGGTGAGCGGCTGCGCTATGCCGTAGCTGTCGGTGTAAGTCAGCGGAGTGGTGATGTCGATTGCCTTCTCGGGGGTCGGGGAAAGAACCTTGTAGGTGTACTCGGAAGCTTCGCGGAGGTACCAGCCTGTGTTTACTTCGCTGCTGGTGGAAGTGGACGGGGCGGTGACTCCGATTGTCCCGGAGTTGTTGTAGAGGTAGGAGTAACGGGGTGACCCGCCCGAACTTCTCTGATAGAATTGCCTGCCTGTAGAGGTGGCGGTCCGGAGAGTACTGGACGGACCGGAAAGGCGGTAAGTTGCAGAATATCTGCCACCGCCGCCACCGCCGCCACCGCCGGAATCAGTTATCGTAATGTCGAGATAAGTCTCTTTCCCGACATTTTTTACGCTCGTGCTTGTGCCCGTCGAGCCGAACTGCCAGAGGTAGTTGCGGACATCGCTCTTCACGAAGAGTTCGGCATCGGAGCCGACCTCCTGGAGCGTCAGCGCCCCCGTGCTGTCGTCAGCCTTGAGGAAATGTCTCTGCGCGAAGGCGGAGGCGAGGAAGTAGTATTTGGAGGTGTTGATGCCCGTGTTGGTTGCGGGGCCGGTGGCGTGGTAGCCGTTTTTATCGACGGAAGATACGGACGTGGCCCGGTCGTACAAGCCTCCCTGGAGAGTAAACTGAATCGTCTCCGAGGAGCCGCAGTTCTCGAAGAGATAGAAAGTCTGCACCTTGCTCTCGTCAGCCGGTTCAATGCGGGTGAGAGTTGTTGCGGACGGGAACGCCCCGTAGGTGGTGCCGGAAGGCGAGGAGTGGTCGGACTGTTGGAACACATAGCCGCTGCTCGGGTTGCGGTCGCTCAGGCTCACGGAAGAGATGTAGAGCGCCTTGTCGGCGGAGCGGTTCTTGACGGTGATGTTGACAAGGCCGCAGACCCGGATGAGTTCGGCGCTGACGCGGTTGACTCCCGGCCCGATGCTGACGGATTTGGCAAGGGAGAGGGGCATTCCCTCGGTATCGGTATACTCCGGTGCCGTGCCGGCCTTGGTGAGGGTGGCTTTGAGGAAGGCGTTGTCTATGGTGCTGTTCTCGACATAGGAGCCGAGCGCCGTACTGTTGGCAAGGAAATATAGCGTATATGCGCCTCTGTCCACCTTGTCGAAAGTCACTGTCGCGGTCGCCGCACCGGGGCTCTGGGATGCGTACTTGACGACCTTATCGCTGCCGTCCACCATCCACACGCGCAGGTTCACCATCAGGTCTCCGTCCTTGGCGCTCTTGGTCTCGGCGGGGCCGATACGGATTACCACCGTCTCTTCGCCTTCCCCGCCTCCGGACGACTGCGGAAGCCTCTCGCAGGAGGAGCAGAGCAGCGCCGCGAGCAGGAGGAGAGGGGAGAATATATGTCGAAGCAGTATTTTCATAATCAGATGTTTATGTCGATGGTGGATTGGACTTCGTTCCAGTCTTTGATGCTGACGGAGACCACTACGATGGACTTCTCGACGAGGAGATTGTAGGTGTAGATTTTGCCCGGCTCCCAGGTGAGTGGCGGAAGTTTGGCGCTCTGGTCGATATCGCCGCCGCCCGTGGTCTTGAAGTGCACATAGGTGCCGCTGTAGCGCGGGTCACTGCAGGTCTGCGGGACTGCGAAGACCACATTGTCCGCATCGGAGCTGCCGTAGATGTCGACTATATTGCCCGCCGTGCTGCTGTCATCTTTGTCATAGACGCCGAACTGCTTATTCGGAGTCGCCTTGTAGAACTCGCTTGTGGAGTCGAAGGCGTTGGAGGTCCAGTTGATGGCCGTGGTGAGGTAATCTCCGGCGTGCGTGTAGTTGAGCGCACCGGCAGCCTGAATGCCGCTGAGGTGGAACTCGGTGACGGTGTCGGTGGTCCCGGCATCCACGGTCGAGTTGAAAGCGATGCGGAAACGGAGCGCGGAGAGGGCGTGCTGGAAGTTCATCGGGACGCGACCCGTGCCTTCGGAATCGGTCGCGGGATGGCGGGTGGCGAAGGCCACGAGCAGGTCGTACTGGTCCTCTATGATGCGATAGCGGATGTGGACCGCATCAGCGCCGGACGCGCCGGTCTCCACATAGGCGTCGTAAGGATGGTAGGCCCGGAAGCGGTAGTGCTGGTTGCGCCTCCAGTAGTATTTTGGGGAAGTGCCGGTACGGGTATATTCCCATAAGCCGGAAGTGGTGTTGAAGCTGACTTTCAGAGGTGCTGAGCTGTCGAAGACATTGGTGCCGGAGGCAGCCCCCGCAGTCGGGGTATGGACGGCATAGACTCCGAACGGCTTGGTCTTCAGCGCGTTGCCGTCGGTCTTGTCGGCCTTGGTCTGAGGAGTGCCTGCCCCGCTAAGAGCCGGAGCGTAGTTCTGCGCCGGGCTCTGGCCGGAATGCTCCGCCGCTCCCGTGGCTTCTGCGGCGAAAGCGATGGCCATACCGTCCTCGACGGCCTGCTTCTGACAGGCGGCGAGCAGGACGGCTGCAAGGATGAAGGCGAATTTCGCTGTAGCGTGCATCTTCATATCATTCTCCTCCGATTTTGATGGTGTACGAGCCGCCGTCACTCCAGTCGGCGACTCCCGCGTCGAACTCTATAGGCTCGTTCTCCTCGCCGATGACGAGACTGTAGGTGTAGTGATGCCCGATGGCCCAGTAGGAGGATTTGATGCCCTCGAATGTTTTCTCTGCGCTGCTCGGAGCGGCAGGGTAGCCGCCGGTGGCGGTGTCGTAGTAGGCGTATTCGATGTAAATCGAGGCGGCGACGGTTCTGCTGTCAGTCGTGGCGGTATAGGTATATTTGTTCAGCACCTGCGGTATCACGAGCAGGCCCGAAGTCCCGCTGAAGACAGTGGCTTTCTCCGTGATGGTCTGTCCGGCGGATTTTTCGAAGATTACGATTTCCTCCGTTTCGCTTCTGGAACCCCAGGACTCAGCAGTTGCCGCGACTCCCGCAGCAGCTTCCGAAGCCAGGGTGTAGCTGCCTTTGGTGAAGATGTATTTCAGGCTGATTTTGTATATCTTAGGCTCCTGTCCAACCGTCGGGACGCTGCCGCTGCTGGCCTGGATTGTCAACTTGGCGAGTTTGTGGCGGAAGAGGGTCGGGACTCCGAGGTAGCCGTAGGTGGTGGCGTTGGCAGTGCGGTCGGAGGTCAGGTCTGCCACCATAAAGTCGATGTCCTGGTTGGTGGTCTTGTTGAGTTTCCAATTGGCGAGACTTACGCCGTCTTTGGTGACGGAGATGCCGTCGGTGCCAGCCGCGCCGGCCACCGGGATGCTTGCCGGGGAATATGAGCGGAAGCTCAGGCTTCCCTTTTTCGGCCAGTAGTAATGCTGCGCCGTGTTCCTCCATACACCGCCGTCGAAGCTGATGGTGGCATCGGCGAAATACGGCACGGCATCGGCCTTGTTCCTTGCCCAGGTCTGCCCGGTCGGAAGATACCAGGCATAGGACTTGAACGGCACGTCCTCGCGGTAGGCTGTCGCCGCCTTGGTGCGCGGCTGCTCGAGGACGGTGTTGTAGGCGATGGCGACATTGCCCTCCTGCTGCATATCGTCAATCTTGACGCAGCAGACGGCCGCCGGCAGCAGGGCCGCCGCCGCGAGTAATGCTATGCCTGAATGTCCGAGTCTCATCTTTTCTTCCTTTTCTCTGTACCCGGGAGAGATTTCACTCTCGCCCGGGCGGTTGCTCCTGTTTCGAGCCATTGCCGGAGCACGCAAAAGCGGTTAGATTGCTGCTTAAGAGTCTGCTTGCGGATTACCTGTTGAAGGTGTATGACTGATCCGCCCAATTCTCAACGCTCGGAGCCCAGTAAATCTGCCTGTTCTCGAGGTTAATCTGGATAAGATAGCTGATCTTCTTGTTCTGTGCAATCTCGATGTCTGCGGTAGCTGCTCCTGCAGTGCCGCCGTGGATGAGATAGAGATCGATGTTCTCGGTCACATTCTCTGTAGAGTAGTTGGTGGCGTCGGTGTAGGTCAGCACCTGATACTCGATATGGAGATATGGCTTATCGAGAGTTGCGGCAGCACTTCTTTCTGTGAGCGGCTGAGGAAGCACGAGCAGATAAGCGTTGGCGTTGGCGGTGTGTTTGTTATTATAGCTCAGTTCGAACTTTGTGTTGCCTGCGAACTGCTCCGGATTGCCCGCCACATTGTCAGCAGTGTAGTCGTACCAGACATATTCTGCCTTTGGCGCAGTGTGATTTGACCAGACTGAAGTAGGGGCGGCAGTGGTGGTCGATGCATATTTGAAGTCGCCTTTGGTGTTGAGAAGCTTTATGGACACGTTCTTGAGTTTGAAGACGACGTCTCCCGCCTCGTATTCCTTGCCCGAAGTGCCGTCGTGTGAGTTGGCGTAGTCGTGCTCTACGAGAGAAGTGCCGGATGTCTTGACGGTCTTGAGATTGATGCCTACTATCTGTGAGAGTTTGTGCTGGAATACGATAGGGACACCGGTATATCCGCCGTTGGTCTCGTTGGCGCTTTTATCTTTGCTCTTGGTGACATCGGCTACCATAAAGTCGGTAAGCTGGTGAGTGTCAACATCATAACCGCTGATGCTGAAACCGTCTTTGTCAGTACCAGGGGTCACGGCAAGGTCAGTGGAGACACCACCGTCTTGATACGAATACGGGCTGTAGGCGAAGAAGGTCACACCGCCGGATTTCGGCCAAAAATAAGGCTTGTCCGTTGTCCAGTAGTTGATGGTCGCGTTGTATTTAACCGCGCTGACAGGAATAAAAAGGCTCGCGTCGGTGATATTGGCATCCCAGGTCTTGCCCTCTTCAAGGTAGTAGGCGAACGTGCCGAAAGAAGGGGCGGTGGTCGCATAGGTCGTGCCGTCAATCAGCGTCCTCGTGGAGAGTTTGCCGGTGAGAGGGGTGAACGCGACCTGCTGAGGCTCGGTCTGGGCGGGCTTCACCTCGGTCTTGGTGCAGGCGGCGAGCAATGCGAGCGCCGGGACTGCAAGGAGTAGGATTCTTTTCATAATTATTTGATTTTTAGTTGTTTGTTGTTATCGTATTATGTTCCGGACAGGGTTCGCGTCATCGCGCGGCGGGCCGGAGGGGCTGCTTTTAGATGTTGAAATCTCCTGCGGTGCCGTCCGCCCAGTCCGTGACATCCGGATCCCAGAGGATTTCGTTGAGGCCGAGGATGATGGTGAGAGTGTAGCGTTTGCCCGGCTCCCAAGAGGAGGTGTAGATTTTGTCGAGCGACTCGATGGCGGTGACGGTCTCCGTGACAGCCGTGCCGGTATAGTTGGTGGTGATGGTATAGACCACCTCAATCACAGGAGTGTCAGTGCCGATAGTGGTGACAGTCGCAAAGGTCTGAGGGAGTACGATGTGGTAGTCGCTGGCAGCAGGGGGGACGGTTTGTGCGGTTGCGGTGCTGTGTGTCACCTCGATATCCGTGCCGCTGTAGGCAGTGAGAGTCGTGGTGTTGCTCCGGTTGCTCCAAGGAGCGGTGCTTGCGGTCGGCGAACCCTGGCTGTAGTCGCCGGTCGCGCTGACATTCTTGAGCGTGATGCTCTTGAGCTTGAATGTGACACCGGTGTAAGGGTCGTTGCTGGTCGCGTAGTCCGTGTTGACCTTGAATACGAGGTCGGAGAGCACGTGCTTGAAGATTGTAAGCACGCCCTTCTTCCATCCATCGTGCTGCACGGTGTTCTCTTTCTGGTCAGCGGCGATGTCTGCCACCATCAGGTCTTTGTTGCGGTTTTGGGTGATGTCGTAGCCGGTGGTGTTGATGCCCTTGTCTTTGGCGCATCCGACGGTGGTACCGGTAACGGACGGATTGTCAGTGTAGTCTGTCCAGGCGAAGAATGTCAGCTGGCCCTGCTTCGGCCAGTAGTACTTGGTGCCGGAAACCTTCCAGGCGGTTTCCCCGGTCACATACTCTATCAGGGCGTTTGAGATGTAAGCGGTTCCGTCGCTATAATTGGTCGTCCAGCCCAGCTTGTCGCTCGGAAGGAAGTATGCATAAGAGTAGAACTTCTTGTCAGTGGCGAAGTTAGAGGCCGCCTTGGTCTCCAGGGTCTGGAAAGTAATCTCCTGCGGAGTGCCCTCCGCCGGGGTTACGTCGGTCTTGCTGCAGCCGGCGAGGAGCGCCAGCGCGGCAGGAAGGGTGAGGAGTAATAGTCTTTTGCTCATAATATCAATATTTTATTTTTTGTTGTCCGTTACAGTATTATGTCGTGGTGTTCGTCCTCCCAGTCGTCCACCGACGGGTCGAAGCCGCCGCTGCCGCCCGGCTCCGGAGGGTCGATGTGGATGGTCTCGTCGAGCAGCAGCCAGTGGTGCTTGACGCAGGCCTCGCTGAGGAAGAGCTCGGAGATGTCGAAAGTGCGCTGTTCCCTCCTGCCGTCCTTGGTGAGGATGTCGAAGGTGACCTCAAGTTCGTTGAGCGAGCCGTCCGGGCGGCCGAAGGTGTTGAAGACGGCGCAGATGACCGGCACGCCCTTGTCGTCGCTCTTCTCCAGATCGAACCACACCGTGGACTGAGGCTCGTCGACGCGGCTTCCGAGAGCGATGAAGTTGGCGCTGGACAGCCCGGAGAGCACTGCGGTGGCGGTGTTGACATACTGGAGGCCGTCCACCTTTATCTGGAGGTAGTAGCTCTCCACCACCGTCCTGGCTTCGGCCCTGACGGTATAGACTCCGGTATGGTAAGGGATGACCTCCTGCGGGCTGCGGGCCACGACGAGGTGGTCGGGGCTGTAGGTGAAGCTCTCGCCGTCAGGCACTTTGGTGCTGTAGGCGCTGGAGATGCGCTCCGGCACGCCGAGTCCGTATGCCTTGACTCCCTCCCAGAGGTAGGTGTCCGTGACAAGGGTCGTCTCGGTGCCGAAGTTGTAGGAGTAGAGGCGGTAGGTGCCCGGGGCTATGCTGAGGCTGCCGCTGAATTCGACGTTGCCCTCCTCGTCGACTCCCTTGCCGGTGAGGTAGGTCTCTGCGGCGAGGTCGCCGCTCGCGTCCTCGAAGAAGACGGCGTGCATCACGTCGAGCTGTATCTCCGGGAGAGGAATCTTCTCGTTGTAGATGTCGCAGGTGACGTTGTGGATGGCTTCTACGTTTATCTTGACCTTGATGAGGGTGTTGTAGTCGAGGTCCTCCAGCGGGCGGCGCTGGCAGCCCGAGAGCACTGCGGCGAGCAGGAGGGGCAGCAGCGCGGCGGCCCCGGCAGTCCTATATATGATGTGCCGTATCCTCATCGCGCGTATTTCCTATGTTTGACCTGGATAGGCACGACCAGCGAGGCTTTGAGCTTCGTCGGGCCGAAGTATGAGAACACGCCCGTCCTGGACGGGTCGCGGTAGAGGTGCTCGTAGGCAGCATCGGGCTGGTAGTGCCGCCAGTCGCTGCGCAGGAAGCCCACGGAGGCCGCGAGTTCGAGGTTGCAGACTTTGCCGATCGGGAGGGAGTAGCCGTAGCTGAGGCCCGCCGACCAGTATTCTCCCTGCCAGCATAGGTCCTTGTCCCACTGGAAGTCGTAGCGCGACGACATCCCGTAGACTCCGAGGAAGTGGCCGGAGAGGCGGTCGCGCTCCGGGCTGCGGGCGAACCACCACCTCGGCTCGATGCCCATCTCCCACATCTGGAAGCAGTATTTCTTGCCGTTCGGGCCCCAGTTCCACCAAGGGAACACGTCCTCGACGGCGATGGAGAATCTCTCTCCTATCGGGACTTCCAGCTCGAAGTTGAGGGCCGTGAGCGCATCGTAGAGCAGGTTGGTCTTGAGGGCGAGTATGGTGGTCCATTCATAGACTTCGTAGCGGGTCGGGCGTATGAGGCTGCGGTCGCTGAAGTCGGCCCCGCGCCGCTGAATGCCGGCCACGGACTGCACTCCGTCCATACGGAGGAGCGGCTCCGCGACGTCTTCTGTCCAGGAGAGGCGGATGAACGAGCGGCGCATCTCGACAAACCACTGCCTGACGATGCGGTTCCAGAGGAGGCGGTCGTAGCTTTTGAGCAGGAGCTTCTTCTGGTCCGGGGATATTGGGGAGTCTATGATGGAGAGAAGCCGCTCCCTCTGGGCGGCGGTGATGCTGCTGTCAGTGAGGACTCGGCTGCGGAAGAGGTGCCAGGACTCGCCGTCCGGGACGACGGTAGTCCTGCCGAGCAGCTGCGGGTATTCACGGCTCACATAGCCCCGCATCGCGGCGGCGCGGCGCTCGGAGAGAGAGAGGTTGTAGCGCCATTTGCCCTCCGGGGAGGAGTAGGAGAATATGTTGAGGCTGTCGATGCGGTTGATGTCGATGGAGGCGATGGAGTCCGCGAGGGCGCGGAGGTTCTCGCCGGTCTTCATATATTTGAGATCGAGGGTGGAGTTGTCCCAACGGAAGTCCACGTAGAAGTCGGCAACCCTCCCTCTCTCCTGCGCTGCTGCAGGTACGAGGAAGAACATACACAGGACTGCCATAAGGCTTGTTGCCGAGTTTCTAAGTTTTTCCATTGCTCGTACATCAGGGCGGTGTCACCCGGTCCAACCGATTCCCACACATCTGCAAAAGTATGACATATTTATATAATTATCAAACTTTTGGGTCGTTTTTTTTTTTTTTGATTCGGCTTACGATTATTAAACAATCCGGCAGTTTGACTTACAAATCGTCGGATTTTACGGGAGAATCGTAACGAACTGAAAGGTCTTCGCCCGCGCTACGCTATCTGAGGCTTGCCGGGACGCTCGCGCCTCTCGCTCTCGTCGAGGCGGCGCACCGTCATCTTGCCTTCCTGCAGGAGTTTCCAGGCCTTGCGGTTGCGGAAGATGTCGATGGCGGTGAAGATGGCGGCCCGCATCGAGCGCGGGTCGGCTTCGTCGCGTCCGGCCATCTCGTAGGCGGTGCCGTGGTCGGGTGAGGTGCGGATGACCGGAAGTCCGGCGGTGAAGTTGACCCCGTCCTCAAACGAGAGCGCCTTGAACGGGGAGAGCCCCTGGTCGTGGTACATCGCGAGGGTGGCGTCGAAGTTCTCGTAGTGGCTCAGCCCGAAGTAGCCGTCCGGGGAGAATGGGCCGAATGCGAGTATGCCCTCTTCCGTGGCCCTGCGGATGGCCGGGATGATGATGTCCTGCTCTTCGGTGCCGAGCAGCCCGCCGTCGCCGCTGTGCGGGTTGAGGCTGAGCACCGCGATGCGCGGCTGGTCGATGACGAAGTCCTGCTTGAGGGACTCGTTGATCAGGCGCAGCTTGCCGAGTATCTTCTCTTCGGTGATTTGTGCGCTCACGTCCTTGAGCGGAATGTGGCCGGTCACCACGGCGAGCCTGAGGCGGTGGCTGACCATAAACATAGCCACGTCCTTGACCCCGAATGCGTCCTGGATGTACTCGGTGTGTCCCGGGAAGCCGAAGCCCTCGTTGGACATCGCCTTTTTGTTGATCGGGCCGGTGACCAGCACGTCTATCTTGCCTTCCTTGAGTTCGCGGACGGCGGTCTGCAGCGAGAGAATCGCGCCCTTGGCCGACTCGGCGGTGGCTTGTCCCGGCTCTGCGAATGTGCTGTCAGGCAGGCAGTTGACTATATTGATGCGCTTCGGATGCGCTTCCTCCGCGCTGTTGATGGCGTTGGTGTCCATCTGCTCAATCTCCGGTATTGACTTGCGGTAGAATCCGAAGAGCTTCGACGAGCCGTAGATGACCGGGGTGAACTGCTCGAGTATCCTCGGGTCGGCGAGCGCCTTGATGATGACTTCGTATCCGATGCCGTTGGAATCACCCTGGGTGATGCCCACTATGATTTTGTCGTTCTGCATATATGTTCATTTTGTCTGTTCCGTTCCGTCAGCTCCGTGCCCGCCGTCCCGCAGGCCGGCGAGATAGCCCTCGTCCTCCGGCAGGGCGGGCAGGGAATACGCCTCCACCGCGAGGCGGTCGCAGCGCTCGTTCTCCGGATGCCCGGCGTGCCCCTTGACCCAGAAGAACTTCAGGTCGAAGCGCGACGCGAGGGTGTCGAACTGCGCCCAGAGGTCAAGGTTCTTCCTGCGTTTCCAGCCCTTGGTGACTGTGCCCACCACATAGGTGGAGTCGCTGTACACCTGCACTTCCGCCCCCTCCCAGCGTATCGCCTCCAGTCCCCGGATGACGGCGAGGAGCTCCATACGGTTGTTGGTGGTCAGCGCGTAGCCCCCGGAGAGTTCGCGGCTGAGACCGCCGCATTTGAGCACCGCCCCGTAACCTCCCGGACCGGGATTGCCGCTCGCGGCCCCGTCGGTGTACAGATATATGGGAGGTTTTGTTGGCATTTCGTGCAAATTTAATTATTTTTGTGCGATTAACGATGGAAAATCACAATATGGACAAGAAGCGTTCTATCATAGTCACGGGCGGAGCCGGATTCATAGGCAGCCACGTGGTACGCCTGCTGGTGAACAAATACCCGGAATACAGAATAGTCAATGTGGACAAGCTGACCTATGCCGGCAACCTCGAAAATCTCAAGGACATAGAGGGGGCGGAGAACTGCCGCTTCGTCCGCGCGGACATCTGCGACTTCGACGCGATGCTCGCCCTGATGCGGGAGGAGAAGACCGACGGGGTTATCCATCTCGCGGCGGAGAGCCACGTGGACCGTTCCATCAAGGACCCGTTCACTTTCGCCAGGACCAACGTGCTCGGCACCCTGAGCCTGCTTCAGGCGGCGCGGCTCTACTGGGAGAGCCTGCCTGAGAAGTACGAGGGCAAGAGGTTCTACCACATCTCCACCGACGAGGTGTACGGGGCGCTGGAGATGAACCGTCCCGACGGATGCCCGGGCGGCGGAGAATGCGGGGGCGGCCCTTTCGGGGACAAGTTCTTCACCGAGGACGTGAAATACCAGCCGCACAGCCCGTACAGCGCCAGCAAGGCTTCGAGCGACCACTTCGTGCGTGCTTTCCACGACACCTACGGGATGCCGACCGTCGTCACCAACTGTTCCAACAACTACGGCCCGTACCAGTTCCCGGAGAAGCTCATCCCTCTCTTCATCAACAATATCCGCCACCGCCGTCCGCTTCCGGTCTACGGCAGGGGGCAGAACGTGCGCGACTGGCTCTACGTGGAGGACCACGCGAGGGCGATAGACCTCATATTCCACAAGGGCAGGACTGCCGACACCTACAACATCGGCGGCTTCAACGAGTGGAAGAACATCGACATCGTGAAGACCCTCATCAAGGTGACGGACAGGGTTCTGGGCCGTCCCGAGGGAGCTGACGAAGACCTTATAACTTATGTCACCGACCGTGCCGGGCACGACCTCCGCTACGCCATCGACTCCACCAAGCTCAAGCGCGAGCTGGGCTGGGAGCCTTCGCTCCAGTTCGAGGAGGGCATCGAGCGCACCGTGCGCTGGTATCTTGACAACCAGGAATGGATGGACAGGGTGACGAGCGGGGAATATGAGAAGTACTACGAGCAGATGTACAAGGGCAGATGAGGATTGTCTTGACACTGATTCTGACCGCTCTGGTCCTGGGCTTCACCGCAGGCCCGGCGGCGGCGCAGCTGGCGCTCGAACGCCCGGACAGCCTTAACGCCCGAATAGACCGCAAACTCAGACGGGGCCCCGATACGGAGTTCAGGGCGACCCAGCTCATCGCTCCGGCGGTTTTCGTCACCTCCGGGGTGCTGGTCCACTGCTTCGCCCACGACAGCTTCGACAACTATATGCGCGAGCGGACGCAGGGCTGGAGGGGCAATGCCCCCAAAGCAATCATCGACAACTATATACAATATGTCCCCTTCGCCTTTGCGGTGGGGCTTGGCGCTCTGGGGGTGGACACCGAACACAGGTTCACCGACAGGGCGATAGTCTGCGGCATCTCCGCGCTCAGCCTGGTGGCTATCACCAGGACGATGAAGACGGTAATTGATTCGCCTAGACCCGACGGGTCCGACAACAAGTCCTTTCCTTCCGGGCACACGGCTACGGCATTCACCGGAGCGGAGTTCGTCCGGATGGAGTACGGCTGGGGCTGGGGAGCCTGCGCCTATGTGCTTGCCACCGGAGTCGGGATGCTGAGGATGAACAACGACAAGCACTGGTTCAGCGACGTGCTCGCCGGCGCGGGCGTGGGAATATTGAGCGCACATATAGGAGAATGGCTGCTCTTGCCGACCAAGCGGCTCTTCCGTATGGATGTATCGCTGCTCCCGGAGCTTGACCCGGCAAGCGGTGCGGCGGGTGTAAATTTAGCCCTAAGATTCTGATAATCAACAATTTATATGACTACCCCCCCCCTCTATATCACACAATGCTTGACAGATTTAAATACAGGTTTCTTGACAGAAGGTTCGTCTTCGCGATGGATCTCTGCCTGTCTCTCGTCGCTTCCATAGCAGTCGCCATCATCGCGTTCTTCTGCAGGGTTGACGTTGTGGAATCCCGTCCGTTCAACACTGTCTGGGGGCTTTCTTCGTTTTTCGCCTCCGGACTGATGTTCTACCTGCTGAAGACCTACACAATCATCATCCGGCACTTCACTTTCAAGGATACGGCCCTGTTCTGGCTGGCGATGACCGGCAAAGCGGTGATTATGGGCGTCGCGGTGGCGCTTACGGGCGGATTCTCGACCACGGTGCTGCTGCTCCTGGTCGCCGACGCGCTGCTCTCGCTGATGATGCTCTGTATGGTGCGCCTGCTGATGATAGTGGTCTATGACAGCTACAAATCCCGTCTGCGGGAGGCGCAGAAGCGCCTGCGGGTGCTGGTGTACGGCACGAGCGACAAGTCGGCCGCCACGGTGACGAGGCTGCGCGGCTCGACCCACTACGACATCGTGGGCTTCATCTCCCCGGACAGCAGCCTGAGCGGCACGACGTTCTGCGACAAGCCCATTTATATCATCGGGGACGGGAAGTCGTTCGGCAAGATTGCCGAGGATCTCACTCTCGGAGGCGTCATATTCGCGACCGACACCGACGTGCATCGCGAACAGGGCAATCTGGTGGGTCTGTGCACGAAATACGCTCTGAAGATGCTGGTAGTGCCGACAATCGACGAGCTCGGGGCGGCCGCTGCGGCTGAGGGCAAGTTCAACGTGCGTGAAGTCAAGATAGAAGACCTGCTCGGCAGGGAGGAAATCAAGATATCGGTCGAGGCGATCAAGGCCGAGTTCAAGGACAAGGTGGTGATGGTGACGGGCGCGGCGGGCTCGATAGGCTCGGAACTCTGCCGGCAGCTTGCCGGTTTCGGGGTCAGCAGACTGGTCCTCTACGACAACGCCGAGACCCCTATGCACAATCTCCGTCTCGAACTCGACAGGAACTTCCCTGAACTGGACTATGTGCCGGTAATCGGGGACGTGAGGCTTCAGCCCAGACTCGATTTCGCCTTCAGGACATACAGGCCGCAGATCGTCTTCCACGCCGCCGCCTACAAGCACGTGCCGCTGATGGAGGAGAACCCTTGCGAGGCGGTGTTGGTCAATGTGGCGGGCACCCGCAACGTGGCCGACAAGTGCGTGAAGTACGGGGTGGGGAAGATGGTGATGATTTCCACCGACAAGGCGGTGAACCCGACCAACATAATGGGCTGCACCAAGCGGCTCGCCGAGATATATGTGCAGAGCCTCGGGCTTGCCATCGAGGGCGGCAAGGCCGACGGGACGACCAAGTTCGTGACGACCCGTTTCGGCAACGTGCTGGGCTCCAACGGTTCGGTCATCCCGCGCTTCCGCGAGCAGATTGCCGCCGGAGGGCCTGTGACCGTCACCGACAAGAACATCACCCGCTACTTTATGACCATTCCGGAGGCGTGCCGGCTCGTGCTGGAGGCCGCCACCCTTAAGACGGAGAACCGCATCTGCGTCTTCGATATGGGGCAGCCGGTCAAGATTGATTCGCTCGCGCGGCATATGATCGAACTCTCGGGACTCATCCCGGACAAGGATATCAGGATAGTCTATACCGGGCTCCGTCCGGGCGAGAAGCTCTATGAGGAGGTGCTCTCCAACGTGGAGAACACCGAGCCGACCGTACACGCCAAGATACGCATAGCCAAGGTCCGCCAGTATGACTGGAACGACGCGCTGGCCGTGGTGGACGAGCTTGAGAAGCTGAGCCGCGACGTGGACATCCCGGATATGGTCAAGCTGATGAAGAAGACCGTGCCGGAGTACATATCCAACAATTCCCGCTTCCAGGAATACGACAAAAAGTGATTGTATGAAGATATTGGTGACCGGAGCCGCCGGATTCATAGGCTTTCATCTGACGCAAAGACTCCTCGGGAGAGGGGACAGCGTGGTGGGGGTTGACAATCTCAACGACTATTATCCGGTCGCCCTGAAGCGGGCGAGGCTCGCCGAGATCGGCGACAGGCCCCGTTTCCGCTTCGTCGAGGCGGATATCGCCGACAGGCGGGCTCTGCCGGAGCTCTTCGCGGAGGAGAAGTTCGACGCGGTGGTGAACCTTGCCGCGCAGGCCGGGGTGAGATATTCGATAGAGAACCCCTGGGCGTATGTGGAGAGCAATCTGGTCGGATTCGTCAATGTGCTCGAGTGCTGCAGGCGTCATCCCGTGAAGCATCTGGTGTACGCCAGTTCCAGCAGCGTCTATGGCGGCAACGAAAAGACCCCGTTCAGCGAGGAGGACAAGGTGGACAGTCCCGTGAGCCTCTACGCCGCCACCAAGAAGTCCGACGAGCTGCTCGCCTCCTGCTACTGCTCCCTCTACGGCATCAGGGCCACCGGCCTGAGGTTCTTCACGGTCTACGGGCCGTGGGGTCGCCCGGATATGTCTCCGATGCTCTTCGCCTCCGCCATCAGCGCCCGCCGTCCGATAAAGGTCTTCAACAACGGCGATATGATGCGCGACTTCACCTATATCGACGATATAGTGGAGGGCGTGGTCAGGGTGCTGGACCGAGCCCCGGAGCGGCACGAGGTCTATAATATCGGCTGCGGCAGGCCCGTGAAGCTGACGGACTTCATCGGTGAGATGGAGAACGCCGTCGGATGTCCCGCCGAGAAGATAATGCTGCCTATGCAGCCGGGCGACGTGTATAGGACATATGCGGACACAAGCAAATTGGAGCGCGATTTCGACTACAAGCCGGGAGTGACTCTCCACGAGGGAATCGCGAAATTCATAGAATGGTATAAATCAGACAAGAACCCGTTAAGATGAAGTTAGACAAGTTTCTACAGTTATTCGTAGTAAAGGAGAAAAGATTCTTTCCGCTTTTCGTGCAGTCGGCGGAGAACATCAAGAAGGCTGCCGAACTCCTGCTCGAGCAGACCAGGGAGGAAGACGCGGACAAGCGCAGGGTCTATGCGCACCGCATCAAGGAATGTGAGACCCTCGGCGACAGGATAACCGACAAGATAATCGACGAGCTGCTCGAAGCGGTGGTGACCCCGTTCGACAGGGACGACATCCACCAGCTTGCGGAAGATATGGACACTTTTCTCGACTGCATCAGGGACTGTTCCAAGAAGATAGCCATCTACCAGCCCAAGGACCCGAGCCGCAAGGTGATCGAGATTGCGGAGTACGTGCTCCGCGATGCCGAGATTCTGCTTCAAATAACCGGACTCTTCGAGCGGATGAGGGACAGGGTCAAGGAACTCGACACGCTCTGCGACAGCATCAAGGAGAACGAGCACATAGTCGACGACATCTACGAGTCCTATATGAGCAATCTCTTCGAACTGGAGAAGGATCCGATCGAGCTGGTCAAGAAGAAGAACATCATTCAGGCCATAGAGGATACTTCGGATGTGGCCAAGGGCCTGTCCAGCACCATCAGAAGTATCGTCGTCAAGATGGGATAGCGGATGATAGCGACAGTACTCATTACCGCGCTCATCGCGCTCGCATTCAGCTTTACCAACGGAATGAACGATGCGGCCAACTGCATCGCCTCGGCAGTCGCCACAAAGGCGCTCTCGCCCAAGGTGGCGGTGGCCTGGTCGGCGTTCTGGATTATTTCAGCCCTCTTCTTCTTCGACCTCACCGTGGCTTCCACGATGGGAAGCGGCATAGTGAGCGAAAGCTGCATAGACGTCTATGTCATCCTCGCCGCCCTGCTGGGCTCAGTGTTCTGGGTGTTCGCCTGCACTCATCTCGGACTTCCGATTTCGGCCTCGCACGCCCTGATCGGCGGCCTGATAGGCCCGGTGTGGTTTGTGTACGGCTCGGCTTATCTGGTGACTGACGGCATCATCAAGACTTTGGCGTTCATCGTGATAGCCCCGCTCATCGGTATGCTGATGGGCTTTGCGCTCAACTGCCTCTTCCTTTTCATCTGCCGACGTTTCAAGGCGCGGAGGGTGGACAAGGTGTTCAGAGTCCTTCAAATTATCTCCTGCGCGGAGTTCTCTATGGGATTCGGGGCCAATGACGGCCAGAAGACTATGGGCATCATCGCGGTGCTGCTTTCCTCCGCATTCGCCGCCGACCCGCAGAACGGGCTGCTCCGCTTCCTCTACGGCGACGCGTGGCAGGCTGCTGTCGCGTCGGGCCACACGGGATTCTTCGTCCCGCTCTGGCTTGAACTGCTCTGCTACGGGCTCATCGCGCTCGGCACCGTCACGGGCGGATGGAAGGTGATACGGACTCTCGGCGACGGCCTGAGCAAGCTTACTCCGATGCAGGGATTCTGCGCCGAGGGCTCCGGGGCCGCCACGCTGATTATGACGGCGCTCTTCGGCATCCCGGTCAGCACCACGCACACCATCACCGGCTCGATCATCGGCACCGGTCTCACAAGGGGAGTGAAGAGGGTCAAGTGGATGACCGCCAAGAATATAGTCTGGGCCTGGGTGCTCACCATCCCGGCCGTCGTAGTGATCTCCGGACTGATTTACCTAGCGATGGTGAACTGGTTTGGAGCTCCCGTCAAAGTACTCTAGCACCGCTCTCAGGACAGAGACCCTGTCGCTTTCTTCCAGCAGCGTCTCGAGGGGCACGGCCATCGCCGCGACCTTGCCGCTGCGCGGGCTGAAATATGTCGCCGCGCCGTAGGAAGAGCGCGGGTAGCGCAGCCAGATGCCGCTCCCCGCTCCGACCGGGTTGATGCCGTCTGGGCTTTCCACGCAGTAGATTTCGGAGTTGAGGCTGCTCGAGTAGCGCATTCCTCCCACTGTCCCGCTCCTGCTGCCCGACGGGGTGCCGAGCCTGTAGCCCAGGGTCTGTGCGGTGAAGTCTCCGGCACTCGGGTCGGAGGCTATGTCGGCCCCGGAGAGGAACAGCCTGCCTCCGTCCGAGAGGAAGCCCCGGAGCGCCTCGCGCAGAGTCTCAGGGAATACGGGATATTTCTCTCCGCCCTGCTTGCCGCAGATGAGGTCTATGATGCCTCTCCCCCCGCTGCCCCCGGCGCAGAATGCGCTGCGTGAAGTCGAGCAGAACGGGTATCCGAGCGCCATCAGAGCCCTGCCGTGGATGTAGGGGTAGTCGAAAGTGTTGCCGGCCACGACTTCGCCCGCCTTCTCGTCGAAGCTCGCCCCGAAGCCGGGGTAGTCGTTGTCGACGAATTCGGCCCGGCGGTCGAACTCGTAGTTCTCTCCTATATAGCTGATGTCCCGGATGTACGGGACTCCGCCGTCTTTGCGGCCCTCGAAGCCCGCGTATTCCGGGCCGTCCACAGTGGCCGGCCCTGAGACGCGATAGAAATTATTGACTATCAATACCGTGTCTTTGGCTTCCGCGCCGGCGGGCACTCCTGCGGAGAGTATCTCCGACGGGAAGCTGCGGCCTCCGTCGTTGAACGCCTCCACCTTGTAGCTGTAGATATGTCCCTTCTCGACAGGGAGCTCTATCCGCCGGGAGCGGGTCTCCACCCCGGAGTCGAAGGCCCCGCCGTCCTTTCGGGTATATACGATGTAGCCCCGGCTCACGGCAGTCGGCTCCTTGGGGTCCGGGGTCGGACTCCATTCCAGCCGTACCCTGTCGTCAGGGAGCAGGGTGGCCGAGAACTCCTGCACGGGCAGCGGCTGCACGGTGTAGGGGCAGCTGTAGTATTCGCTCAGGGTCTTGAGGATGCCTTTATAGACGGCCCTGCATACCGTGAACTTGAATGCGGGGTCGAGTCCGTACTTCATATCGGCGAAGTTCTGGTGGCTGAGGAGCTCGAGTATCATCGCCGGGACTCCGGCGGTGCGGCTCTCGCTGTAGCTCTTGTCCCAGAGACCCCGGCGCGTCCACTCCGGGTCGAAGTCGCTGCGGATGTCGTCCACGACCTGGCTCTGCACATAGTCGCAGAGCAGTCGGCTGATGATGCGGTCGCGTCCGTCGGAGAACTCGCGCTCCCCTTCGTTGCGCAGGGTGTAGATGGCAAGCGTGCCTATAGTCGAGTCGGCCTGCGCCGTCCCGGCGTCGGTGTGGAAGGCGAGCGCGAGGTCGAAGGGGATGTCCTTCTGCTCGTGCATCATAGTGGTCCAGCGTCCCCGGGCGGCGAAGTCGTTGGTGTAGTCGCCGTCCCAGTTGCGGGTGACGGTGGTGTCCGCTCCGGCCCACTGCATCCAGTAGTGCGCCCCCTCGGCGGAGCTCGCCATACCGGAGGTGGAGCCTCCGCGCTCGAGCTTGCCCATCCCGCCTCCTATCTTGACGGCGTCTGCGGTGACGCAGAGTCCCTCTTTGCCCCTGTTGTCCAGCCTCACATAGTTGTCGCAGCCCGGCGCGAACTCGAAGGTGCCGAGGTATATCCAGGTGCCTCCGCCCCTCTTCTGGTTGACCGTGAATGCGCTCACTCCGCCGAGGTGGTGTACGCTGTAGTGCGCGGCGGTGCTGCTGTTGTCCAGAGTCCGGTACGATACGTATACCGCGTATTCCCCGCGCTCCTCGACCGGGGCCGTCCAGCGGACGCTTGCGCCGGCCTGCGGGGAGCATTGCGCCTTGCGTGCGGTGCCTGCCTTGAAAGGATTGTCCGCGAAGGTATAGGTTGCCTTATAGTCGGCGAATCCCTCGCCGGCATTCTCCCAGACTCCACGCTCTTCGTAGATGCCGCTCCGGCGCAGTTCTCCGCTCCTTTCGCCCGGGAATGCGGGGTCGTTGTCTATGATGTATTCCCGCCGCTGGATGTCCCTCTCGCGCGGGGTCATCACATAGGCCCCGGAGTTCTCGAGCATCGGTATCAGAAACGGCAGGATGAAGCTCTGGGTGAACATATCCTCCACTGTGCGGTGCAGGGGTGCGCGCTGCCAGCTCCAGGTCTCGCGGCTCTCGTCGTAGTATCTGCCGTGGCTCTGCCAAAGCGCTATATATCTGCCGTCGAGGCCCTTTGGGTATTTGCGCGCGCCGACTCTGCGGACAAATCCGGGGTCGGAGCCGCGCGGGTCGGCGATGCTGCGGGAGTAGCCGGCGGGATGTCCGTCGGAGCCCGGATGAGGGAGGGTGAGTTCGGAGAGGCGGTAGCGGTTGGTGTAGACTTCGCCCAGCGAGTATCCTGCGGCTACTGATTGCATCTCGCCGCGCAGTTCGCGGTAGAACCACCCGAGGTCATCCTCGTGCCAGGGATAGTAGGAGAGTTCTGCGGAGAAGTAGAGGTCCAGCTGCTTCCCCCTGACCTTGACACGGTTAATCTTGAGCTTCTCGTCCACTCCGGTGTGGGCGAGGAGTCTCACTCTGAGGGTGTCGCAGACGGGAGCGAAGTCCTTGGCGCGCGGAGTGCCGGCCGAGGCCGCAGCGAAGCCCATCAGACCGAGGAAGACAATCAGCGTGAGCCGGCCCTTCATCTCCTGCGCCTCCTTGACACAATGAGGTTTATGCAGAACGTCAGCACGGTGCCGATGCCGATGGCGATGCAGTCCGCTTCGAAGTCCCTGATGTCTTCGCTCCGGTAGGGGAGAGCGCCCTGGATGATTTCTGTCAGCCCTGCGAAGATGCAGGCGAACGAGCAGATGCAGAGCAGCGACACGAGGGCCTTGCCGGCGCTTTTGGGCTTGCCCGAGAAGGCGAAGAATCCTATGACCGGGGCCGGGAAGAACATACAGAAATGCACGACCTTGTCCATAGGGATGCCGAAGAGGGTCTTATGGATGTCCGGCAGGTGGTCGAAATATCCGAAGCAGAGGTATGCGACCCCCGCCAGATAGACGACCAGCAGAATGCGGAATATGTCAGAGAGTCTGCATTTCATAGAGTTTCCTGTAATAGCCGCCCCGCTCGATGAGCTCGTCGTGTCTGCCTCTCTCCACGATGCGTCCCTCGTTCATAACTATGATTTCGTCCGCCTTGCGCACGGTGCTGAGCCTGTGGGCGATGGAGATGGTGGTGCGCCGGCTCATAAGGTAGTCGAGCGCGTCCTGCACCATTCTCTCGGACTCCGTGTCGAGCGATGCCGTGGCTTCGTCGAGAATCAGTATCGGAGGGTTCTTGAGGATGGCCCTCGCAATGCTTATGCGCTGCCTCTGGCCTCCCGAGAGCATCACTCCCCGGTCGCCTATGTTGGTGTTGTATCCCTCCGGCTTGTCGATGATGAATTCGTGCGCGTTGGCAATCTTCGCCGCAGTTATGACCTGCTCCATCGTCGCGTCCTCGACTCCGAAGGCTATATTATTGAATATCGTGTCGTTGAAGAGAATGGGGTCTTGGTTGACGTTGCCTATCAGAGCGCGCAGCTCGCGGGTGCTGACTTCCCTGATGTCGATTCCGTCAATCAGGATGCAGCCTTCCGTCGGGTCGTAGAATCGCGGAATCAGGTCCACGAGCGTGGACTTGCCGGCCCCGCTGGCACCCACGATGGCTATGTTCCTGCCCTTCGGGATGCTGAGGCTCACATCGTGCAGCACTTCGCGCCCGCTCTCGTAGCTGAAGCTGACCCCGCGCAGCTCGATGCTCCCGTCGAATGACTTGATGCTCTTCGGGCTGGCAGGCTCGGCGATATTGTTCTCGGCGTTGAGTATGACATTGATCCTCTCCATAGAGGCGAGGCCCCTCGGGATGCCGTAGGCCGCTCTGGAAAGGTCCTTGATAGGCTGGATGATGCTGTAGAGTATGGCCATATATGCCATAAAGCTCGGCGCGTCGATGACGGAGTGCTCGCCGAGAATCAGGGTCCCCCCGAACCACAGCACGATGGCAATCATCACCGAACCGAGCAGTTCGCTGACCGGGTGGGCGCTGGCCTGTCGGATGGCGACGCGGTTGTTCTTGTTCCTCATCGCCTCCGTGACGGCATCGAAACGCTCGGACATCTTCTTCTCCGCGAGGAATGCCTTGATGATTCTCAGGCCTCCGAGAGTCTCCTCCACCTGGCTCATCGTGTCGCTCCAGTAGCGCTGCGCCTCGATGGACTGCGCCTTGAGCTTGCGTGCGATGGCGCTCATCACCCCTATCATCGCCGGGGCGAAGACAATCGTGAAGAGCGTGAGTTCCCAGGACATCCTGAACAGCACGCCGAGGTAGATCAGGATGAGAATCGGGTTCTTTATCAGCATCTCGATGGTGCTGGTGATGGAGTTCTCCACTTCCTGCACGTCGCCGCTGATGCGGGCTATGATGTCGCCCTTGCGCTCCTGGCTGAAGAAGGCGAGCGGCAGGGAGAGAATCTTGTCGTAGATTTCCATCCGCATATCCTTGACCACCCCGGTGCGTATCGGCACCATCACGGCGGCGGCCCCGAAGTAGCAGGCGGTCTTGATGAGGACTATTCCGCAGAATATCAGGCAGAGCATCAGCAGGATGCGGCTCGGGCCATAGACGGCGATGAACTGCGAGATGTAGTAGTAGGCGTTGTTGGTGATTTCGTTGAACGGCATCCCTCGGTGCCAGGGGATGAACTCGTAGCTGTGTTCCCCGACGTTGAAGAGTATCTGCAGTATCGGGATGAGCAGGGAGAACGAGAACACGTTGAAGACCGCCGAGAGGATGTTCATCAGGACCGAACCGGCGACATATTTCTTATATGGTGCGACGTAGCGCTTGAGTATTTGCCAGAATTCTTTCATCGGGAAGCAAATATAATGATATTATCCGATTTCAAACAGAGGCGAGGCGGTCATCCTCGGCAGCACGACCAGCCGGACCGACGGGTCAAGCACGGCTCTGGAGCAGTCGAAGGCGAGGCGGGAAGTGTTGTTGTGTTCGCTGCGGTGGCAGAGGAAGACATTGCGGAGTCCCTCGTGGGCGAATTCGCGGATGGCTTCGGCGCATTCTTCGTTGGAGAGGTGTCCATATCCCCCGCGCACCCTTTCCTGAAGTTCTTCGGGGTAGGGGCCGCAGCGCAGCATATCGGGGTCGTAGTTGGACTCGATCACCACGCAGTCCGCCTGCCGGGCAAGCTCGAGAGCGGTCCTTGTCATCCTCCCGATGTCGGTCATTATCACGAACTTGAACTCGTCGAGCAGGAGGGCGTATCCCACGGTCTGGGTCGCGTCGTGCGGGACTTCGAAACAGCGGGCCCGGATACGGCCCGGAACTATCTCGTTCCAGCCTTCGCCCAGCGGATGCCTGTACGGGGCCAGGTGTTCTCCGGTGATGACTCTTCTCTGGAGGGCCGGGAGCAGTTCCGGGGTCGCCCAGACGGGCTTGCCGAGGTGTTTGCAGAATGAGCCCAGCGAGCGTATGTGGTCCATATGGTCGTGGGTTATGAGTATCGCGTCGATATTGTCGTAACTGAGCGAGTCCTTGGAGAATTCCTTGCCGAGGCGGCGCGGGCTGACTCCGGCATCGACGAGCACCCCGCATTCGCAGAGGGAGTCGTCGAATATGCCTATGAAGTAGCAGTTGCCGCAGCTGCCCGACGAGAGCGACTTGAACTTAATCGTCTTCATCCTTGCAGTATTTGGAGATGACGCTGTAGGAGTCCGCGACTCCCAGTTCCCCGGCCCTGGACAGGTCGATGCAGCCTTTCTCCTTGTCTTTGAGATAGATGAGCACAAGCCCCCGGTTGAAGTAGGCATCGCCCATATTCGGATAGAGCCTGACCGCCATATCGTAGTTCTCGATCGCGCTTACGAGCTGCGACGAGAGGCACTGGAGATTGCCGAGGTTGAAGTACAGATACGGGATGTCGGGCAGTATGGCGAGGGCCTCGCGTATGTCGGCGATGGCTTCGGAGTAGTCGTAGCTGCGCTCGACCTTGGTGCTGACCCGCGCTCTGGCCGCACCCTCCGTGTCCATCGAGAGGGTCTGCACATTGCCTTCGAGCGAGGCGATGAAGTCGGTCATCTCGGCCTTGAGCACGCCTCTGTTCATCAGGTAGAAAGCCTTGTAGTAGCGCGCGTACTTGTCCTTCTCCGTCCCGTCCCCGGCGGTGGCCACCGCCTTGTCGAACCATCCCAGCGCGGCGTTGAACTGCCTGTTCTGCAGCTCCTGGAGCCCCTTGACGAAACATTCTTCGGCGCTGCTGCTGAAGACATAGGTCGACGGTCCGGCGGTCGTGGAGTTGCCTATCGCCATCGGCAGCGGAGAAGCGTCGATGAAGCGGTCTATCAGGGCATTTTCGTAGGCCCCGGCCACGAGGGTCGAACTCCGCTCCTGTTTCTCGGCGGTGAGGCCGAAGCGGTAGAGCGGCTTGAGCTGTATGTCCACGTCGCGGTGCTGCAGCAGTTCGTTGTCGAAGTCTTTCTTGGCGAAGTCCGCATCGAGGGCGATGAGCGAGCTGTATTTGCGGGTGGTGTCGGCGAACGAGGCCCCCTCTCCGCTCTTGGAGCGGTATTCCCGGACTTTCTCCTGCGCCGTCCTGTAGTCGGCCTTGGATTCGCGGGTGCGGCCCAGCATATTCTCGACATAGGAGCGGTTGAGGTATGCCTTGGCGAAGTCCGGATAGAGCTCGATGGACTTGTTGTAGTCCTCCAGGGCGTCCAGCCAGCGGCCCATCTCGATGAATATCGACGCCCTGTTGAAGTGGGCGAGCACATTGCCGGGGTTGATGCTGATTACCCTGTCCATATCTTCGAGCGCCTCCTCGAACGCGCCCACCTGGGCGTAGATGAGGCTCCGGTTGTAGAGGGTCAGGGCGTTGCCCGGCTCGTGGCGGAGCACGGTGTTGAGGTCGGACATCGCTCCGTTGTAGTCTTTCTGCTCGTAGCGGATCAGAGCCCTGTTGAAATAGGCGAAGGTGCTGGTGGAGTCGAGCTCTATCGCCTTGTCCAGGTCGCCGAGGGCTTCCGCGTACTGCCCCCGCTGCGAGTACAGCCTTGCTCTCCGGATATAGCCTTCCGGGTCGAAGCGGTCCAGCCTGATGGCCTTGTTGTAGTCGGTGAGGGCCTTGAGGGTGTCGGAGAGGAAGAGGTAGGACGCGCCCCTGTTGAGGTAGGCCGCCGGGTCGCGGGGCTCTTTCTTGATGTAGGTGTCGAAGTCCTTGACCGCGTCTTCGAACTTCTGCGCGAGAAAGGAGGTCACGCCCCGCGAGAAGTAGATTCCGCTCTGCCCGGGACGGAGCTTGAGGGCCGTCTCGAAGTCGCTGTAGGCGGCATCGTAGTCGCCGAAGCGGCTGCGGGTGATGCCCCGGTAGTGGTAGCCGTTGGTGAAGACGGGGTTGAGCCGCACGGAGGTGTTGAAGTCAGAGTCGGCCCCGCGCAGGTCGCCGAGGTTGTATTTGGCTATGCCTCTGAAGAAGAAGCCCCAGTACTGGGTGGTGTCGAGTCTGGTGAGGATGTTGAAGTTCTCTATCGCCTGGGCGTATTTGCCGTCCGAGAGCGCCTGCCGCCCTCTCCACATAAAGACGTCTTTGTCGTACTGGGCGAGTGCGGAAGTTGCGCAGAAGAGCAGCAGAAGTGTCGGCAGAATGAACTTTTTCATTATTTTTGCAAAGATAACAATAATCGCTCCCGAATTGAAGCCGAGGTTTAAATTTGTCTTCCTTTTGTCCCTCCTTTCAGTCTGCGTTCCGCCCCTGCGGGCGGACGGGCCGCAGCTGCGGGAGGAGCTGGAATTCCTCGCCGGTTCAGCGGCTGCGGGACGCGGTTTCGGCGCTCCGTCCGCGCAGGGCGTCACGTTCTATCTGCTCCGTCAGATGCGTGACCTTGGACTCCGCACGACCGTGCAGTCGTTCGAATACGGAGGGAAAGCGGGACACAACATAGTGGGGGTGACTCCCGGCTGGTTTTCGAAATACATAGTGATAGGAGCGTATTATGACGGTCTCGGGACGCTCGACGGAGAGATTTACCCGGGTGCCGACTCCAACGCCTCGGGCGTGGCGGCGCTGCTCTCTCTCGCAAGGAGTCTCCCGGAGCTCTGTACCGGCGACACGGGGCTGATTTTCGTGGCGTTCGACGGGCACAACTCCAGCCTCTCCGGTTCGCGGGCGTTTCTGGGCAGATACCGTTTCGAATACCCGATATGCCAGATGGTCAACCTCGACATCCTCGGCTCCTCGCTCGTCCCGGTCCGCAATGACCGCCCCGACTATCTCATCGCCCTCGGAGCTTCGGCGCACCGCTTCACCCTGGACCGCGCCAACCGCGAGACGGGTCTTGACATCAGCTACGACTACTATGGCAGCCAGGCGTTCACGGATCTCTTTTACCGCAAGATCAGCGACCAGAAGTGGTTTCTGGAAGCCGGCATACCCAGCGTGATGTTCACTTCCGGCATCACGCTGAACACCAACAAGACCACCGACACCGTCTCACGCCTCGATCTGCCCCTGTTCTCCAGGAGGGTCGGCCTCATCGGGAGGTGGCTCGCCACGATGCTGTGAGGTTTTGCGAATTTTTTGTAACTTTCGGCAATGATACTTAATGCTATATAGATATGGTTAAAGTCAATATCGAGGGATGCAGCTCCTTTGTCAAGTCTGCGGATTATCAGAATTATGTAAAGAAGGCCCTTGCCGCCTATGACACTCTTCAGGCCGGGGACGGCGCGGGCAATGACTTCCTCGGCTGGAAGACTCTCCCGCTGGACATCCCGGAGCCGCTGATTGCGGACTGCGAGGCCATCCGCGACGAGTGGAAGTCCAAGGGGGTCAATCTTGTCGTGGTCATCGGCATCGGAGGCTCGTATCTGGGCGCCCGCTGCGCGATAGAGGCTCTCTCCCACGGCTTCATCCGTAAGGACGGCGTGCCTCAGGTAGTGTTTGCCGGCAATAACCTCTCCGAGGAGTATCTCGCCGAGCTGATGGATCTTGTGCGCGAGAGGAATGCCGTCTGCGTGGTGATTTCCAAGTCCGGCACCACCACCGAGCCTGCGGTCGCATTCCGCATCGTCAAGGCTCATATAGAGAAGACTTACGGCCGCAGCGAAGCCGCCGGGCGCATCGTCGCCATCACCGATGCGGTCAAGGGTGCGCTCAAGACTCTCGCGACCCAGGAGGGCTACAAGACGTTCGTCGTGCCTGACAACGTTGGCGGACGCTACTCCGTGCTGACTCCGGTAGGCATTCTGCCTATAGTGCTCGCCGGCTTCGATGTCCGCGCGATGCTTAAGGGCGCCGCCGCCGAGAGGGAGGAGCTTCTCAAGAAGTCGGAGGACAATCCTGCCGTGAAGTACGCCGCTATGCGCAACCTGCTCTACAGCGTTCTCGGCAAGAAGGTGGAGATTCTCGTGACATTCAACCCTAAGCTCCAGTATCTCGGAGAATGGTGGAAGCAGCTCTACGGCGAGTCCGAGGGCAAGGATCTCAAGGGCATCTTCCCGGCATCCATCGTCTGCACCACCGACCTGCACTCTATGGGACAGTTCATCCAGGAGGGCGACAGGGTGATGTTCGAGACCACTGTCAACGTGGAGAACTCCAATCGCGAGATAGTGATAGGAAGCGACCCTCAGAATCTCGACCAGCTCAATTACCTTGCGGGCCAGAGGGTCGAGCATTGCAACGCGATGGCCCGACTCGGCACCAAGCTCGCCCACATCGATGGCGGAGTGCCTCAGATGGAGGTCAGCATCGAGCGCATCAATGAGGAGAACCTCGGAGCCATATTCTATTTCTTCGAGTTCGCCTGCGGGGTGAGCGCATATCTGCTCGGCATCAACCCGTTCAACCAGCCGGGTGTGGAAGCCTATAAGAAGAATATGTTCGCTCTTCTCCGCAAGCCGGGCTACGAGGCCCAGACCGAAGCGATTCTGAAGAGGATATAGAGTCAGCCGTGCGGTGGAGAATCGTCCGGGATTCCGGATGATATCTGTTTCTTACGGCTATTTACGTTTCCGCCATAGGATTGCCGGAGAAGTCTCGCTATGTTTGCATTCAGCCCCCGGACCGGCCGGTGGCGGATGTTTAATCTTAAACTTCATCATTATGAAAGACTCTCAATCTCCACGCTATGTGGACCTCCGCTCGGACGCCGGATTCAAGGCCGT
>CAVLBF010000006.1:0-88261 GCA_963661285.1 Bacteroidaceae bacterium | reverse complement strand
GTATTAAATTGTTTATTTTCATTTTCAATAACAATATTAAGAAATTGTTGAAGATAATTTGCTTCAAATTCATCTCTTAACATTTTACCAACAACTTTCCATAAAGGGTTTTTCTCATCAATTTTGCCGTCATTATAAGCCCTAATAATTTTTGTTGCACTATATGCTTTTGCGATATTACGAGCATTAAATGAAGTAAATCCATTAAGACCACTATAATCATTCTTACGAACAGTTAATGCTCCTTTAGGATTCATTTTAATATAATAACTTCTAATTAAACCTTCAAGAATATTTTGATTAATACTTGCAAGTTTTTCATTGGTTAATTCTGAAATAGACTTAATATTATATTTTTCTTTATTACTATCAACAAGATTCTCCAACACAAACTGTCTAAAGTCTGCATTGGATACCTCATCAAAGTATGTAAGAATTTTTATAGCCTCTTCAGAATTACTTTTAGAAACCCTATTGATAAGTTCTGTAATGACATTATTAGGGTCATTTCTGACTTTATTCTCTGCAATTATATGATTCATAATCAAAATGCCGTTTATTCCGATTCCCGTCGCAGCCAGATTGCAAAGAAGCGGTCATATACTATGATTTTCCCGTTGAAATCGTGCACAAAGTCCCGTTTTTGCAATGCCTTGAGCGCGATGCTCACGCTGCTGGAGGCGGGCAGGCTATATTTGCGGATGAACTCCTGCGACAGCACTGACGTGACAGCTTTTTCCTTCGCGATGGCTATGAGCAGAGCCGTCTGATTGTCCGTTAGGGACTTGCAATAATTGATGAAAGCGTCTTCCTGCTCGTTGACGATGTTTTCAACAATCTGAAGGATAGACGGTTTGTCAATAGGCCTCCCGTTCTCATAGAGCCGGTTGAGAATGCATTGGACATACCACGTCTGACCGTCGACCAGATTGTAGAGTTCCCTGAAGTCTCCGGCACTGATTTCAATTTCTTTCTGTTTCAACCATTTGTTCGCGAAAGCCTCATATTCCCCGATATCGATTGGAGGAAGGCTCATTATCTGGGAAGTCTGATAAAACGGGCGCTTGGCGGACAGGAACATCTCGGACATCAGATGCTGACTGCTGCCGGCGAATATGAAACAGACATTGGGCAGGAATTGAATGTAGGAGCGAAGGAGAGCCTCGGCCCCCTCTTCGGGATATTCCGCAATCTGTTGGAACTCATCGATTGCAATATAAATCCGTTTGCCGGACCGTCCGAGATATTCGAATACGCGTTTCAACGAGTCCTCCTGTCTATCGGAGGAAACTGCTATGGAAAAAACCGGCATCCCTGTCAGTTCGTCGAATGTGACGGTCGGCCTGTAATCGGAAAAGAACGATGTGATTTTCCTCAACGCAGCCTGCGAGAATGTGTCGACTTTCCCCACAACGGTCTTTGCCAGAAGCCGGATGAACTGACTCATATTCCTGGTGGCACTGATATCCATATAGAAGCACATAGTTTCCGGTTCTGCTTTCTCAATCTGTTCAAAGCTGTGCCGTATCAGCCCTGTCTTTCCTACGCGCCTCGGTGATATGAGCACGACATTTCGTTCATTTGCCAGTGCCGCCACGAGCGTTTCCGTCTCTTTTTTCCGGTCACAGAAATACTCCGCCCCTTTGTACCCGTATATTATAAACGGGTTATTGAACCTTTCCATACTATGCGATACATATATTATGTTACATACTTTATGTAACAATGGCAAATATAATGAAAAAACAATGTATTGCCATATTATGGACTTGGGATTTGCCCCAACAACTACAAGGTCTGGCCGCCGATGAACTCGCGCATAATGGAGGTCGGAGGGATGGCTGCGATCTCGGCAGGCTTGAGGCAGATTACGTCCTTGAGGAATTCGATGAGTTCCTGCGCCTTGGCGTAGGCCGGGGACGATTCGCAGATGCCGCAGAGCAGAGGCTCGGCGTAGTACTTCAGCAACGGCAGGTCGTAGAGCGTGGAGGAGTTGAACACCAGATTGGCGTTGTCCTCAAACGGGAAGATATTCTTCATCTCGCCCCTGCGCACCGACGGCCAGCGGAGAATATTATCCTCCGGCGAGATGCCACGGGTGCGGTTGTCGCGGACGATGCGCCTGAGGAGGCGCTTGTCGGTGGTGGAATAGTGGTCCTTGCTGCCTTCCGGAAGCGCGTACAGCGCAGAAATATAGATTTTGAAGATGCTGTCCTGCGGGATTGCCGGGGTCAGCGCCGGATTGAGCGCGTGGATGCCCTCCATAAAGAGTATATCATTGGCTTCCAGCCGCATAGTCTTGCCGGAAGAGACCCTCTTCCCTGCGGCGAAGTCGAACTTCGGGAGCTCCACCTCCTCGCCCCGGAGCAGGTCCACGAGCTGCCGGTTGAGGAACTCCACGTCCATAGCCCCGAGAGCCTCGAAATCGTAGTCCCCGTTCTCGTCTTTAGGTGTCCTGTCCCTGTTGACGAAATAGTTGTCGAGCTCTATGACCTTGGGATTGAGGCCTATGACCCTCGCCTGCTGGGCTATGCGCAGGGAAGAGCTAGTCTTGCCGCTCGAAGACGGCCCGGACATCATCACGATGCGGCACTTACGGCGGCACCAGAATATCTGGTCAGCGGCGGCTGCGTAGTTGCGCTCCTGCCTTGCCTCGCAGAGGTTGATGAGTTCTATCGCCTTGCCCTCCAGCAGGACACGGTTGACGTCTTCGATGGATTCGACTCCTATGGCGTGACACCAGTCGGCATACTCCTTGCGCGCCGCGTCAATCTTGGAGCTTCTGTTGCTGTGCTCTGACATATTCTTTCAGTTCATAATACATTCTTGAGATACGCGCCCGTCACGGAAGACGGGTCGGAGGCAATCTGTTCCGGGCTTCCCTCTGCAATAATCCTGCCTCCCCTCTCTCCGCCGTCCGGTCCCATATCTATTATGTAGTCGACGCTCTTGAGCACGTCGAGGTTATGCTCTATGACAATCACCGTGTTGCCCTGGTCCACAAGCTTCCCCAACACGTCCATCAGCACCTTTATATCCTCGGGATGCAGGCCTGTGGTAGGCTCGTCCAGCATATAGAGAGTGTTGCCGGTGGCCTTGCGGAAGAGTTCCGAGGCGAGTTTCATCCTCTGGCTCTCTCCCCCGGAGAGCGTCACTGCGGACTGCCCGAGCTGGACATAGCCCAGCCCGACATCCACCAGCGCCTTGAGCTTCTGCGCAATGAGCGGATATGGCTTGAAGAATTCGTACGCCTCGGATATGGGCATATCCAACACTTCGCTGATGTTCTTGCCGCGATATTTCACCGCAAGGGTGTCTTCCTTGTAACGCCTCCCTCCGCAGCAGTCGCACTGCACGTGGACTGAAGGGAGAAAGTTCATCTCTATCACCTTGATGCCCGCGCCCTTGCACTCCTCGCAGCGCCCTCCGGGGACATTGAACGAAAACCGGCCCGCCTTGAATCCGCGCACCTTGGCGTCGGGGGTGCTCTCGAAGAGCCTGCGGATATCGTCAAAGACTCCGGTGTAGGTGGCCGGATTGGAGCGCGGCGTACGCCCGATCGGGCTCTGGTCTATCTCTATCACCTTGTCTATGTTCTCCGCACCTTCCAGTGACGCAAAAGGCAGAGGCTTCTGCTTCAGGTGGTTGAGCTTCCCTTTCAGGGCCGGCATAAGGGTCTGGTTGATGAGGGTGGACTTGCCGCTGCCGCTGACTCCGCTGATTCCTATCATTACGCCGAGCGGGAAAGTGACATCTATGTCCTTGAGGTTGTTGCCGCTTGCGCCCCTTATGGTGAGAGTTTTCCCATTGCCCCTGCGCCGTTCTGCCGGAGTGGCGACAGGCTTGCTCAGATGTCCTTCTGGCCCGCTGTAGCAGATGCGGCCTCCGTTCTCCCCCGCTCCCGGACCGACCTCCACCGTCCAGTCGGCGGCCTTGACGGTCTCCTCGTCGTGCTCCACCACTATCACCGTATTGCCCTCGTCGCGGAGATGCTTGAGCGAGGATATCAGCTTGCGGTTGTCCCTCTGGTGCAGTCCGATGCTCGGCTCGTCGAGGACATATATCACGTTGACCAGCTTTGAGCCGATCTGGGTCGCAAGGCGTATGCGCTGGCTTTCGCCGCCGGAAAGCGTCGCTGCGGGACGGTCAAGGCTGAGGTAGTCCAGGCCCACGTCGAGCAGGAACTTCACCCTGTCACTGAGTTCGCGGATGATGTCTCGGGCAATCCCGCGCTCCCGGACTCCAAGCCGCTGCGGAAGCGCGTCAAGCCACTCCGAGAGGGCGCTGATCTCCATCCGGCTCACTTCCGAGATGTCCTTGCCGTCTATCTTGAAGCACTTTGTCTGCGGGTTGAGACGGGTGCCGCCGCAGACCGGGCAGACTATCTTGTCTTCGATGTCGCCCGTGACGCCGGGCCAGTTGACCATCTCCGCCATCGCGCCCTCTCCCACCCGGAAGAAGTCATCCGAGCCGAAAACCAACAGCGAAATCACCTCATCGGGCAGAGTGCCCACAGGATCGTGTAGCGAGAATCCCAGCTTGCGTGCCATAGCCCTCACCGTCTCGAATTTGCGTGTCTCGCGCAAGCGCCCCAGCGGGACGATTCCGCCGTCCGCGACGGAAACGCTCCGGTCCGGGATTATGCTGTCCATATTGATGTCCACCACCGTGCCGAGCCCCTTGCAGTGAGGGCAGTATCCCTCCGGGGAATTGAAGGAGAAGGAGTGCGGAGCCGGCTCCTGAAGCGATATGCCGGTCTCGGGATCCATCAGATGACGGGAATAGTGGTGCAGGCCGCCGCTCTGCATATCCAGCACCGCAAGCGAACCCTTGCCGAGCGAGAGAGCGCTCTGCACCGAGCGGCGGATTCGTCCCTCGTCCCCGTCGCCGGGCTTGAGCTTGTCCACTACGAGGTCTATGAAGTGCGCCTTGTAGCGGTCCAGGCTGTCGGCCTCTGAGAGCGAGGAAATCTCCCCGTCAATCCGTACCTCGGCGTAGCCTTTCTTGCGCAGCTGATCGAAGAGTTCGCGGTAGCTGCCCTTGCGTCCCCGGACGAGCGGGGAGAGCAGCAGACATTTCCTGCCGCGGTACTCCTTGAGTATCAAGTCTACTATGGCGTCGTCGGTGTAGCGGACCATCTCCTTGCCGCTGAGGGGCGAACAGGCAGTGGAGGCTCTGGCGAAGAGCAGCCGCAGGAAGTCCGAGATTTCCGTAATGGTGCCCACGGTGGAGCGGGGATTGCTTCCTGTAGTCTTCTGCTCTATCGAGATGACGGGGCTCAGCCCGGTGATGCTCTCCACTGAAGGCTTCTCCAATATCCCCATAAAATGCCGGGCATATGGGGAGAGGGTGTTCATATAGCGCCGCTGTCCCTCGGCGCAGACGGTATCGAAGGCGAGAGAAGATTTGCCGCTCCCGCTGATGCCGGTGATGACCGTGAACTTGCCGCGCGGGATGTCCACGTCGACATTCTTCAGGTTGTGGGCTTTCGCGCCGCGAACTTCTATGAACGAGTCTTTACCCATAAGGAATCGCAAATTTACGAAATAATTGTATCTTTGACCTCCATTTGCTGTTTGCCTTATGTGGGTTTGGTTTTCGGTATGTTCGGCTGTCCTGCTCGGCTTCTATGACGTGGCCAAGAAGCAGGCGCTCAAGAACAACGGTGTCCTCTGGATACTTCTCTGCGCCACCGGACTGTCGGCGCTCTTCCTCTGTCCTTTCCTGTCCGCAGGCTCACTGGAGGACCATCTCAGCCTTGTGCTCAAGGCGGTGCTTGTCAGTTCATCCTGGGTTTCGGGCCTGATTGCCCTGAAGCTGCTTCCGCTCACCACGGCCAGCACCATCAAGGCTTCGCGTCCGATGTTCGTGGTGATATTCTCCATCATCCTCTTCGGAGAGCGGCTCAGCCTGCTGCAGTGGGCCGGCGTGGCGCTGGTGATGGCCTCGCTGCTCCTGCTTGCGCGCGCGAGCAGCAAGGAAGGCATACACTTCACCTCCGACAAGGGCATAATCTGGATGGTGGTCTCAGTACTCACAGGCGCCGCCAGCGCACTCTACGACAAGCATATACTCTCCCACCTGCAGCCGATGTTCGTGCAGAGCTGGGCCAATGTCTACATCACGCTCCTGCTCGCCCTGCTGATTCTGCTCAAGCATCTCAGGGACAAGGGCAGCGTGGAGAAGTTCCGCTGGGACTGGAGACTGCTGCTGATTGCCGTGCTGATCACCGTTTCGGACGCGCTCTACTTCTATGCCGTCAAGGCCGATGGGGCGCTGCTCTCCGTCATCTCGATGATACGGCGCAGTTCAGTGCTGATCACGTTCCTCTTCGGCGCTCTCGTGTTCAGGGAGCACAATATCAGGGACAAGGCCATCGACCTTGTGATACTGCTCGCCGGACTGGCGCTGCTGCTCTTCGCATCGGCTTAGTTTTTGATTATCTTTGCGCAGTTATGAAACACAATATCCTGACCATAGTTCTGCTCGGCCTCTGCATAGGCGCAGGGGCCCAGTCGCCCAATTTCTCCCTCGGGAAGTGGACCGAGATTCACAGTTCGATACTCAAGGAGCTCTCGAAGTCTTATGTGGACTCGCTGCCGGTCGACAAGATCGAGCGCAAGGGAGTGGACGCGATGCTCGCGGGACTCGACCCCTACACGGTCTACATCCCCGAAGAGGAGAACGAAGACCTCCAGATGATGATCCACAAGACCTACGGCGGAGTCGGGGCGGTGATCTACAAGCCGGAGAAGTCAGGCAACGTAATCATCAACGAGCCTTATGAGGGGTCTCCGGCGGCCAAGAGCGGGCTGGTCTGCGGCGACGAGATTATGGAAATCGACGGGCAGACCGTGGTGGGGCTCACTTCCCAGGAGTGCAGCGAGAAGATGCGCGGCGACCCGGGCACGACGGTGCGATTCAAGGTCAAAAAAATACGGGGCGGAGAGACGGAAGTCAGCGTGACGCGCGAGAAGATACACCTCCCGGACATCGAATATGCGGGGATGATTGACGACAAGGTCGGCTATATATCCCAGACCGGATTCACCGACGGGGTCGGCAAGGATATGAGGGAGGCGGTAATCGCGCTGAAGAAACAGGGGATGCAGACTCTGGTGCTCGACCTCAGGGGCAACGGCGGCGGTCTGATGAACGAGGCGGCGGAGATAGTCTCCATATTTGTGCCGCGCGGTTCGCTGGTCTTGTCGGCCAAGGGCAAGGAGGAAGGGTCCAGCTATGCGCTCAGAACCCGCAGGGAGCCGGTGGACACGAAGATGCCGCTGATCGTGCTGGTGGATTCCGGTTCGGCGTCCTCTTCCGAAATCGTGGCCGGCGCTCTCCAGGATATGGACAGGGCCACGATAATGGGGCAGCGCACCTTCGGCAAGGGACTGGTGCAGAGCATCAGGTCGCTGCCTTACGGCGGAGAACTCAAGGTCACGACAGCCAAATACTATACTCCGTCCGGACGCTGCGTGCAGGCGCTGGACTACAGCCACAGACGGGAGGACGGAAGCGTACGCGAGATACCTGACTCGCTGACGCGGGAATTCAAGACGGCCCACGGACGCATCGTCAGAGACGGCGGCGGAATCACTCCGGACGTGGTCCTGAAAGAGAAGGAATATAGCCGGCTGACATATTCTCTGGTGGCCTACGGGGTGCTGGAGCAGTATGCGCTGGAATATGTGCGCTCTCACGAGAGCATCCCGCCGACGGAAGACTTCCACCTGTCCGACAGCGACTACGAGACGTTCATCAAGTTCGCCCTGAACAAAGAATTTGACTACCGCTCAAGCGCCAAGACCTATTTTGACAAGGTGAAAGAGGAAATCGGCAAGGACGGGCTCAGCGAGACCCTCTCGTCACAGGTCGAGGCGCTGGACAAGGCCCTCAATATGGAGAAGGAGGATTTCCTCAGGCTCAAGAGAGCTGAAATCACCCCGTTCATCGAGGAGGAAATCGTGGTGCGCTATTATTTCCAGAAAGCCGGAGTAAAGCTCCGTCTGCGCTACGATGACGCCCTCCGGGAGGCTCTTGCAAGCGAGCGCATCAAGCAATACTGATGACTTTCAGCACGGAACTTATTGTTCTGAACACGACCAGACTCGGCGAAAAGAGTCTGGTCGTGCACAGCTTGACCCCTCTTCTGGGGCGGCGCAGTTTCATAAGCTCGGTCCAGAACGGAAGCGCTATGGCCCTGTATCTGCCTCTCAATATACTGGAAGCGGAAATCATCGAGAACCCCCGTTCAGACCTGTGGCGGATGAGAAGACCGTCGGCAGTCCACGCTCTCAACGGCATACGCTCAAGTGTTCTGAAGAACTCCATCACTCTTTTTATGAGCGAGGTGCTCTATCGGGCGCTGAGGGACGGGACTCTGGAGGAGGGGCTCTTCGAGTGGTGCAGGCGCTCGATCCTGACTCTGGACGCGATGGAGAGTGACTTCAGCAACTTCCACCTGCGCTTCCTGCTGGAGTTCGCCGTCGCTCTGGGTTTCTCGCCCTCACCGGATGACCTGAAGCCTTTCGCTGGCGGGCATCTTCCCGAAGTGGAAGCCCTTATGAGGGAGGATTTCGGAGAGTCGATGCTCCTTCCTCTCAACGGAGCGTCCCGCAACGAAATCGCCGAGATTCTCCTCGACTACATCGGCTACCATAGCGAATGCCGCCTCAATGTGCGCTCCCTCGCGGTGTTGCGGGAACTGTACAGATAGAAAATGCGGCGCTCAGACGAGCGCCGCAAATTCATTAAATGTAAATGCTCTGATTTGCGCTCAACGCATCAGAACGCAAGCTTCATTGAGAGACCTGCCGCAGGCTGGCTCAGGCCCGGTGTCCCGGTAGGAGCGCAGGCGAAGTACGGCTCGAGCCTGAAGTCAAGCGAAGCATTCTTGGACGAGATGTCCTGCCAATACATATTCTTGACTTTCGCCACGTGAACAGCATCGCAGATGCTCCAGATATCCAGCGCGATACGGGCTACGCACATAGTCCAGCCCAGAGCCCCCATCTTGATGCGTCCGTTGTCGTAGCTGGTGTCAAGATACTGCGCGACACCCATAGCCACATTGGCGCCGAAGAAGATGGCGCCGCGTCCCCACTCGCCGGCAACGCCCTGTCCCAGACCCGGGATGAAGAACGATGCGACTCCGGCCCATCCCCTGCTGTAAGGGTCAGTGGACTGCGGAACATAGTACTTGGTATCATAGAGATTCTTGTAGTCGCGGTATTTCATACCCGCGACCACCTCGGCTGAAGTATTGCCGGACTTGTCGATTTTGCTTTCCTGAGCGTAGGCTATGCCAAGAGAGCAGAGTGCGCACAGCGCCAAAGTGAGAATTTTTTTCATAATGATATTATTTATAGAAAACTAAAATACTTCTTCAACAGGCTCCTTGTAGTCGTCAGCCTGCGGGGCCGGAGCGTCGCCACGCGGGCCGCCGCTGCGGCGAGGGCGGTCGTCGCGCCTCTCTCCCCTGCGCTCGTCACGATGCTCGCGGCGGTCTCCTCCTCTGCGCTCGTCGCGTCCTCCGCGGCGGTCGTCACGGCGGTCGCCGTTGCGTCCGTTGCCTCCGCGAGGCCTGCGCTCAGGTTCCACATAGCCCTCCGGCTTCTCGGTAAGAGCCCTCATCGAGAGACGCATCTTGCCGGTCTTGGAGTCGACCTCAAGCAGCTTGACGTCGATTTCGTCGCCCACCTTGAGCACATCCTCGACATTCTCGGTCTTGTTCCACGCAATCTCGGACACGTGCAGAAGCCCCTCCTTACCTGGAAGAATCTCCACGAAAGCGCCGAACTCGAGGATTGAGACCACCTTGCCGTGATATACCTTGCCGACCTCAGGCACTGCGCAGATGCCCTTGATCCATTCGAGAGCCTTCTGCATATTCTCCTTGTTGTCGGAAGCCACGTCCACTACGCCCTCGGTCATATTGGTGCCAGGTATAGGCTGCTCGTCGATGGTGATGACGGTACCGGTCTCCTTCTGAATCTTCTGGATGGTCTCGCCTCCCTTGCCGATGACCGCGCCGATGAACTCGGCAGCAATGCGGATCTGCTCGATGCGAGGCACGAACGGCTTGTAGTCCTCACGAGGCTCGCTGATGGTCTTCATCATCTCGCCCATTATATGCATACGGCCCTGACGTGCCTGCTCGAGGGCTTTCTCAAGCACTTCGTATGAAAGTCCGTCCACCTTGATGTCCATTTGGGTGGCGGTGATGCCGTCGGCAGTGCCGGTCACCTTGAAGTCCATATCTCCGAGGTGGTCTTCGTCTCCGAGGATATCGGTGAGGATGGCGTAGCGGTCGTTAGGATGCTGCTCGTCGGTGATGAGTCCCATCGCGACGCCGGCCACCGGCTTCTTTATCTTCACGCCGGCATCCATCAGGGCGAGACATCCGCCGCAGACAGAAGCCATTGAAGACGAGCCGTTGGACTCCAGAATATCGGATACCACGCGAACCGCGTAAGGGTTCTCCGGAGCGAGCGGAACTACCGGCTTGAGCGCGCGCATCGCGAGGTTGCCGTGTCCGATTTCGCGGCGGCCCACACCTCTCTGAGGCTTGGCTTCGCCGGTGGCGAAAGGAGGGAAGTTGTAGTGGAGTACAAACTGCTGGTCGCCCTGGATCAGCACCTCGTCCATCTCCTTCATATCCATCTTGGTGCCGAGGGTGACGGTAGCGAGGGACTGGGTCTCGCCTCTGGTGAAGATGGCGGAACCGTGGGCGCAAGGAAGATAGTTCACCTCACACCAGATAGGGCGGACCTGATTGCATACGCGCCCGTCAAGACGCACGCCCTCATCAAGAATCATATTGCGCATCGCCTCCTTCTCCTCCGCGTGGTAATATCTCTCCACGAGCGGAGTCTTCTCTTCGAGCTGCTCCTCCGGGACGGTGGCGAGGAACTCCTCCTTGATGGCCTTGAATCCGGCCTCACGCTCCTTCTTAGGCTTGGCGGCCTTGGCGAGAGCGTAGCACTTGTCGTAGCAGAACTCGTGGACAGCCTTGCGGAGATCCTCGTCCTGCACATCGTGAGGGTAGTCGCGCTTGTTGACGTCGGTGCCGAGCTCGTGCATCATCTCCTTCTGCACGCGGCAGTGCTTCTTGATTTCTTCGTGGGCGAACTTGATGGCCTCGAGCATATCGTGCTCGCTGACCTCGCTCATCTCGCCCTCCACCATCATAATGTTCTCCTCGGTGGCGGCAACCATAAGCTCAAGGTCGCTGTCCTTCATCTGCGAAAAGCTCGGGTTAATCACGAACTCTCCGTTGATGCGGCTCACGCGCACCTCGGAGATAGGGCCTCCGAACGGAAGGTCGGAGGTGGCAAGCGCACAGGAGGCGGCAAGGCCGGCCAGCGCATCAGGCTGGGTGTCCTTCTCCGCCGAGATGAGCGTCACGTTGACGAAGACTTCGAGGTGGAAGTCATCCGGCCACAGCGGACGGATAGGACGGTCAATCAGACGGGAGATGAGGACTTCGTAGTCGCTCGACTTGCCTTCCCTCTTCATAAACCCTCCCGGGAAGCGTCCTGCTGAATAATACTTTTCCTTGTAATCCACGGTCAGCGGCATAAAGTCGGTGCCTTCCTTGACCTCTTCCGCTGCCGTAACGGTGGCGAGAAGCATAGTGCCACCCATCTTCACTACGGCTGAACCTGCTGCCTGCTTCGCGAGCTTGCCGGTCTCTATCTCGATCACGCGGCCGTCCGCAAGCTCAATTCTTTTGTTGATGATGTTCATTATTGTGTTTCTTTACGTCTTCTTTCCTAAAAAAGGGATGGCCCCTCCTACAGGAACCATCCCTGAATCTTTCCTATCCTGACTATCGACGGAGACCGAGCTCCTTGACGATGTTTCTGTATCTCTCGATGTCAACTTTCTGGAGATAGTCCAGAACCTGACGACGCTTGCCGACGAGGCGGAGAAGAGAACGGCGTGTGACCACATCCTTCTTGTTCTTCTTCACGTGCTCGGTAAGGTGAGCGATACGGTAGGAAAATAAAGCAACTTGACTCTCTGGTGAGCCGGTGTCCTTATTAGACTTTCCGTACTTCGCGAAAATCTCTTGCTTCTTCTCAGGCATCAAATATTCAGCCATCTTAGCAAAAAATTAAGTTAATATTACAACGCCCCATCCCTAAAAGGATAAAGCCTGCAAATATAGACAATTTTCCGCACAATCCAAGCATATTGCACGAAAAATCAACGGACTTCCGGTGAACGCTCAGTCCGCAATCTTCTCGATCAGCGGCAGGCCGCGGAAGCCGAGCAGGGCGTTATAGCGGCGCAGCACCTCGTCCACGCAGTCCTCCCAGGAGCGGACGATGGTTCTGGACGCCTCCAGGCCGGCTTTGCGGATCCGCTCCCTGTCAGCGGAGAGCGAGCGGAGCAGCGCGGCCATCTCGGCGGCATCGTTGTCCACGAGGAAGCCGTTGTAGCCGTCAGTGAGGATGGCGGATGCGGTCGCGCCCTTGGCCATCACGGCCGGGGTGTGCAGTGCCGCGGCCTCCCTCACGACGAGAGGGGCGTTGTCGTAGAGCGACGGGAAGAGGAAGAGGTCGGCGGCGGCGTAGTAGGCGGTGAGCAGGCTGCGGTCGGTGATCGAGCCCACGAAAGTCACCTTGTCGTCCAGGCCGCGCTCACTGACCAGAGCTTTCATCGCCTCGGCGGCATAACCGACTCCGATGAAGTACATCCTGTACGGCAGATCCTTCAGGAGAGCGAGCGTCTCTATGATGAGGCGCGGATTCTTCTCCCAGATGTGCTGGCCCACGAAGAGCAGCACGAACTCGTCCTTGCCGATGCCGAGCTTCGTCCGCGCGTCGGCAAAGTAGCTGTCGGGATAGTCAGCGACCAGGTCGGAGCCGTTGTCCATCACCTCCACGCGGCCCTTGTAGCCGTATTCGCGGATGACGTCGATCACCGACTCCTGCGGCACCCACACGAGGTCTGCCTTCTCGTAGAAGTCGATGATATACTTCACCACCAGATTGACCGCGGCCTTGGGAAGCACGCGCGCGAAATCGTCGCGGTATTTGGAGTGGAACGTGGCCACGAGCGGCACTTTCTCAAGCCGGGCTATGCTCAGGGCGGCGGAACCGGTGGTGAACGGGGAATGCGCGTGCACTATCTTGAAGCGTATCTTCGCCATCTTGGCGAGGAACGCCGGATCGATGCCTGCAAGCCCGGTCACGTACGGATGCCTCCTGGGTACGGGCACGGAGAAGTAGTCAAATACCTTGTAGTCAAGAGAATCGTAGTCCGCCCCCGGAACATTGGGCGTAATCACGCAGGCACCGCCGACCTTTTTCTGCATCCAGTACGCATAGTTCTGCATACACACCGACACCCCGTCCATAACGGGCGGGAAACAGTCGCAGAACAGGCCGACGTTGACTTTCTCGGGATTGAAGATATTGGCCATATTATTTTACGCCTATTCCGATGAACGCGAGATTGTGGGTGAAGTAGAGCACGGCGAACGCCGCTATGAGCAGCAGGAGTATGAGCGCGACCCATTTCGGCCACTTCGGCTTCTCGTCCTTGTATGGGTCGGTGAGGTTGAGCTTCGGATACTTGGCGACTCCGGTGAGACGTGCGCCGAAGAGTATGTTGACCAGCACCTTGGAGTTGATGGCCCAACCGTTGGCGTTGAGCACGGGGCCGAGATTGCGGCTCCGCAGCTTGCTCCAGGCGATGAAGCAGGACGGGCCGGAAATCAGCAGCATTATCACCGCTATCGCGCCGAGGGTCACGTACCACGGCGTGCCCACTATGCCGCTCACGAGCTTGGTCACGGCGGAGCCTATATAGCCCAACGCCATACCCAAGGCGGCGAAGATGCCGGCGAACTTGGCGATGTCGAAGCCCGTGGTCTTCTTGTCCGCGGCGGCGGTGCCGTCGGCGGCAGGGGCGGAGGCGGCTGCGGCGGTCGCCTTGGCCTGGAGGTCAGCGGTAATCTTGCTGTCCTTGTCGGTGGCGGACTTGTTGATGAGCCCCACGCAGAAGTCCCAGAACTTGCGGTACGGAGACCAGAATGCCTGACGGATGCTGATAGGGTTGTCCACCACCTTGGTGACCACGGCATCCCAGATGCGTCCTTTGCGGTCGTAGAAGATGCCGTTCTTGCCCGGGCGAAGCGCGGAAATCTCCCCGGCGGTCAGCACCGCCACGATGTCCATTGTCTGTCCGAGCTGCCTGGAACTGCAGCTGCAGTAGATGAGGAACATCCCGCTGAGCTTCGCCATATCGGCGTGCTGGGACATATCGGACACCTTGATGCAGAGCTCGCAGCAGCGCTGGTCGATGAAGAGGCGGCCCGCCTCGAAGTCGGCCCTGACACCCGGTACGCTGGAGTAGAAATCCGTAAATATCACATAGTTGCGGAGCAGTGAATAGAAGTCGCGATAGAGCAGCATCAGCTTCCTTACTTCTCCGAACGAATCGGCCTCCTCCTTGAGTGCAAGGTCGGCGTCGAGCAGAGCGAGCAGGGCTGCCTTGCCGTCGGAGGCGACTATACCGCGGACTTCGTCTATGCCCAGCGACTCCACCGCATCGCCCTGCTTGGAAGAGGCCCAGGCAGTGTAGGCGCCGAATCCGGCGAGGATTTCAGACCACTCGGCCTCGGAGAGGCCTTTCGCTCCCTTATGCTTTACGTCGAGCACCAGAGTCTTGAAAGCGTCGAACGCGGACTGCCAGGCGGGATTGATGCCGTCGAAAGGCAGCACCCCGTCCGCTTCCGGACGGGCGATAGGGCAATCGGCTATCTTCGATATGTCATCCACGCTCACGGCCACGGCAGCGGCGGCTTCCTTGTCGTAGCGCAGCAGACGGCAGCGGGTGAAGTAGTCGGACATCTTGTCTTTGATGGCGCAGCAGGCCGCGTATGCTGCGGCGGTATTGTCTCCGTAAGGGAATATATGCGCCTTGTCCGCATCCGCCGCGTCCATCCACGCCGCGTAATCGGAACAGGCGGCATAGAAAGCCTCAATCTGTTCCGCGCCCACGCCCGGATCTCCGCTGCGGTCAGGGGCGGAACCTATCCGTCCGATGATTTCCGAGACGACTTTCTTGAGGGATTCGTCTTCCGGCGTGGCGACAGTGATGAGAGCGTCGCCGTTGAGACGGGTGCCGGCAAAGATTGCCGCATTGTCCGAAGCCTCCTCCAGAGTGATGACATCCCCCTCGCGCCCAAGGTCGGAGAGTATCCTGCGGGCCGAATCGTGAAGCCTTCTGCCCGTCTCGGTCGAGGTGTCTATGTTGTTGAGGTCAAGGCTGCTGTCGCCCCTGAGTATCGAGTCCTTGTCCTTGATGGCGGAGGTGAGCCACTCGGCGGCGGCAACCACCTCGGAGACGTTGATCCGCCCGTCCTTGTCGGTGTCGATGCAGTCGAGGGTGTCTCTGTCGAACTCCAGCGAGTCCACAGGGCAGCTGAGCACCGTCCACAACTTCCGGTCAAGTTCGCCCAGATGGGCTATGTCCTCTCCCGAGGCGATGTTCACCCTGATGGCCCCGCCGAGGGAGCAGTACTTCCATTCGTATTTATTGTCCATATCCGATTTGGTTAATTGTCACGTCGGCGCGAAGTTACGAATTATTCGCAAGATTACCGCAACGCGCGCAAAACGATAATAAAAATTTTGCTTTCAAATCGTAAGCAGTATGTCGGATTTTTCTGAATGTCCGTAAGCGGTTTGTCCGCTTATCCCTATTTATAGTTAGCTCCAGGCCCAAAATCCCCATTTATGAGGATAAGTTACATTTTGAAATGTATCTGAGAAAACATACTTTTGCAGAAGTGTATTACTTAGCATAATTACGAATGCATAGATTACTTGTTCCGACTCTTTTTCTGGCCGTCGCCTCGGCTATGCTGACAGCCGAAGCCGCCGCTCCGAAACGCAGTTTCTCCGTCAAGGGAGAGGTTGTCTCCGCATCGGACGGAAGGCCCGTCGATTTCGCCTCCGTCGTGGTTTCCCCTTCGCAGCTCTACTCGATGACAGACGAGCGGGGACGGTTCGCGATAGACGGAATACCTGCGGGAGAGGTCACTCTCAGCATACAATATTATGGTATGGAGCAGAAAGACACCACGTTCCGCGCAGCTGCGGGAGAGACCGTCTCTCTGCGCTTCGCCTTGAAGGAGACATCGTTCCGGCTCGAAAACGTAGTGGTCGTGGCCACGGGCAACAAGGCCGGGAGCAGCACCGCCTCGAAAATCTCGAGACAGGCTATGGACCATATGCAGACGGGGTCACTGTCCGATGCGATGGCCCTGCTGCCGGGAGTGTCCGTCAGCAACCCGAGCCTCTCCACGGCGCAGACCATCACCATTCGCGGCAATTCGTCGATGAACAGTCTCGGGACCGCGATCATCGTGGACGGCGCGCCCCTCTCCAACAACGCCAATATGCAGGTGCTGAGTCCTGTCATCAGCGGTTCCAGCTCCGGGGGCAACGGCAGCGGAGCTCCGGACACGGGCTCCGACGTCAGGGGAATCTCCACCGACAACATCGAATCGATAGAGGTCATCCGGGGCATCCCGTCCGCCGAATACGGAGACCTCACCTCCGGTGCGGTGATTGTCAAGTCCCGCGCGGGCAAATCCCCGCTCACGCTGCGTTTCAAGACTAATCCGAACATCTACCAGCTGTCCGCCGCCAAGGGTTTCTCCCTCGGCAGGAAAGCCGGAGACCTCAACATATCGGGAGATTACGCCTACAATCAGAACTCTCTCACCCAGGGGCATAAGTTCTACCAGAGGGCGAGCGCCAAGGCGCTCTGGACAGTGATGCTCTCCGAGAACGTCAATGAGACGACTTCGCTCACGCTCAACTTCGGACGAGACCGCAGCAGGCTCAACCCGGACGACGAGAGTTCCAAGACCCAGTCATATGCCAACGAAGTCGGGGCCGCGTTCAACACCAACGGACGCGCCGCAGTCAACGGAGAATGGCTGCGCAGCATAAACTGGCTCATATCGGGAAGTTACAACGACAAGCGCTCGCACTATGAGAGTTCAGCCAGCAACGCTATGAACCTCTACTCCCGGTCTATGACGAGCGGGGAGGTGTACAGCAACATAGCGGGGGCGCAGATCAGCGACACCGACGGCGACCCCGTCACCACGGTCTCCCCGGACAGCGGAACTGCCGGCGTGGTGCTGCCATACAGTTATTTCTATCACTATGACATCTACGGCAAGGAAGTCAACGCCTTCGCCAAGGTCAACGCCGACTTCGCGCACAGCTGGGGTCCGGTGAGCGAGCGCCTGCTCGTCGGTGCCGACTTCAAGTCGGACGGCAATCTGGGAGAAGGTTCGGTGTACGACGACAACTACCCTCCGTACAGGAACATCAGCAACGCCGAGTCCGGCTACCGCACAAGGCACTATTACGACATCCCGTTCGTCAATCAGCTGGGGCTCTACGCGGAGAACTATTTCAAGTGGAGCTTCGCGGGACGGGAACTCAACCTCACCGCCGGAGTGCGCTACGACAGGGTCAACTCCCTCCATTCGCTGGCCCCCCGCATCAACGCCTCGATAGACATCTTCCCGGGCGCGACCCTCAGGGGAGGCTACGGTCTGACATCAAAGGCCCCTACAGCCTACTACCTCTATCCTAACAAGTCCTACCACGATTATCTGCTCTTCAACGGTATGTCGGTCGACATCCCGGAGAACGAGCGCCTGCTCATCGCGAAGACCGACATCTATGACGCCACCAACCCCGAGCTTGAAATCGCGGTCAACCGCAAGGCCGAGCTGGGAATCGACCTGGTCATCGCCAATCGCTACAGGGTCAGCGTCACGGCCTACGATGAGCGTATGGACAACGGCTACAGATACGGCACCGACCTGAATTCATTCATCTGGTATCAGGCCACCACCTACGCCGTGGCGGAGCAGCGGAGCGGAGAGATTCCGACTCTCAAGAAAGACAAGGACTACAATCTCTTCTATACCGTATATCGTCCGCTCAACAGCTACAAGACCCGCAACAGGGGCATAGAGTACGAGATCGACCTGGGCAGGTTCGACGCCATACGCACGTCGTTCAACATCAACGGGGCCTGGACCCGCTACTCCGGCACCGACAAGGGATACAGCTTCAGCGAGAGGACAAAGGTCGGCACGCCGGAGCGGAACATAGGCATCTATGAGCCGGAGCTCACGACTTCGATGAGCGAGAAGCTCAACACCACCGTCCGCGCGACCCACAATATCCCGCAGATCGGACTCGCCGTCACCCTGACCGGCCAGGTCAACTGGTACACCAAGTACTGGACTGTCTATAAGGACGACACGATGTTCGTGAAGTACATCTCCCGCGAAGACGGACAGGTGCACGATTTCGACCCCGCGATGAAGTCCGACCCCGAGTTCTCATACCTCTTCCCTACCCTGAACGACAACCGTTTCACCGTGGAGAAGTACTTCCCTACCCTGATATTCAACCTCAACGTCAGCAAGGAGATCGGGGAGATGTTCACCGCCTCGTTCTATGTCAACAATATGCTCAACAGCCGTCCTCTCTACAAGAGCAAGAAGACGGGGAAATATTCCGAACTCGGGATTCCTCTATTCTTCGGGTTCGAATTCAAGGTGTCCATCAAATAAAATCAGTCAATTAATCGTACAACACAAGCAGTTATGAAACATTCAACATTCGCCGTAGCGGCAATCGCGGTCCTGCTGGCCGCCGTGTCTTGCGAGAAAAGCGCCAAGACCATCAGCATCAGCGTCAAGATTGACGAGACCAACATCAAGGCAGCTCAGATACCTTCCCCTGAGAGCTATTCAGTGACCATTTCCAACTTCGCCACGGGCGCTGCCGTCGAGACATCCACCGAAAACGGCGTCGCCCTCGCGGAGGGACTTGTCCCGGGCGTGTACAGCATCACGGCAAGCGGACTGTCCGGCAAGGACGGCTTCTCCTACACCATCACCGGCTCAAGCAGCAACGTTGACCTGCTCAACGACGGAGACGTGGTCAACATCAGCGTGGACGCCGTCAAGGAAGCCGCACTCGTGTTCAAGGAAATCTACTATACCGGCTGCGAGTTCAAATCGGTGGACGAGGAGAGCGGCACGGAGACCGTAAACAGGTACTTCCGTGACCAGTTCTATGAAATCTACAACAACAGCACCCAGACCGTATATGCCGACGGGCTCTGCATCTCCACGACGCTATACGCCAACTACGACAACAGCGTCATCTACGAATGGCCTATCGAGAACGCTGACAAGTATGTGTTCTGCGACACCGTATGGCAGATTCCGGGTGACGGCACCCAGTATCCTATAGAGCCGGGCGAGTCCTTTGTCATCGCGCAGTGGGGCACCAACCACAAAGACAAGAGCCTCACCGATGGAGGTTCCCCTGTGGACCTGAGCGGAGCGGAATTCGAGGCGGTGGAGAAGGAGACCACCACCTGGAACGGCATCACCCTTACTGACAATGCCGCCGTCAATATGAAGCAGGTCATCGATGCCGACGGCTATCAGATGCCGCAGTGGCTGACCTCCGTGAGCGGCGCAAGATACGTGCTCTTCAAGCCTGCAAGCCCGCTGAAGAACGAGGACTTCATCACAGCCTCCAACAACGACTGGGGAGGAGTAGGCCGCGAAATCCCTGTCAGTGAAATAATCGACGCCGTCCAGTCTGTCAGCGACGAGACAAATATGGCCTTCCTCGGACTTCCTGCCATCCTCGATGCGGGCGGAATCTACTGCAGCGGAATCTACACCTCCGAAAGCATCGCCCGCAAACTGCAGGAGACCCGTGAAGACGGCACCGCAGTATATCAGGACACCAACAACACCTCCAACGACTTCGAGGTCAAGTCAGACCCTACCGTCAGAAGGAACGGGGCGAAGGTGCCGTCCTGGAACACCTGGATCAAGTAGATTGAAATGAAGAGAATCATCGTAATGTCGGCTCTGTTCGTCAGCCTGGGCGCGTTCGCCGCCCGGGCGGGCGAGCCTGCCGTAAAAGTCAACAGCACGGCTCTGAGCGAGACCGTGACACGCAACTCGCTCTGGAGGGGAAGTTCCTCCGCCGCAGGTCTGGCGTTCAGTCCCTACACCATCGTCAACACTCTCAATCTCCGCTACGAGGGGAAAGGGGGAGAATACCGGCAGATCGGGGACGGCAAGCGCTCCGACGGGGTGTCCATCAACACTGCGGGAGCGGCAAGGCTCGGGGAGTTTCTCGTCACCGGTGATTTCTCTTTCAGAAACATCTTCGACCAGAACTCCCTCTACAATGTCCTCCGTTACGAAATGGAGGACAATATGCCCTATTATCCGATTGACGACAAGTCAAGCGGATGGAAGAGGCAGGCCTATGAGCTCGGCGCGAGCCTGACTTCACCTGTCATTTGGGACAGAGTCTCGTTCGGGCTTTCGCTCAAGTACAGCACCAAGGTCGGGGCCAAGCAGCTCGACCCGCGCGGCGAGGCGTACAAATACGGTCTTCAGCTCCGCCCGTCGGTCGCCGTCAGGCTCGGCGGGAGCGTTCTGGGGGTCAGCGGACTGTATTCAGACGGATTCGAAAGGTCCGAGCCGAGCAACAACAACAACTGGGAAGACCCCAAGGTCTGGCAGATGCGCGGACTCGGGGAGAGCACCCAGGGCAAGGTGGGAGGCAACGACGGGATGAAGACGATAACCTGGAGCTCAAACACATACGGCGGGGCTCTGCAATATTCCTATGGCGACGGAGTCTTAGCCGAGCTGGGCTATGCCCACCGGCGGGTCGACGCCAAGGAGAATCCCAACTTCCCGAAAAAGCTGGGGACCGTCAAGGAAAACTCCATAAGCCTGGATGCCGCCTGGATATTCGGCAAAGACAAGTCCGACAAACTCTCGCTTGACGCCGCATTCGCCCTCACCGACGGCATAGAGTATGTGCAGAAGCTCAGCTCCACCGCCGACACGCAGGAATGGACGACGGTAAGCACCAACACGATGTCTTCCTACACCGACATCAGCGCCGGACTGTCCTACGACCACCTCTTCGGCTCGTCTGACCCTCGCGGATACGACTGGAAAGTCGGCGCGGAGACTTTCTTCAGGATGTTTGACCAGAGCTACATCTCCCCGGCCTCCACATCGGAGGCGATGAGGGTCTATGGAGGAGTCCTCGCGGACAAGCAGTTCAAGTTCAGGAATTCCGCCTTGATAGTCGGTGCCTCGGGAGGCTACGCGGCAGGTCTCGGAGAGGGCTACACCTGCGTCAATTCCAAGGCCTATGCCACCCCTAAGGCGGCAATGGCGGATATGACCGATTTCCTGAACGGGAGCTACTGCAGGGCGGGGCTCAGACTGGATTGGAGCATCTTCGGCAAGGGCCGCACAAGCTGGATTCTCAGCTGCGGCGCCGACTACCGCAGAGCTTTCTCAATCGACAAGGACAGGCTGGTCTGCTCGGCCGCCGTCGGCATACAGTTCTAATGATCATATGACAAGACTCAGATTATCGGCACTTTCAGCTCTGCTTCTCGCAGCGGCGCTCCCGCTCTCCGCGCAGAGACATTCGTTCGCCGTCGTGACCGACCCTGAAACCTTCCGGCACTGCGGCGGGGCGATCGAGACATATAGGCAGGCCGTCTGCGGAGACGGTCTGGACGCATTCGTCGCGGTGCGCGACTGGAGCTGCCCGGACGAACTCAGGGACAGTCTCAGACATTACTACGCCAGCCGTTCCCTTGCGGGAGCCGTCTTTGTGGGAGACGTCCCCATCGCTATGGTACGGCGGGCGCAGCATCTGACCTCCGCATTCAAGATGGACGAGGACGGCTCTTTCCCGATGAGGGACTCTTCCGTCCCTTCGGACAGGTTCTACGATGATTTCGACCTGAAGTTCGACTTCGTCGGCAGGGACAGCAGCGAGACGAACTTCTTCTACTACAATCTCGCCCCCGACTCCCCTCAATACATCAGCTGCGACATCTATACCGGGCGCATCAAGCCGTCGGTGAAGCGCGGCGATCCGTACGGGGAGATTTCCCGCTACCTGCTCAAGGCGGCGGAAGCCAAGTCCCACAGCAATCCGCTCGACCATCTGATGTCCTACAGCGGCAGCGGCTCGTTCTCCAACAGCCTCGCGGCGTGGAAAGACGAGACCATAACTCTCAAGGAGCAGATACCGGCGGCGTTCGGCAGTTCCGACGGAGCGAAGTTCTACGTATTCGCGATGTATCCGAAGATGAAAGACATACTGCTCGGGGAGATTGCGCGGGACGAACTTGACCTGGCCGTCTTCCACGAGCACGGGGTGCCGGAAAGGCAGTATATTACGGACATTCCTCAGGCGGACAACATAGACGACTACTACAGCGACGCGAGATACCGTCTGCGCAGAGAGATCAGGTCCGCAGTGCGCAGAGGCAGAGACCCCGAAGAGGTCAAGGCCGAGTATGTCAGCAGGCTGGGCATCACTCCGGAATGGGTGGAGGACTACGATGACCCTAAGATGGCGGAGGCGGATTCCCTCTACGACGCCTCCACAGGCATACTGCTTGACGACATCGCGAGGACTGCGCCGAACGTGAAAGTGACGATTTTCGACGCCTGCTACAACGGAGACTTCAGAGAGGACGACTGCATCGCGTCCCGCTACATCTTCTCCGACGGCAAGGCGCTAGTGGGGATAGGCAACTCCGTCAACGTGCTTCAGGACAAGTCTTCCTCCGACCTGCTCGGAATGCTCTCCCAAGGATACTCCGTGGGCGAGTGGATGCAGCAGGTGAACATTCTCGAATCCCACGTCATCGGAGACCCTACCTTCCGCTTCACGGCTGAAGAGGGGGCGGTGAAGCCGGATCTGGACAGGAAGGATTGCCGCTACTGGCTGAAATATACTGCGGAGGGATACCCCTGCGATATCAGGGGACTTGCGCTCCACAAGCTCTTCAATCTTGACTGTCAAGGACTTTCCGACCTGCTTCTCAAGACCTACAGGGAATCGGGCGAGTATATGCTCCGTCTGCAGTGCCAGCATCTGCTCGCGCACTATGACGACGGGAACTACTCCCTCCTCCTCAAGGAGGGTGCGGACGACCCGTATGAATTCATCCGCCGCAAGTCAGCCTTCTATATGGGAAAGGTCGGAGAGGAGGAGATGGCCGGAGAACTTGCCGGGCTGTATCTTCGCGACTACAATTCCCTGCGCGTGGCGGACAATGTCGGCTTCGTCTGCGCACATTTCCCGGACAGCCTCTTTCTGAAAGAGTTCGAGAAGCGCTTCGGGCAGGCCGGCTGGATCTACGACCGCGAGGCTTTCCACGCCAGGGCGCTCAAGAAGTTCGATGCGGCGTTCTCCATCGAAGAATCCACCGGGAAGATTCTTCTCGACAAGGACGCCAGACCGAGGTGGAGAAGCCTCTATATCAGCGGTATGCGCAACAATCCTTATCCGCAATATGCGGAAGGGCTGCTCTCCGTAGTCAAGGACAGCGGCGAGAGCAGCGCCCTGCGCACAGAATGCGCGGAAGTGCTGGGATGGTTCGTCTGGGCGCACAACCGGAGGATGATACTCGACGAGATAGGCGAATATCTGGAGTCCGGAGCCGAAATGCCCCGGGAACTGAGAGACGAGCTGGTCAAGACTCAAGGACGACTTAAATATTACACGAGATGACGAATCCACTATACAAGATTTCAGTCTGCGCCGCGCTTCTGTGCGCTTCAATCTTCTCCGCCTCATCCCAGGTCAAAGTCGACGGCTGCGGAGTCAGAAGCCGCAGCGCCTTCGCGGTATTCACGGACAGCGCCACCTACGGAGAGTGCAAGGAAGAGCTGCTGGCCTATAAACGAGTCCTCGAAGAAGAGGGGCTCGGCACCTATATAGTGAGTTCGGACTGGACCTCCCCTGACGAGGTCAAGGCGGAGATACTCAAACTCGCGGCCGCCAAACCGGCGCTGGAGGGAGTGGTGTTCGTAGGGGACATCCCCATCGTGATGGTACGGCAGGGTCAGCATCTGACCACCGCGTTCAAGATGAACGAGGAGACCTTCCCGATCGGAGAGTCGTCCGTGGCCTCAGACCGCTTCTATGATGACTTCGGGCTGAAGTTCGACTTCATCCGGCGCGACAGTCTCCGCAACGACGTCTTCTACTACCGCCTCAGCGAGAAGGGCTCTCAGCACCTGAGACCGGACATCTATTCCGCGAGGATGAAAGTCCCCGGAGTGATGACGGGAGACAAATACGAGTTGATGAGACGCTACCTGCGCAAGGTCGTCAAGGCGCACAGGGAAGACAATCCTCTTGACAATCTCACCTGGTTCGCGGGCAGCGGCTACAACTCCGACTGCCTCACCATCTGGAGACAGAAGCCGGTGGTGTTCAGGGAGTATTTCCCGCACGCCTTCGGCAAGGCTTCCGGCAACCGCATCCTCAACTTCCGCGAGGACAGACATATGAAGTGGAATCTGCTGAGCGAGATCGCACGGGAGGAAGTGGACCTTTTCATCTTCAGCGAGCACGGGGCGTTCGACACCCAATACATCAACGAGAGCAAAGTCGCCACCGGTCTGGCAGAGGACATAGACTACCTGAAGAGGTCTCTTGCAAGCAGCTACGACTACTACCGGGGCAAGCCTCAGGAGCAGGAATTTCTCCACGAGGCCGATTCGCTCTTCCACTTGCCGGCAGCTTTCCTCGCTGACAGCTGCCTCGTGAAATACGCGGAAGCGGACTCGCTCGAATACAGGGACGCGAACATCTTCCTTGACGACATAATGAAGGGACGCGCCAACGCCAGAATGGTGGTGTTCAACGCCTGCTACAACGGCTCGTTCCATAATCCGGACGGCTATGTGGCCGGCTGCTATGTCTTCGGCGACGGGGACTGCATAGTCGCCCAGGGCAACACCGTCAACGTGCTTCAGGACAAGTGGGAAGACAAGCTGATGGGCTATCTCTCCATCGGGGAGAGGGTCGGGATGTGGCAGAAGGAAGTCCCGTATCTCGAATCCCATCTCATCGGAGACCCGACCTACCGATTCAGCTTCCACGACAAGGCCGGGCGCAAGCTCTGCGAGAAACTGCACAATGACCTTCTGTTCAATGCGGACAAGGCTTCCGTATGGGAGAAGTACACCGGCAGCGGAGAGCCGCTGCTCCGATGCGCAGGCATCACACACCTGAGCTACATCGACCCGTCACGGGCCCACAAGATAGCATACGGGATGATGGACGACCCGTCCTGGACGGTCAGGATACACGCGTTCAACGCGCTCTGCACGGATCCGGACGAGCGTATCCCGGAAGCCGTAAGGCAGGGCTTGGGGGACATCTACGAACTGGTCGCCCGCAACAGCGTCAAGATGGCCGCCGCCATCGGGGACACTACGCTCATAGCGGACGTGCGGGCTTTCAGCGCCGCCCATCCGGAGATGGTCAGGGCATCGGTCTATGGGGCCGAGGATGCTGTCAGAGTATTGACCGACGGAGGCTACTATAAGACAAGCGCAGCCAACGCTGCGGACAGGAATCTTTCCGCAGCGCGGAGAGTCGGCGCAATCAGGACTTTCCGCAACGCGAGAAGCATCTACGCCGTGGACACCCTGCTGGCGATAGCCGCAGACGGGAGCGACGACGTCTATGTGCGGACAGTCGCCTGCGAAGCTCTGGGCTGGTACACGCAGTCTGTGTGCCGGGGCAGGATTATCGCCGCGCTCAACTCGGAGCTTGACGGCGGGGATGTACCAGAGAGAGTGGCCGCCGAGATGCGCAAGACCGTCAAACGCCTGCAATGGCAGTAAGAAAGAAAGGGATATCGTATGCCGCTGCGGGACTGATGCTGATGCTCGGCCCCGCAGTCTGCAGCATATGCGCACAGGAGAGCATTCCGTCCTCGACGGACAACTCGCTTCTGAAATATTTCCCGCCGGTGATCGAGCAGATAGGCGGCTCCTGCGCGCAGGCATCATATATAGGCTATATGTTCACCTATGAGATGAACCGCCTGCTCGACCGCGACGCACTGTCGCCGGAGCGGCAGTTCAGTTATCTCTACAGCTGGAACTTCATCAACGGCGGGGAGAACACGGGGTCCATCGGGGAGGAAGGGCTCAGGCTGGCTTTCGAGGGAGGCATCGCGACGGAGGAGGATTTCCCCTCCCAATATACGAGCTCGCAGTTCAAGTGGGCAAGCGGATACGACAGCTATTTCAGGGCCATACACTATCGGGTCAAGGAGATACGTCACTTCGAAGTGACTGACCGCGCCGGAGTGGACAGAGTGCGGCATTATCTCTGGAACCGGGGGGAGGAGGGCCGCCCCGGAGGCGTCCTGACATTCTCTTCCAGAGCCGGGGACTGGACAATCGACACCCGCTACGACGGCCCGTCCGGAACGGGCTACAAGGCGATGCTGACAAAGCTCTCGCCCACGGGAGCCCACGCTATGACCATAGTGGGCTACGACGACCTGGTGGAGTTCAACGCCCCGGACGGGACGCTCAGCAAAGGCGCGTTCATCGTCTGCAACACCTACGGTACGGGCTATTACCTGCACGACCGGGGGCGCTTCTATCTGCCGTACTGGTTCTGGATGCAGGCGGACAGGGACTTCGGAGACCTCGGAAGCTATATGACCGGTGTGGACGTGGAGTACCGCGAGCCGGAAGTCGTGTTCAGAGTGGCGCTGGACTACAGTTCCAGGGATGATCTCTCGTTCCGCATCGGAGTGGCGGACAAGGCCTCGGACACGCTCCCGAAGCACGATTACGCAGTCCCCATCGCGCGGAATCAAGGCGGAGACTATCCTATGCAGGGCAACAATGCCGACTCGCGGATAGAGTTCGCATTCGACTTCAGCTCCTACACCGGCAATATCGGGGAAGAGGCCAAATACTTCCTCACCGTCAGCAGAAACCGTCGCGGCAAGGTCTACGGCAGCGGGAAGATGCTGGGGTTCTCCGTCCTGGACTATCGCACTGACCGCCGGCACCCCGCAGTCTTCAGCTGCAGCGGGATAGAGGGCAGTGAAATCGCGGCCGGAGACAATCTCTACAGCATCTGCACGGTCGCGCCCAAGACCTGCTCATATTCGCCCGTGGAATGGCTGAACGCGTCCGGACAGCCGGTCGCCGCCCCGCTTGTGATTCGCAGCGCAAAAGGAAAATACGCCAAGCTGCGCCTGTCCGACTACGACAGGGAAAAAGGCTGCATAAAGCTCAAATACGTCTACTCTCCGGACGGGAGCAGAAAACTCGAATAGAAAAGATGACGAAAGCAAGACACTTGATTCCTATACTTGCGCTCATCGGAGCGCTCTGCTCCTGCTCGGGCAGGAGTGAGCATACGGGCACAGTGAGCGCCGAACTTACCATAAGCGGACTTGAAGAGGGGCGTTGGGTGTATTTCTCGCTCGAAGAGGGATGCACGGTCGGCAGCAGCACGTTCCTCTCGGCGGAGGAGGATGCGGCCTGGGCCGCGCGCGACGACTGGGATTTCGCCATCTGCGGAGACTATATCAGGACCAACGGCGGGGCCTCGGGCTCCGGTGCGGGAGCTCTCCTCAGGGATGTCGAACACAGCTTCCAGACCCTGAAGGAAGCCCCCGCCGAAGGCTATCTGCAGGATGAAATCGCCGTAGTGCACTGAAGCGCAAGGGCCTCCGGAAACCTCTACAATAACTCTATAAGCGGGATTTAACAATTCCGTAACAATTCCATTATCTTTCTGTCAGCGTGCCATTTACGAGGTTATAAAAACTATACTGCGAGCGCTTTGACCTCCGGGGCACACTCTACTGAACGGATTTTTGTCGTATCTTGGGCGAAAATCAGGACGGACTATGTTCGGAAAGAAAAAGACAGATACCCTCATCGAGAATATCGACAGCTATTTCGATTCCATCGACCGCTCCCTGCTCGTCTATAAAGAGGGGGTCAGGAATTATCTTTACGCCTCCGACAGAAAGGACTTCGACGCCAATCTCAAGAGCCTTTCGGAGCTGGAGTCGCGCGCCTCGGAGCTGCGCCGCAAGATAGAGAACGCCCTCTACACCCAGACTGCGCTGATACGCTCGCGCGGGGACATAATGCGCCTGCTGGAGAAGACGCGCAACATTATGGATATGCTGGGCGACTCCCTGCAGCAGTTCGAGATAGAGACCCCGTTCATCCCGCAGGAACTCTGCGCGGACTTCATCCGCCTCACGGAATTCTCCACCCTCGCGCTGGAGACGACAGTTCCCGCCGCCAAGGCCTATTTCCGTGACCCTAAGAGCATCCCGGACCGCATCAGCCGCGCCTACTATTACGAGAAAGAGGCCACCCGTTGCGCACAGGAAATCAAACGGACGGTCTTCCACAAGATGGACAAGCTGAAGCTGAGCGAGAAATTCCATCTGAGATATTTCGCCCTGCATATAGAGAATCTCTCCAAAGCCGCCGACGGGCTGGCCGACCAGCTCGCGGTAATGTCGATCCGGAGAACGATGTAGCAGGATGAGCCAGGCCGCCGTCATATCGCTGATGCTTGTCATCACGCTGTGGTTCTTCCTCAAGGAGTACCCCTATGTGGCCGGGCTCTTCATCCCGACCTGCGCTCTGCGGCGCAGAAGTTTCAAGCTGCTCGTCATAGCGGCCGTCGCGCTCGGAGCGGCGCTCGCCTCGGACGGCGGGCTGGCCCGGGAGATATCGTCAGCCGGCCTGACGGAAGACGCGGGCCGTACCGTCATCATTACGGTATCGGCCCTCGCTGCGGTGATTATGCTGGACTACTTCCGTCTTCCCGCCTCCATCATCCTCGCCGCCCTCGGCGCGATGGAAGGGATAAGGCTGGCCGAAGAGGGCACTCTCAATCTCGTCCGGACTCCTTTCGTGCCGGCAGCCGCCTCCGCCCTGCTCTGCGCCGCGCTCGCCGCCCTGCTGTATTTCCTCCTCCGCACCATCCTCAGGCGCAGCCAGATACATCTGCTGCGGCTCGCGATATACTTCCGCTACGCTGTCATCTTCGCCATCATCGCGGTCGCCTTTGCAATCGGGATGCTCGAGGGCGGGATGCTCTCCGGCATTGCGGCGGGGGCTTTAGGCACGCGGGCCGTGACGCCTGCGGCCGTCACGGCCCTGACTCTCCCGCAGCTTGCGCTGTGGAGAGTCATAGGTCGCCGCTGCGACCTGCGTGCCGAATACTGCACCGAGTGGAGCACCCGCACCGTACTTGCGATTACGCTCTCAATCGGCGCGGTGCTGCTGCTCTTCTCCCGTCCCGTTCTCGGGATGCCCCCCACCCCCCTCTCCCCTCTTCCGCTCATATATGCGGCCATCCTCGGCATCGAGACAGTCCGCCGCCGGCAGCTCACCGGGAGGGAGAACATCTATAGAGCTCTCGCAGCTATGCTCCTTGCCCCGGCGACCGCACTCGGCTGCGCATATCTTCTCTGCCGCATAGCGGCGGGAGGCGGCGCGGAGAGCGGAAGTCTGGTGTATTTCTCGATAATGACCGGACTCCTCCTGCTGGTGTTCGGGGCGGTGTCGGTCAGCTACATCGCCGCACGGCGCAGACAGGAAGAAGAGATGTCGCGGATAATGCTCCGCCAGCAGCAGCAGCTCTACGACAACCGCAGGGCCATAGGCGACCTTGAGATACGCAGTATGGTCAGCGAGAATCAGGCGCTCCACGATGCGCTGGAGTCGAAGCGCAGGGAGACGATGAATGTCGCGCTCAGCATCTGCGAGCAGAAAGAATACCTGGAGTCCCTCAGCGGGCTGGTCGGCGAGCTCTCCAAGGCCGAAAGCGCCGAGCGCCGCGAAGAGCTCCTCGCCGAACTCGACAGCTCCATCCGCCACCGCCTCTCGTTCGGGCAGGAGGTGGACGAATCCTACTTCTACGCCCAGGCGGAGGCCCTGCACAAGGACTTCACCCTCCGGCTGGAGACGGCTTTCCCGGACCTGACCCGGCAGGAGAGGCGGCTCGCCACCCTGCTGCGGCTCGGATTCTCCTCCAAATATATCGCTTCCCTGATGAACATCACCACCAAGAGCGTGGAGATAGGGCGCTACAGGCTGCGCGGCAAGCTCGGTCTGGGCAAGGGTGACAATCTCGTACAGTTTATCAAATCCATATAAACCCATAAAAAATCTCACGAAAATGAAGAAGTTTCCATTAACACTGCTGGCTGCCGCTGCGGCAACGCTCCCGTCTTTCGCACAGGAGGCAGAAGATGTCCGGACAGACGTCAACCAGTATGGCCAGACCGTGAAAGTCTGGAAAGTATCGCCCGAGATGCAGGACGGCATCCTGGTCTTCAAGAACGAGCAGGCCGGCTACAAATTCTGGTTCGACGTGCGCGTGCAGGCCGACGGGGCCGTGTTCTTCGGCAACAATAAGGACTACGACGCCATCGGCAACGGGATGAACATCCGGCGCGCCAGATTCGCCGTCAAGGGCCAGCTCGGCAAGAACTGGTACGGCGAGCTCGACACCGACTGGACCAGCGGCATCCCGGAGATCAAGGACGCGATCGTGTCCTACACGGGACTGCCTTACACCGAAATCAAGGTCGGCAACTTCAAGGAGAATTTCTCCATCCAGAGGAACACCACCTCCCGCTACCTTATGTTTATGGAGCGCCCTATGGTGACCGCCCTCGCCCCGTCCCGCCACCTCGGAATCAACGCGACCTACGCCCGTGACTGGTTCTGGGGCTCAGCAGGAGTCTTCGGGCCTGAGCTCAAGGGCTCGGAAGAGCAGACCGCGATGGAGGACTACAACAAGAGCAACGGCTACAACGAGGGCCTCTCCTACACCGGCAAGCTCGTCTTCCGCCCGCTCTACAAGATGCAGGACGCATCGCTGCACATCGGCGCGGCATTCTCCTACAGGGAGCCTAAGCTCACCTCCACCGACGGCTACAGAGTGGCAAGGTACAGCAGCCGCAACACCACCAGCATCAACCGCAAGAAATATCTCGACACCGACGCCATCAGCGGCCTCGACCACGAGATAGCCTACACCTTCGAACTCGCGGGCCACTACAAGGGGCTGCGCTACGAGGGAGCGTACATCGCGCGGAGCGCCATCCTCGACAGGAGCGTCAACGACAAGGGCCGTCAGACCGCCGACGGATGGTACGCGCAGGCCAGCTACCTGCTCTTCGGAGGCCACCAGAACTATGACGCCGCCGGAGCCAAATATACCCGCATCACCGACGGACGCTCCTGGGGCGACATCGAACTCTGCCTCCGCTACGAGCTCTGCGACTTCAACACGGCGGACTACTTCGGCGGTTCAGCCGAAGCCTGGTCAGTGGGCCTCAACTACTACCCGTCCAACAACGTCAAGATTATGCTGAACTACCAGTTCAACAACAATGACCGCTACGCCAACGGCAAGGGCAAGCTCCTCGTCGGGCACGACGCTTCCGGCAAGCCGACCAAGGACTACACCAAGGTCACCGAGGCCGAGGGCAAGGGCGGCGTGGACTACAGTATGCTCGCGCTCCGTTTCCAGATTGCATTCTAATAATCATAAATCCGAAACACAATGAAAAGAATATCATACATCCTCGCGGCCGCCGCTCTCACGCTGCTCGCCGCAGCCTGCGTCAAGGACAAGGTTTACGACGGCATAACGGTCTCAGGCCTTCAGAACACCGTCGCCTACAGCGAGGAAGACGCGGTCACGGTGACGGCCACCGTATCCTCCCTCGTGGACATCACCAAGGTGGAACTCAAATACAAGCTGGGCAGCGCGGCTGAAGTGACCGCCCCTATGACCGGCTCCAAGGGAGTCTGGACCGGGACCATCCCGGGAGCTCCGGAGGGGACGAAGGTGACCTACCGCGTGGCGGCCTACACCGCCGGCAACAGCGCAGTATCGGCAGAGGCGTCCTACACCGTGGGCGAAGTCCCTATCGACTACAGCGGGCTGATACTCAACGAGCTGAACGGCAACGACAAGTTCATCGAGCTCTACAACAAGGGCAAGGAGGAAATCCGCCTCAAGGGCGTGTACATCGTCAAGGACGGCAAGTCCGAAGAGCCTGTCTGGACCGCCCCGTCAGCGTTCGTGAAGCCGGGCGAGTATGTGCTCCTCTACAGCGAGGATGTGCAGGCCGACCACCCGGAGCAGAGCGAGGACTACATATTCCACTCCGGCCTCTCTTCCAAGAAGGCCGTCAGGATCCAGCTCTTCGACCCTAAGGGCAACAGCATCGACGACTTCAACTTCGCGAAGCATCCGGGCACCAAGTACTCCGGCTCATATGGCCGCAACGCCGACGGAGACTGGTATCACCAGACCGAAATCACCCCTGGCAAGGCCAATGTGGACGGCAGCGAAAAGCTCAATCTCGGAGAATAGTTTAACACTCGAAAAACAAGAATAATGGCAAAAGAAGAACTTAAGATCGGCGAGCAGTCAAAGCCCCGTTTCGAGTTCCGCTCGTTCGGGCAGGACTTCAGCGCGGCGCACCGCCGTATGGCCCGCCTCTCCGTCCCTGTGCCGGAGAAGGTATGGGAGAGAGAGAGCGACGAGGTGTACATCATCTCACGCGCCAACGACATCAACAACACCAAAATCCGCAACGGCAAGATGGACATCAAGACCTATGTGCAGACCGTGGACGGATTCGAGCAGTGGAACCCTCTGATGAAGGGCGAGTTCCCGATCCCCCGCGAGGTGCTCGAGAAGGAAGTCTTCCCGGCGTTTATGGTCGAGATGCCAGCCCTCACCAAGGACAGCTATACTTATGACGAATTCATCGCTATGGTCAAGGCCAATCCGGACCTCGCCGCCGTCAGGGTGCACAAGCAGCGCTTCGGATATATGGTCAACGACACCATCTGCGAAGTCGGCAACGTGCTCATCAACGGCGCAAAGGTGGTCACCATCAACTCAGAGTCCACCGAAATCGCCGACATCCGCAAGACCGTCATCGACTGCGGACTCGAGGGCGTGGAGAACATCAACTATCTTCAGGCTATCAAGAGGGTCATCGGTATGTCAGACAAAGCTTTAGCTAACGAATAAGAGACTATGGGACAGGAAATTGAAAAGAAATTCCTCGTAAGCGGCGACTTCAAGAAGGAAGCCGTCAAGGCCACCCGCATCACCCAGGGCTACCTCTGCTCCGTACCGGAGCGGACCGTGCGCGTCAGGGTCAAGGGCGACAAGGGCTACATCACCGTCAAGGGCATAGGCAACGACAGCGGCGCGAGCCGTTTCGAGTGGGAGAAGGAAATCCCGGTCGAGGAAGTGCGCGAGCTGCTCAAGATCTGCGAGCCGGGAGTCATCGACAAGACCCGCTATCTCGTGCCTAAGGGCAATCACACCTTCGAGGTGGACGAGTTCTACGGCGACAACGACGGGCTCACCGTCGCGGAGGTCGAACTCGGCGCCGAAGACGAGGCATTCGAGCGTCCGTCCTGGCTCTCCACGGAAGTCACGGGCGACAAGAAGTACTACAACTCGATGCTGATGAAGAACCCTTATAAGAACTGGAAATAACCCTTTAACTCAGAGAAGATTATGGCAGAGGTGCGCACCCGGGGCTTCGACCCGCTCGATATGAACAACTACCGGATTGAGAAGCTTCCAAAGATGCAGAAATCCGGCTTTGAACGGTGGATGGCCCGTCTCGGGGGGCCTCTTGCCATAATCCTCTTCATACTCTTCAACTGGGTGCTGGACGTGGGCTTCCTCCAGACCCCGGCGGAGAAGTCGATGCTGGCGATATTCATCGCCGGACTCGTGCTCTGGATGACGGAAGCCATCCCCAACTACCTCACCTCGCTGGTGATAATCCTCGCCATAGTGCTGACCGGGGTAATCCCGCAGAAGACCGCGTTCGCGCAGCTCGGGCATCCGGTGATGTGGCTCAACATCCTCTCGTTCGTGCTCGCCTCGATGCTCGTCAAGACCCGCGTCGCCAAGAGGTTCGCGCTCTGGTTCGTGCTCAAGTTCGGACACAGCGCCAAAGGAGTCTTCTTCAGCTTCATCGTCATCAACCTCGTACTTTCGGCATTCATTTCCGCCACCACCGCCAAGGCCACGATACTGCTGCCTATATTTATGGTGGTGTGCGCCATCTACGGGGCTTCCGACGGCAAGCGCAACAACTTCGGACGCAACCTCGTGCTGCAGAATCTCTTCGAGATCAACGTCTGCGCCACGGGGTTCTTGACGGGTTCCGGGGCACACCTGCTGGCGATTTCGCTCTTTATGGGGGCGTACGGCTCCACCATCGGCTACAGCGACTGGTTCGTGGCCTGCTTCCCACTCACCATCATTATGGTGATACTCGGCTGGCTGGTGGCGACCAAGCTCATCTTCCCGATGAAAGCGGAGGAACAGACCCCGCAGATCGAGGGAGGTCTCGGCAGGCTGCGCAGCGAACTCGAGTCGATGGGCAAGATGACCTCGGAAGAATACAAGGCGATAGCCATATTCCTCGGAGTCCTCATCCTCTGGTCCACCGACAAGCTGCACGGGCTCGACGCCACCACGGTGGCGTTCATCGGGGCCGTGATCGCCCTGATGCCGGGCATAGGGGTGGTGAAATGGAACGACGTCGACATCCCCTGGCATCTGATGCTCTTCTCCGCAGGAGCCTACACCCTCGGGGCCGGACTGGACGAGACCAAGCTCCCGGGCACGCTGGTGGACGTATGCTTCAACGGTCTCGGAATAGGTGCGGACGCGCCGTTCTGGCTGCTCTATGTCGTGCTGACGTTTATGATGATGTTCAGCGGCCTCATATTCGAGTCCAAGACTATGCGCACGCTGATATTCGTCCCGATCGCGCTGGGCGTGGAACAGAAATTCGGTCTGCCGCAGCTCTGCCTCGCCTTCCCGGTGGCGATGCTCATCGAGCACGTCTATGTGCTCCCGTTCAACAGCAAGCCGGCCGCGCTGCTCTACAACACCAACCAGTACAGCTGGAGCGACACGTTCCGTTTCGGCATCGTGATGATGGTCATCTCCTGGCTGCTCATCCTCGTTTGGGGTGAGACCGTGCTGCACTGGCTCGGATACACACCGTTACTCTTCTGATTATGATTACCTTACAGGCCAAGAAACACGACAATTTCTCAGTCGAGCTCAAATTCGGCTTCGTCTCCGACGGGACGGAGAGGATGAACGACTTTGCGGTCAACACCTGGCTCTTCATCCCCAACAGTATGGGCATCAGTTCGGAGACCTACGGCAAAGACCAGTTCTACCGGGACATCAAGTCCAATGTGAGGCTCATAACGCCTGTTTTTTCGCTGGAGGAGCTCTCACGGGAGACCTCCCTCCCGTTCTCGCACCTCAAGGAGTCCCTTGTCGCGCTCGGCACTGACGGAAGCGCCGCGGAGAGTTTCGAATACCGCCTGAAGATGTTCGCCGCCATCTTCAAGAGCGCTCTCAGGGACAGCACCAACCAACTCCGGGCCTGTCAGGACGAGTATGAACTCGGGGAGCTCTGCGGCAGCTACTGCAGACTGCTCTCCTCCATTCTGGACGACTACCGCTCGCTCTATCCCCTCGCGGAGAAGATTCCGGACAGGGAGCGGAGGCACTTCACAGCAGTGGACGAGTACCTCTGCCATATCGTGTCGGAAAAGGCGATGCGGGTGGTCAAGGATATCGACTACCGGAACGACCCGGCCCTCTCGGAGCTGCGCAATTCCGTGACCGGCCTCATCTTCCACGAGAAACACTACGCCTCGAGCAAAGGCTTCGACAGCCTGACCGGCGACCCGGCCCACAACCGCGAGCTCATCTACTACCACAGCATCCAGAAAAAGTATATCGAGAGCGACCTCTACATCAATCTCGACAAGCGCAGGGACGGAGTGGCCGTGGAGCAGCTCTACTACAGCATTGCGGCGGGCGTGGCGATGATTTTCGCGACCGCCATCGGCTGGGCCACCCAGGTGAAGTTCGGCAACATCACCGGACCGCTCTTCGTGGTGCTGGTGGTCAGCTATATGATGAAGGACCGCATCAAAGACCTGATGCGCTACTGGTTTGCGCATAAACTGGTCAACAAATACTTCGACAAGAAAGCCGACATCACCATCGGAAGCCGTCGGGTCGGCAAAATCAAGGAGGCGGTGGACTTCGTGTCGGGGAGCAAGATTCCGGGCGAGGTGATGGAAATCAGGGAGAAGAAGGCCGCCGTCGACGACGAGTCCGGGATTTTCGAGGAGAAGGTGCTGCTCTACCGCAAGCATCTGCTGCTGGACAACAGGGGACTCCAGTCAGAGAACGAGTATCCGCTGCGCGGCATCAACGAGATAATGCGTCTGCACCTCAACCGCTTTATGCAGAAAATGGACAACCCGGACGTGCCGGTCAATGTGATCGATGATGAGGGGGAAATCTCCATCCTTCGCGTCCAGAGAGCCTACTGCATCAATGTCGTATTCCAGCTCAGGCATCTGGAGCAGACAGAATACCGACATCTGCGCATCGTGATGAACCGCAACGGCATCCTCCGCGTGGAGGAAATCCGATAAAGACGATGCCGCCACCTTCACAGGCAGCGGCGCTCGCATTGTCAGTATTCTATTATTGTTTAATCAAAAACGGTACTTGCTGCACTTTTAATAGCATACTCTGTGCCAAAGTCGAAAAGAGGGGGCAGAAAAAAAGTTTAAATAATTTCTCTGAATTTTTTGGATATTTCGGAGTAAAAGGATACCTTTGCAGTCCCAAAAACAAACGGGATGACTCGTTAGCTCAGTTGGTAGAGCATCACACTTTTAATGTGGGGGTCTCGGGTTCGAGCCCCGAACGGGTCACAAACGCAGAAATTTTGCTTCCTTAGCTCAGTTGGTAGAGCACCTGACTCTTAATCAGGGTGTCTAGGGTTCGAGCCCCTAAGGGAGCACACGAAAGAGCGGAGACCGGCATCGGCCTCCGCTCTGATTTTCATATGCCCGGACAGGCTACATAAAGATGTACCTCAGCACGAAGAGGACTGCGAGCACCCACATCGTGACGCTTATCTTCTTGAACTTGCCGCAGGCGGCGTTGATGACCACATAGGCGATCATACCGAGGAGAATGCCGTGCGCGATGCTGTATGTGAGCGGCATCATCACGGCGGTGATGAACGCCGGAATGGCCTCGGAGTAGTCGTCCCAGTCGATGTTGCGGATCGGGGCCATCATCATCACGCCCACAATCACCAGCACCGCCCCGGTAGCCGCGCTCGGGATGGCGAGGAATACAGGGGAGAAGAGCAGAGCCACCGCGAAGCATACCGCTATCACGAAAGAGGTCAGACCCGTGCGTCCTCCCTCTGCGACGCCGGCCGCGCTCTCGATGTAGGTAGTGGTCGTGGAAGTGCCTAAGCAGGCGCCTGTAGTCGTGGCCACGGCATCTGCCATCAGTATCTTGCTGATGCCGTCCACGTGGCCGTCCTTGTCGATCATCCCGGACTTCACCGACACGCCCACCACCGTGCCGATGGTGTCGAACATATCGATGAAAAGGAAGGTGAACACGACCACGAGCATATCCCAGGAGAGCACCTGACTCCACACGAACTTGCAGAATATCGGGGCTATGGAGTCCGGAAGGGACATAAAGCCCGTAAGGGTGGTCACGCCCATAGGGATGCCGATTACGGTAGTGGCAAGCATACCTATGAGGATGCCGCCCTTGACCTTGAGCGCCACCAGGATGGCGGTCAGGAAAAGCCCTATTATGAAGAGAATGCCGGACGAAGAGCCGAGGCTGCCCAGAGTCACGAGCGTGGAGTCGTTGTTGACGATGATGCCCGCGTTCTGCAGGCCGATGAACGCGATATACAGGCCGATGCCCGCGCCGATGGCGTTCTTGAGCGAAGCCGGTATGGCGTCCACGATCATCTCACGCACCTTGGTCGCGGAGAGGATGACGAAGATGACGCCCTCGATGAGGATGGCCGTCAGCGCGAACTGCCAGCTGTAGCCCATTCCGAGACATACCGTGAACACGAAGAATGCGTTGAGCCCCATACCCGGAGCGAGTCCGAAAGGCTTCTTGGCATAGAGGGACATCATCAGGGTGCCCACGATGGCGGCCAGCGCCGTAGCCGTGAAGACAGAGCCCGCAGGCATACCGGGAACATTGCTGAAGATGCTCGGATTGACGGCGAGGATATACGCCATCGTGAGGAAAGTGGTGATGCCCGCCACTATCTCGGTCCTCACCTTATGCTTCGATGCGTCGAAGCCGAATGCCTTGCTGAGAAAACTTGACATAGCCACTGAGATTTAGAACACCCACTTGGTGCCGAGGCAAGGACGGCAGTAGAAGCCGCTGCAGCCCGCGAAGTTGTAGCTGAGCTCGATCTCGGAGCCGATATGGAGGTTGTCCACGCCGAAAAGCTTGCCGACGTTGTACCAGATCTGAGGCTCGGAGATGAAGATGAACTTGCCTTCAGCCGCCTTGAGGGGATCGGTGTCGCCGTACCAGTATTTGGTGTTCTCGCCCCAGATGTCGGCGAAGCCGCAGAACTTGAGTCCGTCGAGGCCGAAAATGTTGTTCATCCCCCAGACGAAGGTGAACTGCAGAGGGCAGTCGCTGGTCGCTCCGTTGTTGAAGGTCTTATACATCAGCTCGAAAGTGAAGGTGTTGGAGTAGTCCGCGTTGTGCAGGAGATAGTTGGCTCCGAAGAGGAAGTTCTGGTTGCCGAATCCTACGCCGCCGTTATATTCGATATGCGCGCTGAGATCCTTGAGGGCACTGTCCTTCCAGAAATTGAGCCCCCGGGCAATCTCGAAGTAACTGCCGCTCACGCCCACAAACTTCTTGCCCTCGGCATCCTTGGCGTTGTAGTCATAGTCGACGAAGAAGAAGGTGTCTCCCCACTTGTCTCCGTAGTAGCCCTCGAGGGTAGTGGTGACGTGACCGCGACCGAAGTCCCAGAAAGTCTGAAGGTTGGTCTGCGCCTTGGCTCCTTGAGCCGCGAACGCTCCGGCAATTGCTGCCGCAATGAGTACTTTTTTCATCATTAGATTATATATGTATGAATAAACTGTCTACAGCTGCAGTACGCTCGTCGTCTCAACCCCGGCGGGAAGCGCCTTGCGGCCTTCGAGCTCAGAGAGCTCGATTATGAAGTTGAAGTAAACCTGCTTGGGCGAGTTCCGCTCCACCAGCCTCCAGGCCGCCGAGACAGTGCCGCCGGTAGCCAGCAGGTCGTCGTGTATCAGCACTGTATCGTCAGGGGCTATGGCGTCGCGGTGTATCTCAAGCTGAGAGCTGCCGTATTCCATATTGCAGCTGTCGGCATAGACCTCGGCGGGGAGCTTGCCGGCCTTACGCACCGGCACGAAGCCCGCGCCCAGCCTCGCGGCAATCACGGAAGCCATAATGTAGCCTCTCGACTCCACTCCCACCACCTTGGTGACGCCCTTGTCCAGATACGGCTCGCAGAGCCGTTCCACGAGCTCGGCGAAGCACGCCGGGTTCTTGAGCAGGGTTGTGATATCGTAAAAAAGTATGCCTTTCTTCGGAAAATCCGGCACGGTCCGAAGATTCTGCCTGAGTGTTTCTAAGCTCATATCGGGAGAAGTAAAACAACAGGCCGCGAATTTACGCATAAAAGAGCGCAACGGCAATAGCAGACCGCGCTAAGGAAGAGAAAATTCGCCGCAGGCAATCCGCCTGTCGGCCTCCGCGAGTTTTGAAGGGCTGCCTATGTCAATGAGTTTCAAATCTCTGGCCAGCACCCCGCGCACCCTCCCCGTGACTGCGGCGGCAAGATAAAAATCTATTATCGAGAACTTCTCCGGCCACCCCTCCATCATCCCCAGGGCCTCCTCAGAGAGCATCTGGATTCCGCAGAACGACAGGCGGCGGAAGCGCGAGGGGTCGAAGTCGGGCAGCGGGCTCTTCACCTCCCCGCTGCGGACATCCGTCCAGCCGGCAAGGCACATATCATCGTCGAAGAGCAGGTAGCGGTCGGCCTCTTCCGACTCGGAGAGCACAAGAGTGGCAAGCGAATCTCTCCTGTCCTGAGAGAAGAGAAAGCTGAGGTCCAGGTCGCTGAGGATGTCGACATTGTGCACGAGGAAGCGTCCGGAACCCCTGAGCAGCGGCGCGGCGTGGCGTATCCCGCCTCCTGTCTCAAGCGCTTCGAGGGGCTCTTCGGAGATGGCGATGCGGATGCCGAAGTTCCCGCGGGACGCGAGAAAGTCCTCGATCTGTCCGGAGAAATGATGCACGTTCACCACCGCCTCGTCTATGCCGGCGGCCTTGAGCTTGAGTATCACCCTCTCCAGCATCGGCACTCCCCCAACCCTCACGAGGGCCTTGGGGACAGTGTCGGTGAGCGGACGGAGCCGGGTGCCCAGCCCCGCCGCGAATATCATCGCCTTCATAACTGGACTTTCACCCCGGGGAGTATTGTCCTGCCGCTCCAGTCCGAACTCAGGCGGCGGAGGGTGTCGGTAAGGTACGGGTAGCGCTTGAACGGCTCGCTGACGAGTTCCGCGATGCAGCCGAGCGCCGTCGGGATGCAGTCTATGAAGAGCTGCTTGCGCTCGATGAGGCCCCTGAACCCGTATGCCCCGAATTCCTGAAGCAGACGCACGAGAGTGATGAGCCGGTATCGCGTATAGAACTCTTCCTCATCGACCTCTCGGTATTCGCGGAGCGCCCTGAGGTAAACCGATTCGAGCTCGCGCCGCAGAGCGGCGGAGAAATGCGTGCCCGCGTTCCAGAGGAACGAGGCGAGGTCGTACTGCACCGGACCCCTGCGTCCGCCCTGAAAGTCGATAAAGCAGGGCTCGCCGTTCTTTATCATTATGTTGCGGGCCTGAAAATCCCTGTACATAAAGGTCTCCCCCGAGAAGTCGAGCGAATCCTCCAGCAGCCGCTCGAAATCGTTCTGCAGCCTTATCTCGTCGAAGTCCATCCCGGTGAGCTTCAGGAAGTCATATTTGAAGTAGTTGAGGTCGAAGCCGACCATCCTCGCGTTGAACTCCCTGTCCGGGAAGCACAGCGACCAGTCCAGCCCCTCCCCGACCTTGAACTGCACCGCCGGCAGCAGAGCGACTGTGTCGTGCAGCCAGGCGAGCTGCACAGAGGAGAATTCGCCCCGTGAGAGCGCGGGGCGCAGGAGTTCGAAGAGCTGCCCGTCGCCGAGATCCTCAAGCAGATAGGCCATTCCGTCGTCCGACACGGCATACACCTCCGGGGCGTGCAGACCCGCATCGCGGAATTTCGCGTCTATCGCAAGAAACGCGCGGTTCTCGGCAAGGGTTGAACCGATGCAGCCTATCACCGGCCCGCCGCAACCCACAAGCCTGTAATACTTGCGGGCGCTCCCCGACAGAGGAAGCGGGGAGATCTCCGTCGGACGGCATCCGAAACGGGAATCGTAGAGTTTCGACAATCTTTCCATAATCAATGCTAAAATAAGCACTTTTGTGAGATTTTCAAAAAGTGATTAACTTTGCGGACTGCACAGCAGATGAGTCTTCTATCCCGCATATTCTTCCCCGCTGCCGTGATGGCATTCGCCACAGCCGGGGTGCTGGACTTCGGCAACGCCCCTGTCGGACTGCGGGATATGCCCTCCGCCGCCGAGCTCAGGGACACCGTGATCTACCCGCCATACAACTACCGCCCGCGCGGCTCCGTGACGGCTCTGTCTGCGGTCGCCGACAGCCTTGCGGACGAAGAGGCCGGACTGGCGGACTCCGCTCTGCTCGCCGCGAAGCGGCTGAGTCCGAGAGATTCGCTCAAGGCCCTGCTGGACTCCACCCTGTGGGACAAGCTCGACTCGATATATATTGCCGACTCCACCGCCAAGGCAAAGGCCAAGTTCGACGCGTGGTACGCATCTCTCTCCAAGGAAGAGCGGAAGAAGTACGACAAGGAGCAGCTGATCAAGCTCAAGATGGCCCGGGCCGACTCCATACGCCTCGCGAAGGAGAAAGCCAAGGAGCTGAGGGACAGCATCCTGGAGGTCACGCCCAGAATCCTAGAGACCTACGCGATACCGGATTCGATGCAGTACAAGCGCATCATCGCGTGGACTCTCGACCGCGACTTCGGCAAACTCAATCCCTATGTCCCGGACACGAGCTACAATTACCATTTCTACGACTATCCGTTCCAGCGCAACGATGTCAACGCCACCTGGCTGGGAGTAGCCGGAAGCCCGGTACAGTATTACGACTTCCTCAAGCGCGACAGCGACGAGGGCGTGGAATTCTATGACGCGTTCGAGCCGTGGAGCTATTCTCCGAGAACTCTTCCGCACTACAACAGCAAGACTCCCCACACCGAGCTGGCGTATTTCGGCACCCTCTTCGCCAAAGACGCCAAGGAGTCCGACAACCTGCATCTCTTCACCACCCAGAACATCACCCCGGAGTTCAACTTCTCCCTGCTCTACAACCGCTTCGGGGGCGGAGGGATGCTGGAAAACGAAGAGACTGCCAACAAGACCGCAGTCGCGCAGGCCAACTACCTCGGCAAGAAGTACTCGGCGCATTTCGGATACATAGGCAACACTATAAGTATGGGCGAGAACGGAGGTATGGGAGATCTCAAATGGATACGCGACACGACGGTGGATTCGCGCGACATCCCGGTGAACCTCAAGACAGCCCAGACCAAGCTGAAGAAGCGCACGTTCTTCATAGACCAGCAGCTGCGCATCCCGTTCAACTTCATCAACGCCCTGAAGGCGAAGCGCGACAGCAGCTACAGCTACAACGCCGACAGCCTCGACCGCAACATCACCACGGCGTTCATCGGCCACAGCGGCGAAGTCTCCGTCTACTCGCGGAAATATACCGACGCCACGACTGACGCGGCATCCAAGGAATACTACAACAACGTATTCAACCACGACCCGTCCGCGAGCGCGGATTCGCTCGGCGTGACAAAGGTGGACAACAAACTCTATATCAGGCTGCAGCCCTGGTCGAGCGAAGGCGTGGTGTCCAAGCTCGACGTCGGGGTCGGAGACTATCTGAAGACATACTTCGACAGCAGTTCCGTACGCCCTACAAAGCACAGCGAGAACTCCGTCTACCTCTACGCCGGGGTGGAGGGGCAGATCCGGGGCAAGTTCTTCTGGAACGCCAAGGGGCGCTACGTGGCCCTCGGACACGATTTCGGGGACTTCGGACTTGAAGCCGACGGGGAGCTGAACTTCTACCCGTTCCGCCGCGCGAGGAAAAGCCCCGTCACCCTCAAGGCTCACTTCGAGACCACGCTGCGCGAACCCACCTACTACCAGCAGCACGTCAACGCCAACCACTTCAGCTGGGACAACGAGTTCGGCAAGATTTCCACAACCAAGCTCTCCGGAAGCCTGGACATCCCGAGGTGGAACGCCTCCGCCACGCTGGGCTATGCCCTGCTCGGCAACAACATCTACTACGACTCCCAAGGCGTCATCCGCCAGAACGGAGAGGCAATGAGCGTACTCTCGGCCTCGCTGCGCAAGGATTTCGCCTTCGGACCTCTGCATCTCGACAACAGGGTGCTTCTCCAGTATTCCTCCAACTCCGAGGCGGTGCCGCTGCCCGCAGTGGCGGTGAACCTGCGCTACTACCTCCAGTTCACCGTCCAGAAGGTGCTCCAGATGCAGATCGGGGCCAACGCATTCTACAACACGGCCTGGAACTCTCCGGCCTGGAATCCGAACATCGGAGTGTTCTACAACCAGAACGGGCGGCAGTACACCAACGGCCCGTACTTCGACGTCTTCATCAATATGCAGTGGAAGCGCGCCTGCATCTTCGTCAAATACCAGAACGCCGGAGGCGGATGGCCGATGGACAGGCACGACTACTTCAGCGCCGACCGCCACATAGTCACCTCCAACGGGATTGACGGCCTGAAGCTGGGGATTTTCTGGCCGTTCTATATCCAGCCCACAGGCAGGCCGCCGGCAGGAGGAGACCGATGAGGGACACCCCCGCCATAGTGGTGCTGATATTGACCGCCGTCCTGATCGCGGCTTCTTTCGTCGCATCCCTGTGCCGTCCGAAGCCGGAGAGCGAGACCATCAGGCCGCATATACGCAGCGTACTGGAACTCACCCGGATGAGCGGGCGCAAGAAGGCCCTGATTGTGGGCTACAACTACTATCTGCTTGAGCGCTACGCCGAGAGCAACGGCCAGACAGTCGAGATAGATATCACGCGGGACAGCGTCTCCTGGCTCGACTCGCTCAAGGCCGGCAGGGTGGACATACTGGTCGTGCCGCTGGAGGACAGCCTCCGCTGCGACAGCGTGCTGGTGTCGATGCCGGTGGACAGCCTCTGCGTGTGGCTGATGCGACACGACGACCGCTGCAATATGGACGATGTCAACCGCTGGCTCGCAGAATGGCACGAGAGCGAGGAACACGACGAAGTCAGCGACAGCTACCTCAAGAGGTTCGACGCCTTCCGCAGCAGGAGGCGCGGCAGCATAAGCCCCTACGACAGCCTGATACGCGCGCACGCCGACTCGCTCGGCTGGGACTGGAGGCTGCTTGCCGCCGTCATCTATCAGGAATCCCGATTCCACATCGAGGCCCGGTCAAGACGCGGCGCAAGCGGCCTGATGCAGATGATGCCCAAGACCGCGGAGCGCTACGGAGTGAACGACCCGCTCTCGCCGGAGGAGAACATCCGGGGCGGGGCGCAGCTGCTCGGGACTCTGATCCGCCGCTATTATGAGGTGGGAGCGGACGACTCCGAAAGGTACAAATACGCCCTCGCCGCCTACAACGCCGGAGTCGGCAGAGTCGACGACATCATCCGGCTGGCGGAGCTGCGGGGGGTGGACACGGCATACTGGGACAGTGTCGTCAGCGTGATACCGGAGATGAACGACGAGTCTGTCCGGGACAGCGAAGCGGTGAGACTGGGGCCGTTCAAGGGCCGGGAAACCATAGCCTATGTCCGGAGGGTGATGGACATTTACGGGGAATTCAGGCGAATATGTCCCGATTTTAAGTAACTTCGCGGCGGATATAATTCATATATATTATGAAAAAGTTATTAGTGTTTATGATTCCTGTAATGCTGCTGGCAGCCTCCTGCCAGCCTAAGGGAGAGAAGGTGCCGGGCATCGACGTGAGCGATATGGACCTCAGCGTCGCACCGGGGAAGGATTTCTTCAAGTATGCCAACGGCGGGTGGATCGAGAAGAACCCGCTCAAACCGGAGTATGCGCGTTTCGGTTCTTTCGACGTGCTCCGCGAGAACAATGTCAAGCGCCTCAACGACCTCTTCGCCGAGATGGCCACGATGTCTCCGGCCAAGGGCAGCGTTGACCAGAAGATAGTTGACCTCTACAAGCAGGGTCTCGACTCCACCCGCCTCAACGCGGAGGGAGGGGCTCCTGTCAAGAAATATCTCGACTCCATCTATGCGGCCTCCGACAAGGCGGAGCTCGCCGCAGTGCTCGCCGACCTCAACAAGTACGGCGAGGGCGGATTCTTCAGCCTCGGAGTGAGCGCGGACCTCGCCAACAGTTCCGTCCAGGTCCTCTACCTCGCGCAGGGCGGCCTCGGGATGGGCGACCGCGACTACTATGTGGACGCCTCCAACGCGGAGCTCCGGAAGGGCTACGAGCAGATGCTCTCCAAGCTCTTCGCGCTCAGCGGATACGAGGATGCCGCGTCGAGGGCGGCAAAGGCCGCCGCAATCGAGGACCAGATTGCCAAGGTATCCTGGAGCAGCGTGGAGAACCGCGACTACACCAAGCAATACAACCCTATGAGCGTCAAGGATATCGACACCGCGTTCCCGGGCTTCGGCTTCGCGGAGTTCCTCAAGGCTCTCGGCATCGCCGACCCGGGCAACGTCATCGTCCAGCAGCCTTCCTACTTCAAGGGATTCTCCCGGATCTGGACTTCATCCGGTCTGGACTCTCTCAAGGACTATCTTGCCGCGCAGATGATCGAAGGCGCGGCGGGCTCCCTGTCCGACGACTACTATGCAGCCCAGTTCGACTTCTTCAGCACGCAGATGAGCGGAGTCACCGAGCAGAAGCCGAGATGGAAGCGCGCTATGAGCGTGCCCAACAGCATCCTCGGAGAAGCCGTGGGCCAGATGTACGTCAAGAAATATTTCCCGGAGTCCTACAAGAAGAAGGTTCTCGACCTCGTGGGGGATCTCCAGACCTCTCTCGGACAGCATATCGACGCTCTCAGCTGGATGTCAGACACGACCAAGGCTTACGCCCGCGAGAAACTTGCCAACTTCACCGTCAAAATCGGCTACCCTGACAAGTGGAAGGACTACAGCAGCCTCAACATCGACCCGGAGCTGAGCTACTACGACAATCTGCGCGCGGCATCCGCCTGGTATGTGAGCGACAACCTCGGCAAGCTCGGCAAGGAGACCGACCGCAGCGAGTGGGGAATGACTCCTCAGACCGTCAACGCCTACTACAACCCTACGACCAACGAAATCTGCTTCCCGGCAGCCATCCTCCAGCCGCCATTCTTCAACGCCGACGCTGACGACGCGGTCAACTACGGCGCGATCGGAGTGGTGATCGGACACGAGATGACCCACGGATTCGATGACCAGGGCAGCCTCTTCGACAAGGACGGTAATATGAACAACTGGTGGACTCCGGAAGACAAGGCCGCGTTCAAGGAAAGGACGGCGGTGCTCGTGGACCAGTACGGCGAGGTTGAAATCCTGCCCGGCCTGCACGCCAACGGAGAGCTCTCCCTCGGGGAGAACATCGCCGACCACGGCGGGCTCAGCATCGCCTACACCGCCCTGCACAACAAGCTGGGCAAGAATCTCCCCGCCCCGATAGACGGTCTGACCGTGGACCAGAGATTCTATATCGGCTACGCCCACCTCTGGGCGCAGAACGCCACCGACGAGGAGAAGGCAAGACTTACCAAGCTCGACGTGCACTCCCTTGCGGAGAACAGGGTCAACGTGGCGGTCAGGAACTTCGACAGCTTCTTCGAGGCCTTCGGCATCAAGGAGGGCGAGCCTATGTGGAGACCGGAGAGCGAAAGGGTAATCATCTGGTAATGAACGTCTCGGCCTTCATAGCCGGACGACTTCGATTCAAGGGAAGGGTGGCCGTCGCAGCGACGGCCATCTCTTTCTTTGTCATCATCATCGCCGTCTCCGTCTCAGCAGGTTTCAGAAAGGAAATCCGTGCCGGAGTCGCGGCAATCACCGGGGACATCCTCATCAGCGACAGAGGAAGCACGTTCTTCGGCGAATCAGAGCCCATTCCCGCCGAGCCGTCTTTTATGCCGGAAATACGCAAGATCAATGGAGTACGGGACATATCCCCCATAATCTGCCGCAGCGGAATAATCCGCAAGGGCTCTCAGATACGCGGGGCCCTGTTCAAGGGGACCGCCTCGGACAGCGTTTCCCTAAGGGCCCGAGTCCCCGCAGCTCTTGCGGAGAGTCTGGGACTCGGGGTCGGGGACGGTCTGAGCGTATGGTTTGTGGGAGAGAAGATAAAGCCGCGCCGCTTTACGGTCGGAGAAATCTACGACAGCCTCATCGACAGCGACGAGGCTCTGGTCGTCTATGTCCCGGCCTCGGATATGCGCCGGCTCAACGGCTGGACGGCAGATGAAGCCTCCGCACTGGAAATCACGCTCGATCCCGGTCTCCGTTCCCGGAAAGCTATGCGTGAGATGACCGGGAGGATAGGTTCAATCGTGTCTCTGAGTCCGGACGCGGAAGAGAACGGACTGGGTGCGGTCAGCGCCGTCGACTCTTATCCCCAGCTCTTCGACTGGCTGGACCTGATTGACTATAATGTGGTCGCGATTCTGCTCCTGATGACTCTGGTGGCGGGATTCAATATGGTCTCGGGACTGCTCATCCTGCTCTTCCGCAACATCTCCACGATAGGAGTTCTCAAGTCCATAGGTATGACTGACCGCCGCGTGGCCGGGGTCTTCCTCAGGGTCGAAGCCAGAATCACCGCCGTCGGGATGCTGATCGGCAACGCCGCCGCCCTGCTCTTCTGCGCCGTTCAGGGCAGCACCCGCCTGCTCAAGCTGGACCCCGCCAACTACTTCGTCTCGTTCGTGCCGGTGAGCGTGGACATTTCCCGCATCCTGCTTGCGGATGCGGCGGCTTTCGCCGCGATAATGCTGCTCCTGCTGATTCCGAGCCTCTTCATATCCAGAATCGACCCGGCACAGACGGTAAGAGCCTGCTAGCAAGCTATTTCTTTTTGGAGCGCTCTATGATGCTGATGTTCTTCGTGGCAGCATAGTCCTGCGGGTCTATCTTCAGCGCTTTCTTATAGTATTTCAGCGCTTTGCGCTCATTCTTCTTCGCCACCTGCCAATAGGAGCCGAGGTTGTCGATGAAGACCGTGTTGCGCGGATAGAGCCTGTTCATACGCTCGGAGATTTCCCTGAAATACTCATAGCTCAGCGGCGAACCGGTCTGGAACAGCGCGTAACAGTACTCCCCCACCGCCTGCAGGAAGATGTCCTCGTCGGCGGCGGCGGAATCGAGCGTCCAGCCCTCCTTGTCGGAGGAATATTCTCCGATCAGCGAGCCTATCTCCCCGAAGGCGAGGTCAGGGCTCTCCTTCTCGTAGTCCATCAGAGCCGATATCTTGTTGAAACGGTAGCGGAATTCCTTGGGGCGAAGGGAGATGGCCCTGTCGATGGCGCGTATGCCGTCGGCGTAGAGCGAATCGACGAACGCGGGCTGCTCGAAATAGTTTACGTCCCTCCCAAGAGAATCCTTGAGGGTGAAGAGCGGCTTGGCGCCCAGATGGCGCGCACCCTCCTTCTGCACTATCTCGGTGCCGCGGGACTTGGTGAAACAGTAATTGAACCTCGCCGCATAGGCTTCCGGGTCATCGGGACATTCCGCCGTCCACCTGTCGATGATGGTCTCAACCCCTGCGCCCGCAGCCCCGACATAGCGGACCTGACGGTCGTAAGACGCCTTGTAGCGCTGCTCCTCGCCGCTCTGCGCCAAAGCCTGCACGCAGAGCAGCATCAACAATATCGTAATCTCTTTTTTCATATGTCCATCAATATTCTGCGGCTCTTGGGAAGAAGGTTGTTGCACCGGGAGCCGACATTCTTGACAAATCCCAGCGGATGCCCCAGATATGTCACTACATTATAGCCCGGACGGGCCTGAGGGAGCACCAGAGCATCGCGGTGCAGAAACTTCAGCGCGGAATCAAGGTCAAGCTCCACTGACGGATATTCTTCCGGGCGGAACGCGAGGCTCAAGGCGTAGTCGGGGTCGGGGATGAAGTCCGCCCCCTTGCTCGCTCCCCTACATACCCCGTCGAGAAGCGGGCGCAGCACGGAGAAGTCGGCTCTGCCTACGCTGCGCTGCGGGGAAGTCTTGCGGAGCGCACCGACCCACTGTCCCTCCCCGGGCACCGCCCCGGCGCGGAGCAGATTGCCGAAACGGGTAAGTTCCACCCCGTGCTCCGGGAATTCGTCCTCCGGGGGTATGATCTCTCCTCCCAGCTCGCGGGCCGCCCAGAGCAGGTTGCCGTCGTTCTCCGCATCCTCGTAGGTGCAGGTGGAATATATCAGCAAGCCTCCCTCCTTAAGGGACGGCCACACGTCGGCGAGGATACGGCGCTGCCTCGCCTCACATAGACGCACGACGTCGGGGCTCCACTCCTTCTCGGCCCGGGGGTCTTTGCGGAACATCCCCTCGCCGCTGCACGGCACGTCGGCCACTATCACGTCGAACCAGCCCCCGTAGCGCGCAAACGCCGAAGGGTCGGCGGACGTCACCGTCACCGCCGGGTCCCCCCAGAGGGCCACGTTGTCGCGGAGCACGGAGGCGCGGGACTTCATCACCTCGTTGCTGACAAGCCGGAATCCGTCCCCAAGAGCCTCCCGGCACGAGGCGGCGATGTCGGTGGTCTTGCCTCCGGGCGCGGCGCACAGGTCCAGAACCCTCAGCGGGGCGGCACAGTCTCCCGAGAGCGCAAGACGGCGGAATATGTGCCCGACATACATCGCGGAGGAATCCTGCACATAGTAGCAGCCCGCGTGGAGAAGGGGATCGAGGGTGAACGAAGGCCTTTCCGCGAGGATGCGGCCATAGCGGCTCCAGGGCACCGGAGAGCCTTCCGGCCCGTCAGAGCCCTTGAACGGGTTGAGTCTTATGGAAACGGAGGCCTCCCCCATCAGAACATCCCTTCCGGCATCTTGGGCATCCTGCCCTCGGAGATGTCCACGAGGGTGTCCACCGCCTTGTCGAGCGCCTGCTGCACCTTGGAGCCGAGCATCGTCTTCATCATAAAGTTGAGGTTGGCGTCGAGCTCGATGCTGAAATCGGTCTTCCCCGGCAGCGCCGACGGCTCGAAGTGCAGCACGCCCACGAATTCCACCGGAGACTCGCCGCTGCCTATCCGTATCAGGCGATACGGCTGCCTCTCGTCCACCCTCACGGCTATCGTGAAGCCCTGCACGGTGACCCTGAGATTGTCGTAGTCGGCCGTCACCTCGGCCTTATGCTGCTCAGGCATCAGAGAGGAGAAGTTCCGCATATCGCAGAACGCCATATAGAGCTCCTCCGGAGTCCTGGACACCTGTCCGTGCTTGCTTGTATAATGCGCTGTCATAATTTTTCGTATTTTTGCACCTCACAAAGATAATAAAATTCCGATGCACAGGATATACTTCGAGAAACGCTGCATAATCATCTGCGAGCCTTCCGAGCAGGCTCTCGCCGACCCGAATTCGGTCGAATTCCACTTCGGCGAGACCATCAGCATCCACAGTCTCGTGGCTATGTTCGAAGCCTCGGAATCGCTGAGCAGGATATACATCCCCACCGACAATGTCGGATGGATGTACCGCAGGGTCTGCGCGGAGTTCAGGGAGGTGGACGCAGCCGGAGGGCTGGTCTCCAACCGTCGCGGCGACTACCTGCTGATCAAGCGCAACGGACTCTGGGACCTCCCGAAGGGGCACCGCGAAGACGGAGAGGACATCGAAGTGACGGCCCTGAGGGAAGTCAAGGAGGAGACCGGGGTCGAAGCGCTGGAACTCGGCAGCCTGATATGCGTCACCGACCACTGCTATCTGAGGGAGGGAGTCTGGCATCTGAAGCACACGTTCTGGTTCAATATGCTCTACACGGACCCCGTCGACCTGACCCCGCAGCGCGAAGAGGACATCACCAAGGCCGCCTGGGTGGCACGGTCAAGCCTGCCTCCGTTCCTCAAGAACACCTACCCCTCGATAACGGAAGTGTTCCGCGAGGCGAAGTGAAACTTTTTGGCGGGAGCGTCCGTATATAGACAGATTGTATTTACGGACCAGTTATGAAACTCTCGCAATTCAGCTTCGATCTCCCGAAGGAAAGCATCGCCACCGAACTTATGCCCACCGTCGACGGACGCATCCAGTGGAGGGATGAGTGCCGGCTTATGGTTCTGCACAGGGACAGCGGTGAGATTGAACACCGCAAGTTCAAGGACATCATCGACTACTTCGGCAAGGGCGACCGCTTCGTGCTCAACGACACCAAGGTGTTCCCCGCGAAGCTCCTCGGAAAGAAGGAGAAGACGGGGGCGGACATTATGGTGTTCCTGCTGCGCGAACTCAACCGCGAGCAGAGGCTCTGGGACGTGATAGTGGACCCGGCGCGCAAAATCCGCATAGGCAACAAGCTCTATTTCGGGGAGGACGACAGTATGGTGGCCGAGGTCATCGACAACACCACCTCGCGCGGCAGGACGCTGCGCTTCCTCTACGACGGGCCGTATGACGAGTTCAAGGCAGCCCTCTTCGCCCTCGGCAAGACTCCTGTTCCCGAATGGGTGAAGGAAAACCCTGACGAGAAGGATGCCGAGGAGTTCCAGACCGTATTCGCCAGGCACGAGGGGGCGGTTTCCGCCCCGGCGGCAGGCCTCCACTTCAGCCGGGAGCTTCTCAACAGAATGATACTCAAGGATATCGACAAGACTTTCATCACCGTACATATGGGTATCGGCCACTTCCGGACGGTCGATGTGGAAGACCTCTCCAAGCACAAGATGGACGGTGAGCGCTTCATCATCAGCGAGCAGGCAGCCGACGAGATCAACCGCACCAAGCGCTCCGGGGGCAAGATATGCGCGGTGGGCATCACCGTCATCCGGGCTCTGGAAACCTACGTCACCACCGAGAACGAGGTCCGCGCCAACGACAGCTGGACCAACAAGTTCATCTTCCCGCCGCACAGCTTCTCGATTCCGGACGCGATAGTGTCCAACTTCCACCTGCCGCAGTCCACTATGCTGATGACAGTGGCGGCGTTCGGAGGCTACGACAAGGTGATGGACGCCTACCGCTGCGCCCTGGAGGAAGGCTACCGCTTCGGGCCATACGGAGACGCGATGCTGATAATCTGAGTTTTTTCTTATCTTTGTCCGTGAGCGGGCGAAAGTCCCGCGCTTAAATTATGAAAAATGGACAAAGAACATCTGTCGGCCGTCAGCGCGATAGCGCTCAACGCCATCTTCGGCAACGAGCCGAGAATCGCAAACCGCATAGTTGAGGCATTCGGCACCGCCGAAGCCGTGTTCGCGCTCTCCGAAAGGGAGTGTCGGGAGGCTTTCGGCCCCTACGGGAAATTCTCTCCAGAGCTCGGAAATCGGGCGCTCGGGGAGGCCGAGGAGGAATTCGGACGGCTCTCAGCGCTCGGAGTGAAGCTCGTCAGCATTTTCGACAGGGAAAACTACCCCCCGCTGCTGAGGGAATGTCCCGACGCCCCGCTGCTGCTCTATGTCCGGGGCGGCGAAAGGGCGGCGGAGGTTCTGCGCGGCGGCCCGATGATATCGATAGTGGGGACGCGCGATATGGATTCCTACGGCAGGGAGTGGTGCGCAAGGACTGTGAAAGCTCTCTCCGCCTACCCTGTCAAGCCGGTGATAGTGAGCGGCCTGGCCTTCGGAGTGGACATCAGCGCCCACCTTGCCGCCCTAGCCTGCGGGCTGCCCACGATAGCAGTCATCCCGGTAGGGATAGACGAGGTCTATCCGCGGAGCCATACGGTGGCGGCAGAGAAAATCACCGCATCTGCGGGAGGAGCTCTCATCACGGATTATCCCCCGCTCACAACCCCGCTGCCCCGCAATTTCCTGCGCCGCAACCGCATCATCGCCGGACTCTCCGCAGTCACCATACTCATCGAGTCCCGGGTCAGGGGAGGCGGGATGATGACGAGCCGCCTCGCGTTCGACTACGGACGGACCGTGTTCGCGCTGCCCGGAAGAGTGGACGACCCGCGCTCCGCCGGCTGCAACGCCCTGATTGCCGAGAAAGTCGCCGAGCCGCTCGTGAGCGCGTCCGCCGTGGCCGAGGCGGCGGGACTCGGGCGGATGTCTGCAGAGCGGAAGCGCGACCCGCTCGAGCTGCTGCGGGAGCGCCTTGGCGGGAGTCTCGACGCGGAGAGCCTGCGGCGGGCGGAGATGGTCTTCGCCGCCGTCCGAGGCAGACGGGACATCAGCGCCGGCGAGCTTGCCGACGGTCTCGGCATCAGCTATTCCGAGACCGTCAGGGTGGTGAGCCTCCTTGAGAGCGAGGGCATAGTACGCACGGATGTGCTCCAGAGATGCAGCATTAACGCCGATTTTGCTTAATTTTGCGCTCTGATGGAATTTATAGACACACACACCCACAACTCCGACGCCGCCTATGCCGGCTGCGAGGAGGAGGTGATAGCCAGGGCGGCGGCCGCAGGGGTCACGGCTCTGATTCAGGCGGACATCGACTCCGGCGAGCGGGACAGGATGTTCGAGCTGAGCGGGAAGCACCCCGGGCTGCTCTACAATATGCTGGGACTCTATCCCGGCTCTGTCGGGCGGAACTGGCGGGACGAAATCGACGCTATGCTCCCCTACCGGCAGCGCGGCATAGTCGCCGTCGGCGAAATCGGTCTCGACTACCACTACGGCACCGAGTTCAGGGAGGAGCAGAAGGAGGCTTTCCGCACCCAGCTGGAACTCGCCTCGGAGTGGGACCTGCCGGTCAACATCCACCTTCGCGACGCGACGGAGGACTTCTTCTCCATCATCGAAGACTGCCCGCACCTCCATCTCAGAGGCAATCTGCACGCGTTCAGCGGCAGCTATGAAGTCTTCGAACGGCTCAGCCGGCTGGGCGACTGGTCGGTGGGCATAGGCGGGGTCGTAACGTTCAAGAAATCCAGAATCGGCGAGGACATCGCCAGGATTCCTCTGGGAAGAATCGTTCTGGAAACCGACGCGCCCTACCTCGCTCCGACCCCGCACAGGGGGGAGCGCAACGAAAGCGCCTACCTCCCGCTCATCGCCGCGTTCATAGCGGAGCGCAAGGGCGTCCCGACGGAGGAGGTGGCCCGCGTGACAAGCCTCAACGCCAAGAAACTCTTCTCGATATGAAATCCGTACTGCTCATCTACACGGGAGGCACCATCGGAATGAAGGAAGACCCCGCCGACGGGACTCTGAAGCCGTTCGACTTCAGCGCCCTTATGGACGAGGTGCCGGAACTCCGCAAGTTCGGCCCGGACATCGACACCTGGAGCTTTTCGCCTCCGATCGACTCCTCTGACGTGGAGCCGTCCCTCTGGCAGTCGCTCGCGGAGCTGATCCGGGAGAAGTACGACTCCTACAGCGGCTTCGTCATCCTGCACGGCACCGACACGATGGCATACAGCGCCTCGGCGCTGAGCTTTATGCTCGACAATCTCGCCAAGCCGGTCATATTCACCGGCAGCCAGCTGCCAATAGGCCGCCCGCGCACCGACGGAAAGGAGAATCTCATCTCGGCGGTGGAGATAGCCTCGGCGACCGGCCCGGAGGGTCGCGCCCTCGTGCCGGAAGTCTGCATCTACTTCAATTCCAGCCTTCTGCGCGGCAACCGCAGCACCAAGATCAACGCCACGGGCTTCGACGCATTCAGCTCCCCCAACTGCCCTCCGCTCGCCTCCGCCGGCATCAGCATCCGCTACAACGCAGCTCTGATACGCTATCCCGGCGAGCCTCTCAGGCGCTTCAGCGTCCACCCGAAGCTCGACACCAGGGTTTCCATCCTGAAGATCCATCCCGGCATCACCGAGCAGGCAGTGAGGGACATACTGCTCGGGGACGGCACCAGGGCGGTGATTCTGGAGACCTACGGAGCGGGCAACGCCATCTCCAAGCCGTGGTTTCTCCGCATCGTGGAGGAAGCCTGCGCTTCGGGGAAAATCCTGCTCAACGTGACCCAGTGCCTGAGCGGGGACGTCGATATGGACATATACGCCACGGGGCGCAAGCTCAAGGATGCCGGGGTCATCTCCGGACACGACATCACGACCGAGAGCGCGCTCGGCAAACTCTTCTTCCTGATGGGCAACCATAGCGACCCGGACCGGGTCAAAACGCTGCTTGAAGAGAACCTGAAAGGCGAAATATCCAAATAATTCTTGACGAATGAAAAAAAATTGCTAAATTGCACCGATTTTAAACGTAGATAATTATTACAACTAATACATTATTAAAGTTCATTATGAAAAAGTTTTTTATGGTTTTGGCAGTTGCCGGCCTGATGGCCTTCTCTGCCAATGTCGCTTCCGCTCAGGAAGAGGGTGCACCTGTGGCGTCACAGGCAACCAGCCTCGCTGACCTTACCGCCGCAGCCCCTGAGGTTCCTCTCCATCAGGCCCTCAAGACCAAGTTCATCGAGGGTGGCCCTGGATTTATGGCAGCCATCGTACTCTGCCTTATCCTCGGTCTCGCCCTTTCCATCGAGCGCATACTTTACCTTACATTCTCGAAGACCAACACCAAGAAGCTCCTCGCCGACGTTGAGGCGGCTCTTCAGAAGGGTGGAATCGAGGCGGCCAAGAACGTCTGCCGCGACACCCGCGGACCTGTGGCCAGCATCTTCTATCAGGGACTGCTCCGCTACGACCAGGGCATCGACGTGGTTGAGAAGACCATCATCTCCTACGGCTCCGTGCAGATGAGCGAAATGGAGAACGGACTCTCCTGGGTAGCGCTCTTCATCGCCATCGCCCCGTCTCTGGGATTCCTCGGAACGGTTATCGGTATGATCCAGGCCTTCGACGCCATCCAGGCTGCGGGCGACATCTCGCCTAACATCGTTGCCGGAGGTATGAAGGTCGCCCTTATCACTACCGTAGGCGGTTTGATCGTCGCTATGATTCTTCAGGTATTCTACAACTATATCCTTGCCAAGATTGACTCCCTCACCATCGATATGGAGGATTCCTCAATCTCAATCGTGGATGTGCTTTCCAAGTACGCCGAGAAGAAATAATTGATTTTCATCAGACCGGTTATGAAACTTAATAAAATAATCAAATGGTGCATGGTGGTGCTGCTCCTCATCAGTGTCGCTATCACGGTTTGGGGATACCTCGCAGGTTTCCACACGCCGGGCAGCGGACAGTCTGTTGATGTGCTGTTCTACTGGGCATACGCGATGATTGCGCTTGCGCTCATCTCCTGGGTGATTGTAGGCGGGGTCGTCAGCGCCAAGTCCAATCCGAAGGCCCTCCTCAAGACGGTCATCGTGATTGTCGCGCTTGCAGTCGTATGCTTCATCGTATACCTCATCTCTCCGGCGAACTACGCATACGGAAGAGAAGGGATGGATTCACTGTCAACGCTCAAACTCACTGACACCACACTGAACCTTGCCTACATCGCAGGTGCTGCGACAATCATAGCCATGATTGTGGGCGAGATCCGTATGGGTATCAAAAATAGGAAATAATCATTATGTCCAAGAAAACACCTGCAATTAACTCGAGTTCTACCGCCGACATCGCATTCCTGCTCCTGTGCTACTTCCTGATGACTACCACAATGGGAACGCAGGCCGGTCTGTCGCGTCGACTCCCTCCTATGCCGGCTGAAAACCAGAAGGCTCAGGACCAGAAGGTGAACCGCCGCAACATCATCATTGTGAGGATCAATTCTGCGGATAGAATCTTTGCCGGTACGGATGTAATTGATGTAAGTCAGGTCAAGGATAAGGTCAAGAACTTCCTGACCAACCCTCTCGATGACCCTAACCTCCCTGAAAAGGAAGTCAAGGAGATTGAGGGACTCGGAGCCTATCCTGTTTCGAAGGGAGTGATTTCGCTGCAGAACGACCGCGGTACCAGCTACCGTGCGTACATCGCAGTTCAGAACGAACTGATGAAGGCGATCAACGAACTCCGTGACGATTTCGCCAGAAGCCACTACGGACGTGCGTTCGCGGCCCTCGACGAGGATCAGCAGGACATCGTGAAGAAAGCCATACCTTCGAACATCTCGGAGGCGGAGCCTAAGGATATCGGAAACAGAAGAAGATAAAGGAGGACTCAACTATGTCAATGTTCAAGAAAGACGGGAAGAAAGAAATGCCCGCAATTGCGTCAAGTTCGCTCTCCGATATCGTATTTATGCTTCTGTTCTTCTTTATGGTGACCACGCAGCTGCGTGAAACCGAGAACAAGGTAACGGTCAATATTCCTGAGGCATCCGAGGTTTCCAAACTTGTGAGAAAAGACCTCAACTCATACATCAATATCGGTCCGCCTATCAAGGCTCTCCAGAGCCAGTACGGCACCGAGGCCCGTATCCAGCTGAACGACTCGTTCAGGACCACCGCCGAGATCCGTGACTTCGTAGCTGCGGAGCGCGACTCCAAGAGTGAGGCTGACCGTCAGTTTATGACCATCAGCATCAGAGCGGACCAGGACGTCAGAATGGGTATCGTGACTGATGTGAAGCAGGAGCTCAGACGCTGCTCCGCACTCAAGATTATGTACTCAGCAAGAAAGCCGGCGCAGTAAAGACGCACGGCAACGTATGAAAGCAGCCCCCTTGAACAGATTGAGAGGGCTGCTTTTTAAATAAGAAGAAAAGAAAGTAATGGAAATACTTCGCACTAAAGTAAAGGACCTGCTCAATATGTCCGCAGGTCAGGATGTCCTCGCGAAAGGATGGGTAAGGACAAAGAGAGGCAACAAGGAGATTGCTTTCATCGCGCTCAACGACGGGTCCACGATAAAGAACATCCAGATCGTGGTCGACAAGAACTCCGACACCGAGCCTGTACTCGCCAGAATAAGCACGGGTGCGTGCATCGGCGTGCAGGGCAGGCTGGTCGAATCGGTCGGGAGCGGACAGGCGGTCGAGATACACGCCGGGAGCATCACCGTCTACGGCGAATGCGACCCTATGCGCTATCCTCTCCAGAAGAAGGACACCTCTCTGGAGTACCTCAGGACCGTGGCCCATATGCGTCCGCGCACCAACACCTTCGGCGCGGTGCTCCGACTGCGCAGCCAGATGGCGTTCGCGATACACGAGTATTTCCACAATAAGGGATTCGTCTATCTCAACACCCCTCTCATCACCGCAGCCGACGCGGAGGGTGCAGGACAGATGTTTCAGGTCACGACTCTCGACCTCAACAATGTCCCGCGCGACAAGAAGGGCGCTCCCGACTACAGCAAGGACTTCTTCGGCAGGCAGACCAGCCTGACCGTCAGCGGTCAGCTCGAAGGCGAGCTGGGGGCCACCGCTCTAGGAGAAATCTACACCTTCGGCCCTACTTTCCGCGCCGAGAACTCCAACACCCCCCGGCATCTCGCGGAATTCTGGATGATCGAGCCGGAGATGGCGTTCTACGACATCAAGGACAATATGGACCTCGCGGAGGACTTCATCAAGCACCTGGTCCGCTATGCGCTCGACAACTGCGCGGATGACATCCAGTTCCTCAACGACCGCTACGACAACGAGCTTATCGAGCGGCTTCGGGGCGTGGTGAACACCGAGTTCGTGCGCCTCGAATATACGGAGGGGATTAAGATTCTCGAGCAGGCGGTACGGGACGGCGTGCAGTTCGAATACCCTGTCTACTGGGGAGTTGACCTGCAGAGCGAGCACGAGAGATTCCTCGTGGAGAAGCACTTCAAGCGTCCGGTCATCCTCACGGGCTACCCGAAGGACATCAAGGCCTTCTATATGAAGCAGAACGAAGACGGCAAGACCGTCCGCGCGATGGACGTGCTCTTCCCGAAGATAGGCGAAATCATCGGCGGCTCCGAGCGCGAGGCGGACTACGGCAAGCTGGTGGGCCGCATCGACGAGCTCAAGATGAGCCACCGCACGCTCGAATGGTACATCGATACCCGCCGCTTCGGAAGCTGCCCTCACAGCGGCTTCGGCCTCGGATTCGAGCGGCTGCTGCTCTTCGTCACCGGTATGGCCAACATCCGTGACGTGATTCCATTCCCACGCACCCCTAAGAACGCTGAATTCTAGAAACTTATGCTAGTCATCGGAATAGCCGGCGGATCCGGCTCGGGCAAGACCACGGTAGTCAGGGCAATCACCGAGAGGCTCAACGCCGAAAGAGTGGTCGTCATCCCCCAGGACTCCTACTACAAGGACTCCAGCGACCTCACGGACGAGGAGAAGCGCGCACACAACTTCGACCATCCGGACGCGATAGACTGGGAGCTGCTCTGCAAGCAGCTCTCCGAACTCAAGAGGGGCAAGACCATCAGACAGCCAGTCTATTCGTATATCTCCTGCTCCCGTTCCAAGACGGAGACGGTGACGGTGGAGCCCGCCGACGTGATCATCATCGAGGGCATCCTCATCTTCACCTGCGAGGAGCTGCGCAAGCAGATGGACGTCAAGATATTCGTCGATGCCGATGACGACGACAGGCTGATGAGGGTGATGGCGCGCGACATCACCGAGCGCGGCAAGGACGTGCGCTGGGTAATCGAGCGCTACTCCCGCACCGTGAAGCCGATGTTCCTCCAGTTCATCGAGCCGAGCAAGCGCTACGCCGACATCATCATCCCTCAGGGCGGCCACAACAAGGTTGCCATAGACATCATCATCAACACCATAGAGAAGTCCCTCAAAGAGAAGCTGGCAAAGTAGTGAAACGCATCCCGGACGAAGACAAGGCAGGACTGTATCTCACCGTGATAGTTCATCTTGCGGTGCTGATAGTCCTGCTTGCCTCGGGTCTGGGGTACTCGCTCAGCCGCGAGAACAGCTTTGTCCTGGACTACAGCCGCTACGACGAAGTCGAGAAGATGCAGCAGGAGATTGCGCGTCTCAAGGAAGAGGCGGCTTTCAAGCAGAGCGTGAGCGAGCGCCTGCAGCAGGTTCTCGCCGAGAACGGCGTGGCTTCGGGCGGGTCTGAAGTCAGGAACGTGGCGGTGGACCGGGGAGCGCTCAAGGACGACCGCGGCACCGATGCGGAGCAGCTCTACAAGGATGCCGAGCGCCTGCAGAAAGAACTCAACGGCGGCTACGAAATCCCCGACGAAGACCACGCCGCACTCGACTCCCCCGCCCCGGACGGCAGAACGGCAAAGAAAGTCGAATCCGCTCAGAACTACAGCGGCCCGTCCGTCATCGCATACGAGCTGGAGGGCCGCAAGGCAAGCAGGCTTCCGATTCCCGCCTACCGCTGTATGGGAGCGGGACAGGTCAGAGTCAACATCAGCGTCAACCCGAGAGGCGACGTGGTCGCCGCCAAGATTGACGAAAGCGGCTCCTCCTCCGACTCCTGCCTGCGCTCGTTCGCCGTCCGCGCGGCCCGGCTCTCCAAATTCGCCATCAACACCTCCGCTCCCGCCAAGCAGAGCGGATACATCATCTACGAGTTCATCGCGCAGTAAGCCGCATAACTATACCTGAAAGCGCAAGAGCTTTCGGGGCAATAACACTTCTGATTATGTCGAAAAAAATCTTGTTTGCCGCACTGCTTGTGGCGGCAGTCTCCTGCGGGAAAGGGCAGGAGGCGTTCACGGTGATAGAAGAGGAGCAGCGGGACGGCTATGTCTGCAAGCTGGTGGAATACAACGTCTCTCCGGAGGAGAGGGTGCAGTCCTATCTGCTCATCCCGGACGGGGCTTCAGCGCGGAATCCGCGCCCCGCGCTGGTGCTGCTGCACGACCACGGCGCACGCTTCGACATCGGCAAGGAGAAGCTGGTACGCCCGCTCCCGAGCGCTCCGCTCAACATCAGGCTGTCTTCGCAAGAGTGGATTGACAGCGGCTTCGACGGGGTCTACTTCGCCGACAGCCTCGCACGGCTCGGCTATGTGGTGATAGCCCCGGATATGCTCTACTGGGGTTCGAGAAGCACGGAACTCTGCCAGAAGTGGTCGCGGATGAGGTTCTGCGGCGAGGAGGGCGACATCGACGCCATAAAGACCCGGGTATATGAGGGCCAGAAGACGGTCTACGACAGTCTGCAGCGCAAAGGCATCGTCTGGGCGGAGCAGACCCTGAGGGAGGACGCCCTCGCCGCCGCCATAGCAGGGGGGCTCGACTGCGTGGACGCGGAGCGCATAGGCAGCTTCGGCTGGTCTATGGGGGCGCACCGCAGCTGGCTTCTCGCGGCCTATTGCGACGAGATCCGCGCCGGAGCCGCGCTCTGCTGGATGACGCTCAAGGAGACCTGCCGCACCCCGTACAAGGCCTCCGACTACGCTATGCTCATCCCCGAACTGCGGGAGAAGTACGACTTCCCCGACATCGCGCTGAAGCTCGCCCCCAAGCCGTTCCTCTTTCTCAACGGTCGCAAGGACAAGCTCTTCCCGGTCGACGCGGTGGAGGAGAGTTTCCGCAGGATGAACGCCATCTACGACAGTAAAGGCGCTCACGGGAAGCTCCGCACCGAATTCTTCGACGGCCCTCACCACTGCGGCAAAGCCGAGCAGCAGACCATCATTGACTTCTTCCGCGAGAGCCTTGGGACAAATGGACTGAAATGAACTTGATTCCTACTCCCGCGCCGTGTATCTTTGTGCATACACAACGGATAACACTATATGAAGAATCTTGCACTTCTGGCCCTTCTGGTCCCCGTCACGCTGCTTTCCTGCAAGAAAGCCGTCCAGGAGACGCCCGCAATCCCGATAAGGATTGCCACAAGCGTGACGAAGGTCACCGACACCGCGTTTGAAGCGGGCGATGCCGTGGGGCTCTTTGTGGTCAACAACCCGTCCTCCCTCAAGCAGAGCGGCAACCACGCCGACAACGTGAAGTTCACCTTCGACGGCGAGAAGTGGGAGACCGCAAAGCAGCTCTATTGGCTCGACGACAAGACTGCAGCAGATTTCTATACCTATTATCCATATAGCTCGTCCGCGTCCGTCAGCTCTTACGGCTTCTCGGTACGGCAGGACCAGAGCACGGAAGCCGGATACAAGGCTTCCGAATTCCTCTGCGGCGGCAACAGGGCCGTCGCCCCCACCCCGGACCCGGTGCTCATCAGCACAAAGCACATAATGAGCTGCATCCGTATAGAGCTCAAGGCCGGCACGGGATGGACAGACAGTGACATCAACTCCGCCGTCGTGAGTCTCGCCGGGCTTCAGACCGCAGCGAGGATCAACCTCTCCGACGGCAGCGTCACTGCCGACGGGGGCGTCGCCGACATCAGCCCGCTTCCACTCGGAGGAGGGGTCTATAAGGCGCTCGTCGTGCCGCAGAGCGTGAACGACAGCGAACTTGTCAAGGTCAAGGTCGGAAGCAACGACTACGCCCTCAGGACTTCCGTCACCCTCGTTTCAGGCAAGCAGCACAAGTGTACCCTCGTAGTCAACCGCACGGGCGAGGGCATCAACATCGGCATCGACCCTTGGGAAGACGGCGATGAGTTCAGCGGCACAGTGGAATAAAGAATTATCCCTTATGAGAAAGCATTCATATTTGGCAATCCTTGCGGCGGCGCTCCCGATCCTTGCGGCCTGTTCGATCAGCGACCCGCTAATTGAGGCGGAAGGCATAGACTACAGCCGCCAGCCCATCTCCCTCGGCGGAGAAATCGACCAGATTTACGTCACGCGCGCAAGCGACGGAGGCTTCGCGGACAAAGACCGGATAGGGGTCTATATCGTGGACTACAACGGTTCCGAAGCCGGCACTCTGCGCAGCGGCGGCAACAGGGCCGACAACGTGAAATACACCTTCGACGAAGCGTCCTACAAATGGATTGCCGAGCGCGACATCTACTGGAAGAACAAGGACACGCACATAGACATCTATGGCTACTATCCTTACCTCACCGTGGATGAGGTCAACGCTATGAGTTTCGAAGTCAGCAAAGACCAGAGCACCGATGCGCAGAACGGCAAGCTCGGCGGCTATGAGGCCTCGGACTTCCTCTGGGGGAAGGTGGAGAATGTCGCCCCTACCGACAGGGTCATCAAGCTAGCGTTCTACCACAGGCTCGCCGGGGTAAGAGTCTCCCTGCTTGAGGGTACGGGATTCGCCGAGGGCGAATGGGCCGCGGCGGACAAGCAGGTGCTGATCACCGGCACGCGGCGCAAGGCCGCCATTGACCTGGCGACCGGCATCGCCACCGCTGAGGGGGAAGTCAGCCCGACGGGCATCATCCCTCTCGCCAAGGACGGCGACTACCGGGCGGTGGTCATCCCGCAGGACATCGCGGCGGGCACTGACCTCATCAGCATCACCGTGGCGGGCATCGCCTACAGGTTCAACAAGGCCGAGGCGATGACTTTCGTCGCCGGCAAGCAGCACAACTTCACCATCACCGTCAACAAGCGCGGCGAGGGCGACTTTGAGTTCACCCTCAGCGGCGAGAGCATCACCGCGTGGGAGAACGACAGCACCTCCCACGATGCAAGAGCCAAGGAGTACATCATCATAAACGTGGAGACTCCGGGCACGCTGGACGAGTGCATCGCCGCAGCGGGCAAGGACCTCACCAAGGTGAGGAACCTCAAGGTCACGGGAAACATCAACACCCGGGACTTTGCAGTGATGCGCTACAGAATGTCGCTTCTCTCAGCTCTCAACCTTAAGGAAGTCAATATAGTAAAGGGGTACGGAGGGAATTTTGGCGAAGATTCCTATTATAGCGCAGGCGAGGATTTGGAAATTCCGGCCAATGCTCTGGAAACTAAAACAACCCTTATTAGCCTTGTCCTCCCTGATAAACTCAAAGTCATCGGCAACAATGCTTTCACGGACTGCACCAATTTGAGTGGTTCTTTGATTCTGCCGGAAGGATTGGAAGACATAAAAACAGCAGCGTTCCGTAATTGCTACAATCTTACAGGCACACTCTATCTACCTTCCACGCTCAAGAAAATCGGACGGAAAAAGGGCTATATCGGCTATTGGGACGGCGTGTTTCATGGTTGCGGCTTTGTGTGCGAACTTGTTCTTCCGGAGGGCTTGGACGAAATCGGAATGGGTTCTTTCCTTAATTGTAAAGGGCTTTATGGTGAGCTGAAACTTCCTGATGGGCTGCAACTTATAGGGGAGTCTGCGTTCTCCGACTGTGTCAATCTCACAGGTTCGTTGGAAATTCCTCAAGGGATAATTGAAATCCCGGAAAACTGTTTCCATAATACGGGACTGAACGGCAACCTTATTCTTCACAACGGTATCACGGCAATTGGATCCAATGCATTCTCGGGCTCGGCCTTCAAAGGAGAACTTAACCTTCCGGAAGAACTTGAGGTTATCAGTAATGAAGTGTTTTACGGTTGCGACTTCTCGGGCAAGCTGGTGCTTCCTGATGGTGTCAGGACTATCGGCGACAAGGCATTTGCATACAACTGGAGGTTGACGGGAGTTCTTGAAATCCCCGAAAATGTGCTCTCCATCGGTGCCGGCGCATTCGCCAAGTGCCGCAGCCTTGAGGGTGTCATATTCCCTGAAGGGCTTGAATCCATACGCTATGAGAGCAGCTGGTACGAAGACGGCGGAGCCTTCCAGGACTGCTTCGGAATCAACAAGATAGTCTGCAAGGGAACAATCCCTCCATATATCCAGAGCGGAGCATTCCACGGTGTGCCTAAGGACAATTTCACGGTGGAAGTGCCGGAGCAGGCGGTCGTCACATATCAGAACGAGCCGGGCTGGTGCGATTTCAAGCGCATCTCGGCATACCGCAATCTCGTGATAAGGCCTAATGTCGCGACGGCTTTGAACACGAAGGTTACGAGAGAGCTCGTGCTCAATGCGGACGACGAATGGATAGTGGAGAGCCAGCCGGACTGGGTCACTCTCAGCCAGACAGAAGGGAAGGGCAAGACAGAACTCACTCTGGAGTTCTCTCAGATGCCTGCAGGGGCCGACCGCGAGGGCAAGATAGTGTTCAAACTCAAGGACAAGGACTATCGCACCGTCTGCAATGTCACGCAGTATGACTACGAATACGCAGAAGACGAGATAGTCACTCTCCAATCGGCGAGCAAGGGGAAGGGAATCAATATCGTGCTGCTCGGTGACGGATACAATGCCGAGAACATATCTGACGGTGAGCTGCTCAAGGACATCAAGGAAGCCGCAGGACACTTCTTCAGCATAGAGCCGTACAAGACATACAATGATTATTTCAATGTCTATACCGGCATCGCGGTGTCTCCGGAGTCGGGTGTGGGAAGCGTCAACACCATCATCTACAATCGCTTCAACACTTCCGCCAAGGGAGGGGTCACGCTCGGCGGGCGCAACGGCGAGAGCGACTTCACGGAGATTTTCAGATACGCGCTCAATGCCCCGACCGTCACGGGAGACAATCTCGGGGAGACCCTCATCATAATGATTCCGAACACTTCAGACTATGGCGGAATCTGCTATATGTACGATGACGGCAGCGCCATAGCCTACTGCCCTAAGAGCGACTACGGCTACCCTCTCGACTTCCGGGGAGTAATCCAGCACGAAGCGGGCGGACACGGCTTCGGCAAGCTCGGCGACGAGTATATCTACCACAACGCGTTCATCGATGCCTGCATCTGCAACTGCTGTCCACACGTGTTCGAATTCAATTCGGCCAAGGGCAAAGGCTGGTACGACAATCTCTCGCTCACCGGCAAGATGAGCGAAGTGCCGTGGAAGCATCTGCTCTTCCACGAGAAATACAAGAAGATAGTCGACATCTACGAGGGCGGATATATGCACTCGCGCGGGGTTTACCGCTCCGAGTACAACAGCTGTATGAACAACGACATCCCTTACTACAGCACCGTCAGCCGTGAGTCCATCGTAAAGAGAATCAAGGCTTACGCCGGGGAGGAATACAGTTTCGAGGATTTCATCGCGAACGACAATATCGAGAATCTTCCTGAGACCGCCGTCGCTTCCGCCACCAAGGGCGAGGCGGCTGCCAAGAACTATCCTCACGCTTCGCACCAGCACGCACCGGTGTTTATGGGTAAACGTCCTATAATCAAATAAGTCACTTCTATGAAAAAACATTATATCCTGTTTGCCGGTCTTCTGCTTGCAGCAGCCTGCACGAAGTTCAACGGCCCGGAGTCAGAAAATCCGCTTGAAGTCAGATTCAATCTGCTGTACCCGTCGCAGACCAAGGCGAGCGCGGGAGCATTCGAGAGCGGGGATGTCACCGGACTCTATATGACGGAGTACACGGACGGAGCGGCCTCCCCGCTCCAGGTCTCCGGCAACGCGGCCAACAACGCCGCCCTCAGCTTCGACGGCTCATCCTGGACGAGCAGCCCTAAGCTCTTCTGGGACAAGGGGGTCAAGTACGATGTCTACGGCTACTACCCTTACGGCACACCAGCCTCCGTGGACGATTATAGCTTCAGAGTGGCCACCGACCAATCCACCAAAGGGGGGAGTGGAGAACTCGGTGGCTATGAAGCTTCCGATTTCCTCTGGGCCAAGACCGAAGGGGTGAAGTATCCGGATGTGGTCAATCTCACCTTCAGCCACAAGATGAGCCGCCTTGTGGTGAAGCTCGTCAAGGGAGAGGATTTCGAGGGGGACATTCCGGACGATGCGGTGGTAAAAGTCCACTCTACCGTCCCGGACGCGCTCATCGATCTGAGTTCCGGCGCAGTGGTCAAGGACAACTACGGCACTGCCTCGACTGTCACGATGCTGAGAAATGGCGAGAGCACGTTCTCCGCCATCATCGTCCCTCAGCGTATCCAGAACAAGCAGCCTCTGGTCGAGGTCATCACCAGCAATGTCTCCTATCTGGTGGAAAGCCGCTTCGTATTCAAGTCGGGAGTGCAGCACACCATAAACATCACCCTCTCCAGCGATCCGGCCAAGGTCAAGATAGACATCGGCGGCGAAATCAACGGCTGGGACTAGTCGCAATAGACTACCTCCGCCGCATCATCCTTGGTGATGGAGACATCCTGCGAGCGGGAGACGATGATCTGCTTGAGGTCGGGATTGTTGCTGACGTCGAGTGTCTTAAGCGCAGTGCAGAGGCTGATGTCAAGCGAAGTCAGGGCGCAGCGGGAGAGATAGGCAGCCTCAAGACATATGTTGCGGCTCAGGTCTATGGCCTCCAGCGAAGCGGACTGGCAGTAGAGCATCTTCAATTCGGCATTTCCGCTCAGGTTCAGCGACTTGAGCGGATTGTTGTCGCAGCACAGGACGCTCAGGGCCGGATTGGAGCCAAGGTCGAGCGAAGAGAGAGCCTGCCCCGGGACATAGAGCCTCTCGAGCGAAGTGAACATCTGCACCCCGTATAGAGAAGCGATGCCGGAGTATTCGCCGCTGTCGACATTGATTTCACTCACCCCGGCAGCCTCGGCAAGCGAGACGAACGAGTCGTAGTCAGTGTCGAACTTGTCCACGAGATAGCGCGCGAACTCCGGGTCCTCTATCTTCGGCGTATAGATTATCTCAGTGGAATCCGGGATATAGAGCCTCTCGCCCCTGTTGACTCCGTCTATCTCCTGCCCCTCAAGCAGATAGAGAGTCCTGAGCGACCCGCACATACAGCGCAGCGACCTTAGCGAGGGGTTGAGGTTGAGGTCGAGCGACTCCAGAGCGCAGCCGTCCGCGTTGAGGGAAGTCAGCGCGGGATTGTATCTCAAATCCAGCGCGCTTACGCCGCTCCCCTCGCAGTCGAGGACTTCGAGCCTGGAGAGCAGATAGACTTTGACCCCGTCGCGCAGCCTGTCTCCGGCATAGAGGCGCAACAGTCCTCTCAACCGGTTGACTGCATCATCTGCGACGAGAGCGCTCCCGCCGATATGCAGTTCTTCCAAAGACCCCAGCCGCGCATATTCCAGAGAGGACAGTCCCGTATATGAGAGGTCCAGACTCCGCAGGGCATTGTCCCCCGGCAGACTCAGGCTCAGGAGAGGATTCGAGGACAGATTGAGACTCTCCACGGACGCTCCCATATTGACCGAGGTCAATTGATTGCAGGAGAGGTCAAGGGTTGCGAGAGAGGCGCAGGAGCTCAGCTCCGCTTCCCTCAGACCGCCGCTTCCGCTGCGGCCCGAACTGCCTGTCCCCGCACAGCGCAGAGTGCGCAGAGCAGGGAGCTGCTCTATCCCGGCAAGTGTGCGGACTTCATCCGTGCAGAGGTCAATCGAGGACACCGCAGCCGCCTCCTCCACGCTCAGCAGCCCGTCGGCATCGCTGTCCCAGGCGGAAATCAGGTAAGCCTGCAGGGTGGCATCGTCCACCATCACCGGCATACGCAATGACTGTTCCTCCCCATAGGCAGTGCCCTTGCCGTTGATGGCGTAGGGACGGAAATAATAGGTCTGTCCGGTCTCAAGTCCGCTTATCTCCACCCTGTGAGTCCCGTATTCCGCGCTGTCCACAGTCTTGGCCCCCTCGATGAGCGGATTGCTCTCCGTCCCCCAGCAGATGCCGCAGACATACATCGCGCCGCTGAAGCTCTCCTTCACGCTATACTCGCAGACTACGCTCGTCCTGTCCTTGACGCTGAGGGAGGAGAACGCTATCTCGGGCAGCCGCTGGTCTATCTCGAAGCTGGTGAGTTCGGACTCCGCGACCGCGCCGCCGCCGCTTATATATGAGCGGCAGTAATACCTGACTCCGAAAGTCAGTCCCGGCATCTGGAAGGTGAATTCCCCGTCACGGGGGAGTTCCGACCCGAAACTGCGCATATCGTCCCTGCTGAGCCCGAAACGGAATCCGCAGAGGCTGATGTTGTCGCTGCGGGAGACCTTGCAGGAGAGCAGCACGTCCGTGCCCTCGACCTCGGCTGAAACGCCGAGGATTGCCGGGGCCGTGTACAAACCGGCATCGGGGTCTCTGATGCAGGAGACGACCCCGACGAGCAGCAGCGGCAGCAATTTCCTAAGCAGGCTCATAGCTGTGCAAATATAAGGTTTTCGCAAGTAAGGTATTCAAATGAACCAATATGAACTTGACGAAATTGCTGTCTGTGCCTATCTTTGCCTCTATGGAAAAGGAATCGAGAAAAACTATTCCGGAGATCAACTATCTGCTTTCTGAAGTCCAGCGGCACTACGGACGAAGACTGGCCACCTCCACCGACTTTGAGGCGCTGTCAGTGGTCATCGAACACGAGTCCGGCGAACTGCTGTCCGCCTCCACCCTCAAGAGGCTGTGGGGCTATGTGACTATGAAGCCCAATCCAAGGCAATCAACCCTGGACGTGCTCTCGCGCTTCGTAGGCAAAAGAGATTTCTATTCTTTCTGCAAGGACATAAAGGACAACAGCCTGTATGAGTCGAGATTCTTCTCCACAAAGGTGGTGACATCGTCCGAACTCAAGCCCGGAGACGGACTTGTCATCGGCTGGGCCCCGGACAGGCTGGTACACCTCAGATACGACGGGGAGGACAGTTTCACGGTGACCGCCTCCGAGAATTCCAAACTGCTTGAGGGCGACAGCTTCGTGGCCGCCTGCTTCTCTCTCGGATATCCGCTCTATATTCCGAAGATTCTGCGTGGCGGAGGATACACCCCGTCATATATCGCAGGGGCGACCGAAGGGCTGAATCTAGTGGAAGTAGTTGAGGCTCAATAGCCGGCATCCCTTATTTCCCCGCTTATCCTCTCGAATGCCGCATCCACGGCCCGCTGCTCGCGTGCGCTCCGGATGTCCGGAAACAGGGCGTGGAACGCTATTCCGCAGGCCACGGTCAGCGAGAGAGCCGCCGCAACAATGATTCTCCGCAGCCGGTATTTGCGCTGCAGCGCGGCACGCACCTCGCTGATGTCGGCATAGCGCTCCTCTCTGCTCTCTTTCAGGCAGATATCGGCAATCCGGGGGTACACCCCCATCGCACACATTATTCTGCCGAGTGAATATATGTCGCTCCGGTTGTCGAGCATCTCGCCCCGTCTCTGCTCCGGGGAGGCGTAGTCGAGAGTTCCCGCCGGATTTTTCAGCACGGCATAGTCGTCCGCGTCCGAAAGCCCGAAATCCATAAGCTTGACGTTCCGCCCGTTGGTCGTGATGAGAATATTGTCCGGCTTGAGGTCGCGGTGGATAATCTGCCGGCAGTGTATATACTCCAGAGCATCGCACAGCTGCATAATCACTTTCCGCGCCGGCAGCTTTGCGCCCCGGTCCAGCAGAGCCTGCATACTCTCGCCCTCCACCCACTGGAGCACGATGCAGTTGCCGGATTCCGCCGTGGTGACAAAGTCAAGGGTACGGCAGATGTCGGGATGGTCCAGGCCGCAGCCGATTTCGTATTCCTTGTGCAGAAGCCCCTCGTAGAAAGGGTTCCCGCGATACTCGGCTTTGAGCGACTTCAGCGCGACTCTCCTGCCGTCCAGAGCTCCCGTGCTTATCACGGTGTAGCCCGACCGCGACACATAGACCTCCCTGAAGCCCTCAAGACCGGGGGCGGAGAGTTCCTCGCAGGAAGAAAAGAACGCCGATGACTGATCCATACTCATTTATACCGTCAAATATAGCGATAATTGGGATTAATTTGGTAAATTTGCTCTGATGAGAGCACTCAGTTTCATACTGCTGCCGCTGATCGGGACACTCGCCTGCACCGCCCCGAAGGAGGATACCTCCGCCATCCGGGGAGACTGTGACAGCCGCGTCGATTGCCTCAACGGCACCTTCATCGTGTCGGAAAACGGCAGATACGGGCTTGCCGACAGCTGCGGCAGGGAGATTGTCCCTCCCGTCTATGATGACGTCTATTATCTGACGGACGAGATTGCGGCGGCGTTCTCCGGGCTTGGATGCGAGTTCTTCGACAGGAGCGGACGGAGACTCGCTGAAGCGCCGGTGTCCGGCACGGCATCGCCATCACAGCTTCTGGAAATCTACAATACTCTCAGGGACGAATGCAGGCTGCAGTGGGACAATATCCTTGACAAATATGCCCGCCTGCACGAATATTGCAGGTCAGGGGAGGCGTCGGCGGCGAAGGCGGAACTTATGGCCGAAGACATACGGGCGGCCCTGCGCACAGTCGGAGGGCCTATGGAAAAGGATCAGAGGGCCGCATTCGAGGCCGAACATTCAGACTACAGATGAGAAGACTCGTGACGGCAATCCTGCTGACTCTCATCAGCATAGGCACTCAGGCACAGAACATCGGCGAAATCAGGAGAAACGGGTCATATATCTATGCGGAGGGTGTCGGGCCCGGCGCACGCGCAGCTGACAGTCTGGCCATCGAAGCTATGGCGGAGAAGCTCTCGCAGAGCCTTGACCTCCCCTATTCCGCCTCAGTCAAGAAACAGCTGATGCTCTCCTATGGCGATGACCTCCGAAGAGAATGCGGGATGCTCTCATCGAGCGGCAGGGACAACGTGTCGGTGCTGAGATATGTCCGCAGGGACGAGGTGGAGCGGATCTTCGAGAACCGCCGCTCCAAGGTGAGGGAAATGCTATCCATAGCCGAGACCGCCGAGCGGAACGCCCAGACGGACGTGGCTCTCCGCTACTACTCCTGGGCGGCCTGCCTGATGCGCAGCCTGCCTCCGCTCGACGTGGCGGCGATAGCCGATGCCGAGAACCGCAGATCTGCGGTACTCGACGGTCTGAGCGTAGAATTTGACAGGCAGAACAGATTTGACCGGGGAATAGTCGAACTGACGTTCAAATACAAGGGCCATCCGGTCCGCAACATCGACTACCGTTTCTTCGACGGGCAGAAGTGGAGCGGAGTGCTGTCCGCAAAGGACGGCAAGGGATTCATAGAGGTCAGTCCGGACTCCAGAATCGAGCAGTACCGCATCCGCTATGAAGTGACTCCGGCACGGCTGCAGCACATATTCCGGGAAGTGAGCGCAGTGAGCGCCGCCCTCGGCGCCTCCGCAGAGGCGGAGAGCAGCAGCCCGCAGAAGGCTGAGCCGCAGAAAATCGACCTCTCCGCAGTGAAGCGGAAAGTGATGGAGGTGATGTCCAGACAGGAGTTCAGCTCCGCGCAGGACAGCCTGCGCGGAGGCCTCACGCCGGTTGTTTTCACTTCGGCCTACGAAGATGTGATCGCGCGGATCTGCGCGGGCATATCTTCGGGGGACACTGACAGTCTCTCAGACTGCTTCACCGAAGAAGGATACGACATATTCCGCCGCCTCATCGGCTACGGCAACGCCCGCGTGCTGAATTTCGACCGTCTCGACTTCTATGCCCTCGGGGACGAGGTCTATTGCCGCAGCGTGCCGATGGCGTTCTCGTTCAGGGGCAACGGCAGGAGATTCGTGGAGAATGTGGTGTTCACTTTCAACCGCGACGGCAAGGTCTGCAACCTGACCTTTTCCCTCGCGGGGGATGTGGTCCGCGACATCGTCTCCCACGACGGATGGACGGAAGAGGCCAGAATCATCCTCACCGACTTCCTCGAGAACTACCAGACGGCATACGCCCTCAAGCGCCACGACTACATCTCCTCCATCTTCGACGATGACGCTCTCATCATCACAGGCCGGGTGCTCAACCGCGTCAAGGGCTCCGACGAATACAGCAACAACCGCTATGTCGCCCTCACGCGGCACAACAAGGAGAGCTACCTCAAGCAGCTCGGCAAGGTCTTCGCCAGCCAGGAATATATCAATCTGCGCTTCTCCGACTGCGAGGTCGTGAAGCTCGGCAAGGGAGAGCAGCTCTTCGGCATCAAGATAAGACAGGAATATTATTCGACCACTTACTCCGACAGCGGCTATCTCTTCATACTCGTGGACCTGAGGGACTACAGGCAGCCCGTCATCCACGTCAGGACGTGGCAGGATGCACCGGACAAGGAGTTCGGGGTTATAGGCCCATATAATTTTTAGAATATGAGGAAGTTGCTCTGCCTGCTGACAACGCTTGCCCTCTCCGTCCTTACACTCTCGGCCCAGGAGGACAGCAGCGCATTCCGCGTGGTTTCGTTCAGGAGGCTCGACTGGGACCTGGACGCACGCAGCAACTATCCGATGAACGACCAGAACGGCCGCAAGGCCGCGCTCATAAAGGTCGTGACTACGGAAAGCGGCTTCGACTTCGACACGGGGGTTATGGGCATCGTCGGCATCCGGCAGGAGATCGGGGAAATCTGGGTCTATGTCCCCGAAAAGGTGAGGAAACTCACCATCCGCCACAAGGATTTCGGCATCATCCGGGACTACGGCCTGGGGGCTCCGCTCGAATCCGCCGCCACCTATGAACTGGTGCTCGGCACTCCGCCCCGCTCTGCAGAAAGCACGGTGACGGTCAGGGACTCGATAATATATGTCCCCACCGTGACGGAAGCCGTCAAGAAAGAATGGAAGCCACTGGGGGTCAGCATATTGGCCACAATCTCCCTACCCGACCCTACAATCGGCGCAATGGCGCTGTGGTGCGGGGAAAGATTCGGAGCATATCTCAAGTTCGGAAGCAATCTGAAGTCCGCCGCCTACGGCTATGACTGCAATGCGGACGGCACGACTGAAGAGGGTTATATCTGGACAAGCGGCGAGAGCCGCGTGTCCAAGCTTTCGCTCAGCGCCGGCGGCACGCTGCGGTGCAACGGATGGCTATATGTCTGCGCGGGGGCGGGCTACGGCAGGAGGCTGCTGCTCTGGGAGGACAGCACCGGCGGATGGGCAAGAGTGGCCGGCAGTTCGTTCAGCGGCCCGGCAGCCGAGGCGGGCGCGCTGGTCAGATTCTCCAGACTTGCGCTCTATGCCGGAGTCAGCTCCGTCAGCTTCCGATACTTCGATGCGCAAATCGGTCTGGGACTCAACTTCTGAATCTCACCTTCCCATATTGAGGAACATCACGTCGCCCTCGCGGAGCACGGTGCTGCCGTTGGGGATGATGCTGGACTGGCCGCGCTTTATCAGCACGACCTGATTCCTCTCGGTGGCGCTGTATTCCTGAAGGGTCTTCCCCGCAAGACGGCTGCCCTTCAGCACCTCCTGCTCCACGAGCCGGAAAGTGGAGTCGCTGCGGAACGCCTTGGTGCACATTATCACGCTGTCGCCCTCGTGCAGCACGGTGTCGCCTTTCGGCACGACCGATGACCCGTCAGGCTGCACCAGCATACAGAAGAGGATGTTTCTCGGAAGGCCTATGTCCTTGATTTTCCTGTCTCTCCACGGATTGTCCTCCCCGATGACTATCTTGCTGAAGTGCAGGTCGGTCTCATCGGAGAAGTCGTTGAACGTCTTCATCACGTCGGACTCGTCGTCTATCTGGCCGAGCCGGCGCGCCAGACGCGGCAGGAAGAAACCCTGCAGCGAGATGGACAGCAGCACCAGACAGAAGACCACATTGAGGATGTCGTGCTGGAGCGCATCGTTGCCCACCGTGGCGAAAATCGCGAACACGATGGACGCGGCCCCCCTCAAGCCTACGAACGAGATGAGTGTCTGCTGCTTGAGCCCGAATTTGCGGAACGGAGTCAGGATGGCGCCGACGGAGAGCGGACGCGCGACGAGCAGCATAAAGAGGAATATCCCGATGGAAGGCAGTATCACCTTGTGCATCATCGCCGGACGGGCGAGCAGACCGAGCATAAAGAAGATGAGCACCTGCATCAGCCCGGTCAGACCGTCGAAGAAGCCCACGAGGTTGCGCTTGCCGGGGAACTCGGAGTTGCCGAGCAGGATGCCGACCAGATAAGCGCTCAGGTAACCGTTGCCGCCAACGGCGGACGGAAGGGCGTAGGAGAAGATGGCTATCGCGAACATAAAGAGCGAATCAAAGCCGGAGGTGGAGAACTTGATGCGCTTGAAGGCGAAGATGCTGACCTGAGCGATCAGCAGGCCCAGACCCGCGCCGAACACGATCTGCGCGAAGAACATCCACGACACGCTCCCCACGCTGAAGTCCCCCTTCATCATCGAGAGCATAATGATCGTGAGCATATATGAGAACGGGTCATTGGAGCCGCTCTCAATCTCCAGCAGCGGAGCGGAGTTGTTCTTGAGACCGAGCTTGCGCGAACGCAGGATGGAGAAGACCGAAGCCGCATCCGTGGAGCTGACCACCGAACCCATCAGGAAGCTCTCTATCCAGCCCCACTTCAGGACGAAATGGCAGAAGAGGCCGGTCAGACCCGCCGTAAGCACGACTCCGAGGCTTGCAAGGATGCCCGCCGGCAGCGCCACGCACTTGGCGGACTCCCACCTCGTGCCGAAACCGCCATAGAACATAATGAATATGAGGGCGACGGTACAGAAGTCGGAAGCGAACGAGTAGTCCTCGAACTTGAGGGGGAAAAGCCCGTTGTTGCCGAAGACGATGCCGAGCAGGATGAAAGCCAGCAGGACCGGCATCCCGACTTTGTTTGACGCGTTGTTGAGCAGCACGCAGATGATGACGACCACGGCTATGAGGCAGAGAAGCAATGCCATAGAGTTCTATCGTTTTAAGTAAAGTCCGGTAAATATAGCCAAATTTATCCGCAAAATCAATGCCTCATCGCCTCCTTGAAGGTGGTGTCGGTCTGGAGGAAAAGATGATAATAGGCGTTGTCGCCGAGCTTGGAGTAGCGCCCCACGAGAGCGCGGACCTGCGTCATCAGGTACTGCCGCTCCACATCCCACTCCGAGCCTTTAGGGGCGAGACCGTCCTTGGAGCGGGCGAAGTCGAGAAAGCTCTTCTCCGTCACGGCCCGGTCAAGGTATGCGAGCAGGCGGCCGTAATCGTCTATGGACGAGAGCTCTGCGCTGTGCGCATCGAAGAACGCGGAGGCGAACCTCATCGCGGTGGCCTTGCGGCTGCAGGCGATATAGAAAGCGCCGGCCCGGGTGGTGTCGGCAGGCACGAAGACATCAGGCAGTATCCCGCCGTTCTCCACCTTCATACTGTCGGCGGTGACCATCTCGCCCTCATCGTAGCGGCGGTAGATTTCGTAGTTGTAGTCTTCGCTGTAAGGCTTCTGGATGCAGCGTCCGGACGGGGTGTAGAACCTCGCCACGGTGATGCGCATCCCTGACCCGTCGGTGAAGTAGAACGGCTCCTGCACCAGTCCCTTGCCGAACGAGCGTCGGCCCACTATCATCGCGCGTCCGTTGTCCTGGAGTGCTCCGGCGAGGATTTCGCTCGAAGAGGCGGTGCCTTCGTTGATGAGCACGGAGAGAGCGATGTTCTGCATCTTCCCGCGTCCGTCGGCCTTGAAGTCCTCCCTCTTGCGGTGCACGCCCTCCATATACACTATCTGCGCGCCCTTGGGCAGGAACATATTGGAGAGGCTCAGCGCCTGGTCGAGGAATCCGCCCGTGTTGTCCCTGAGGTCCAGAATCATACGCTTCATCCCCGAGGAGAGCAGCTTGGAGGAAGCCTCGCTGACTTCCCTGTCGGAGGTGCGGGAAAACTTGGAGAGGCGCAGATAGCCGGTGGTGTCGTCCACCATAAACGAAGCGTCCACGGAATAGGTCGGAATCTTGCCCCGGGTTATCTCGAAGGGGATCTCCTCCCGTCCGCGCAGCACGGTCACCGTGACCTTGGTGCCGGCCTTGCCCTTCATCCTGCGCACCATACTGTCTTGAGGGAACTTGACTCCGGCGATGGAGGTCGTGTCCACCTTGAGCAGCCGGTCTCCCGGACGCAGGCCTATCTTCTCGGACGGGCCGCCGGGGATGACCTCGATGACCACCGCCGTGTCGTTGGGCACGTTGAACTGTATCCCGATGCCGTCGAAATTGCCCGCAAGACTCTCCTCTGTGGATTCGAGCGTCTGCGGGAGCATATACATCGAGTGCGGGTCAAGGGCCTGGAGAGCGGCTTCGGCCACCGCGTCCGTCACTTTCTTGTGGTCCACAGGCTCGACATAGTTCTCGTCTATGCACTTGAGTATGAGGTTGACCTTCTGCCAGTCAGTGCTCCGGACACCGAGCCGGTGCGAAATCCTGCCGCTCACGGCCTGCACCGCCAGCACGCCGAGCACACCTATTATCACGCCCAGCAGGGCGACCGTTACCGATGATGATATCCTCTTCATTGTCAGTCCACTTTTTCGACTTCAATCCCGGCCCTGCGCAGCAGGTCCACTCCGTCAGTGAGACGGTACTCGTCCCGGTAGACCACGCGCTTGATGCCGGCCTGGATGATGAGCTTGCTACACTCGATGCACGGGGACGCCGTCACGTAGAGGGTCGCGCCGTCGGAGCTGTTGCCGGACTTCGCCACCTTGGATATGGCATTCGCCTCAGCGTGGAGCACATACGGCTTCGTGACCCCGTTCTCGTCCTCGCAGACGTTCTCGAATCCGGACGGTGTCCCGTTGTAGCCGTCGGAGATTATCATCCTCTCCTTCACGAGCAGAGCCCCGACCTGCCGGCGCTTGCAGTAGGAATTGCCGGCCCAGATGGCGGCCATCGCTATATATTTCTCGTCGAACTTGTTCATTATTTATTTCGTTGATACAGATATCGTTTGATGCTTCTCTTAGGGGTGCGTTCGAAGTCTTCCGGCATAAACTCCATCTTGCGGATCTGGGCATAGGCGGGCAGCAGCCTGTTGATCTCCGGCAGTCCGTCGCTGAGGCGCTGCTCAAGTTCTTCGCCGCTCATTCCGTCCATCTCCGCCTGATGGTAGTCGGGATATACGAGGGCGGTGAGCCCTCCCTTGTCCTCGACCACCAGAGATTCGACCACATAGGTCACGTTGTTTATGACGGCCTCCAGCTCCTCAGGGTAGATGTTCTGCCCCGACGGCCCGAGCACCATACACTTGGAGCGGCCGCGCAGGTAGATGTAACCGTCGTTGTCCATCACGCCTATGTCGCCGGTCTTGAACCAGTTGTCGTTGGTGAACGCGGCACGGGTGGCTTCCTTGTTCTTGTAGTATCCGAGAAACACGTTGCCGCCCTTCACCTGGACTTCGCCCGGCTCTTTGTGCGGGTTCTTGGAGTCGATGCGCACCTCGCAGCCCGGAATCGGGACTCCGCAGGAGCCCTTGCGGGCCTTCCACCATTTGACATAGGAGATGAGCGGAGCACATTCGGTCATACCGTAGCCGACGGTGAAGGGGAAGTGTATCTTGCGCAGGAACTTCTCCACCTCCGGGTTGAACGCCGCGCCGCCGAGGATAATCTCCTCGAAACGTCCGCCGAACGCCTCTATCATCGCGTTGCGTATCTTCTTGAGCACGAACTGGTCCAGAATAGGGATGCGCATAAAGGCTTTGTTGCGGTCCACGGCGGGCTTGATCATATTCTTGTAGACCTTCTCGATGATCAGCGGCACCGCGATGATGATGTCCGGATGGATCTCGGAGAAGGCTTTCATTATCACTTTAGGGCTCGGGGTGCGGGTCAGGAAGTGCACGTGCGCGCCGATAGTCATCTCGTAGAGGAACTCGAACATCATCCCGTACATATGCGCCGACGGCAGCATAGCGACCACCTCGGACTCGCAGTTCATCTGCGGCTCGGCCACCTCGTGGGCGCAGTAGATATTCGTCCAGAGGGCTCTGTACGGAATCATCACGCCCTTGGAAAAGCCTGAGGTGCCGGAGGTGTAGTTGATGAGGGCCAGTTCTTCGGGACGGTCTTCGACATAGCAGACATCCTCGGGGCTGAAGCCGTCGGGATACTGCGCGCTGAAAGTGGCGGCAAGGTTGGCCCTGACCTCCACGCAGCTGGAGTTGCGCGAGTAGATGAAGTTGAGGGTGTTCATCTGCACGATAACCTCCAGTGCGGGCATCTCCGCCTCGGACAGCCCCTCCCAAATCACCTCGTCCACGAAGAGCACCTTGGCGTCGGAATGGTTGACGAGGTAGTGGATGTTCTCGGACTTGAATTCGTGGAGAATCGGCACGGGGACTGCGCCGTATGTCATCGAAGCGAGGAAGCATACGCCCCAGTTGGCCTGATTGCGCGAACAGAGGGCCACCTTGTCCCCCTTCTTGAGCCCGCACTGCTCGAAGGCTATGTGCAGGTAGCGGATGCGTTCCGCCACGTCCTTATATCTGAGGGTAGCGCCCTGGTAGTTGGACAGCGCCTCGCGCTCCCAGTTCTCCTTGACGCTCTTCTCTATCAGCTTGTTTACAGACTTGAATTCCATAATCTTATAGCTTTTCCGTCCCAGACCAGCATACGTCCGGAACTGTACAACACGAAATGGCAGGACTTCCCCCTCCAGAGGGAATCCTTGCGCTTCTCCTTTACTGAGAGCAGTTCGGAGACATCCTCCCTGCTCCCGATGACATACCAGCCGAGCACCGCCCCCCGGTATGCGTCGTCCTTGAGCGAGAACGCCTCGCCATAGAGCGCCGGGATGAAGCCCCGGTAGGGATTATCCTCCACCTGTCTGTCGGCGACAGGCTTGGAGGGCCTCAACAGCACGGCGCTGCGTCCGTCCCAGCGGATCCGTGCTATCTCACGGACTCCGAGTTCCTTCTCCCAGGCCAGAGGGTCCTTGCCGGACTCGGCCTTGAGGGAGGAGAGCCGCTTGCGGTAGCGGGTCATATTGACGGAAGCGTCGATATAGCGCTCGTACGCGTCGCGCCAGGCGTCCCGAGGCAGAGGGAGCGCGAGCGCGAAATCGGTAGAGTCGGGCATAATCTCTCCCAGACGGCTGTCCGCCGTAGGGAGCGATGCGAGAATATTAATGAAATATGTATCTTCCTTGCCCCTGGAAGTCCGCAGCTCAATCCCATCGTCCCCGTCAGGCAGCAGCACCGTCCAGTCCGCCGCCCTGTGCAGGAACGCGGCAAGGCTGCGGCGGGGGAAGGCATCGCCGAGAAAGCCCTTGGGTATCAGGTGAGAAGCGCCGGAGTTGCGGAGAATGGCGAAGTCGTCCCCGCTCGTGAGGGACGCCGCCTCGGGGAAGCCGGGGGCGTCGAATATCGAGCGCCCTTCGGAGATGTGCCTTGTGAGCGCGACCATCTGGGATTCGGAGGCGGTGAGGGCGAGTATGCCCTGCCTGCCGGATGCCGGGTCAGGAGGGAAGAACTTGACCTGCACTCCCCTGCCGGCCGGGAAGTCCGGGGCCTCGGCGGAGCTGCCCGTACCGATGGCAAGCACTGAGGCGAGAGAGCCGTTGTAGCTCATCGAGAGCACGGCGGGCGAAGTCCTGAACGCAGTAAGATTGACGCCGCGCAGGATGTCGGTGGAGTCGAGAGCCCGGAGCGCCCCCTCCGGAGAGGAGGAGCAGAACAGGGCCAGAGCGTCCGAAGGCACTGCCGAGAGCAGGTCGGGGAGGTCTTCCCGCTCACGCTGCCCTCCGCCGCCCCCGCAGGAGCAGAGCAGGGAGAGAGCCGAGATGAGAGCTATGAAGCAGTGTCTGCACATAATTTACAAAGATAAGAATTATTTGGATTATGTTTTTTTCAGGAAATCCGTAACTTTGCAGGATTATTACGGAAGCATTGCTGGAATTATGCAGGAAATCAGAAATATAGCGATTATCGCGCACGTCGACCACGGCAAGACGACCCTTGTCGACAGAATGATTTATCAGGCCAATCTCGTGCGCCAGCCCGAAAACCTCGGGCAGCTGATACTCGACAGCAACGACCTGGAGAGGGAGCGTGGCATCACCATCCTCGCCAAGAACGTGTCGGTCATCTACAAAGGAGTCAAAATCAACATCATCGACACTCCGGGGCATAGCGACTTCGGAGGCGAGGTCGAGAGGGTGCTTAATATGTCGGACGGCGTGCTGCTGCTGGTGGACGCGTTTGAGGGCTGTATGCCTCAGACCCGTTTCGTGCTGCAGAAAGCCCTCCAGCTCGGGAAGAAGCCAATAGTGGTGATAAACAAGGTGGACAAGCCGAACTGCCGCCCCGACGAGGTGCAGGAGGAGGTCTTCGACCTGATGTGCAACCTCAACGCCAGCGAGGAGCAGCTCGACTTCGCGACCGTATACGGCTCGGCGAAGCAGGGCTGGATGTCCCTGGACTGGAAGAATCCGGGCAGCGACATCACCCCGCTGCTCGACACGATTCTCAAGGAAATCCCGGCCCCGACGGTGGCGGAAGGCACGCCCCAGATGCTCATCACCTCGCTCGAATATTCTCCTTATGTGGGCCGCATCGCAGTCGGGAGAATCTCCCGGGGAAGCCTGCGTACAGGCCAGCAGATCAGCCTCTGCAAGAGATACGACGTGGTCCAGAAGCAGAAGATCAAGCAGCTGATGGTATTCGAGGGCCTGGGCAAGAGCAATGTCGATGAAGTCCGCTGCGGGGACATCTGCGCCGTGGTGGGAATCGACGGCTTCGAAATCGGGGACACCATCGCCGACTTCGAGCACCCGGAAGCGCTCGCCCCGATTGCAATCGACGAGCCTACGATGAGTATGCTCTTCACCATCAATAACTCCCCTTTCTTCGGCAAGGACGGCAAGTACGTGACCTCCCGCCATATCAAGGAGAGACTGGAGAAGGAGCTGGAGAAGAATCTCGCGCTCCGCGTGAAGCCGGGTCTGAGCGCCGACTCGTTCGTGGTTTACGGGCGCGGCGTGCTGCATCTTTCGGTGCTCATCGAGACTATGCGGCGCGAGGGCTTCGAACTTCAGGTCGGGCAGCCTAAAGTGCTGGACAAGACCATCGGCGGACAGCGCTGCGAACCGATCGAGGAACTCTCCATCGAAGTTCCGGAAGAGTTCGTGGGCGCGGCCATCGAGATTGCGACCCGCCGCAAGGGAGCGCTGATACATATGGAGCCGCGCGGCGACCGCACCCTGCTCGAATTCGAGATTCCGACCAGAGGCCTGATGGGGCTGCGCTCCAACCTGCTCACCGCGAGCCAGGGCGAGGCCGTCGTGGCCCACCGATTCAAGGAGTACCAGCCGTACAAGGGCGAGATAGAGCGCCGCAACAACGGTTCGCTCGTCTCCCTCGAGACCGGCCAGGCCATCGCCTACTCGATGAACAAGCTGCTGGACCGCGGGCGCTTCTTCGTGGAGCCGGGCGAGGAAATCTATGCAGGAGAGGTCATCGGCGAGCATACCCGCGAGAAGGATCTCAACATCAACGTCTGCAAGACCAAGAAGCTCACCAACGTGCGCGCGGCGGGCTCGGACGAGAAGATTGTCCTGCCTCCGGCCATCAAGTTCTCCCTTGAGGAGGCGCTCGAATATATTCAGGAGGACGAACTGGTGGAAGTGACCCCTCACCATATGAGGATACGCAAGATACTGCTCGATCCGCTGGCAAGAAAAAGAAATAGCGACAACGAAGATTGACAATAGCAAAAAATTTTACTACCTTTGCAACCCTTTGTAGTCAGACTGAGTGACCTGGGGCCCGGGGCGAAACGATTTGAGTGGAAAGCCGGGCGCGAGTTCTTTGAATCCTTCGGCAACACCGAAATCCTCGATGCGGACATCTCGGTGGCCGCATCCGTCCTCAACAAGGGACTGACGGCCAGCGCCTGCTGCGAGATAGGCGGGACCGTGACGGTCGCCTGCGACAGATGTCTGGAGGATCTGGTGCTGGAGGTGGAGACCTCCTTTGAGGAGAGCTACACCCCGGAGGGCGCGGAGCTGGACCTGAGTCAGGACATATACGACTATGTCTGCACCTCGCTCCCGCTTCGGAGAGTCCACCCGGAGGGCGAATGCAACGGCGAGACTACTAGGTATTTGAGTAAATAATATTTAAAAGATAAAGAAATGGCACATCCGAAACACAAACTTTCCAAGCAGCGCAGGGACAAGCGTCGTACCCACGACTTTGCTCCGGTTCCTACTCTTGGCACCTGCTCCAACTGCGGCGCCACGGTGATGTATCACCGCGTATGTCCAGAGTGCGGTTATTACAGAGGCCGTCAGATTGTCGTCAAGAACGCCGAGTAAGACAAGCCTCCGGCACGGTCCCTTAGTTCAACGGATAGAACGAAGGTTTCCTAAACCTTAAATACAGGTTCGATTCCTGTAGGGACTACACGAGAGGGGCTGGCTAAAAAGTATTTTAGCCAGCCCCTTTTGGGCTTCTTAACCCCCGCAGCCTGCCGTCTGCGACCCCTATCAGGGGTATTTCGCTCCTACGTCGCGGTCCCTGCGGGACTTTTCAGCCAGCCCCTCTTAGGTTCTTATATGTCGCGGTCCCTGCGGGACTTTTCAGCCAGCCCCTTTTAGGCTTCGACCGATTAAACGGGCGAGTTTATTCGCCGGGGAGGACGCTGAACTGCCCGTGGACAGTCACGGTGTGCTTCCCGTCCGGGTAGTCATCTGTATAGTCGTCCTTGAATGAGCCTTCAAGCTTGTATGTGCCGTCAGACTGCTTTGTGAGAGTCACACTGCCGGATGAAGGATACATACGGGAGTGATTGAGCGGCCTGATATAGTCCGGATCGTCCGGATCAAGATATGCACCGAAGAATATCCAGTATCTTTCGTTATATTCAATTGTGAATGGCGCGCAAGTCATATCCGGATCAAGCTCATAAGTTCCGGAATAGTCATCCCCTGTCGCAGGGACATATAGATACAGGTTTGCATAAGTAAAGTCGCCTTCCGCAGGATTGTCACCCATTGCGGGATTCCCCTTTGACAGAGTAAGATCGAGGAATTCAACTTCATCATCGTACTCATAGCAATACGCGACGCTCTCCGCGAAAGTGATATCATAATCCTTCTTGATGTCGGAAGAGACTCTCGTGTCGTACTTTCTGAGAGCGTAGTCCGCGTTGTCGCCGCAGACCGCCTTGAAGGTGAATTTAAAGCTCTCGGCCGCTGAAGTCTCCGTCTTTGCGCTTGTCCCCTTTACATTGAAGACATATTCGTCGGCGACATCCGTGGACGCGATGGTCACCGTCGCCGCGTCAAAATTGACATACGACCACGTAGAAGCATCCATAATCTGAGAGTTGACGTCATATATGGCCCCGATCTCAGCGGCAGAATTCAGTGTGAATGTGCCGACAGGGAATTTGCCGCCGACGAACGTGAACTCGCCGGATGCCATAAGGTCAAATGTATAAGTATACTTCCTGTCACCGGTTTCTTCTTCGCTTCCGGTCATATAGTTCTTGTCGTAGAAGGTGATGAGCCAGTTCTGGACACCTTCGCCGTACCCGTCGATATGGCCATAATAGAAGGCTTCGACTTCAACGATTTCATCAGTCGCGCCGGCCGTCTGGGTCAAGGTGAAAGTGGCCTTTACCTCAGCGTTGTACTCGAGTTTGACGGTTGCGACACGCTCTGCGCCGAAGTTCTCCTCCACATCTATGCTGAGGACGTCATCCCCGACTGTCGCCACAAGCCAGTCAGCATCCGTCACAGGGGCGAGGGAGACATTGCTTTCAAGGGCAACCGTCAGATTGTTTTGGTCGGCGGAGACGGTCGCACTGTCCTCATTGATAGAGACGGCGGGAGCGGCTTCCTTCTGGCAGGCGGCCAAGGCCACGATACAGGCAGCGGCCGCAAAGAGAATTTGTTTTGCGTTCATTGTGATAATTGTTAGAAATACACTACATATAATATTGCTCAAATATAGCTCTTTTTATTCTTTTCGGTTTAGACAAAAACAAAAATTCGAGCCGACAAAATCATAAAACGCACGTTTCTATCGAGGAACGATGAATGAATGTCGCCCAGATGGATGTATTCAGCCGATTGGTGACGGACCGCATCGATGGAATCCGGCGCATAGACACAGCAGGCTTGCTTTTTTGAGATTTGTTCTTTATTTTGCAGCTATGTCAGATTTGGAGAGAATACAGTTGTTTGAGAATCAAAAGATTCGTACAGTTTGGGTTGAGAGCGAAGAGGAATGGTATTTCTCGGTAAGGGACGTTGTGTCTGTTTTGACAGAATCGACCAATCCCAAGGACTATATTGCAAAAATGCGTCGCCGGGACCCGGAACTTTCCAAAGGGTGGGGACAAATTGTCCACCCCCTTTCTGTCCAGACTTCCGGCGGCCCTCAAAAAGAAAATTGCGCCACAATGGAAGGGATTTTTCGTATCATCCAATCCATCCCGTCAAAGAGGGCGGAGCCGTTCAAATTGTGGATGGCGCAGGTGGCAGCTGAGCGGGTGAGTCAGATGATTGATCCGGAGCGTAGCATCGACCAGGCTGTAGCGGACTATCGGCGACTTGGATACTCAGAAGCATGGATTACACGACGAATCAAAACCATCGAAATCCGCAAAAGTCTCACCGATGAATGGAAGCGCGGAGGAGTCACGCGGGAATACAAGAGGCACAAAGGGCTGACAAAAGAGAATCTCCGGGACAATATGACAAATATGGAGCTGTTGCTCAATTCGTTGGCCGAAGAGACGGCAACCGAGCTCAGTAAACAGCGAAATCCGGAGGGGCTTGCCGAGAATGCCGGTGTCGCCCACGAAGGAGCGGAAGTCGCTAAGGCCGCCCGCCAAGAAGCTGAAAAACGTCTGGGCCGCAGCGTCGTGTCTCCCGAGAAAGCCATAGATTACATTCATTCCCCAGAGGAACTGCCGTTTACCGATGCAGAAGAGAAAGTATGAAATCACTCATTGTACCGGAACTTTCATTTGGTTGAACCGACAGGACGCAGGCGAATCTTCAAAAACTGTCAGCGAAAACGCGATGACGGTCAGAGTCAACCCAAATCCGGAAATGACAGAATCTGTTTTGGTTATCTCCTAAAGACTTCGTATTTTTAGCAAAACTTTTGGATATGACAGCACGTCTTGAGTTATTCTCCCGCTATAATTTCCGCACATCTGAAATACCTGACAGAAACATATCTGCCTCATAAGGATAGTACTATGGCTAAGAATCAGCAGGCAAGCGCGGCAAAGGCATTCTCCGAGCGTTGGGAGGGCAAGGGATACGAGAAAGGCGAGAGCCAGTCTTTCTGGCTGGAACTCCTCCAGGCGGTGTTCGGAGCGGAGCGCCCGTATGACATCATCTCCTTCGAGAATCAGGTCAAGCTCAGCAGCACCAGTTTCATCGACGCCTACATCGAGCCGACGCACGTGCTGATCGAGCAGAAGTCCATAGACAAGGACTTGAGCAAAGGCATAAGGCAGTCTGACGGCAGCGTCCTCACCCCATTCCAGCAGGCCAAGCGTTATGCTGCGGAATTGCCATACTCGCGCCGTCCGCGCTGGACGGTCGTAAGCAACTTCCGGCAGTTCTATGTCTATGATATGGAGAATCCGCAGGGCGAGCCCGAAATCATAGAACTCAAGAACCTTGAAACTGAATACTATCGCCTGCAGTTTCTCGTGGACACCGGCAATGAACATCTCAAAAAGGAGATGGAAGTCTCCCTGCAGGCCGGTGAAATCATCGGGGAAATCTACGAGGAACTCCTGCGGCAGTATATCAATCCGGATGACCCGCATACCCTGAGGAGCCTCAACATCCTGTGCGTGAGACTTGTATTCTGCCTCTACGCGGAAGATGCCGGAATCTTCGGGGAGAAGCGCTCTATGTTTCACGACTACCTGTCCCGCTTCAAGCCCGGGCGGGGAGAGATGCGCAAGGGGCTCATCGAGCTGTTCGAAGTCCTCGACACCCCGGCAGGGCAGCGTGACCCGTATCTGGACGACAGCCTCAAGGCTTTTCCGTACTGCAACGGCGGACTTTTCGCCGACAGGGACGTGGAGATTCCGCGGTTCAACGACAGACTTGCCGAGCTTATTCTCAAGCACGCCAGCGACGACTTCGACTGGAGCCGGATAAGCCCTACCATATTCGGAGCCGTGTTCGAGAGCACCCTCAACCCGGAGACCCGACGCAGCGGAGGAATGCACTACACCAGCATCGAGAACATCCACAAGGTGATTGACCCGCTGTTTCTCGACGGCCTCAAGGCGGAACTTGCCGCGATTAAGGACGAGCCTATAGAAAAGAAGCGCGTGCAGATGGCCCGCGAATATCAGGACAGGCTCTCTTCGCTCAAATTCCTCGACCCCGCCTGCGGCAGCGGCAATTTCCTGACGGAAACCTACTTGTCTTTAAGGCGGCTTGAGAACGAGGTTATGCCGATCATAGGCGACCTGTTCAATCCCATCAAGGTCGACATCCACCAGTTCTACGGGATAGAAATCAACGACTTCGCCGTCTCCACCGCCACGACCGCCCTGTGGATCGCCGAGGCGCAGATGATGGCGGAGACGGAAAGGCTGATGCATATCGACCTGGACTTCCTGCCGCTCAAGAGCTACCACAACATCGTGGAGGGCAATGCCCTGAGACTTGACTGGAACGAGGTCGTGCCCGCATCCGAACTGAACTATATCATCGGCAATCCGCCGTTCGTGGGGGCGCGCCTGATGAGCGGGAGCCAGAAGGCGGATATGATGGCCGTGTTCGGCGGGAAATGGAAGAACGTGGGCAACATCGACTATGTGGGGGCGTGGTACAAGCGTGCCGCCGACTATATGAAGGGCACCCCTGTGGAGGCGGCCCTCGTCTCCACCAACTCCATCTCGCAGGGCGAGCAGGTGGCGAACCTCTGGCAGCCGCTCTTCGCCGGCGGCATCCGCATCAACTTCGCCCACCGCACCTTCCGCTGGGACAGCGAGGCGAGCCTCAAGGCCCGTGTGCACGTGGTGGTGGTGGGATTCTCATATGTGAATCGCAAGCCAAAGCAGCTCTTCGAGAACGGACAGATGAAGGAGGCATCCCATATCAACGCCTACCTCATCGACGCGCCTGACGCCTTCATATATGGCAGGAGCAAGCCTATTTGTGACGTGCCGGCGATAGGCATCGGCAACCAACCGATAGACGGCGGCAACTATCTCTTCGAGAAGGAGGAGATGGAGGAGTTCATCCGGCGGGAATCCAAGTCGGCAGCCTGTTTCCATCCCTGGTATGGCTCGGAGGAGTTCATCCACCGGAGACCCCGCTACTGCCTGTGGCTCGGCGACTGCTCCCCCAAGGAAATCAAGGAGATGCCCCTCTGCTACGAGCGGGTGGAGAATGTGAGGGCTTTGCGAATGGAGAGCAAGCGACAGTCGACCTTGAAACTCGCAGACACCCCTACTCGCTTCCAGACGGAGAATATGCCCGACGGCGACTCCATCATAGTGCCGAGGGTAAGCTCCGAGAGGCGCAGATATGTACCTATGGGGTTCATACCGAAGGGGACGTTTGCCAGCGATGCCGTGCACCTCATCCCTTCCGCCACCCTCTACCACTTCGGCATCCTGGAGAGCAACGTCCATATGGCGTGGATGCGTGCCGTGTGCGGCCGCCTGAAGAGCGATTACCGCTACAGCAAGGACATCGTCTATAACAACTTCCCCT
>CAVLBF010000005.1:0-100808 GCA_963661285.1 Bacteroidaceae bacterium | reverse complement strand
CGGTCTCCGGGAATAAAGCAAATGGACGCAGGTCCCCTGCTTTTTGCGTATATGCAGGTGCTTACAAGCGAGCTTGACGCTCCTGCATATACGCAAAAACGCCGCACTTCGTGCGACGTCCATTTGCTTTATGTAGCGCGGAGAGTGAGGGATTCGAACCCCCGAACCCGTTAAGGTCAACAGTTTTCAAGACTGCCGCCATCAACCACTCGGCCAACTCTCCTTCCCGTCAGGGACTGCAAATTTAGATAAAATCCGCCGATATGCAATATTTTTACCCGAAATTTTGCTCGGGCTACGAAGCCGCCTTCTTCTCGCCTCCGGAGAAGAACTTCCACTGGAAGAGCAGCAGATAGAACGCTCCGAGAGTGACGCAGGAGTCGGCGAAATTGAAGACCGGACTGAAGAATATGACCCTCTCCCCGCTGCGTATCAGGGGGAAGTAGAACATATCCACCACCTTGCCGAACATAAACGGGGCGTAGTCCCAGATGAGCCCGTAGAAGAGGCAGTCGATGATGTTGCCGACCGCGCCGGCGGTGATCATCGTCAACCCCACGAGCACTCCGGTCGGGGTGTTGCCTTTCTTGAGCAGGGAACGTATCCACCATATCAGCGCGACGCTCAGGCAGATGCGGAAGAGCGAGAGGAGGAGTTTGCCGACCTTCCCTCCGAAACTCATCCCGAACGCCATCCCCTCATTCTCCACGAAACACAGTCTGCACCACTCGCCTATAAGGTAAATCTGCTCCCCGAGATCCATATTGGTCTTGACCAGATACTTTATTATCTGGTCCGCAATCACCAGCCCCACTCCCAGCAAGGCAAGTCCGGCTCCTCTGGAAAGCTTCATCAGCGACCCTTGGACATCTTCTCCTTGGCCTCGACGGTAAGGGTCGCGTGCGGCACGAGCCTGAGCCTCTCCTTAGGAATCAGCTTGCCGGTGGCACGGCAGATACCGTAGGTCTTGTTCTCGATGCGCCCGAGCGCGGCCTCGAGGTTCTGGATGAACTTATACTGCCTCTGGGCCATATGGCTGGCTTCCTCTTTGGAAAGCTGGTTGGCGCCGTCGTCCTCGACCGTCTTGAACGACGGGGAGGTGTCCTCTATATCGTTGGTTCCGTTATGCAGCACCACCTCCCTGAGGGTGTTATACTCGGCTTTGGCCTTGGCCAGCTTCTCCTCGATGATGGCCTTGAACTCCGCAAGTTCCGCATCGGAATAGCGGGTCTTCTCCGTTACAGGAGCATTTTTCACTTCGTCTGTCATGGTTAAAATAGGTTTATGTTAATGCTTTGTCACAATTATTCTGATGGAACCGTCTCCCCACTCCACCTGCGACGCTTCCGCCGGGGCTTCTGCGAGAGGCTTCAGCGAGAGCGAGAGCGAGAGAGTCTGCGCCGCTATGTAGTCCGAATATTCGGAGAGAGCCGCGCCGATCTCTGCCGATGCGCTTCCGTCGGCATATATGACGGTATCGATTCTGTCCGTCACATCGAATCCGCTCTCCTTGCGGAGATTCTGGACAGGATGGATGAGCTCCCTGGCAACTCCTTCGCGTATGAGTTCAGGCGTCTGGACTATGTCCAGCGCGAGAGTCAGAGTCCCCTCGGTGGCGACGAGCCAGCCCGGCATATCCTCGGAGCTTATCTCGTAGTCGCCCTTGCGGAGAACGACGTCTCCTCCCGGCAGGGCAAGGACATATTCGGCGCCCGCCCGCTCGATGGCGGCGATCTCCTCCTGGGAGAGCGTCTGGAATGCGGCTGCGATTTCCTTCATCCGCTTGCCGTAGAGCTTTCCGAGAGTCTTGAAGTTGGGCTTTATCTTCTTGGTGATGATGCCCGTGGTATCGTGCAGGAACTCTATGTCCTTGACATTCACTTCAGTAAGGAAGATTCCCCGCACTCTCTGGATATGTTCCTTGACGGTATCGTCCATCACCGGCACAAGCACCTTGGCGAGCGGCTTGCGCACGTTGATGCCCACCTTCTTGCGGAGCGCGAGCACCATCGACGACGCTTTCTGCGCGAAGTCCATACTCTCTTCGAGCCCCGCGTCCACGAGGGTTTCGTCGCACTGCGGCATCGTCTGGAAATGCACCGAAGGGGAATCCGGCACGAGGTCGGTCCAGAGCCTGTCCATAAAGAACGGCGCTATCGGAGCCGCGAGCAGAGCCACGCTGCGGAGAGCCTCGTAGAGGGTCTGATAGGCGGACATCTTGTCTTCGTTCATCCCCGCGCCCCAGAGGCGCTTCTTGTTGAGGCGGATATACCAGTTGCTGAGGTCGTCGCAGACGAAATCCTGCACCAGACGGCCTGCGGCGGTGATGTCGTAGTCTTCGTAGGCCGCGAGCACGGACTTGACGAGCGTGTTGAGACGGCTGATGATCCAGCGGTCGAACATCGGCCTGTGCTCGTAGGGCACAAGCTCGGCTGAAGGGTCAAACTTGTCTATATTGGCGTAGAGCGCGAATACCGAATAGGAATTATAGAGCGTACCGAAGAACTTGCGCCGCACTTCCTCCACCCCGCTCTCGTCGAACTTGAGGTTGTCCCAAGGCTGGGCGTTGGTCAGCATATACCAGCGGAGAGCGTCAGGACCGAACTTGTCGAGAGCCTTGAACGGGTCTACGGCATTGCCGAGACGCTTGCTCATCTTGTTGCCCTCCTTGTCGAGCACGAGCCCGTTGGAAATCACGCGGCGGAATGCGGCAGTGCCGCTGACCATCGTATGGATAGCGTGCAGGGTGTAGAACCACCCCCTGGTCTGGTCCACGCCCTCGGCGATGAAGTCCGCAGTGCAGCCGAAGTCCGGGCTGTCCTTGCCGCGCAGTCCTGTCTGGGCATACGGCATAGAGCCGGAGTCGAACCACACGTCGATGAGGTCGGCCTCACGGACCATCTTCCTGCCGGACGGGCTGACGAGAAAAATATTGTCGACATAAGGGCGGTGCAGGTCAATCCTGCCGTAGTTCTCCCGGCTCATATCCGCCGGGTCAAAGCCCTTGTCGCGCAGCGGATTGCTGCTCATAATGCCGGCCTCCACGGCCTTGTCTATCTCAGCGTAGAGCTCCCGGAGCGAACCTATGCAGATCTCCTCCCTGCCGTCTTCGCTGCGCCAGATCGGAAGCGGCGTACCCCAGTAACGGCTGCGGCTGAGATTCCAGTCCTGTATGTTCTCGAGCCACTTGCCGAACCGTCCCGTGCCGGTGGATTCCGGCTTCCAGACGATGCTGTCGTTGAGTTCCATCATCTTCTCGCGCACGGCGGTGGTCCTGATGAACCAACTGTTGAGCGGATAGTAGAGCACCGGCTTGTCGGTACGCCAGCAGTGCGGATAGGAGTGGACTTTCTTCTCGATGCGGAAGACCTTGCCCTGACTCTTCATCATCACGCAGAGGTCGACGTCGAGCGTCGGGGCATCCGCAGGGAAAGAGTCGTCGTAGGCGTTCTTCACGTAGCGGCCCGCCCATTCGCGATATTCCGGAGACACTCTTTCGGCGACATACGCCGGGTCGAGGTCTTCAATCCTGTAGAATCTTCCTTTGGCATCCACCTGAGCCTGAAGCTCCCCGTCACGGTCAATCACCGTCAGCGCGGGAACTCCGGCAGCCTTGGCGACACGCGCGTCGTCCGCTCCGAAAGTCGGGGCGATGTGCACGATGCCGGTACCCTCCTCCGTGGAGACATAGTCGCCGGCGATTACCCGGAACGCGCCTTCGTCCGGGCGGAACCACGGAATCAGCTGCTCGTAGCGCATCCCCACAAGGGTCGAGCCCTTGAACGAGCCCGGCAGCACCTCGTAAGGAGTCTTGTCGCCGAACAGTGCGCCCACCAGCTCCTCCGCCACGATGTAGACGGCAGGCGCGTGGGTGTACGGGTTGGAAGACTTGACCTTCACATAGTCGATGTCCGGGCCGACGCAGAGCGCGGTGTTGGACGGCAGAGTCCACGGGGTGGTGGTCCAGGCCAGGAAGTAGAGATTGTCCTCCCCTATGACCTTGAACTGCGCGGTGCAGGTGGTGTCCTTGACGTCGCGGTAGCAGCCCGGCTGGTTGAGCTCGTGGCTGCTGAGTCCAGTGCCTGCGGCAGGGGAATACGGCTGGATGCTCTTGCCCTTGTAGAGCAGGCCCTTGCCGTAGATGTCCTTGAGCAGATACCAGAGAGTCTCGATGTAGCGGTTGTCACAGGTGACATACGGGTCATCCATATCGACCCAGTAACCTATGCGCTCGGTGAGCGTGCGCCACTCGGCGGTGTACTTCATCACCTCCTCGCGGCAGCGGAGGTTGTACTCCTCGACGCTTATCTTCTTGCCGATATCTTCCTTGGTGATGCCGAGCTTCTTCTCCACTCCCAGCTCCACCGGGAGTCCGTGGGTGTCCCAGCCGGCACGGCGGCGCACCTTGTAGCCGGTCTGCGTCTTGTAGCGGCAGACGGCATCCTTGATGGAGCGCGCCATCACGTGATGTATGCCGGGCATACCGTTGGCGGACGGCGGCCCCTCGAAGAATATGAACTCCGGAGCGCCCTCCCTCAGGGCGAGGGACTTCCCGAATGCGTCCATACTCTTCCACCTCTCCAGAACCTCGTCCGCCGCAGCGACGAGATCCAGTCCGCCATACTCTTTGAATATCATAATTTTTACTATTTTTGCGTTTGTACCGGTCAAGTTCTCCCGTGAGAGAGCGAGGCTCGGATTAATTCGCAAAGTTAAGAAGTTGTTTTGATTTTTCAACCGTTATGGCAATTATAGACATTATCCTGCTGATATGTTTCGTTCCTGCAATCGTTTACGGAATTCGAAAGGGCTTTGTCAAGCAGGTGGTGGAGATAGTGGCCATAGTCGCCGGCGTATGGGCGGCGTTCAGCTTCTCGGCCTCGCTCAGCGCGTGGCTCGCACAGTATTTCACTCTGGAGCCGGAACTCCTGCGGATAGTGAGCTTCGTCGTCATCGTGCTGCTGTTCGTGCTGCTGCTGGGGCTTGCGGGCTCGCTGTTGACCAGACTGCTGAAGATAGTGTTCCTGGGCTGGATCAACGGCCTTCTCGGCCTGGTGTTCGGAGTGTTCAAGGTAGCCCTTGTGCTCGGGCTTCTCATTATGGTCTTCGAAGCTCTCAACTCCACCGTCGGTTTCGTGGAGCCGGAGAGGCTCAGTGACGCGGTCGTCTATCAGGCCCTCAGGAATCTGGCATCTACCGTCTTCCCGTTCCTCAAGTCCTTCATAAACGAGGCGGGAAGCGGCCTTGGAATAACAATATAAACTTGACTTATGAGCAGAATCATTCTCATCGAGACATCGACCGCCCTGTGCTCCGTGGCTCTGGCAGACGGAGGCAGAATCGCGGCGAGCAGGGAGAGCGACACTCCCAAGGCTCACGCGGCGATGACCGCGCCTTTCGTGAAAGAGGTTCTCGCCTCGCAGGGCCTTGCTATGGGCGACTGCGATGCGGTCTGCGTCAGCGCCGGGCCGGGGTCCTACACCGGGCTGAGGGTCGGCGTGTCCACCGCCAAGGGCCTGTGCTTCGCGGCGGGGATTCCGCTGCTCGCAGTCGGGACTCTCGACATTCTGGCGCGTCAAGCCCTGGAGCGCGGACTACCGGAGGGATGCAGAGCCATCGTGCCGATGGTGGACGCGCGCAGGATGGAGGTCTACACTGCCGTCTATTCTCCTGAAGGCGTGAGGAAAACTGAGGTGGAGCCCCGCATCATAGATGCCGGGAGCTTCGGCGCTCTGCTCGAAGAGGGTCCGGTGCTGTTCATCGGAGACGCGGCGGAGAAGTGTTCCTCCGTCATCCGGTCCCCGAACGCCGTGTTCGTACAGGAGCATCCAAGGGCCTCGTCGATGCTCGTCCCGGCGCAGGAGGCGCTGGACAGGGGAGAATTCCGGGACTGCGCCTACTTCGAGCCGTTCTACCTCAAGCAGTTCGTCGCCACGGTCAGCAAGAAAAACCTGTTCTGAGATATGAGTTTCGAGATAAAAAGCGTAGCGCTGGCCCTGTTGACGTTCTCCATTCCGATAGCGGCGGCAATCATCGACAAGAAGGCCAAATCCAGACGGAAAGCTCCTCAGATAAACGCCGAACCGATAGATTTCGAGGCGTTGGAACGAAGTAAGAAGGAAGCGGAAGAGAGTACGGGGGCTCTCAGGCGCGAGACCGCGTCGCCGGCAGTCAAGGCGGCACCTTCAGCAGGCACGGCGGCGGCCAAGGTCCAGACGATGCCGGGCAGAAGCGCTCAGCAGGCCCGCAGCAGGCAGGAGCCAAGTTCAGGGACAAGCCCCGCCGCTGAAGAAATCAGAAAAGACCGGAAGAAACTCATCCTCTATTCCGAAATCCTCAAGCCCAAATACGACGACTTCGGCTAAGACCCGTCGCACGGCTCACATCTGATACATCCTGTCCTCGGAGAAGGAGAAGAAGCAGTCATCGCAGACGACCACGTGGTCGAGCAGGTCTATGGCACAGGCGGCGGCAGCCTTGTGCAGGGAGTCGGTCTGACTGACGTCGGCGTTGCTCGGATGGGGATTGCCGCTGGGGTGATTGTGGACCAGGATGATGCCCGAGGCGTTCCTCTCCAGCGCAAAGCGCACGACCTGCCTCACGTCGATCACGGTCGACCTGCCTCCCCCGCTGGTGAGCTTGATCTTGGAAGTCATATAGCTGCTGTCGTTGAGCAGCAGAATCCAGCATTCCTCGTGCCTAAGACCCTTGAGCTGCGGCATCATAATGTCGAAGACCATCCGCGCCGTGACGACGGGCTTCTTGTCTACGTATGCACCCTCGGAAAGGAAGCGCCTCCCCAGTTCAAAGGCCGCAAGCACGGAGGCGGCTTTAGTGAAGCCCATCCCCGGCACCGTGCACATCTTCTCCGGAGAGAGATTGAAGAGTTCGCCCAGATGCCCGTCAGTCATATTGAGCAGCCGTTGAGCAAGTTCCAGCGCACTCTCGCCGCGCCTGCCGCCCCGCAGCAGCACAGCGAGCAGTTCCCCGTCGCTGAGGCTCGAAGCCCCGCGCAGCATCATCTTCTCGCGAGGCCGTTCGCTCTCGCATAAATCTTTCATTTTCATAGTTGTAAGTATAATAGACCCTCCCCACGGCCCGAAGCCGCGAGTCAGGCAGGGCCAATATACGACATAAAGCTGACAAGAGCAAACTTTCCTTTCGGCGGCAATCGGGCACGGAATTTGTACGGAAATACGGAATTGTTCGAAAGTTCGACAAAATGGCAGACAAAATCAGAGAAACCATACTCAATGCGGGCGCGGAAGCGTTCGCCCAATACGGCTACGACAAGACCACTGTCGAAGAAATAGCCCGTCTCGCCCACAAGGCCAAGACCTCCGTCTATTACTACTTCAACGGCAAGTCCGAGATATTCGACGCGGTGATCCGAGGCGAATTCGGCAGAATTATGGACGAGCTCCAGACTCTGCGTAAAATGCCGGTGAAAGGCAATCCGGACAACCTGCGCAACTATCTCAAGGAACGGATGGAAGCAATCACCGGCTCCGCCCTCTTCAGGAGGTTCGCTCCCGTGCAGTACAGCGGAGGCGGAGGCGAGCCGGAAGAGATAGTCCGCAGGGCGCGTGAGGAATTCGACAGCTGGGAAAAGGACTATTTCAACGCGGTCTGCTCCTACGGCCGGGCTGCGGGAATCCTCAATTCCGGAGTGAGCCCCGATGCTTTCGCGGATATGCTGGAGATGCTTCTGAAAGGGGTTGAGGCCCAGTTCATCGTCTCCAAAGACGAAAGCGCCTCCCGCTCGACATACAACGAAATGGTGGATTTCCTCATCAGATGTAATTAATGCAAAATATGAATAGAATGAAAAGAACCTTGCTCGCAGCGGCATTGACGGCCGCCGCGCTCTGCTCCTGCACCAAGGACGGAGTGAAACTGTTTGAGGGCTATTACTCCTACAAGCTCAGCGGTGAGGTCACCCTCACCGAAATCGTGGAACAATCCGATGACACCGCAGAAGCGGTTGAGCCGGAAGTGCTTACGCTCACCCTCAATCCGGAGTCCGGCCAGATGAACATCCTCACCCGGGACAAGAAGGACGGGACAATGGTAGTGACGATGAACGCCCTGGCCGGAGATGTCACCACATTCGAGGCCAAGGTCGAGGACGGCAAGCTCATAATTCAGGGCGGCGAGAAACATCTCGGCTCCAACCTGATGAAGTTCAAGCTCCGCCTGAGCGGCGTGGGCACAAAACTGGACGACATAGTGCTGATGGACTTCACGGCGGCGGAGACGGAAATCAGCCGTCGCGGCAAAACCTACAAACTGACTGACAGCAAGATAACTTGCGTCGCAAGCTCGAACGACCGATGAGACGTCTTATTATGTGCGCGGCGGCGGCAATCGTGCTGCTGCCCTCCTGCAAGCATCTCCCGCTGATAAGGACTGACGAAAGCCGCAGGGAGCCGGTCGGCGTCTATGTGCAGGAAATCACCGTCGGCAGCAGCCGGGCAAGCAGCGGATATGTAGGCACGGTGGAGCCTTCCAGGTCGGCTCTCATCTCCAGCAGGCATTCCGGCACTCTCACCGCGCTCGAAGTAAAGAGAGGCGAGCGTGTCAGCAAGGGTCAGGTCATCGCCATTGTGGAATCCCAAAGCGTCAAGAGCGCCTATGATATGGCTCAGGCCAGCCTGGCGCAGGCCGAAGACGGCTACAAACGAGCGCGTCAGGTACACGAAAGCGGGAGCATCGCCGATGTGAAGATGGTGGAGGTCGACTCCAAGCTCAAGCAGGCCCGCGCAGCCGCAGCGTCGGCATCCAAAGCCTTAGAAGAATGCACGATACGCTCACCGTTCGACGGCGTAATCAACGAAATCCTCACCGAAGAGGGCGTGAGCGTCGACCCGCTCGGGCCTGTGGCCAGAATAGTGGACATCAGCAGTCCGGAGATACGCTTCTCCATTCCGGAAAACGAAATCGGCGCCGCATACGAGGGCCAGAGGGTCAGCATCGAAATCGGTGCGCTCAATCTCGGCGGCATTCCCGCCAGGATCGAGTCCAAGGGGGTCGTGGCCTCCCCGCTCTCGCACTGTTATGAATGTACCGCCGCTCTCCAGACAGTTCCTCAGGGGCTTATGCCCGGAATGGTCTGCAAGGTCAGCCTGAGCGGAGACGAGGTAAGCGGAGCGGTAATCCCCGCTTCAATCGTCCAGACCGGCAGCGACGGGCGCTATGTCTGGCTCGTAAGAGACGGCATAGTGCACAGGCAGCCTATAAAACTGGGAGGGTTCTCCGGCAAGGGAGTGCTTGTCACCGAGGGCCTCGGCGACGGCGACCAGGTCATCGTGCGCGGCTACCAGAAAGTCTCCTCCGGGATGAAAGTCAAGATTGAACAGTAATGGCACAGAATCGCAAATCAGTGATAGAATGGACGATACGCAATAAGCACATCGTCTATCTGATACTCGCGCTGCTGATTCTGCTGGGCATATACGGCATCAGAGACATCAACAAGGACGAGTACCCGAGCTTCGAGCTTACCCAGGGGCTCGTCGCCGCAGTCTATCCGGGCGCGTCGCCGGAGCAGGTCGAAGAGGAGGTGGCCAAACCTCTGGAAGACGTGCTCTTCGCGATGAAGGAAATCAACCGCAAGACGCTCAAGACAGTCTCCAAGGACGGCATCTGCTACATCTACACGGATGTCAAGATTCCCATCAGGAAGAAGGACGAGGTATGGTCCAAGATACGCCTCCGCCTGAGCGAGGCCAAGCCCACGCTCCCTCCGGGAGTGCTGGCCGTGATAGTGCTGGACGACTTCTCCGCAGTATCCTCCACCCTGATCGCTATGGAATCCCCCGACAAGGACTACGGCGAACTCAGGGAATACGCCGAGGATCTGGGAGACCGTCTGCGCAAGATTCCGGAGCTCGGGAGCTTCAAGATATACGGCGATGTAAGCGAGGAAATCGCGGTCAGCGTGGATCTTGAGAAACTCTCCGCCTACGGCATCAGTCCGGCATCCCTGACTCTCGGCTACCAGACCTCTTCCCTGCAGGCCCCGAGCGGCACGTTCGAGACCGACTACGCCAACGCCCCCATCCACATCAGCTCTCTGGTGGAGAGCGAACAGGAGATCGCCGACAGGATAATCTACAGCGACCCCAAGGGCAACATAGTAAGGCTCAAGGATATAGCGACCATCGAGAGACGAGTTTCAAAGCCGGGTTCGTTCGTCAGCTACAACGACGGCGGCTCTACCCTCATCCTCTCCGTGGAGATGCGCCAGAACAACAACATCGTCGCATTCGGCGAAGAAATCGACAAGGTGCTCTCCGAGTTCGAAGAGGAGCTCCCGGACAGCGTCACGATGAGCAAGATTACCGACCAGCCGAAAGTGGTCGGGAATTCGGTATTCTCGTTCCTCAGGGATCTGGTGATTTCGATGCTCGTGGTCATCTTCGTGATGCTGATGCTGTTCCCGATACGTTCCGCGCTGATTGCGAGCTCAGGCGTACCGGTCTGCACGGCAATCGCCGTTGCGGTGATGTATCTTACCGGCATCGAACTGAATACGGTCACGCTGGCTGCACTGATAGTTGTCCTCGGAATGATAGTGGACGACTCCATCATCACGATGGACGGCTATATGGGCCATCTTGCGGGCGGAAAGGGCCGGCTGGAGGCCGCCGTGGCCAGTTCGCACGAGCTCATCCCTCCTATGGTTATGGCCACCACCGCCATCTGCGCGATGTTCTACCCTATCCTCGGACTCGTCTCCGGCTATCTGGGCGACTTCATCCAACTCTTCCCCTGGGTAATCACGATTGCCCTGATGACTTCGCTGCTCTATGCCATATTCGTGGTGCCTTCGCTGGAAGTCCGCTTCATCAAGACTGCCCGCTCGGAGAGGGAAAGCATCTTGAGCCGCGCCCAGTCGGTATTCTTCAACGGCCTGCAGAAGGCCTACAACAAGGCGCAGGACTTCTGCTTCCGCTTCCCGAAGCTCACCATTCTCGCGGGCGTGGGGGCCGTGGCACTGGGCATAGTGATGTTCAAGGGGCTCACGATACAGATGATGCCTAAGGCCGACAGGGACTTCTTCGCGATGGAAGTCACTCTCGACAGCAACGCCGGACTTGACCGGACCAAGGCAGTGACCGACTCGCTCCAGAGGATGATGCTGCGCGACAAGAGAGTGGAATCCGTGACGGCGTTCATCGGCAGCAGCGCACCCCGATTCACCGCCACATACTCGCCGTCACTGCCCGCGCCCAACATCGCCCAGCTGATAGTCAATACCGTATCCTCAAAGGCAACCACCGAAATCCTTCCGGAGTACACCGAGAAATACCAGCACTACTTTCCGGATGCCCTCATACGCACCAAACAGATGGATTATCAGGCCGTCACCCCGGTCGAAATCATCGTGAGCGGCAAGGACTACGATCAGATGAAGAGCGTCTCGGACAGCATCCGCAACTATATGCGCACCCTGGACGACGAGCTCCAGTGGGTCAACAGCACCGCCGACGGCTACAGGAGCAGCATTGAGGTCACGCTCGACCCGGAGGAGTCCGTGAGGCTCGGGGTCAACCGCACGATGCTCTCGCTCTCGCTCGCCGGAGCGTTCAACGGCCAGTCCATAGCCACCCTCCGGGAGGGCGACAAATCCACCCCGATCAAGCTCTACAGCAAATCCGTCTCCGATGGGATGACTTACGAGGTCATCGGCGACCAGCAGATTGCGACCTCCATCCCCGGAATCTATGTGCCTCTGCGTCAGGTGGCCGAAATCGAACCGGACTGGGGCCCGGCCCAGATGACAAGGCTGGCCGGAGACGAGGTCATCATAATCTCCGCCGATATGAAGTTCGGCAACAGCCAGCCTGTGGCAATGGAGAAAATCGAGCGCTTCGTCGACGGTTTGGAGCTGCCGGAGGGGGTAAAGGTCGAGTACGGCGGACTGTCCTCCATCAACGAGACGGTAATCCCTGAGATTGCGCTCTCCTTTATCTGCGCGGTCGCGGTGCTGTTCTTCTTCCTGCTCTTCCACTTCAGGAAGATTTCCCTCGCGCTGACGACCATCGCGCTCAGCAGCCTCTGCATCTTCGGGGCGTTCTTCGGGCTCTGGCTGTTCGGTCTGGACTTCAGTATGACGGCCGTGCTCGGGCTCATAAGCCTGGTGGGCATCATAGTCCGCAACGGCATCATAATGTTCGAATACGCGGAGGAACTCCGCTTCGGCGAGGGACTTCCGGTCAAGGAAGCCGCCGAGCTGGCGGGCAAGCGCCGTATGAGGCCTATATTCCTCACTTCCTGCACCACCGCGCTCGGAGTTCTGCCCATCATCATCTCCGGCGACCAGCTCTGGCTGCCGATGGGAGTGGTGATATGCTTCGGTACCCTGCTCACAATCGTACTGATAACCCTGATTATGCCGGTATCATATTGGCAGATTTTCGCAAAGGATAAGCGTCCTAAGGAGGCAACAGAATGAAAACCAAAGCATTGATTATAGCGTCTCTGCTTCTTGCGCTGCCTGCGGCGGCACAGGAGAGCCTGACTCTCAGCATCGACCGCTGCCGCGAGATGGCAGTCGCGCACAACAGCGGCGCGGTCAACGCCGGCCTGGACGTGCAGGCGGCACGCTACCAGAAACAGGAGGCTCTGACAGAGTACTTCCCGCGCGTCAGCGTCGTGTCACTGGGCTTCTACTCGCTGAACCCGATGCTGAAGATCGGTCTGAAGGACATCATCGGCAACAACGATTTCAGCAACAATCTGCAGAACGGACTGCTGATGCTGGGCATCAACCCAACCTATACCGCCCTGCAATACGGATATGGGGCATCCGTCAATCTGGTCCAGCCGGTATTCGCCGGAGGACGGATCGTCAACGGCAACCGGCTCGCCGCGCTCGGCGTGGAGGCGGCTCAGCTGCAGAAGAGCCTCCAGGAGCGCAAGACCGGAGAGGAGATTGACGACTGCTATTGGCAGACCCTCAGCCTTCAGGAGAAGCTGCTGACTCTCGAAGACTTCAGCGAACTTCTCGACACCCTCTGCAAGGACGCGTCCGCCGCATACTCTTCGGGGCTTATGACCGAGGACGAGCTGCTGCAGGCCCAACTCAAGCGGAGCGAGCTGCGCACGGCTCAGATAAAGCTGCGGCACGGCATAAGGCTCAGCAAGATGAACCTCCTCAACTCCATCGGACAGGACTACTCCGTCATTGAAGGCACGGCCTGCGCGGAGAAGCCGTATATCGACAGCGTCTCACTCGAAGATGAGACAGGCGAGATGCAGTCTCCGGAACGCTACTATGTCCCGGAGGAGCAGATTTCCGCCTCGCTGGAAGAAGCGCGCCTGCTTGAGCTGCAGGTAGATGCGAAGAAACTCGAGAAGCGGATGCAGCTCGGAGAGACCCTCCCGCAGCTCGCCATCGGAGCCACATACGGCTACTCTGATCTGATAGGTAATCCGCGCTTCAACGGCACTGCGTACGCCACCCTGCAGATTCCGATTTCGGACTGGTGGAAGACTTCCCGCACGCTCAAGCGGCTCCAGCTGCAGATTGACAAGGCAGAGAACGAGCAGACGCAACTCAGCGGGCAGCTGACCCTGCTGGTGAGAAAGTATTGGATTGAGCTCACCTCAGCCTGGGACGAGTATGAGGTGGCACTCGAATCCCTCCGGGCCGCCGAAGCCGCATATGCCAATGTCAGAAGCCACTATGAGGCCGGACTCGTGCCTCTCTCGGAACTTCTGCAGTCGCAGGCAAGCCTCAGGGAGGCGTGCAACGGCCTCACCGATGCGCGCACGAATTACCGCAAGGCTCTCCGGGTCTGGATGGACATCGCGGAGCTATAGCACCACCGCCACGACTCCGGAGACCGCAAGGAAGGCATAGACTATCTTGTGCAGCAGCTCGATGCGGATGCGCCTGAAGAGTCTGGACCCCAGCCAGAGGCCCAGAACCGTCGCCGGCACGGCTATGGCCCAGGACTGGAGCACGGTCCCCGTCACCAGCCCGGCACGCAGCCTGAAGAGCGTCATCATCGTGTTCCCGCTGAGGAAGTACCACTGCGTCAAGGCGATATACTCCTCCTTGTCTTTGGCGGCGGAGATGAAATAGATGACGGCCGGAGGCCCCTGCATCGCGAAAAGCCCGCCCATCGCACCCGACAGGGTGCCCAGTCCGAGCTGTACCGGAACGGTGGGCCGAAGATGTATCTTGTCGCTGAACGCGAAGAAATAGATGCTTATCAGAATCAGCACCGCCCCCATAACGTGCTTGAGATTCCGGCTGTCCACCTGTGTGACCAGTTCCACGGCGAAGAACGACACCAGCAGGAACATAATCAGTATCGGAAGCAGTTTCTTCCAGGGGACAATCCGGACGTGCCGCAGCGCGGGCACGAGCGCCGTCACTATCGCGAGCATCCCGGACAGGGCGGTCGCCTCCCCGTAGGACGGCATAAGATAGGGGAACACCGTCATCGCGATAATCCCGAAGCCGAAGCCCGACACCCGCTGCATACCGCTCGAGAGCAGCGTGAAAAGAAAGAGGATTATTATCGCAGGCGCGGTCATCGTCCTGCAAATATCACAAATTATTCGTATCTTGCGCACGATTTCGCGCAAAAACTTATAATCATATTACCGCTATGCAGTTCAACAAACTCTTTATCCCGGCATTAGCCGCCGCAGCCTGTCTTTGCTCCTGCGCTCAGAGCGCTCAGAACGAGAAGTCCGCAATCAACGACTCCAACACCGCTCTGCATCTGCTCGACCCTGACTACGTCAATCCGTACGGAGTTCCGGCAAAGGACGCCATCAAGGCTGACCTTGACAGGATTCTCAATTATGTCAGCTCCGAGACCCCTGTCGGCCTCAAGGAAGACGGCACGCTCAAGAGAGGCGCATTCCGTCTTGCCAGCTACGAGTGGGGAGTGACCTACTCGGCTATGCTCAAGGCCGGCGAGACCACCGGTGACAAGGCATATACCGACTACACCAAGGACCGCCACAGTTTCCTTGCGGAGCAGGCATATAAGTGGACCAAGGTCGCAAAGGACGGCGGCAAGGTCGACCCTCAGATGCGCCAGGTCGTGAATCCGGGCGCACTGGATGACTGCGGCGCGGTCTGCGTCTCGATGATCAGAGACCAGTTCGCCAACCCGGACCTCAATCTCCGCGCCCTCATCGACAATTATGTGGATTTCATTATGAACAGGGAATACCGTCTCAAGGACGGCACGCTTGCCAGAATGCGTCCGCTTGCCGACGCGGTATGGCTCGACGATATGTTTATGGGAATCCCGGCCATCGCCTGGTACGGCAAACTCAGCGGCGACAAGAAATACTACGACGAGGCAGTCCGTCAGATTATGCTCTTCAAGGACAAGATGTGGGTTCCGGAGAAGAAGCTCTTCCGCCACGGCTGGATCGAGTCTATGGATCCTCATCCTGCGTACCACTGGGGACGCGCCAACGGATGGGCGATACTTACGATGAGCGAAGTGCTCGACGTGCTGCCGGAGAACTACCCGGGCAGGAGCAAGGTGCTCGAACTCTTCAGACAGCACGCTGAGGGGCTTGCCGCTCTCCAGAGCAGCGAGGGATTCTGGCATCAGCTCCTCGACCGCAACGACTCATATCTCGAGACTTCCGCCACCGCAATCTTCGCATACTGCTTCGCCCACGGCATCAACGAAGGCTGGCTCAACGCCCTTGCCTACGGCCCGCAGACCTGCCTGGCGTGGAACGCGGTTTCAACTATGATCGACGCCGAAGGCAAGGTCAACGGCACCTGTGTCGGCACCGGTATGGCATTTGACCCTGCGTTCTACTATTACCGTCCGGTCAGCGCCTCCGCAGCGCACGGTTACGGCCCGGTCATCCTCGCCGGCGCGGAGCTCATCAGGCTGCTGGACAACAGCTACCCTCGCCTCAACGACAACGCGGTGCAGTTCTACGACACCGACCATTCGTCAGAGGGCGCAATCTTCTCCGTGAAGAAGAAATAGAAGCTACTTCTTATCCTTATGGACATCAGCGTTGTAGCCGAGCTTGCGCACTGCGCGGGCAAGGCTGTCAACGCTGGTTTTCGCAGGGTCGTACTTGACCGTGATGGTCTGTTTCTCTAGGCTGACGTCAAGGTCTTTCACACCCTTCTCGAAAGCGATGTTCTCCTGCACTTTCTTAACGCAGTTCTTGCAGTGCAGATTGGTGTCAAAGGTGACGGTCTCGACTTTCTTCCTGTCTTTCTTGTCCTGGACGCTCACGCCGCTCTGTGAGACGGAGCAGAGCTGATTCCCGCTTGCCGGGACTGAACCTGCCGCCATCAGGGCGAGCAGGGTGATAATCATTATTTTCTTCATATTCAGCAGATTAAGCTTTTTTCCATAAAGTCACTCTGATGCCCGCATAGAGTTTTATCCCGCTTATGGGCCCCCAAACGGCGCCGGCATCGAAGCCGTCCGCATACGGATTGACATATCCGGACGCGTCGACCGTGCCGAATATGACCCGCTTCTGTCTGTAATTGCTCAGGTTCTCTCCTCCGACGTAGATGTCGAATCCCTTCATCCTGCGGGTAATCTGGGCATAGAGCAGGGGGTACGCCGGAGTCCTGTCGTCCGGGAGTCCCATAAAGCCGTAAGCCCTGGACGGGCCGTTGACAGATGCGGTGAAGTCGAATATCCACTTGCGCAGAGAAGTGGCATACTGGAGGTTGAGCACTCCCTTATAGCGGCTGACGAGCGGCCTTTCCACCAGTCCCTTGCCCTGAAGAAAGACCATCGCATCCGTATAGCGGAACGTGGCGGTCACGGTCAGCCCGCGCAGCGGCTCGGTGTTGAAGTCCAGCTGCCAGCTGTCGGTGTATGAGCGCTTCCCGTCGATGGTGTAGAAGTTGATTTCGTTGTCCGCAAGCTCGTAGTCGACTATGAGCTGCCGGCTGAATTCGCTGTGGAAACAGTCAAGGCTCAGATAGGTGTTGTTCCCGAACGGAAGATACCAGGTGGCGTTGCCCCCTGCCGTCCAGGAGTCCTCGAGGGGGTGGGAAAGGTACTCTCCCACGAAAGCCTTGGAGGTCGAGAATACCCCTATATTGTCGGTCAGCGGCATCGCGCGCCGCAGTCCCCTGCCGGCGTTCGCTCTGAATATCAGCGACTCTGTCGGAGTGTATTTCAGGGTGAGACGCGGAGAGAAGCGGAATCCCTCGCCGTTGTACCAGTCGCCGCGAAGAGCGAGTATGGAGGAGAACTTCTCCCCCGCGTGGAAAGTATATTCCCCGAACAGCCCGAGGTCGACAAAATCGGCAGTCTTCATCCCTTCCGGCTCCGCACCGGGCAGAGGGACCGGCTCATTCTCGGAGAGGCGGTCCAGCATCGCGCCGGCTCCGAGGGTCAACTTGTGGGACTCGTTCACCTCGTTGAGATATAGCAGGTTGAAGAACCCGGACCGCTGTGTGGCTTCATAGCTTCGCAGTCCGAACTTGTCGGAAGAGCGCTGCCAGGTCCAGTCCCCCACCAAGGCTATATTGCGGGCATTGTCTTCGCTCAGCGGCACCCCGAGTTTAAAATAGCCGTTGAGCATCCTGTTGTTTATCGCGCTGCGCCAGTCGCCCGCGCTCTCCGTCTGACCTCCCTCGCGGGAGTCCTGAAGGGCTCTCACCCCAAAGCGGAGCTGAAACCCGCTCTGCGCAAAGTAGAGCCAGCGGTTGGCGAAGTTCAGCTGCAGAGTACCCGGAGCATCGTGGAATCCGTCACCGTTGTCATCGTGCATAGGCTTGTTGCCGGAGATATGGGCAAGCATCACCGTGCTCCACTTCTCCCCCATCTGCAGCGAGGAGGAGAGGTTGAAGTCCAGCTTGCCGTCCGACATCGCGGAAGCGTTGACAAAGAGCGGGACCTCGTCGGTAGGCTTGCGGTGCTCCACGTTGATCTGTCCGGTCATAGATTCGACCCCGTTGACCACGGAGCTGACGCCCTTGGCTATCTGGATGCTCTCCAGCCATTGTCCGGGCACATAGGAGAGTCCGAACGGCGCACAAATGCCCCTCATCGTCGGACGGTTCTCGTCCAGCATCTGGGTATAGACCCCGGAAAGTCCGAGCAGACGGATCTGCCTCGCGCCGGTGACCGCATCGGAATAGCCCACGGTGACGCTTGCGGAATTCTCGAAACTCTCCGCAAGGCTGCAGCAGGCCATCTTGTGCAGGCCGGCGGTCGAAATGACCTCCGTGCGTATCTCCTTGGTGCGCGGAAGATATGTCCCCGACTGGCTGGCCGAGAACACGCTCGCCTGCAGAGTGTCGCGCCGCTCCCCGTAGAGCCCGGTCGTGTCGGGCATCTGAGTGAGGGCCTGCGCCCCGAGGCTCTGCAATGAGAGAAGAGCCAGAATGCTGATTGCGATATGCTTCATACGGCGCAAATATAAGGATTTTTCGGGGCGGCGTCATCCCCAATAATGATGAAAGAAGGGGTCAGAGCCTCAACTCCAACCCCTTGTCGGGATGATCCGACTCGAACGGACGACCCCCACGTCCCGAACGTGGTGCGCTAGCCAACTGCGCTACATCCCGTCAGAAAAACAAGGCTGCGCTTACGCGAGCTTGTTGATGTAGACTGCGATGCCGCTCTTGAGATTGGAAGCCTTGTTCCTGTGGATGAGGCCTATCTTCGCGAGCTTGTCAATCATAGCATATACCTTGGGAGCGTTCTTCTCGGCCGTAGCCTTGTCGGTGGTGTTACGGATGTCGCGGATAGCGTTCCTGGTTGTCTTTGCATAATACCTGTTATGCAATCTGCGCCTCTCGTTCTGACGATCGGCTTTCTTAGCTGAAGCTGTGTTTGCCATTATTGTGTTTTTTAATATTTAAGTAGTGGGTAGGAGAATCGAACTCCTATTGCAAGAATGAAAATCTTGAGTACTAGCCGTTATACGAACCCACCATTCCCGCCTGCACGGACTTAATCCGCATAGGGAGTGCAAAGATAGAAATTATTTTAGACTTGACAAATTAATTTTCCGCCTTTCGCCCGCCGGCCCCTTCCTTCCTCCACTCCCAGGAGTAGAGCAGCGACTCGACCTGACGGAGATACTGCCGCTTGTCGTAACGCGGCGCATAGACGAAGGCTTCCGTCACTATGATGTCCTTTCCGTCAGGACTGTAGAAGGAATGGGACACGAAAGGCCCTCCCATATAGTCGTTCTCCACCTCCCACATTCCCCGGGTCTGCACGATGTCGCGCCCACGGTATTTGAGGTACTCGATTATCGGGGAGAAGTACGCGCTCGTGGTCATATAGGTGTTGTCGAACATCCCGGGCACGTTGGCCTTGAGGATTTCGTTGCGGTGACGGATTATGTTGCCGGAAGAGAACGGATGGTCGGCCTCCGCCGGATACCTGTACACGAACACGTCCTGGTAGACATATTGCTTGTCGTTGGCGATCCAGCAGAAGTCCGGGCTGATCTTCTTGAACTTGTAGCCCACCGGGAAGTGAGGCGAGCCGCCGAAAATCCTGGACACGGTGTCCGCTATGGCCCTCTCTTCATAGAGCAGGGTGTTGCGTATCACCCTGTCGCGCTCCGCCTGCTCGATGGCGCGCACAATCGTGCCACCCTTCTTCTTGAGCATATCCGCTGCGGCGTCGGTGTCATAGGCGGATATCTGAATCACGCACTGGGGCTGCGACCAGACGTCGCTGCGATAGAACACCCCGGCGCTGTCAATCTGCGGACTGATGTTGAACATCACTATGTTGCGATGAATCTTGAACAGGTCCACAAAGCCCGCAGGGGCCACATTGACCAGAGTATAGAGAGGCTCTCTCTGAGGGAGATAAGGACATTCGTCCGCCAGCAGACTGCGGGTGGCCGCGCCGAGAGCGCCCTCCCAGTCCGCCTTGTCGATCACCACCAAGACTTCTCCGGCCTTGCCGCTTACGCTCGGAAGGAGAGTCCCGGTATGCTTGCATCCCGCAAGAGCGAGAATCAATACTGATAGGGCGATAATCTTCTTCATAATGAATGTTTTATATTATACGTGCAATATCGTTGCCGAAGGCGAGGAACATCAGCGCGAGCAGCAGGAGCATCCCTATCGTCTGCGCGACGGCCAGAAAGCGGTCGCTCGGCTTGCGTCCCGTAATCATCTCATAGAGAGTGAAGAGTATATGTCCCCCGTCCAGTGCCGGAATCGGGATCAGATTCATCACCGCGAGCATTATGGAAAGCAGCGCGAGGATGTTGATGAAGCGGTAAGAGTCCCAGCTCGCAGGGAAGACCTGTCCGATGGCGATGAAGCTGCCCACAGACTTGTAGGCCCCGGTGGAGGGTCTCACCAGCAGGCCCAGGTCTCTCACATAGCCCCCTATAGTGCTTCCCGTCAGCTTGATGCCGGCAGGGATAGCGTCCAGCAGGCCGTAGTGCTTGACTTTGACGGACGGAGTGGCCATATAGACCCCGATGCGTCCCGTCGTGTCCACGCTCACGGGGATGGACAGCGTGTCTCCGCCCCTGAGCACCGTAGCTTCGACCGTGCGTGACTTCATCCCGGAGAGCACGCGGCGGGAGTCCTGAAGGTACTCCACGGCATTCCCGTCGAACGATACTATCCTGTCGCCCCTGCGCAGCCCCGAAGAGGCGTTGGGGCCGGAAGCGACCGAATCCACCACGAACGGGATGGCGAGGTCGAACATCATCGGAGAGTTGAGCACCTCTCCTATCATCGCCTGATCCACATATATGTCCAGAGTGTCCGTACCCCGGAGCACCGTCGCCTTGTGCACGTCGCGCCGCGCAAGGTCGGCCTGCAGCATAGCGAAGTTCTCCGGACTGTAGTCGTCGAACTTAAGGATACGGTCTCCGGTGCGGAACCCCATCTCGTAGGCGAGGTCATTGACATATATGCGGCTGTCGCTGTTGTCTATATAGGACTGCCCCCACGCGGCCATAATGCCGATATAGGCGAGCACCGCGAAGATGAAGTTGTTGAGCACCCCGCCCGCCATCACCAGCAGCCGCTGCCAGGCCGGACGGGAGCGGAACTCCCAGGGCTGCGGGGGACGGCGCATCTGCTCGAGGTCCATCGACTCGTCTATCATCCCGGATATCTTGCAGTAGCCGCCGAAAGGCAGCCAGCCGATGCCGAACTCCGTATCCCCCCACTTCCAGCGGGCGATCGCCTTGCCTCCGGCATCGAAGAAGAGATAGAACTTCTCAACCCTGATTCCGAAGAACTTGGCCCACATAAAGTGACCCAGCTCGTGAATTATTATCAGGAGCGAGAGGGCGAGAATGACCTGAAGCGTCTTAAGCAATATAACCATCGGCAATCGATGCTATCTCCTTGTTTGTCTGAAAAATATCGTCAATGCTCGGATTCTCGGCAAAATTCAGGCCAGCAAGGCACTTCTCATTGATCCGTGCGATGTCATAGAATCCTATCAACCCCTTGAGGTATGCGGCCACCGCCACCTCGTTGGCGGCGTTGAGCGCGCAGGGAGCGTTCCCTCCCCGCCGCAGGGCCTCGTAGGCGAGTTCCAGGCAGGGGAATTTGGCCATATCGGGAGCTTCGAAGCTGAGATGCCCGAGCTCCGCGAAGTCGAGCTTTCGGTTGCCGACCGGCAGCCTTGCGGGGAACGAGAGCGCGAATCCTATAGGTTCGCGCATATCCGGCCAGCCGAGCTGGGCGATTACGGCCCCGTCGGCGAATTCCACCATAGAGTGTATCACCGACTCAGGATGCACCACCACGTTGATGCGCTCCGCCTTGACGTCGAAGAGCCATCTGGCCTCTATGACCTCGAATCCCTTGTTCATCATCGTGGCGGAATCTATGGTCACCTTGGCCCCCATATTCCAGTTCGGGTGCTTGAGAGCCATCTGTGCCGTGGCGGCGGCTATCCGCGGCCTGTCCCATCCCCGGAACGGGCCTCCGGACGCGGTAAGGTGCAGTTTTTCGACCTCGTTGCCTCTGGCGGCGAGCAGGCACTGGAAAATGGCCGAATGCTCCGAATCCACCGGCAGGATGACCGCCCTGTGCTCCCGCATAGTGCGGGTGACTATGTTTCCGGCGGCGACCAGGGTCTCCTTGTTGGCAAGCGCCAGGATTTTCCCGGCCTCAAGCGCGGCCATCGTCGGCCGCAGTCCGCTGAATCCCACCATCGCCCCGACCACTATGTCCACGCTCGGCAGCCGCACGAGCTCGCACAGGCTGTCAATCCCGGACCAGACTTTGATGCCTCGGGGCTGGAGGGCGTCGGCCACTTCAGTGTAGCGCGAATCATCGCAAATCACCACGTTCGCGGCATTGAATTCTATCGCCTGCCCGATAAGCAGGTCCACGCTCCGCCGGGCGGAAATCAGCTCCACCTCGAAGAGGTCCGGATGCCGGCGTATGACATCCAGCGTCTGAGTGCCGATCGAGCCCGTAGAGCCCAGTATTGCTATCTTTCTCTTTTCCACTAGAAACTTATGAATTGTGTCGGGTTCAGAGGGCGTCCTCCGTGCCAGAGCTCGAAGTGCAGATGTCCCTTGCCCGAGCCGGTGGAAGCCCCTCCCGAGAGCGCGAGCGGCGTACCGGCCTTGACTTCGTCCCCGCTCTTGCGGAGAGTCTTCATATTGTTGCCGTATATGCTGATCAGATTGTCCTTGTGCTGCACCACGACCACATATTCGAGTTCTTCGTTCCAGCCCGAATAAACCACCGTTCCGTCCAGAGTCGCGCTCACCACGGTGCCGGACGGCACCGCAATGTCGATGGCAGGATGGGTCACGGCATCGAAACTCTCGACCACCACTCCCTTGACCGGCGTGAAGAAGTGCAGGCCCTCGATCGGAAGCGCCTTCCCGGAAGACGAACTGACCCCGAACTTCTCCTCCCCGCGCACCGTCTCCCTAAGCAGGGAATCGCGCTCGCGGAGCTCAGAGGCCGACTTGGCGGAGAGATACCTCACCGCATTGCCTCCGAGCACGCTGTCGAGATCGATCGTACTCTCTCCCGCGAGCACGCGGCTCAGGTTCTCGGCGTAGAGATTCCATCGGGTGACCGCGCTCTCGAGAGAATCTATCTTGATTGCATTGGAAAGGGCGGTCTTCTTGAACTTGGCATCCGGATAGCCCGGGATTGCAAGACGCAGCGGAGTAAAGGCTATAATACAGTATATCAAGAGGATGAACACCACGACTACGGTAGTGGCGAAAGTGATGAAGCGGAATTTCGTGAAGATTATCGAGCGAATGCTTCTATGGGTGCCGTTGTCCGCAAGCGTCAGCCTGTAGACTGTGTCTCTCCCGTCCGGATTTTGTCGTCCCATACTTTTTAATTAATTTCGCACTGCGTAAAACTCATTGCAGACACTGTTTTGAAAAGATCTGTCGGGATAGATTACGGCAAGGCCAGAGTGGGGGTCGCGGTCAGTGACCCTCTCGGCATATTCGCATCTCCCGCAGAAACCGTTCCCTCTGCAAAGATAATAGAATATCTCCAAAAATACTCCCGCACCGAAACCATAGAGAGATTTGTGGTCGGCTATCCGCTCAATCTCAACGGCGCGCCCGCCCAGTGCGCCCCGGATGTGGACAAGTTTCTCGTCAGCCTGCAGAAGGCGTTCCCGGAAGTGCCGATTGTCCTCGAAGACGAGCGCTTCACCTCTGTGCTCGCGCACAGGGCGATGATTGACGGGGGGATGAAGAAGAGCGCGCGCCGCGACAAGAATTCCGTGGACAGAATCAGTGCGGCAATAATTTTGCAGAGTTACCTCGACAAGAATAAAGACCGATAATGATACAGCCCATCTACCTTTACGGATCCGCCGTGCTGCGCGAAGTCGCAGCGGAAGCGGACCTCAACGACAAAGAATACCTCAACACCCTCGTGGGCGACCTCCGGGAGACCCTCTCCGCTTCGGAAGGCTGCGGGCTGGCCGCGCCGCAGATCGGAGTCAGCCTCAGGGTCGCGACAGTCGACGGGGACGTGATGTCCGACATTTATCCCTACCTCAAGGGTTTCAGGCGCACTTTCATCAACCCGGTGATACTCTCCGAGAGCAAGGAAGAGTGCGAATACAACGAGGGCTGCCTCAGCGTGCCGGGCATCTATGCCGACGTGCGCAGGCCGGAAGTCATCGAGGTCGAATATTACGACGAGCACTTCGAGAAGAAGCGCGAGACTTTCGACAGATTCGCGAGCCGTATGATTCAGCACGAGTTTTCCCACCTCGACGGAGTACTCTTCACCGACCTCGTGCCTCCGATACGCCGCAAGATGCTCTCGCGCAAGCTCGGGAACATCGCCCGGGGAAGAGTGGGGGCATCATATAAGACCAAACTAAAATGACCGCATACTATGGGAGCATTTCACGCTTATGATATCCGGGGGGTCTACGGAGTGGACCTCACGGATGCGCTTGCATACAAGATAGGTTACTTCATCCCGCGTCTGCTCGGAGCGGACAAGGTGCTGGTGGGACGCGACTGCAGAGTCTCGTCCGAGGCCGTCAGGGACAGCCTCGTGCAGGGCATCCTCGATGCCGGGTCCGATGTCTGGGACATCGGCCTGAGCAGCACGCCGATGGTCTATTTCGGCACGGCACGGCACGGCTTCAAGGCCTCGGTCCAGATTACCGCGAGCCACAACCCGCCGCAGTATAACGGTATGAAGGTGAGCCGCGAAGAAGCCCTGCCGGTGGGTCTGGAGAGCGGACTCGGGCAGATAAGGGACTGGATTGAGGCCGGCGAGCCGACTACGGCGGCGGAGCGCAAGGGGGAGCTGCACAGGATTGACATCCTGGACGAATACCTCGCCTATATGAAGCAGTTCAAGGGCGACTACAGCAATCTGCACATCGCGTTCGACCTCTCCAACGGTATGTCAAACCTCTTCGCGAAGCAGATCTACGGCGACAGCCCGGAATACATCTTCGACACCATCGACGGCCGCTTCCCGAACCACGACCCCAACCCTCTGGTGGCAAAGAACGTGGAACCGCTCAAAAAGCTCGTGCGGGACAGCGGGGCCGACATAGGTCTCATCTTCGACGGCGACGCGGACAGGGTTATGTTCGTGGACGACAAGGCGAGATTCGTCTCGCCGGATCTGGTCATCGCGCTGATGGCCATATACTTCTGCGATATGAAAGGGGCGAAGCATCCCCGCGTGCTGCAGGAGATACGCAGTTCCAAGTCAGTGGGAGAGTTTCTGGAGCGCTACGGCGCGGAGCTGCATACCTGGAAAGTGGGACGGGCGTTCGCCGCGCCGAAACTCCGCGAAATCGACGGCCTCTGGGGCGGCGAACTTGCGGGACACTATTATTTCAAGGATTTCTTCTACTCCGACAGCGGACTGCTGTCCTCTATGATAGTGCTCTCAATAGTCTCCGAGCTCAAGAGGCGCGGGGTCAGACTGAGCGAGCAGATCGACTCGATGAACTCTTACCACAACTCGGGAGAAATCAACTTCCGCGTCGAAGACAAGGCCGCAGCGATGGAGGCCGTGCGCGAACACTTCGCCGCGAAGCAGAAGCCGCTCCGCACGATGGACTTCGACGGCTACAGGCTGGAGTTCGACGGCTGGTGGTTCAACGTCCGCCCTTCCAACACCGAGCCTTATCTGCGCTTCATCTGCGAGGCACGCTCGGAGGACACCCTGAAGAGCATCATCTCCGAGACGGAAGCGCTCCTCAAGGACAAATTCGGAGCGGAGAGGTCATAATGAGAGCTCTACTGACAAGCGCCGCGCTCATCCTGCCGTCATTCCTCTTCGCGCAGCACCCCGCCGGGCGGGAGGTGCTGAGTCTGCCCGATTCGCTGGACATACGTATAGACCCGCCTGCCGTCACAATGGTCCCGGAGGACTACATCACCCCTCCGGGAGCGTTCAAGCGCGGCAACGGAGCCCCGGTGGACACTCTGGACATCGGGGACGGCTACCTGCAGATCATCCTCTTCGACGACTACAGCTGGAGATACGTCAAGAACAACGCTAAAATGGCCGAAGATGCCGTGTTCAAGGACTACTGGTCGGAGACCGCCATCAACCCCTATCTCAGCATATCCCTCTCCGAACTGCCTTACAGGAACAGCATCTGCCTCGTGGACTCGATGAGCGTCTTCGTCTGCCCGCACATAGGCAAGGTCTATTCCAAGTTCGGCTACAGGAGACACCGCCGACATCAGGGAGTGGACCTGCCGCTGCCGACCGGGACTCCGGTCAACGTGGCATTCGACGGAAGAGTGAGGTATTCGGGCTATGTCTCCGGCTACGGCAATCTGGTGATTGTGCGCCACGAGAACGGGCTTGAGACGTTCTACGGCCACCTGTCCAAGCGGCTGGTCACGTCTTCGCAATGGGTCCGCGCCGGGGACATCATAGGCCTTGGGGGCTCCACGGGCCGCTCCTCCGGCCCGCACCTGCACTTCGAAACCCGCTACAAGGGCTACGCGTTCGACCCGCAGTGGATCATAGATTTCGAGAACGGAGAACTCCGCAAAAACGTCTTCGTGCTCCGGAGGAGCTATCTGGACCCGTCGTCACGCTATGTGTCAGAGTCACTGGAAGAGGAGGAGGAAATCTATGCCGCTGACGAGAAGATTATCGAGGAGGAGATGCGCATCGAAGCCGAAAGGGCGGCGATGAAATGGCACACTGTCCGCTCGGGAGACACGGTGTCGGGGATTGCCAAGAAATACGGCAAGAGCGTAAGCGCCATCAAGAAACTTAACCCGGGGCTCAATGCGGACAAGATCCGCCTTGGGCAGAAGATCCGCGTGAACTAGCGCCTGAACGCTTCTTCCACCTGTCGCGGGCAAGCTGCTGCATATCCCGCACGGAGTCCTTTTCGTCCACGATTTCGCTGCCGAGCAGAGTCTCAATGACATCTTCGAGGGTCAGAATGCCCTGGAAACTGCCATATTCGTTGATTATCACGGCTATCTGCTCGTCCTTGCTGAGCATCTCGTCCCATATCGTGTCCAGCGGAGTGTCCTCGCCGAAGGATGCTATCTCCCGCTTGATGCTCCCGAGCGTACGGTCGAACTTGTCGTCGGCCAGCAGCTGCAGCGCATCTGTCCTGAGGATGTAGCCGGTGATATATTCATCGTTGTCGGCATAGACGGGGATGCGGCTGTGGTGCAGGTAGCGCTTGTCTTTGTAGAACGCCCGGAGGGTCATAGACTCCGGGGCGATGGCCGCCACCACGCGCGGGGTCATAGCGTCCGAGGCGGTCACTTCATCCATATTGATGAGATTCTGGATGATGGCGTTCTCGTCTTCCTCCAGGTCTCCCTCCTCCTCGGCCACATTTGCCATCGCGCTGACCTCCTCCCTTGAGACTGCGGTCTCCCCCGACTTGGGGCTTATCAGCTTCGAAAGCCCCTCGACGAGTATCACCAGAGGATACATTATCACTATCAGCACGGAGATGAGGCTCGTTACGAAGCCCATCAGAGACTTCCAGTAAGAGGTGCCGATGGTCTTCGGGATGATTTCGGAGAACACGAGTATCAGCACGGTGGTGACTGCGCTCACGAGACCGAACCACTGCGAGCCGAATACCGCCGTCGCCTGCGCACCGACTCCGGCCGCTCCGATGGTGTTGGCGATGGTGTTCATCGAAAGGATGGCCGCTATCGGACGGGAACTCTCCTGCTTGAATTTCTTGAACTTCACGGCAGGCTTGTAGCCCTCTTCCTCCCGCATCGTGATATACGAAATCGGAGTGGACATCAACACGGCCTCCAGCACCGAACAGAGGAACGAGACCGTCATCGCGCTAAGCAGAAATACCAACAAAAGTACCATAAGTCGCGCAAATTTACGCAAATTCCGGAAATATCACCACCGGGAAGCTATCGTGTGGCTTCAGCGCCAGTCGCGATAGACTCCGAATGCCTGCTTGCGTTCCCCGTTTTCGGAGACGAGTCCCTTGCGGTTGTAGTCGTCCTGAATGCCCGGGAGGAAGCGGCGAGGAGAGCGGAAGTCCTTGAGTATCCACGGGGTCACGCCGGCGAGCTGCGGTATGCGGTCCAGCATCGCGAGATTCTTCTCGAAGAGATAGGCCTGATATTCCTCGGTGAAGCGCTCAGCCCTCTCGCCGTGCAGACCGTATTTGGCTCCGCCGCCCATCTCGGTAATCACTACGGGCTTCTCCACCGGGAAAGTCCAGCTGAGAGTGTCGCACTTCTCCGGCGTTCCGTCGTACCAGCCGAGGTATTGGTTGAAGCTGATGACATCCACATAGTTGATGAGTTTGTCCTTGACGGTGAGGGTCGCATCATCGATGTAGTCCTTCTCCATCGCGGCGCTGACGAGTCGCGTGCCGTCCATTGACCGCGCCTTGTCTATGAGCGAGGTCAGGAAGCGGAGACGCGCATCGCCGTGAGGGGTCTCGTTGGCCATCGACCAGATGATAACCCCGGCCCTGTTGCGGTCCCGGACAATCATATCGCGGAGCTGGTGCTCCGCATTGGCATAGGTGTCCGGATTGGTCCAGTCAATGGTCCAGTAGACCGGGATTTCGTCCCATACCATAAATCCCATCTCCTCGGCAAGGCGTACCATCTCTTCGTTGTGAGGGTAGTGCGCAAGACGCAGGAAATTGCAGCCCAAGTCTTTGGCCCAAGACAGAAGGGCCTTGTCGTCCTGCGCTCCTGTGGCACGGCCGCCAGAAGAGTACGGCTTCTCCTCGTGGATACATATGCCCTTGCAGAACACCGCCTCGCCGTTGAGCAGAATCTGCGGGCCTCTCACCTCGACGGTTCTGAACCCTATCCTGTCAGAAACGGCGTCGGTCTGCGAGCTCATCTTGACGTCGTAGAGCTTCGGACTGTCGGGAGACCATCGCTGAGGCCCAGCAGGGACTTCGAAACTCGCCTTTCCGCTTGCATCGGAGGTTACCGTCCGGCTGATGCCCAGCTCGGCGATGTCAAGAGTGACATCCTGCCGGAGTTCCGGTCCGTCGAGCTGCGCCCAGGCGACGATGTTCTTGCCGTCCGGGGAGAGAGCGACGCTGAATTCGCGGATGAACGTCTCGGGAACGTCCACAAGATACACGCTGCGTGTGATGCCGCCGTAGTTCCACCAGTCGGAGTTAATGGTCGGGACACCCTCGCGGACGCGCTTGTTGTCCACCTTGACGATAACGGTATTCTCTCCAGGCTTCAGGCGGTCGGTGACTTCTATGTTGAACGGGGTGAACCCGCCGACGTGCCTTGCCACCGCGTGTCCGTTGACTCCGACCACCGCCTCATAGTTGGCCGCGCCGAAATACAGGAAACTTCTGCGTCCCGCCGCCGGGCTGGCATTGAATTTCTGACGATACCAGACTGTCCCCTCGTACATATAGAGCTCGGGACGCTGCGTGTTCCAGTCGCCCGGCACTCGGAGAGAGGAGGCCGTATCGAAGTCATATTCGACGAGTTTGGTGCGGTCGTCGCTGAATTTGAGATCCGCGAAGAAAGTCTTCCCGTCAGGCATAGGGTTGCGCCTGTAGTCGTAGTAGCCCGTCTCGTACTGGTCAACGAACGCTTTCCAGTCCCCGTCGAGGGAGACCGTCTGCCGGGAGTGCAGGTTCTGTATCTGAGGGTAGAGGCCGAAACAGCCGTCATCTCCGGAGGTCAGGTCGACCCCGGCTTTCTGAGGCTGGCAGGAGAGCGCAAGGAGAAGCGCGGCGGAAAGGATGACGTATGGTCGCATATCTTAGAGATTATCGGTTAAAAAACGCTACAATATAGCGATTTTATCATTACCTTGCGAGATATGAGACTACTTTTTGCGACCGCCAACAAGGGCAAGCTCCGGGAGGCCGGAGAGATACTGCAGGGAATATGCGAGGTTCTGTCCCCCGCTGAAGAGGGACTTGACGCCGATGTGGAGGAGACGGGAGAGACGCTGGAGGAGAATTCACGCATCAAGGCGGAGCATCTGCACTCCCTTTGCGGGCGGGACTGCTTCGCCGACGACACCGGTCTGGAGGTGGACTCGCTTGGCGGAGCACCCGGAGTGCGTTCGGCGCGCTATGCCGGAGAGGCCCACGACGACAATGCCAATATGTCAAAGCTCCTTTCCGAGCTGGAAAGGCTCGGAGAGGGAGTTTCGCGCAGAGCCTGCTTCAGGACTGTCATCACCCTGATTCTGAATGGAGAAGAACATATCTTCGAGGGCAGGATGGAGGGATCCATAGCGCTGTCCCGGTCAGGGCACAACGGATTCGGCTACGACCCTGTCTTCATCCCAGACGCGCACCCCGGAAAATCCCTCGCGGAACTCTCGGACGAGGAGAAGAATGCCATCTCCCACCGAGGGATGGCCCTCCGCGCTATGGCCGAGTTCCTGCGGGCAGATTATTTGCCCTGCCAGATGTAAATCTTGTCGCCCCGGCGGAGGCGTCCGTCCGGGCAGATGTCTGCCGGGACTGCGACGGAACAGCGCACGCCTTTGGAGGCCGTCTGCGCCGGCTTGAGGTTGACTCTCATATCCTCGACCGTGAACTCCACGACCCCGGTAGTGGCCCCTATCGCCATAGCCTTGTCGCCGAGGGAGAGCGGAGAGGACTCGACGGAGATCTCCGCGACCCCGATGCGGTCAAACCAGTTGGTGACTTTGCCGCAATAGACTTTCTTGAGGCTGGCCTGCGAGCCGTAGACCGCGCTCCACTCCCCGAGACGCGCACCCATATAGTAGCCGTCCCAGAATCCCCGGTTGAAGACCTCCGCGAGCTCGGACTTGAGCGATGCGGCGAGTTCCGGGGTGTATGTCCCGTCACAGACGGCCTGCGCGGCGCGGCTGTAGCAGGACGCGCAGCGCTTGACATATTCCGCGGAGCGGGCCCGGCCCTCGATCTTGAAGACCTTGACTCCGCTGTCTATGATACGCTCCATAAACTCGATGGTGCACAGGTCCTTGGGAGACATTATATATTTGTTGTCTATGTGCAGCTTGTTGCCGGTGTCGAGGTCGGTGACCTCATAGCCCCGGCGGCAGACCTGATAGCACGCGCCACGGTTGGCGGATGCCCCGTAGCTGTGCAGCGAAAGGTAGCACTTGCCGCTGACGGCCATACAGAGCGCCCCGTGCGCGAACATCTCGATCCGCACGAGATGGCCCGACGGGCCGCATATCCGCTCCCGCAGGATGGTCTCATATATTTCTTTGACCTGGTCGAGGTTGAGCTCGCGCGCCAGCACGACCACGTCCGCGAACTGTGCGTAGAACCGCAGAGCCTCGACGTTGGAGATGGAGAGCTGAGTCGAAATATGCACCTCCAGGCCTATGCTGCGGCAATAGCTTATCGCCGCCATATCTGATGCGATGATGGCATCCACCCCGGCGGCCGCGGCGGCATCCAGAGTCTCCCTCATCGCGGGGAGATCCTCCTGATAGAGGACTATGTTCAGCGTAAGATAGCTCTTCACTCCGGCCTCCCGGCAGATGCGCACCACCTCGGCAAGGTCGTCGGGGCTGAAGTTATTGGCCGAATGGCTGCGCATATTCAGCTTCCCGACCCCGAAATATACGGAGTCCGCTCCACCCTGTATGGCCGCGTGCAGGCACTCGAAATTGCCCGCCGGAGCCATTATTTCCAATTCATTACGGTTCACGCCTGATGCTTCTTGTCAAATGTGCGCCCGCGAAGATACGAATAATTAATGTTATAATGTTTTTGCATTTTGTTATAATTTATCTATCTTTGCAAAAACGACTACCGGCAATATGGCGCACACTTTGGTTCAAATCGGGAACAGCAAGGCCCTGATCATCCCGGCTAAAATCCTCAGGGCGAAGAATTACGACAGCAAGACGGAGTTCGACATCATCGAAACGAACGACGGATTCCGCATTGTCCATAAGCAGAGGTCGCTTGACTCTCTGGAATTTCCGAAGCTCGCCAGGCCCGTCGTCTCGCAGCGGGTCAAAAAACTCACCGGAGTAGTCAGGTTCACTGACAGGCAGCTGGAAGAGGATGAAAGGCTCGCATATATCCTGTCAAGATGATGAGAGTCTTCCTTGATACCAACATCATCCTGGACACTCTTGTGGCGCGGGACAATCCGAAGTTCGGCGAAAATGCCGCCACGATTCTCAGCCTCGGCGAAAGCGGTGTACTGGAGCTGCGTATGTCGACGCTCTCCATTCCGACCGTGGCCTATGTCCTTAAAGATATGACGAGCTCTGCCAAGAAAGCCGTAATCAGGGAGCTTTTGGACATCGTACAGCCGCTCCCGTCCCTGCCGGAGCATATAGAATTTATGCTGGCGAGCCCGCTGCGCGACATTGAGGACGCGTTGCAGGTCCAGTCCGCCAAGGAAGGCCGGTGCGACATCATAGTCACGAGAAACACCGTTGACTTCAAGCTTTCCGAGATTCCCGCAATCGCCCCGGACGACTTTCTGGACCGCATTTTTGCGTGACACCGCAACTCCCGGGGCGGAAATAAGCGTAGCATTATTCGCAGATGTCAGCATTTTTCATAATATTGCATATCTTGTAAGTCACCCTGAATTGTTCATATAGATGAAAGTCGTTGATTTATTTTGCGGTTGCGGCGGTTTGAGCCTCGGCTTCGAAAAAGCCGGGATGACAATTGTCGCCGCATTTGACAATTGGCAGGATGCGCTTTCCGTTTACAGGAACAACTTTTCCCATCCGGCGATATGTGCAGACGCAGAAGCTCCAGGATGCGCTCAAGTTGTTCAGGGCTGCGGGCTACGGTATAACATATACCGTCCTCAATGCCGCATTGTGCGGCGTACCGCAAAGGAGAAAGCGTTTCATGATGGTCGGCAGGCTCGGGGCGAAAGATGATTTCATAAAGGATACCCTTCTGGAAAACCTGTCAGACCACGAGATGAGCGTGGTGGAGTACTTCGGCGACAGATTGCCGATAAAGTATTATTACAGACATCCACGCAGCTATGTGCGCCGTGGAATATTCAGCACTGACGAGCCGAGCGCCACAATCCGGGGTGTCAACAGGCCGATGCCCAAAGGTTATACTCTGCATCCCGGAGACCCGGTCAGCTCACTTGCGGGGATACGCCCACTGACTTCGCTGGAGCGAAGTATGATTCAGACTTTCCCCGAAGACTTTGATTTCGAGGGCACCAAGACCGACATCGAGCAGATGATAGGCAACGCCGTGCCGGTAAACCTCGGCTACTATGTTGCGGATGCCATTCTGAGGTATTCTGGGGAGTCCGGACACCGTGAAAGCACCCACAGGAAACCCGCCGTCAACCAAAGATTGTTCGACTACACCACGATATGATCACAGAGAACCAGATTGACGCGACGCTCACGGAGATGTTCGGGGGCATCAGTTTCACCGCCGAGCCGTTAATCAGTGAGTCACCCTGATTTCCTTAGCGAACGGCTTCGCGAAGCCCTCCACATACACGACCACTTTGGCAAGACCCGGTTCGGATGTTGACTGCACACGTATAAGGCCTTCTCCGAAATATGTATCCAACTCCACGGTGCGCCACGAACCCTCCCGGCGCATATCCCCAGTCTCCACTCCAAGGAGTCGCAGCGGCCCATCGGTCTCGACACGGAAATGTCTTGGCTCCATCTGCTGAAGACGGCCCAGGCTGTCCACGAGACTCAGCCGTATATGCGACACGGTCGAAGAGGCGGCACGAGGGCTGAAATCCTCCGGGAGCGGCTCAAGGGACTCAAAATCAGCATCAAGTCTCACATCCGCCACAGGACCGTGATTGACAAGAGAATCGCGCAGCACTTCTTCGCCGTCCTTGTATCCGACAGCCAGAACCTTGCCGCGAGTGGACGGAATCTGAAGCTTGATGCAATAATCCGCATAGTCTGCGGTGACACGGGTCCGGAGCGGCAGCTGAGGATTGCTCCACATCGGGAAGAAGAACTTCACCGAGTCGCAGGTCGTATAACAGCGAACCTCCACACAGCGGGAATCCTCATAAGGGAGATCCCAGGTGTCGGCCATCGGCGGATACTGCCAATGATCCTTGCCCGCCGGCTGGTCAAAGCAATTGTCCCGGACAAGAAGCTTGAGATAATCTTTCTCCGGTGACCACGCCGGATGATAGTAGGCAGCCTGCGGCCTCTCTTTCAGCGTGATATCAAAGGGCGATGCACACCAGCCCTTCGCCGGCCACGGAGCGGACTCTCCGAGATAGTCAATGCCGGCCCAGACAAAAGAACCCGCGATGAACGGATTGTCCTCCACAAAATTCCACGGGTTCAGTTCCACGAAATCCCTGATATTGTCCTCCCTCAAACCGGAATAATACGGGAATGCTTCGGAAACGAGCATCTTTCTCTCCGGATGACGGATATGGTCTTTGATCATACGCGGCTCCAAATAGTTGTAGCCGACTATGTCCGTGACATCTCCGAACTTGTCGGCGAATCCGCTCTGGCAGGCCACCATTGTCGGCCGTGTGGGATCCAGGGACTTCACGATTTTGTGAAGTTTGCGGGCACGCTCAACTCCTTCGTCATCGGTTCTCAACGCCTCGGTGACCTCATTGCCTATACTCCAGATGATAATCGAAGGATGATTGCGGTCACGGAGAACCATATCACTGATATCCTGTCGGGCGCTGCTTTCGAACGAACTTTCGTAATAACCCGACTTCCACTTGTCGAAGGCTTCATCTATCACGAGAAAGCCCAGAGAGTCGCAATAGTCCAGAAAAACCGGAGAAGGAGGATTATGCGAAGAACGTATGGCATTGCAGCCTATTGCCTTGAGGGCCTTCAGCCGTCTCAGCCAGACTTCATCCGGTACGGCCACTCCCAGGCTGCCCGCATCCTGATGCAGACAGACACCCTTGAGTTTCATATTGACACCGTTGAGGAAAAAGCCGCTGTCCGCCTCAAAACGGGCCTCACGGAAACCGAAGCGCGTCACTACCTCATCGGAAAGCTTGCCGGAATCGTCATAAAGTGCGGATTTGAGAGTATATAGGACCGGGGAATCGGGACTCCAGAGCAGCGGAGACTCTACTTTCAGGGATGTCCCGCCGGTTTGGACGATTTGCTTCCCGTCCGGACCGGATACCGTATGTTTCACACTGTAGCGTCTGCCGCCATCGACTTCGGCACTGATTTGAACATTACCGTCCACTTCGGGTTTGACCCAGATGCCGTTGTACCTGAAGTGTGCGCGTCCGGATGTCTTGAGATATACGTGACGATATATGCCCGCCCCCGTGTACCAGCGGGACTGCTGCTCCATATCGACAAAGACTGCTATGCGGTTAGTCCCGTTTCTCTTAAGATGTCGGGAGATGTCAAAAGTGAAATCCGTGTACCCGTAGATGTGCCTGCCAAGTTCACGTCCGTTGAGATAGACCGTGGCATTGTGGTACACTCCATCGAAGACTATGCTTATCCTCTCTGCGTCCGCGACATATGACGGGAGCTTGAACTCCTTGACATACAAGCCGAGCCCGCCGGGCAGATACCCCGCCGCCTTGCCCAGTTCCTTATCGAAGGGAAGCTCGACGCTCCAGTCGTGCGGGATGCGCACGGGACGGAATCCTTTCTTTCCGGATGATTTGACAAGGGAGTCCGCCTCCGCTCTTGAAGAACATAGGCGGAACGACCATCCGTCATCAAATACATACTCCTTCCCCGGGGTATGCTGTGCGCCTGCCGTCCATACCAAAGCAAGCATCACCGCCGCCAATACAGCTATTTTACGCATTTTCCTAAAACTTTCAGAGTGTTATCCTTACGATATGGTCACCGGCCCCATATTCGGCCGGAGCGCTGCCGTCAGGCAGCGAGACCGTCGCGCTGCTCCCCTGCGGGATGCTGAATTTCCATTCCCAGACATCGCCGTCATATTTCCACTCGCTCCTGATGGGGCCGGACGCGGATTTGTACTCCGCCTTGAGATATCCGAGCCGGCGGTCAGGAACCGGCTTCATAATGATATGCCTGAATCCCGGGGACGCCGTATCGGCCTCGATGCCGGCCGCCGTGTTCCAGAGCCACTCGCACACGCAGCCGTAGGCGTAGTGATTGAAGCTGTTCATCTCCTTCGGCCCCATCCCGTCACTTATGGTATAGCTGTTCCAGCGTTCCCAGATGGTGGTCGCGCCGTTGTCCACGGAATATAGCCAGCTCGGGTTCTTCCTTTGGAAGAGCAGTTCATAGGCAACGTCCGTCATCCCGTTGTCGGACAGGGTCGACATCAGTATTGAAGTGCCGAGGAAGCCTGTCTGCAAGCAGTTGCCGTGGTCCGCGAAATTCTTGCGCAGACGCGAAACCATATTCTCCCGGGCCTTGCCTTCCACGAGCGAATTCTTCAGGGCAAAGAGGGCCGGGGTCTGCATAGTGTTGAGAATGGCCGTCTTGAAATTACCCTCGCTGTCAAGGAACTGCTCCTTGAGATATGCGCGGGCGTTCCCTGCCATCGTCTCGTATTCTTCGGCTGGACGGGAAACGGCTCTCGCCATATCCGCCATCATCTGCGCGTCCATCGCCCAATAGCAGGCTCCAAGATAATTCCAGTATTCAACGGCTTCCTTTCTCAATTTGCTCTTGCCGTCCTCGTAAATCCCCTGTCCGCGGCTCTCGAGCGGCTCATAGCTGAGCCAGTCGCCCCACTGGTAGTTGCCGTTCTCCCCGCTGAGGGCGCGGTGGTCGTAGCGACTGTCGTTTACGTGCCGCATATACTTGTCCATCGCATCCCAGTTCTCTTCTATGATGCTCCTGTCGGCGAACTGCCTCCATATGACCCACGGCACGATGACTCCGGCATCAGCCCATCCGAGCCTCATCATCTCGCGGCTGCTTGCTCCGTACTGGGCCAGCGGGGCCACTCCCGGATATGCTCCGGTCGGAGACTGGGTGTCGCGCAGGTCGCGAGTCCACTTGTGGAAGAAGTCGTCCGTGTCGGCAAAAAACGCCCCTGTCTCGGCGAACACCTGAGTGTCAGCCGTCCATCCGAGCCGTTCGTTGCGCTGCGGACAGTCGGTAGGGACGGAAAGATAATTGGACCTCTCTCCCCAGAGAGTATTGGAAATTAGCTTGTTGATTGATTCGTTACCGGTAGTGATGCTGCCGGTTTCCATTTCTTTGGTGATCGAGCTTACGGGCAGCGTCCTGACCGAGCGTATCTTGACCTGGGCACTCGCGCTCACTGAAGCATAGCGGTATCCGAAAAAGGTGCAAGACGGATGATAAGTCACATATCCCTTTTGGGGGCCGAAGGTATAGACCAGCCTCATCCCGGTATCCGGTGTGCGGAGATTGGTGCGGTGGACGCTTCCTTCCGGGCCGTCCATACCTCTGCCGAGAGCGCCATTGCCGTCATTGAGAAGCTCCGCCGGGAGGAAAGTGAGTACCGTCCCCTCCGGGGCGGAAAACTCGAATTCAGGCACGCCGGCGCAGTTCTGCCCGAAGTCAAGGATCAGATTCTCTCCCGGAAGTATGCTCATCTCCTCGCCGGGAGCGTATGTCCGGGACACGGCCACCTTGCCGTATTCTCCTTCTCCAGCATCCGTGATGTCTTTCCAGACATATGCCTGCTGCACGGAGAGGGAGATGTCGCGACGAAGATGGATTTCCGCGCCGTCGGACGGGACAATCAAGCCTTTGAACTCAGTGTTGGGTTCCGGGACAGAGAGTTTTTCCGGAGTAAGGAAGCCCTGCGGGATACGGGCATCGTATTCTTCTCCGTCGAATATCGCGGCGTGGGTGACAGGCCCCGCCACGCCCGCCTTCCAGTCGCGGCAGTCAGTTCCGAACACTTCGGCGGAACCGTCCGAATATATAAGTTTCAACACTCCCCTGAAAGCCGTCTTGCGCCCGACCATCCCCCTGTGGTTCTTCGGGGTGACAATCTTGTCCGCCCACCAGCCCGGAGTGAGCTGTGCAGAGAGCTGATTGACTTCTCCCGCTCCCTTAAGGAACGCATCGGTCACATCGTAGGTAAAAGAGAGCCTGGTCTTTGCATAATGGGTAAATCCCGGTTTGAGGATTTCCTCCCCCACCTCGACACCGTTGAGGAAGATGCGGTATATTCCGAGTCCGCTCGTCATCCAGACTGCCGAAGAGACCTTTTTAGGGTTGGTCACTTCGCTGACAAACCAGCTGGACCCGTCGGCGGCCCGTTCAGTGGCTCCGTTGGTGACAATCTGTTCCGCTACCGGAGCATCGGCGGCGGAAATCCATTCGGATTTAGTCCACAACGCATCGTCAAGCGCGTCCGTGCGCGTCCCGATATTTGTCTTTTCGTCCGCAGTGCAGGCGGACAGGGCCAGGAGGGCGGATGCCGCGGCGACCGATAGCAGGTGTCTTTTCATTATGTGTCAGTTATTATTAAGAGTATATCCTTGCGAATTTAGCAATAAGAAACGCGTTTAAAAATAAGTCGGTGCAGATTTGTGAAGAATTTTTCGCAGATGTCATTTAATTTTCATATCATTGTCCATCAGTAAAACAACACCGCACAGACGGCAAAGAAGAGAAAGCAGACCCAAAACACGCATAGATGATCACAGAGAACCAGATTAACGCGACGCTCACGGAGATGTTCGGGGGCATCAGTTTCACCGCGGAGCCGGCGGGCCTCTACGACCCGCTCATATATATGATAGAGATAGGCGGCAAGCGGGTGCGGCCCAGGCTTTGCCTCACCGCATATTCGTTCTTCGCCGACTCGTTTGACGAGGGCATACTATCCCCTGCCACCGCGCTGGAGGTCTTCCACTCGTTCACCCTGATGCACGACGACATTATGGACCGCTCGCCGCTGAGGCGCGGGATGCCGACCGTGTGGAAGAAGTGGAGCGAGGACACGGCGATTCTCTCCGGCGACGCTATGGTCATCGACGCCTACAGGCGCATCTCCAAGGCCCCGCACAAGGTGCTCGGGAGGGTGATGGAACTCTTCTCCCGGACAGCCGCCCAGGTATGCGACGGACAGCAGTATGATATGGACTTCGAGAGCAGGGAAGAGGTGTCGATGAGCGAATACAACGCTATGATAGGGCTCAAGACCGCCGTGCTGCTCGCCTGTTCGGCACAGATGGGGGCCATTATCGGAGGAGCCGGCGAGAGCGAGTGCAAGGCCCTCTACGACTACGGCTACGAGCTCGGGATGGCATTCCAGATAGCCGACGACTACCTCGACGCGTTCGGTGACGAGAAGCTCTTCGGCAAGCCTATCGGCGGAGACATCATCAACTGCAAGAAGAGCTGGCTCACGGTAAGGGCGCTGGAGAAGGCTCCCGACAGGGAGGCATTCCTTGCCGCATTCTCGGAGAGTGCTGAACGCCCTGAGGAGAAAATGCGTAAAATCGCCGCGATCAAGAAGACATATACAGACCTCGGGGTCGACGTCGACGCCAGGGAAGAAGTCGTGCGCTTCACCGCCCGCGCCCTTGACGCTGCCGCCCAGGCAGACTTCGGACAGCTCAAGACCGAAATGCTGCGCCGATTCGCCGAAAGCCTCGTGGGAAGAGCAAGATGACGGGGGAAGCCACTGTAGTCAAGAATTGCGGCAGCCACTACCTCCTCAGCGAACTGCCGGAATGGGAGCTCTTCCCGGCGCTGCTTCGCGGCAGAGTCAGGCTGGAGGGCAGCGAAGCCACCAACCCGATAGCGGTCGGCGACCGGGTGCGCTACGAAGCGGGCGAGACTGTCACGGAACAGCATCCGGCCCTGATCACCGAGATTCTGCCACGCTCCAACTACCTGATACGCAAGTCAGTCAACCTCTCCAAGAGAGCGCATATCATCGCCGCCAACCTTGACCAGGCGGTGGTGGCGGTGAGCCTGTATTTTCCGGAGATAAAGCTGCCGCTGCTCGACAGAATCCTCGTCACCTGCGAAGTTTACGGCATCCGGGCGGTCATCGCGCTCAACAAGCTGGACCTCTACCGGAGCGAAGTGCCGGAGAGGGTCGAAGAATTCAAAAGAATATACGAAGATGCAGGATACAGGGTCATAGGCACCTCCGCCAGGAGCGGCGAAGGCATAGATGAACTGCGCGAGGAATGCCGGGGAAAGCTGAGCCTCTTCTCCGGCGAATCGGGAGTCGGCAAGTCCAGCCTGATCAAGGCGTTGGACCCGAGTCTCAAGCCGAAAACCGGACAGATATCGCTCTCGCACCTTCAGGGCAGACATACCACCTCCCTCTACGAGATGTACCGCCTCGCCTCAGGAGGCTACATCATCGACACTCCCGGAATCAGAGGATTCGGACTTGTCGACCTGGAAAGGGAAGAGATAGCCAAATATTTCCCGGAAATGCTGCGGGTGGCTGACAGATGCCGCTTCGTGCCGTGCACGCACACTCACGAACCCGGCTGCGCGGTCAAGGCGGCCGTCGATGCGGGGGAAATCAGCGCCGAGCGCTACAATTCCTACCTCGGGATGCTGGAAGAGAGCGGCAAGTTCAGATAGCCTATTTTCTGCGGCGGAGTCCGTGCAGCGCCGTCAAGACAAAAGCCGCCCAGTTCACCACCTTCCGGCCCTTGCTGAAGATTCCGCTTACGTTGCTGAGAGGCTTCAGGGCGGACTTCAGATGTCTATAGTCCTTCTCGAGCACTCTCCTCTGAGCCTCGGCATCGAGCCTGAGGGAGTCGATGGCAGCTCTGAGCTGCTCACCGCTTTGTATGTCAGAGTACTTCGCCATCGTCGTCAGAGCCGTAGAAAACATTTATGAACAGTTTCACGAAGAGATTGTGAAACAGCTTCTTGCGCATCGCGATCAATATCGCCAGCACCAGCAGGAAGAAGCCCAGCACAATCACCGTCCCCCAAGGGGAGCCGACAAGATGGTTGAGCCACTGCAGCTGCAGGAACGCGAACAGCCCCAGCACAATCGAGAGCACGACGAATATCAGCAGGTACGAGAGCACCTGCCCGAGAGCCGTCGCAAGTCCACGGGTCGCGTGAAGCTTGAACTGGTCGGTACGGATGTCGGCGTAGCGCTTGGCATCCCGCGCGATACGCTCGATGTCGTTGAGACGCTCCTCCGCCATCACGCTTCCTCTGTTACGGGAGCATCCTCCTGCTCCTCTTCGTCCTCGAAGCCGGCCTCGAACTCGTCGTCAGTCTTCTTCGCGAGCAGGTCGTCAAGACGGTCGAGCCCGTCCAGAACGGTGGATTTTACCTTGGTCCTGATTGCACGGCCTTCTTCAGTCCTGGCAAGGGCCGCCACCAGCACGCCCGCCGCCACTCCGGCAGCGAATGTGAGCAATGATGAATCCTTTGACATAATATCACTTGTTGGTTTCGATAAGTTCGTAGTCGAGCAGCCTCTGCTCAAGGTTGGCGTTCTTGACCTTGACCCTCACCTTGTCGCCGAGACGGTACACCTTATGGCTGCGTCTGCCTACAAGGCGGTATCTCGCCTCGTCGAAGACGAAGAAATCCGACTTGATCTCCCGGAGCGGCACCATACCCTCGATCTTGGTCGGCTCCACCTCCACATACATCCCCCATTCCGTCACGCCTGACACAGTCCCGTCGTACTCCTGCCCCAGCTTGTCCTGCATAAACTCCACGAGCTTATACTTGATGGAAGTGCGCTCGGCATCGGCTGCGACCACCTCGCGGGCGGATGCATACTTGCACTCCTCCTCGAACTGCTCCTTCTTCGGGCTTTCGCCGCCGACGAGATAGAGCGCAAGAAGCCTGTGCACCATCAGGTCGGGATAGCGGCGGATCGGGGAGGTGAAGTGGGTGTAGAACCTGTACGCGAGACCGTAGTGGCCGATGTTGTCGGTACTGTAGCAGGCCTTGGCCATAGCGCGGAGCGCGAGGTTCTCCATCGCGGCGAATTCAGGCTTGCCCTTGGCCGAGTCGAGCAGACCGCTGAGCGTCCTGGCCGCTCCACGGCCGCTGAGCGGAGAGTCCGGAGCTATCTTGTGCCCGAAGCCCTTGGCGAATGTCAGCAGGCCCTGGAGTTTCTCCTCATTAGGCTCGCCGTGGACACGATAGACGAAGGTCTTGGCTTTCTTGAGCGCCACTCCGTTCATCTTGCCGCCCGTCGCCACATACTCCGCGACGGTCCTGTTGGCGAGCAGCATAAACTCCTCCACGAGCCAGTTGGCCTCCTTGGAAATCTTCTCATATACATTGACCGGACGGCCCTCCGCGTCCACCTCCACCTTCATCTCGGGACGGTCGAAGTCGATAGCCCCGGCCTTGCGTGCCTTGGCCTTGAACTTGGCGGCGAGGGCGTTGAGAGTCACTACGGCCTCGGCGAGAGCGTCGCCTTCCGGGACGTTGTCGGCCTCGATATATGCCTGAGCCTGGTCGTAGGTCAGGCGGCGGTCAGACTTGATGACGGTACGTCCGATCCAGCGCGACTTGACGTCGGCGCGTGGAGAAATCTCGAACACGGTGGAGAACGTCAGCTTCTCTTCGTCCTGACGGAGCGAGCAGAGCTTGTTGCAGAGCTTCTCCGGCAGCATAGGCACCGTGCGGTCCACAAGGTAGACTGAAGTGCCCCTGTCGCGGGCCTCCCTGTCCACAGGCGTACCCGGCTTCACATAATAAGACACATCGGCGATATGCACGCCCACTTCATAATTGCCGTTGTCCAGCTTGCGGAACGAGAGCGCATCGTCAAAGTCCTTGGCATCGTCCGGGTCAATGGTGAAGGTGAGCGTGTCGCGGAAATCCCGCCTGCCCTTGAGCTCCTCCGGCCCTATGGTGTCGGGGATCAGGTCGGCCGCATCCTCCACCTCCTTGTCGAAGCGGTACGGGAGATTGAATTCGGCGAGTATCACGTGCATCTCGGTGTCGTTCTTGCCAGGCTCTCCGAGCACATCGGTGAGATGTCCGTGAGGGCTGACGTCCTTGCGGTCCCAGCGGTCCACGACTGCGGCGACCTTCATCCCGGACACGGCCCCGAGACGGGCGGCCTCCTCCGGGTCAACCTCTATGTCATAGGGCATCGAGCGGCTCTGCATCAGCACCCAGGCCTGCTGTCCCACGCTGTGCAGAATGCCGACGAACGGCTTGCGGGAGCGCTCCAATATCTCCACCACCTCGCCCTCGCGGCGCTTGTCCTCACCCTTGCCTTTTTCTCGGGTGACCGCAACCCTCACCGTGTCGCCGTCGAGCGCGTGACGGGTCTTGGACGCTTTCACGAATATGTCTTCCTCCTCTCCTTCAACCAGCACGAAGATAAATCCCTCTCTGGTCATCTGGACTTTCCCGGTGTATTGCGGGAATTCCTTATGGCGGGCCTGATGTCCGCCTCTATGTCTTGAGTTTCTGCTTCTGTTCTTGTTTCCTTTTCTGTCCATAATGACACAAAGTATATATTATTTTACTGCCGTGAGCAGTTTCATTCCCTGACCGGAAGGCTCGATGCGGAGCTCCCCCTCGGAAGCGAACGCAAGCACGGTCTCCCCCGCCTTGAGGCCGAGAGTCGACCCGGAGGAGCTTACCCGGCCCTCTCCATCGACGCATATCAGGACTATGAAGTCCGTGCAGTCGGAAAGACTCCTCTCGTAGGGAGTGTCCAGTTCCAGCAGGCCGGTCCTGAAGTACGGGCAGTCCACGAGCGTGACCTCCGCGTCTCTGCGCGGGGCATAATGGGTGCGGTAATCCGGATAGACCCTGTAGTCGATGGCATCCTTGGCGAGGGCGGTATGCAGCGGGCGCGGCTTGCCGTCAAGCCCCGGACGATTGTAGTCGTAGATACGGTATGTGATATCTGAAGTCTGCTGAATCTCAGCGAGATAGCAGCCCGCTCCGATTGCGTGGACCCTGCCCGCCGGGAGGAAGAACACATCCCCACCGTGCACCTCGTGGGAAGCGAGCACGGAGACGATTTCGTCTCTGCGCACCAACTCCTCGTACTGCTCCGGCCCGATCCGGCGGCTGAAGCCGCTCAACAGCTTCGCCCCCTCCTCCGCGCGGATTACATACCACATCTCGGTCTTGCCGCTGCAGTTGTGGCGCTTGGCGGCTAGCTCGTCATCGGGGTGAACCTGTATGCTCAAATCCCGCTTCGCGTCGATGAACTTGATCAGAAGCGGGAAAGTCCCCGGATAAAGCTCTGTGATTTTGCGGCCTTTTTCCGGACCTTCGGATACCGTGGACTCGGAGCCGGGGACAGCGGAAAGCACCCACTTTTCGCTGCCCCAGACCAGAGTCTTGACTATCGGGTCAAATTTGTACATTCTCTATTATATGAGCGGCTCCGCTGTCATCGCCTCCGGCTGAGGGATGCCCATCAGCTTGAGTATGGTCGGGGCCACGTTGCAGAGGGCGCCGTCCTTGACGCTCTTCACCTCCTCGCCCGCACCTATCACTATGAACTGCACAAGGTTGAGGGAGTGCGCGGTATTCGGAGTGCCGTCGTCGTTGACGGCGTGGTCGGCGTTGCCGTGGTCGGCGGTGAGCAGCACCACATAGCCGTGCGCGAGAGCGGCGGTCACGACTGCCTCAACGCAGCCGTCGATGCAGCCCACGGCGTTGCAGATGGCATCATAAACGCCGGTATGGCCCACCATATCTCCGTTGGCGAAGTTGAGGATAATCATATCCTCCTTCTCGGAGCGGATGGCCCCGCAGAGCTTGTCAGTAACTTCAATCGCGCTCATCTCCGGCTGCAGGTCGTAAGTGGCGACCTTCGGAGAATTGACGAGGATGCGGTCCTCATTCTCGAACGGAGTCTCCCTGCCGCCGTTGAAGAAGAACGTCACGTGGGCGTACTTCTCGGTCTCGGCGATGCGCAGCTGCCTCTTGCCGGCCTTGGCGACTGTCTCGCCGAGGGTGTCCTTGACCTCCTCCTTGTCGAAGAGGATATGCACGCCCTTGAAGGAAGCGTCGTATGGGGTGAGGCAGCAGTAGTAGAGAGGAAGGGTGTGCATTCCCTCCTCCGGCATATCGTTCTGGGTCAGTACGGCCGTGAGCTCGCGGGCGCGGTCGTTGCGGAAGTTGAAGAATATCACCGCATCCCCCTCCTCGACCTTGGCAAGCGGCTTGCCGCCCTCGGTTATGACTACAGGCTTGATGAACTCGTCGGTCACCCCATCGTCGTAGGAAGCCTTGATGGCGGCGGTGGCGGAAGTGAACTCCGCCCCCTTGCCCTCGACGAGCATATCGTAGGCCTCCTTGACACGGGCCCAGCGCTTGTCGCGGTCCATCGCGTAGAATCTTCCGCAGACGGAAGCCACCTTGCCGGTGGTCTGCGCCATCTTCTCCTCAAGTTCGCTGACGAATCCCAGCCCGCTGTGCGGGTCGGTGTCGCGCCCGTCCATAAAGCAATGGACATAGACCTTGTCGAGGCCCTCCTGCTTTGCCACCGCGAGGAACTCGTAGAGGTGGTCGAGTGAGGAGTGCACTCCGCCGTGGGAGCAGAGTCCGAAGAAGTGGAGCTTCCCGCCGCTCTTCTTCACATAGTCGTACGCGGCTCGTATCTCCTTGTTGTCGAGCAGCTTATGCTCGCGGCAGGCGATATTTATCTTCACGAGGTCCTGATAGACGACGCGGCCCGCGCCGAGGTTCATATGTCCCACCTCGGAGTTGCCCATCTGTCCGTCAGGCAGACCCACATACTCGCCGCAGGCGTGCAGATGGGCCATAGGATACTTCGCGCGGAGGGAATCGATGTACGGCGCACCCTGCGTGTAGATAGCGTTCGAGCGGTCGTGCCTGCCTTCGCCCCAGCCGTCGAGAATCATCAAAAGTACTTTTCTGTTCATTTTTATATATACCAACTAACTTTCAGTCAATCAGACCTCTGCCGCGAAGCATCGCGGAGGAGTCCGGCTCGCGCCCGGTGAAGGACTTGTAGAGTACCATAGGCTCTTCTGAGCCTCCCTTCTCAAGGAAGGTCTCCTTGAACTTCTTCGCCAGAGCGATGTCCCACACCCCGTTCGGGGACGCCTCGAACACGCTGAACGCATCCTTGTCGAGCACCTCCGCCCAGAGATATCCGTAGTAGCCGGAGTTGTAGCCGCTGCCGCCGAAGATATGGTTGAAGTAGGTGCTCCGGTAGCGGAACGTAATCTCGGGGATGAGACCGATCTCGGCGGCGACCTTCTTCTCGAACGCGTCGATGTCGACGCCCTCCACACTGCCAAGCTCGTGCCACTTCATATCGAGGATGGACGCGGCGCAGAGTTCAGTGGTAGTGAAGCCCTGGTTGAACTTGAGGGCGTTGTTGATCTTGGCCACCAGCTCCGCCGGGATGACCTCTCCGTCGCCGTTTATGGCGTACTGCGCGAGGAGTTCAGGCTGGAACGCCCAGTTCTCGTTGAACTGCGAGAACATCTCCACGAAGTCGCGCGTCACGTTGGTGCCGCTGACGGACGGGTAGTGACACTTTGTCAGAAGTCCGTGCAGGGCGTGGCCGAACTCGTGGAACACGGTCTGCACCTCGTCGATGCTCAGGTATTCGGAGAGATTGCCCACATTGACGATGATCGGGTGCACTTCGTTGCCCTCAGCGTCCACATACTGCTCGCGGATGTTGTTCATCCACGCGCCGCCCCTCTTGCTCGCGCGAGGGAAGTAGTCGGTGGTGAATATGCCTAGCAGCGAGCCGTCCTCCGCGCTGACCTTGTAGGTCGTGACCTTCTCGGGGTTGTAGGAAGGCACGCCTTCGAGCTTCTCCATATTGACTCCGTAGAGGGTCTTGGCGGCTATGAAGATGCCGTTCACCACATTGTCTATCTTGAAGTAAGGCTTGGTGACGGATTCGTCGAGGTCATACTTGGCCTTGCGCACCCGCTCGGCGTAGTACCACCAGTCCCAAGGCTCGATCTTCGAACCCGCAGGGAGTTTGCCGTCCTTGATATCCTGGTTCATAACTGCCTGCATATCGGCAAGTTCAACCTTCGCCTTGGCGACCGCCGCCTTCATTATCCCGGCGAGGAACGCGTCCACGGTCTCCGGGTTCGCGGCCATCTTGTTGGCGAGGGTGTAGGCGGCTGAAGAGTTGTAGCCGAGAATCTTGGCTTTCTGCGTGCGGAGAGAGACGAGCTCAAGGATGAGCGCGCCGTTGTCGTTGGCGTTGCCCCTGTGCCCGCGACTGGTGTAGGCCTCATTGTACTGACGGCGCAGCTCGCGGTCTTCGGTGGAGGTCATCCTGTCGGAGTAGGCGGACACGCTGAAGCCGAACTTCTCGCTGAACGCGTTGGACTCGGCGAGGATGTTGTTGCCTATCTTCTGGGTCAGTTCTGCCATACGGGAGTTGATCTCGCGGAGCTTATCCTGATCGGCCTCGGGAAGGCCGATGCCCTCACGCTCGAAGCTGTCGAAGTTCTTCTTGAGAACCATCTGCTGCTCGCGAGTGAGCGCGGACTGGTCGGCCCCGTAGACTGCGGCCACGCGCCGGTAGAGGGCCTTGTTGAAGGAGATGTTGTCGCTGTGGGCGCTGAGCATCGGGATGGCCTCGTCCTGCACCGCGTCAAGAGCGTCGCTGCGGTCAGTCTCGCTGATGTTGAAGAGCACGCCCTGCACCTTGCTGAGTGTCCGTCCGGAGAGTTCCAGCGGGGCGATGGTGTTGTCGAACGTCGGCGCGTCGGGGTTTGAGACGATGGCCTCGATTTCCGCGTTCTGCTCCTCGATGCCGGCCTTGATTGCCGGGATATAGTCAGAGGTGCGTATCTTGTCGAACGGAGGTATTCCGTAAGGGGTGTCCCACTCCGTGAGGAATGGATTGGTTCTGCTGCAGGCTGTCATAGCGATTGCGATTGCCGCGATTGAAAGAAACTTGTTCATACTACTGCTCGTTAACTGTGATATCGTCTAAACTGTTCACGACCATCTGCACCTTGCCCTGATAGAGCGAGAGGATGCCGGTGACGTTGATGGATTTCTCGCCCTTGAGCACGGCTTCCGGTATCTCGGTATCCCCGAACTTGGAGTAGCCGCTGGTGCGGATCTGCACGCAGACTCCCTTGCCGCCCTGCTTGGTGGAGAAGTAGTGGCTCACCGAGCCGGCGGCCTTTTCGATGTCCGGGTAAGAGACATCCCCGGCGGCATCCACGACCCTGTGGTCGCCTACCGTACCGTAGGTCTGGTCGTTGGCGTTGCCTATCTTGACCTCGTCCCATATGCCGGAAAGGAGATACTCGCTCATCTTCGACTTGGACATAGCCCAGGTGGTGATGCCGGTATTCTCGCCGGAGATGAAGATGCGGTTGGAAGAGAGTTTCTTGTCCTTGTTGGAGTCGAGGTAGAGCAGCACGAACGCCTCGTTCGTCTCCTTGTAGCGGGAGTCGTACCAGCTGTAGTAGAGGTTCTTGACGGTGACGAGCTTGCCGACGTTGTGGTCGGTCGCCTGCGTGGCGCTGTTGCCCGGGATCTGGCTCTCGGAGACCTCCACAGGGTTCGGAACTCCCTCGACTTCGCCCTTGAATATATGGCTGTTGATGAGCAGCGTGGACTCGAGATACGAGGTCTCGTATTCCCCGGAAGGGTCCTTGAAGCCTATCTGGACCATACCGTTGCCGTAGGCGGCGCCGCTCTTGTAGCCGTACATCCCCAGAGAGAGGTCCCTGCAGTCCACATAGATTCTCTGCCCCTGCCTGTAGTCGTTGTAGAGGCCGTTCTTGCCGACCTTTATCTCGATGCCGCCGGTCTCGTCCTGGATATAGAAACTCTTGTAGAAGTTGCCGGGGCGGTCGGTAGTGCTGACTACGCCGGAGATGACGATGTTCTCGTCCATCACCCACGGCGAACCGGTCTTGTACCTGGCCGCGAGCTGCGCAATAGTATGCGTGGCCGTCATCTTCACCGGCTGCTCCTTGGCGGGATTATCGTATCCCCCGGGAAGCACCGGCTGGAACTCCTCCTTGAGGCTCTGGCACGACGCGAGCAGGGCGAGAGATGCCAATATGATAAGTGACTTTTGCATATGCCTTAGAATCTGAAATAGAGGTTCAACATATAATTGGCTCCCTGCATATAGAAGTATTTCGGGTCGAAGCGGTAGTAGCGGTCCTTGCCGTAGCTGCTGATAAGTCGCGTCTGCTCGTAGCCGCCGGTGCGTACCGAACGGTTGTTGAGCATATTCTTGACCTCCAGCGAGAAGCCGAAGTTGTACTTGCGGTTGATATACCAGCTCTTGCCGATGCTGCAGTTGAGCAGGAAATACGGGCTGAACTCCTCCTGAGCGGCCATATACTCGACTTCCTGCGGGGTCTCGACCCCGTCGCCGCCGCTGCAGGCGAAGCTCGTCCTGTAGAGCGGGTTCATATCGAGGTAGGTCCTTGCGAAATACTGTCCGTTGAGCTCGAAGAACCAGTAGCTTGAAGTACGGTAGTTGAGCGCGAGTTCGGTGGCGAGCTGAGGGGTGGAAGGCACATAGTGCTGCTTCCAGCCGGTGATGATGTAGTTGCCGTCGGCATCCAAATCGTAGATAGGGCTGCCGTCGTCAGAGTAGCCGGCGACCTTGTAGAGAGGGTGGCTCTTCCAATAAGGCACCTCGTCGTCGCGGATGATTTCGGCGCTGTTGTCCACGGTCTGCACCATATGAGGGTTGCTGGTATAGCAGTAGTTGCCGTAGCTGACCACGGCGCTGGCGCTCAAGCCGCTGACGAAGAGAGGGACCTTGGCCCCGAGCTCCACTCCTATGTGCCGCTGGTCGATGCCCGTCATCGCGAAATTGGTGAACGAGTTCTGCGAGTCGTCATAGAAGCTCATCACGTCGCTCTGGTCCTTGATGCCGGTGTAGAAACCGGTCAGGCGGAGATTGATGCCGTCGGTGCCGCTGTACTGGTAGTTGACGTCGGCGGAGAGGGTCTTGGTCGTGGTGAGGCCCTCCACGAGAGAGTTGCGGGTGCGGGCGGAGATGAAAGCCTGATTGAATGTCGGAGCGTCGTTGAACCAGCCTGCGTTGACTGAGAAGCGGTGTCCGGCCTTGAGGTCGTAGGACGCGCCGAACTTCACCGCTCCGGTGACGAAGCGGCTGACGGCGGACTTGCCCTTGGAGCTTATCACGTTGCCCTTGCTGTCGTAGCTTGTGAGCACGCGGCCCTGATAGCTGATTTCATTGCCCTTGTCGTCAAGTCCCGCAAAGAGGCCCTTGCGCACGAGTCCGTCTCTCCAGAAAGCCTCATATCCGAGGTCTCCGGAGAGGTTCACGGTCAGAGGGCCGCGGGCGTAAGTCCCGCTCGCCCAGATCTTTGCGCGTCGTATCTGCGCAAGATAGTCGTAGCCGTACTTGCCGCCCTGCGCAATCTGCTCTGCGGTGTTGCCGTGTGCGAAGAAGTAGTCGAGGTCGTTCTGCACGAGAGCCTCGTTGGAAGCGAAGTCGCGCTCCGCGAAAGAGTCGATGTTGAGATAGTACTGCCCCCCGAGGAGGTCGTTGAGCTTCTTGTAGTTCTCTGTCCTGTTGAGCTTGAAGTTCGCGCCGGCGCGGAGAGTCAGTTCATTGCTCGGCAGCCACTTGACGCTCCCCGTGAGGTTGAGGTCATCCTGATCCACGCGGCGCTCCTCCAGAGCATATTTGCTGCGCCCGCCCTCGCTGGAGTAGTTGACATTATAGAGGCGGTCCCAGTTGAGGTGCTGGTAGTTGGCCATCGCGGAAGTGTGGTGAGTCCAGGAATAGCGGGCCCACTCGGCTTTCTCCTCATTGGCGCGATTGTAGTCACTGTCCTCCATATAGTAGTACGACGGGAGGTTGCGGTAGTAGTCCGGCCTCGGGTCCTGGGCATCGTACCAGTCGAGCGCGGTGTAGCCGTTGTAGCCGCTGCGGTAGAGCAGGGTCGCTCCGGCGCTCAGCTCCTCGCTCGGGGTATAGTCGTACTTGAGGACGACCACCGGCTCGAAAGTCTTGCGCACGCGGGAGTTGCGCACGCGTCCGTTCTGGTAGCCCCAGTTGGAGTTGTACATATTGTCGCCCATCAGGTCGTAGACCTCCTGGGTGGAAGCGTTCTGCGCACCGCGTTCTCCCGGAGCCGCGAAAGCTATGAGGGAGAGAGTGTGCTCGTCGGAGAACTTCTTGCTCACACCGGCATAGGCCGAAATCGCACGATAGTAAACTCCCTCGACCCAGTCGTTGCCGCCCAGACGGGTGGAGACGTTGAAGGCATAAGACCAGCCATTGTCAAGCTCGCCGGAGGCATAGGAAGCCATAAGGCGAAGCCTGTAGAGGGCCGAATTGGAGAGAACCGAGAATCTCCATCCGGTGCGCACCGCCGTAGGCACGGCTGCGATGTTGGTGAGGCCGTTGTAGCGCCCGTTGCCGTAGTCGGACCCCTGAAGTCCTATGGAAGAATCCTTGGAGCGCATAGCCTCGTTGAGCCCGGTCCAGAGGGAATATGGAGAATACCCCGTGAGCGCGTCGTTGAGCGGCACTCCGGCGAGATAGACATCCTGGGTCTCTGAGTTGTACCCCCTGTTCTTGAAGCGCACCGCGCTGAATCCGTAGCCGGCCACGCTGGTATAGACATCGTTGGAGCCGAAAAGGATGGTCGGAGCGTCGGAGTAACCGCTGTCGTCGAGGTCGAATTCGGCGAAGCTGGACGCATCGGCATCCTCGCCCCTTATGCTGCGCGACAGGGTGACGAACATCAGGTCACGAAGCTTCCCGTCCTCGACGGTCACGTTGACCTGAGCCGGCAGGAAGTCTTCTGCGCTGACCTTGAGCGAATAGTTGCCGTCGGCGAGCGACTCGAAGAGGAAGAGTCCGTCCGCGGCGGTCGTGAGGCTGCGGGTAGAGCCGTCCGCAGCTGTGATTTCGACCGTCGCCCCCGCTACCGGCACACGGTCGCCACGGCTGACGACAACCGCCTTGATCCCGCCGCCGAAACTCTGAGCAAACGCGCTCAGAGAGAGCAGGATAGAGAGTGAAAACAAGAGTATCTTTTTCATCATTTACCTATTACTATGTAAGTTGGATAGTGGTCCGAGTAACCTCCGATAAAGGCCCCGTTGGAGAATGTGCGGAACGGAGTGTCCTTGTACTGCCCGCTCTGCTGGGTCATAAACGGCTTCTTGAACACTCGCCCGTAGTAGCCCTTGCGGTGAATCTTCCTGATCCGCAGCCCGCCGTCAGGGGCCGCCGCGAGGTTGTAGTCGGCAAGGATTATGTCATAGATGTTCCAGGTGCCCTGATATGCAAGCGAGCCGTAGCCGTCGGCGAGCATCCGGGTGAACGGGGAGAAGAAGTCCCCCTGCTTTACGTCATTGATGTCGCCCTTGCCGTGCAGCCACAGCGCGATGCTTTCATCGGTAGGGTTGTCGTTCATATCGCCCATCACCACTGTCTTGATTCCCGGATACTTCTGCTGCATCATCTGCGAATGTCGGTAGATGATGTCGGCACCCAGAGACCTCAGGTCGCCGCCCTTGCCGCCCACACGGGACGGAAGATGAGCCACATAGAACGCGAACTGCTCCCCCTCGATGGTGCCGTGGACCATCAGTATGTCGCGGGTGCGGAACGCCTCCTGCTCGGCCTTGCTGAGAGTAATCGGGACTTCCGTACCCTCGAAAGAGAACGGAATCGACTCGCTGTCCAGATAGTTGAACTGGTCCGGACGATAGATCAGCGCCACGTCGATTCCCCGGCGGTCCGGGCTGTCGTAGTGGACTATCTGGTAGTTGGCAGCCGCTATGTCGGCGGCGGAGACGAGATCCTCCACCACGAGGCGGTTCTCCACCTCGCTGAGGCCGAGTATGGTGTGGAAGACTCCGTTGTCGTCCTTCATCGCCTTGATGACGCGGGCTATGTTGTTGATCTTCTTGTCGTACTTGGCCTGCGTCCACTTGTAGCTGCCGTCAGGCAGGAAGTCGTTGTCGTTCTTTATCGGGTCGTCGTAGATGTCGAAGAGATTCTCGACATTGTAGAATCCGATGACATAGTTGTGCTTCTGCGCTCCGGCGCTGAGGCTCACGAGAAGCAGGGCTAATATGTAAACTATCCTTTTCATTGTGTCTGATTTCATTTCCACCAGCTGTCGACTGCGGATTCGACCGCGGCGGCCTTCTCCGCGCCGATCTTGTCGGGGAGATTGCAGAAGAAGTCCACTCCTCCGAGCTGCTTCTCCAGAGCGTCGATGCTCATCGACTGCGTGGACATTATGGCATCGTCGGAATACTCCTGATGCTTGAAGTAGAACGCTATGCCGACATAGCCTCCGGTGGCGGCCCCTATGCTGCCGCTCTTCTTGTAGCCGAGCAGGGCCTTGAAGTAGCCGACCGGGACCTTGACCGCGACGCCGTTGTTGTCGTAGGCGTATTCGGTGGAGGACTTGTAGTCCGCACCCGTCACCACATAGAGGGTGTCCATCTGGTAGCTCCAGCCTCTGACTTTCCCTTCGAGAGTCGCCCAGGCCCCGCCGTTGAGCGCGTTGCGCTGGGGGGTCATATTGGTAAAGTAGAAAGTGGACTCATTGGCACTCAACCTGTCGGCGGAGGGCAGCTGATGCCCTCGGTCGTAGCCCCTCGAAAAGCCTTTGAAGAGGAGAGGCTGGTCATCGTCAGACACCAGAGGGTCGTATCCCCAGGCTTCGGTGCGGCTTCCCGAGCCGATAAGTCCCTTGTTGAGAGGGTAAGCCACGCAGAACGAGAGCTTCGCCTCCTTGTCGTAGAAGAAGGAGTAGTTGCGCACCTTCTTGCCCGATACGGTCATATCGTGGCTGTAGAACTTCAGACCCTCATCGCTCACCGCCGGAAGTTCCAGCCAGCCTGCATCAGGCGCAGGCTGCGGATCCGGGTCGGGGGTACTGCCCTTGCCGCTCTGGGAGAGCGTGATGCCCGACTCCCTGCCGGAACACTTCAGCCGCAGGGTGCAGCTTCGCGCCTCCTCCCCGGGATTCGCCTCCCAGGAGAGGATAATTCCGGAGGCGTTGCCGCTGCCGGAGGCCTTGTCCACGCTCGCCCAGCTCTCCTGCGAATCTCCGAAGTCGAAACTCAAAGTCCAGGAAGAGAAAGCCGTGAGCCTGATGAACTGCTGGCCCGAGGCGGAACTCAGAGCGGGATTAGGCACGGTCAGAAGCACCTCGCCCTGCTCCACAGTCCCCTGCGTTGTGCCGCAGGAGACTATGGAGAGCAGTATGGCAAGCGCCGCCGCGGCGGGCGCGAAGAGTCTTTTACTCGGCTGCAAAATAAACTACTTTTGATATCTGGACCGGTCCGTTACTACTTGACTGCTTGCAGTTGAATTCAATCTCGTAGTAGAGGCCCGCAGCCTGCTTGTCGGCATCGATTGCAAATTCGATGATGCCGGCCTTAGGGTCGGAAGCGACCTGAGAGAGCACCTTGGTGGCCTTGGCGGAATCGCTATAGACATTGAATGTCAGCGAATTTACATATTCGGCATTGTACGCGTCAACGGTAAGCTGCAACTTGGTGATTTTGACCGCAATAGGAGTGGCGGTAAAGATGCTCGCGACAGAATCTCCATTTTTAGAGCCGCACTTGATGTAGGACCAGCCCCAGTTGTTGTTGTTGAAGTTGGCGATGGCAAACTCGTTGGAGCCGATTTTGGCCGTCCACGTCTTGGTATAGACATTTACCTTGTTGTTCTCGCTGTTGTCATCCGGGAATTTGAGTATAACCGAGCCTTCAGGGTACGTCTCCCCCTGGCCGGCCTCGTGGGACTTGTAGATGGCAGGAGTGGTGCCGCCCGCCTGAGCGGTGCCGTTGTATTCCGCACGGAGCGTCCAGATGGTCACCACATCGGTCACCTTGAGTCCGATGGACGCGAACGACTGGTCGTTCTTGCCGTCAGCCCAGGCCTTGACTACGCCATAGACATACACGCTGCCGCTCTCATCCTCGATGGTGATGTTGCCGTACGAGGCGCCTGCGATGCTGATGATTTTTCCGGTAAGTTCATACCAGTCGGTGGTATTGACCGTCTTCTCTTTGAATTCCTCGATGCTCACTTTGGTCGCGGAGGTAGGCTCCGCCACCGGTTCTCCCTCGTCTCCGCCTTCGCCGTTGATGCTCACGATCTGGCCGCCCTGATTGAGTTCAGGGGTGTTGCCTTTGTAATTGATGAGTTTTCCTTTGACCACCACTTCATCGCCGACCTTGATCTGGTCTTCGGAAGTGAATTTTGCTCCGCTCAGATAATACGCGCGATAGACACAGAACTGCTCCTCCCCGGTGGTGCCGCCATCGGAGATATAGAATGTCGCGTTGCCGAAGTCAACGCTGAGTTCGGAGATTTTGGATATCTTGCCCTTGACATAGTAATTCTCGGTGCTGGCAGTTGAGCCTATTTCGGCGCACTTGGCATTGGCCGCCTCAGCGTTGTACGGATCGGCGAGGGTACCGCTGCCCTTGGCTCCTTTCTCTATCGTTCCTTTCTGCGTGATGGTCAGAGGGGCTTTGCAGAGGATATTGCCGTAGAATACGATGCTCGCGCTGCGCTCAACGCCCTCGTTCTTGAGGGCCTTGATGGTGATGGTCTGCGCGTCGGCGGCAGCCTTTCCGCTCTCCGGAGAGATGCTGAGCCACTCCTGCACTTCTGAGCTGTAGCCCTGAAGCGCCCAGTCCACCGTGGCGGTGAGCTTGACTGTCAGCTCCTGACCCTCCGCAGGCATTTCGATGCTGGCCTCAGAATCTATTTCCACCTTTTCGGGCCCGAGGTCCACAGGCTTCTGGCAAGCCGCGAAAGATGCCGCAGCCGCCGCGATGATTGATAAAAGATGTCTTGTTTTCATTGTCGTATATTAGCTTGTCGTTATTCCTTAACCTACAAAGATAGTGATTTTTCAACACTATGCTAACATTCGACTGATGCCGCCGGACTGCCTGCGGAGGAAGGCCCGGTTCCAGTGCGGGCTGGAGTCCCTGCCGCAGCAGGGATTCCGAAAACTTGCGGAACGAATCGGTCAAAAGTTGCGGAATGAAACGCCGAAAACTTGCGGAATAAATCAGTCAGAACTTGCGGAGCGGCGCTTGGATTCTTCGTCTAAATCTGTATCTTTGCATCGTTAATCTTTCTGATTTGCAACATTATGGACACGTACAAGCCACGAATAGCCGATGCCCTCCTGAAGCGGAAGCTGGCGGGCAAAGGAGCCGTTTTGGTACAAGGGCCTAAATGGTGCGGTAAAACCACCACGGCAAAGCAGATTTCCAAGAGTATCCTTGACCTCGGCAAGACCAATGTGCTGGACGATGCGCTGCTGACGCTGCAGATCCGGCCTACGGCTTTGCTTCAAGGAGAGACGCCGCGCCTGATTGACGAATGGCAATCAATTCCGGAACTCTGGGATATGATTCGCGGCGAAGTTGACGATCGCGGCGCTTTCGGCCAGTTCATCCTTACGGGGAGCAGTGTCCCTATAGATGAGAGTAAGAGAAAGCACAGCGGCAGCGGGCGTTACGCCTGGCTGAATATGCGCCCTATGAGTCTTTGGGAATCAGGAGAAAGCTCCGGTTCCGTCTCGCTGAAAGACTTATTCGAAGGCAAGAGCATAGAGTTGCAGACCAATCCTCTAAGTCTGGAAGAAATCGCTTTCCTGATTTGCCGCGGCGGCTGGCCGATGTCAACTTTCCTCTCCGGCGACCTTGCGCTCGACCAGGCCGGAGACTACTTTGAGACCATCTACAAAGTTGACATCCATCGAATAGACAATGTCAGGCGGAGCAGCGAAAGAGCGAGGCTGCTGATGCGTTCCTATGCAAGAAATGTGGGTACGGCAACCAGTTTCTCAAAGATGTGTCGCGACATCAAGGAGAACGACAATGCCGACATATCGTACGAGACGGTCTCGGACTACGCCGATGCTCTCAAAAAGCTGTTTGTGCTGGAAGATATGCCGGCGTGGAATCCCAACCTCAGGAGCAAGACTACCGTCCAATCATCCGACAGCAGATATTTCGTCGATCCGAGCATCGCCACCGCAGCTCTGTCCATAGGGCCTTCAGACCTGATTGGAGACCTGCACACGTTCGGCTTGTATTTCGAATCTCTCGCCGCACGTGACCTGCGGGTCTATGCGGACGCGCTTATAGGAGAAGTATGCCACTACCGCGACTCCTCCGGGCTTGAATGCGATGCCGTGGTTCATCTTCGCGACGGCAGGTATGGTCTGACGGAGATTAAGCTTGGAGGAGCCGATAATGTCGAGAAGGCGGCGACATCGCTGAAAGAACTGTCCGGCAAGATAGATTCCGACAAGATGAGAAGCCCATCGTTTCTTTTGGTGCTGACTGCGGTCGGGGAATATGCCTATCAGCGCAAAGACGGTGTCTATGTAATCCCTGTCGGCTGCCTGCGCCCCTGAATACGTGGGAGGGAGACCAAAAAAGGGTCATTCTCTTTTTTGCGGCGCGGAGCTTCACTGCGGTCTGAAAGGGGACGGGCCAGGTGGGGACATTTCCGGGCCGGAACTTCCCCACCTGGAGACGGCATCTGCCGCAGAAGGGCTTTCAGGGCCTCCGCAAAATCCAGATAGGGAATGAATCTGCCCGGAACTCCCTACCTGGACGGCAACTATGGCAAGTCCGGAAGCGGCAGCAATGTGCGAGCACGCGCGACCGCAGCCTGGATGCCGAAAACTTGCGGAGTCTTGCTTTGAATTTCAAATTCAAAGCGGTATATTTACGAAATGTTAATTGGAGTTTTTCTGATTATGAGTTCTCAAGCAGACTCGAGAGTCTATCATCCAATCCGGCTATGTCAACATCCGCGATATTGTCAGCGGAGTCATTCCCGGCAAGCAGAAATCCCATATACAGGGGGAGCATTTCAATCTTTCTCTTTAACATCCTAATAATCACTATTATCCGCGCAAAGATTCATTTTTTCGACCGAATATTTTTACTTTATTACATTTTTTCCGAGATTGACTTGCTTTGGGCAAAGTACCTGGGACTGCGACCGGCACAGTGTTTCTTACGCAAGCAGTTCGGCGGCAGAAGCCCGGCATCCGCATATGGTTCGGTGCTGTCTATCTGCTGTCGGTCAAAGTCAACTTCAGTCCGAGCGCTTCGGACATCATTATGAATGTAGAGAGTTGCATATCCGTCTCCCCCTTTTCGAGCATAGCGACATATTCGCGCTTCTTGCCGATTTTCTCGGCCAACTGGCGCTGGGTCAGTCCTGCTGACTTGCGGGCATCCTTGAGCACTTCGGCATAATACCAGGCAAGAGCCTTTGCGTCAAACGCATCTCTCGTCCCGGAGCCTTTCTCTCCATATCTTTCCGCCAGCATATCCTCCACTGTAGGAAGGGTGCGCAACTTGTCTTTGTCAATCATATCTTCTCGGTTTCCAATAAATTCACTATCCTTCTCGCCTTATCTACCTCCCGCCTGTAGTCCTTCGTGGATTTCTTCACGAAGCCGTTGAGGAGCAGAACCTGCCCGCTCTCAATAAAACTGTCCGAATCAATGGCCAAGACAATCACCCTGTACTCATTATTCATACTTATGCGCAGCTCATAGAATTCGGTGTCAACTGGTTTTTTGACGAGTTTGGTGCTGACAACTTTGATGTCAGCAATAACGGATAGGGCATATAGCACCTTCTCCTGAACATTTGAGGGCAGCCATTCAAAGAACGCATCAAACTCTCGACTTCTTATCACTCTCCTCATAGCGCGACAAATGTAATGAATTTCTTACGCAAAACAAACTTTTTTTCATAATTCAAGTCATCTTTATCTTGCCGACAATATAGCAATAAGTCGTAATTCTGCCAAAGATTTCCCGACCTTCCGCATCTACATTTTGTCCGCGTGCAATTATAATGTTACTTGCTTTAGTACTTTGATACGCACTTCACCAGATGCTTTGATGCCGCCCCTGCGCCCCTGAATACAGGCAGTCCGGCGGGGATGCCGCCGGACTGCTTCAAGTATAAAGTGTACTGTCGACTACTGGATGCCGAAGAGAATCGCACGGTAATTGGCGTCCTCCTTGGTCGTCACGACTACCTGGGTCTCTGCGGTGAGAGCCGAGCCGAAGTCGAGAGTATACTTGTCGCTGTCAGCCACTGTGAAAGTGTACGGAGTCTGACCCGTAGCGCCGTCATTGGCCACAATCTCCTGAGAGCCGAGCAGAGTCTCGCCCGCAGTGAAGGTAAGAGTGGTGGCCGCATCTTTCCAAGCCACAGCATAGTATGAGATGGACTTGGTGCCGGCAGGAATCGTGAGGCTGAATGAACCGGCCTTCTTGGCGGTGCCGATCTTGAGGACCTTCACGCCCTTAACGTCATTTACGGTAGCGACGCCGTCATCATAAGCGCTTGAGCCGAGGGTATACGCGAACTTGGTGTCGTAAGCGCCGGTGTCCGGAGTCTCACCCCCGCCGTCCTCCGCAGGAGCGGTGTAGGCGAGAACAACTCCGCCTGAACCCATCTGAGGGGTGCCGTTGTACTCGCTCCTCTCGCCCGCGACGGTAATCGTGCCGCCTACCTCAGGATTGAGGACCGCCACATCAGACTGGTCGAAAGTGGTGACACGGTAGAGATAGAGGGTGTTGTCGCCATCCTTGATGGTGATGTTGACATTGTTGTACTTGGACTTAGGGCTGAGGTTCTCAACCTTGGTAATTTCGCCGCTGACGGCATATGTTTCACCCTTTGCAGCCGCAAGGAACTCTGCAACAGTAGCCGCAGCGTAGGTCGTGACATTCTCGCACAGGCCGCCGGCCGCCATCTGGGCGGTGCCGCCGTAGGAGCTTCTCTTGCCGATTACGGTGACGATATCACCCTCCTTGATGCCAAGGTCTTCGATATTGCCCTCTGCAGCCACTGTGCGATAGAGCAGCACGCTGTGCGCAAAATCGCCGGAAGCCACAGTGATGTCGGCATTGTGGTATTTGGAGCTGGCGGAAATCTTGGTCACGACTCCGGAGACGCGATACTGGGTGTCGCCCTCTTCAGCCGCGAGGAACTCCTCGACGGTAACGTCGATGACCGCGCCCTTCTGGCTGAGCTCCACCTGTGCGGTGTAGTCCTTGTCGCCGGAAGCGGTGGCGAATACTACGGTGGCGGAGCGGTCGCCGCCCTCATTGGCGGCAGCCTCAAGGCCCACCATAGTAGTGGTCCCCTTGGAGGCGATGGTTGACACTGACAGCCAGGACTTGGCATCTTCAGGAATCTGCACTCCCACGCCGTCTCCCTTGTTGGTAAGGGTGACGGTGAAGGTGCCGCCCTCGAGAGGAAGGCCCTCGGCCGGCTCGACAGACTCCACTTTGATGAGAGACTTTTCAATCTCGATGACGGTCACGTTGACAAGCTCGATGACTCCGCCGTAGGTCGTCCTCGGGCCCTCGACGGTGACGATGTCGCCGGCCTCGATACCGAGGCTCAGGAAGTTCTTCTCCGCTCCGCTCGCATCGAGAGTACCATATACATAGACCTCTCCGGTGTCGTCGCTGATGTACATATTGCCGTAAGTGGTATTGACAATCCTTGTCACGGTACCCTTGACGCGATATGTCTTGCCGTCCTCACCGGAGTTGACCTGGGCACAGGTGGAAATAGGCAGCTCCTGCTTCGCGGTCTGCTGGAGGACATTGATTTCCTGAGTCTTGCCGCTGCATACGAGATGCACGGTAGTCTGGTTGGTAGAGGTGGCGGCGGCTGAGGTGAAGGTCACCTCGGTCTCGCCCGCCTGCCCGGAGACAGGCTTTACGGTCAGCCATTCCGGAATATCGTTGATGGTCCAGTCGTCCGTAGCGGTGACGGTGATGGTCTTGGATCCGCCGGCCGCAGGGATTGCCACATAGGATGAGGATACCTGCACCTCGGCGAGATGCCTCTCGAGGCTTTCCTGGCAAGAGGTCGCCAGAGCGACGGCTGCCACGAGCGTGGTGATAATATATCTGAGTTTCATATCCTACGATGTTGTATTAGTTGAACATATACTTGATGCCGACAGAGGCGTACCAGCACTGTCCGATTGCGTGCAGAGGCACGAAGGTCTGAGTGTCAGCGCCGTATGCCTTGGCGGTGGAGAAGGTCGCATAGCCGTCAGCGTCCACTCCCTCATACTTGAGGATACGGCCGCTGCCGAGAGAAGAGTTCATATACTTGCTTACTCCCCAGCTGGAGTTGAAGAGGTTGAGCAGGTTCTTGACGTCGAGGCTGAGCTGGAGCGTGTTGGTGCTGCTGCCGATCTTGACCTTGAAGTCGTGCTTGTAGCTGAAGTCGAGCCTGTGAACCCAAGGAGAGTATACGCTGTATGCCTCGGCATACTGTCCCTGATGCTTGCTGAGGTAGCTGTCGTTGTGGACGAATGCCATAAAGCGGTCGCGGTCGTCCTCGGACACGAAGCGGAACTCGTTGTTGGCCACCTGCTCGTCGGTAGGGATGTAGATCGCGTCGTAGTTGTAGCCGTCGCCGTTGATGTCGTTGACAGTCATATAGGAGTAGTTGTATCCGCCCCTCCAGGCCTCATAGATGAAGCTGAAGTGGTTGCCTGACTTGTCGTTGTGGGTCAGGGAAGCGACCACGCGGTCAGGGGTCACATACTCGGAGTTGTGAAGCCCCGGGTCATTAGGGCCGTTGACGGTGGACATATAGTTGAGCACTGAAGAAGCGTTGCTTCCAGGCATACCGGTCAGCTCCTTGGACACGGTGTGGGTGTAGGCGGCCATAAGGCTGAGGCCCTCGACAGGCTGCATATTGACGGTCACGTTGGCAGTATAGCCATAACCCTTGCTCGTGTTCTCGAGAACATAGGCGTTAGGCATATTCGTAACCTTGCCGTCCTTCACATAGGTGAGCTTGTAGTCCTGGTAGATGGCGCGGTTGTCCGCTCCGTTGAACCTTGCGAATCCGTCGGTATCCTTGATGCTCCAGTCCCTCAGGCATACGCCGTTGACAGTCTTGTTGAAGATGCCTTCAGCAGTTACGGTGAACGGGAATGAAGTAGGGAAAGCGTAGTCGATGGCCAGAGAGGTCTTCCACACCTGAGGCATCTTGAAGTTAGGGTCGACCGCTGAGATTTCAGATGGAGCGGTGCCGTCCTCCGGCTTGATGGTCTCCGGATATCCGAGAGCGAAGAGCTTGGACTTCAGTTCGTTGCGGGTGAGGATATTGCCGGCGAACTGACTCATATCGGTAAGAGTGCCGCCGTTCTTGCCGGTAGCGTTGAGCTTGGCCTGATACTGAACCATACCGGAGTTGGTAGGCATATTGGTGAAGAACACGAGAGGCAGACGGCCAGAGAAGAGACCGGTGCCGCCGCGCAGCTTGAGGCTCTTGTTGCCGAGCACGTCCCAGGTGAATCCGACGCGCGGGGAGAAGGTGACGCTGCTGTTCGGCCACTTGCCGGTATCGATGTGCCTGCCGTCGTAGTCGAGGTCGTAGATTGCCTGATTGGTCATCAGGTCGGAGTTGTTGAAGAAGAGGCCGTCCACGCGCAGGCCATAGGTAAGCTTGAGCCTGTCGGTGGCTGACCAGTCATCCTGTGCATATACGCCCAGCTTGTTGAAGCGGACGCGGGCCGCAGGGTTCTCCTCCCCGTCGTAGCCGTAGGTGAGGCAGACGATTGCAGGGGCTGCGCCGCTGAGGAAATCGTCAAGCGTATTGTAGCGGTAGTATCCGGTACCGTTGCGCATATAGGAGTTGTCGGCCATCTGATATTCGTAGCTGATGCCTCCCACGATCTTGTGGTTGCCGTAGTAGTAGGTGAGGTCGTCCTTGATGTTGAGCACATTGTTGTGGACGCCGTTGTTCCAGGTGAAGAGCTCATATCCGAGAGCCATATAGGTGTTGGTCCCGTCGGCCTCTTCAGTCCCGGCAGGGTTCATCTGCCCTCCGTCCATAATGTCGATGAACGGGAAGTCGCTGGAGTTCGTGCCGCGCACGTCGTCGAGCTGGGAATATGTGGCCAGGAACTGGTTGGAGAGCTTGTCGCTCAGGCGGCTGTTGAGGTCGAAAGACCAGGTGTTCACCAGGTTGTCAAGGGAGTACATCGAGTTGGCGAAAGACATCGCGTAGAGGGAGGTACGTCCGTTGGCGGAGCGGGAGCCGCCGTCCATTGAAGAAGAGTTAGGAGCATTCCAGGCCTTGTTGAGAGTGTAGTTGTAGCGCAGGGCGAGGTGATGCTTGTCGGAGATGTTCCAGTCGATGCGGGCGAGAAGCTTGGTGTTGCTCTCGTCAGCAGGGAAGTCAGTCCAGGAACCCGTATCGTAGTCGTACTTGTTCTTCACGAACTCGGAAACCTTCTGGAGGTCGGAGAGAGTGGTGCGGGAGAGATAGGCGTCGGAGTTGCCGATACCGTCCTCGGAGCCTCTCCAGCGGTTGGCCACGGTAGGGGTCTTCTGGGACTCGAAATTGACGAAGAAGAAGAGCTTGTTCTTCACGATCGGCCCGCCGAGGGTGAAGCCGTAGGTGGTGTTGCGGTCGGTGTCGCGCGCGCCGGAGACGGTCTCGCCCTCAACGCTGTCACCGCGCATATTCTCGTTGCGGTGATATACGTAGGCAGTCCCCTTGAACTTGTTGGTGCCCGACTTGGTGATGGCGTTCACGCCGCCGCCGATGAAGTTGGTCTGGCGCACGTCGTATGGAGAAATCACGACCTGGACCTCCTCGATCGCGTCGATGGAGATAGGGGTGCCGCCGCCCGGGAGGCTGGAGCTGAGTCCGAAGTTGTTGTTGAAGTTGGCGCCGTCAACGGTGAAGTTGCCCGTACGCCCGTCAGAGCCGACAAAGGACATACCGTTGCCGCCGTATGGAGACAGTCTGGTCACGTCGGAAATGCTTCTGCTGACAGTAGGGAGGGCAGTAATCTGGGCGTTGTTGATGTTGGTCGCCGCGCCGGTCTTCTCGACCGCGAACTTGGAAGCCGCAGTGGACACGACCACTGCCTCGCTCAGCATCTGGGAGTCATCCTTGAGGTAAGCGTCGCGCTGATAGGACTCGGCGAGCTGGAGGGTGACGTCGGTGAAGACTACGGTCTGGTATCCCAGACAGCTCACTTCCACCGTGTACGGACCGCCGGAACGCATACCGTTGATGAAATAGCGTCCCTCAGCGTTCGCGATGGCGTGGTACTGAGTTCCGGAAGGCGTGTGGACGGCTATGACGGCCGCGCCTGGCAGAGCCTCGCCCGCAGAATCGGTAACTTTACCGTTCAGGGAGGAGGTTGTTACCTGTGCCGAAGCAGAGATAACGAAAAGCATTGCCGCAAAGGACAGCAATAAACTTTTGACTGTTTGTTTCATACCGTTTTTGTATATAAAAAGTAATAGATTTTCACGACCGCAAAGGTAATGCAAGCGAAGCAATCCGGCAAACATTTTCCCACATCTTTTTGTTAATTTATTGTTATATTTGCGGCGAATTGACGGCGAGGACAGATTTGGATGCTTGCAACCTCGCCTTACTTTAAAAAATGCTAAAAAAATGAACTATCTCTTCACGTCGGAGTCAGTCTCCGAAGGTCATCCCGACAAGGTCGCTGACCAGATTTCAGATGCAATTCTCGATGAGTTCCTCCGCCAGGACAGGGAGGCGAAGGTCGCCTGTGAAACCTTCTGCACCGCAGGGCTCGTGATCGTGGGCGGTGAAGTCCGCTCCGACGACGCCTATGTGGACATCCCGGGGGTGGCCCGCCGCGTTATCCGCAGGATAGGCTACACCAAGGCGGAATACGGCTTCGACGCGTCCTCCTGCGGCATCATCTCCACCATCCACGAGCAGAGCGCCGACATCAACAGGGGCGTGGTCCGGAGCGAGCCTCTCCAGCAGGGGGCCGGAGACCAGGGGATGATGTTCGGCTACGCCAGCATCGACACCGAAGAATATATGCCGCTCGCGCTCTCCCTCTCGCACCGGCTGCTCCGCATTCTCGCGGACATACGGCACAACGAGCCGGAGCTGATGCCCTACCTGCGCCCGGACGCGAAATCCCAGTTCACCGTGGAGTTCTCCGAGAAGCACCGCCCGGTGCGTGTGCATACCATAGTGCTCAGCACGCAGCACGATGAGTTCGACAGCGACGAGAGAATGCACGCACGCATCGAGAAGGACGTGCGCACAATAGTGATACCGCGCCTCATCGCATCGCTCCCCGAGACCACGGCGGCCCTCTTCGACGACAGGTTCATCCTTCATATAAACCCTACGGGCAAGTTCGTCATCGGAGGCCCTGCCGGCGACACGGGTCTCACGGGGCGTAAAATAATAGTGGACACCTACGGCGGACGCGGGGCGCACGGAGGCGGGGCGTTCTCCGGCAAAGACCCTTCAAAGGTCGACAGGTCAGCGGCTTACGCGACCCGCTACATAGCCAAGAACTTGGTGGCCGCCGGAGTGGCCAAGGAGTGCCTCGTGCAGGTCTCCTATGCCATCGGAGTGGCGGAGCCCGTGAGCGTCTTCGTGGACACCTACGGCACCGCCGCGCTCAACGGCTACAGGGGCGAGGCCGCCGATGCACGCATCGCGCTCAAAATCAAGGATATGTTCGACCTGCGCCCGGCGGCCATCATCGAGCGCTTCGCACTCAAGAACCCGATCTACGAGCCTTGCGCGGCCTACGGCCATATGGGGCGTGAGCCTTATGTCAAGGACGGGATGCAGTTCTTCGGCTGGGAGAAGCTCGACAGCGTGGAGGAGATAAGGCGCGAATTCGGACTGTAAAGCCGCTTCTACGGATATGAAAGCCAAGGAGAAAAGCCGGGTGCGCATCAGCAACAGGAGGGCCTCGTTCGAATACGAGTTCCTCGAGCAGTACGATGCCGGGATAGTGCTGGTCGGGACGGAGATCAAGTCGCTCCGCGCCGGCAAGGCCTCCCTGCAGGACGCCTACTGCTACTTCTCCGGAGGCGAACTTTATCTGCGCGGGATGAACATCGCGACCTACTTCTGGGCCTCCGCCTGGAGCAGCCACGAGCCTCTGCGCGACCGCAAGCTGCTGCTCACCAAGCGCGAACTGCGCCACCTCGCGCAGGCCGTGAAGACCAAGGGCCTCACCATAGTCGCCACGAGCGCATATATCGCCGACAACGGCTACGCCAAGGTCCACATCGCCCTCGCCAGAGGCAAGAAGGAGTACGACAAGCGGGCCAGCATCAAGGAGAAGGACATACGCCGCGAACTCGAAAGGAGTTGAGCCGCCTATGCCTAAAGTCAAGTCAGTCATAGCGGAGCTTCCTACCCCGGAGACCATCGACTTCGGGGCTCTCGCCCGCGACTACCTCGACTCCAGAGTAGACCTCATCGTCGTGCTCGGCCCGACCGCCTCCGGCAAGACCCGATATGCCGTCGGACTCGCCAAGGAAATCAACGCTTCCGCCCAGCTGGGACTCTTCGAGGGCTGCCCTGGCAGGATGACGGACGAAGTGCGCATCAGCGGGGCGGAAATCATCTCCGCCGACTCCCGACAGGTATATAGAGGTATGGACATCGGCACGGGCAAAGACCTCGGCGAATATGAAGACGTCCCCTACCACCTGATCGACATACTGCCTGCCGGGGCGCAATACAATGTCTACCAATATCAGCGCGACTTCAGCAGGGTATGGACGGAGCTGCGCCGCAGGGCCGTCGTGCCGATACTCTGCGGAGGCACGGGGATGTATATCAACGCCGTCACCGCAGGCTATGACTTCGCCTCCCGCAAGGCTCTGAGCGCGGAGCGGGGGGAACACGGCATCGAGGGTCTGCCCCGGCATCCTTTCTTCATCGGGACGCTCGTCTCGCGCGAAGAGCGCAACAGGCGTATTGACCTCAGACTCGACGCACGCCTCAAGGAGGGTCTGGTCGAGGAGGTCCGTGGACTGCTGGAAAGCGGCGTTCCGGCGGAGACGCTCATCTCCTACGGACTTGAATATAAGTTCGTCACCCTATACTTGCAGGGCTCTCTCGACTACTCCGGGATGCGGGAGCGTCTCGCCGTCGCCATCCACCAGTTCTCCAAGCGCCAGATGACCTGGTTCCGCGGGATGGAGCGGAGCGGGGTCAGAATCCACTGGGTGGAGGTATAGCTTTCGGGCCCCTCGGTTTTTGTCAGGAAGTTTGCGAAGTTTCGCAAAAAGTTTCATCTTTGCCGAATGAAACTTTTTCTCATCGACGGTCACGCGCTGATCTTCAAGATGTACTACGCCTTCCTCGGACGCCCGATGGTCAATTCCAAGGGCGCTGACACCTCGATTCTCTTCGGGTTCACCAAATACCTTCTGGAGATGATCGACCGCGAGAAGCCCACGCACATCGCCGTCAGTTTCGACCCTCCCGGCGGCACTTTCCGCAACAGGCTCTATCCCCTCTACAAGGCCAACAGGAGCGAAACTCCGCAGCTGGTGATAGATGCGCTCGAACCGCTGACCTCGATAGTCCGCTCGCTCGACATCCCGGTGCTGATGGTGAGAGGATTCGAAGCGGACGACGTGATAGGCACGGCCGCAAAACGCTTCGCCGCAGAAGGCTTCGAGGTATATATGGTGACCCCGGACAAGGATTACGGGCAGCTTGTCGCCCCTCACATCTTCCAGTATAAGCCCGGGAAGTCAGGCTCGGACAACGAGATCATCGATGAAGCGGCGGTCTGCGCCAAATGGAAGATAGACTCCGCCGCCCAAGTCAGGGATATCCTGACGCTCTGCGGGGACGCTTCGGACAATGTGCCGGGAGTGCAGGGCGTAGGCCCGGTGGGCGCGGCGAAACTGCTCGCAAAATACGGCAGCACAGAGGGGATATATGCTCATCTGGAAGAACTTACGCCTCGGCAGCAGGAGCTTTTCCGAGCAGCCGAGCCGCACATCAGGCTCTCCGAAGAACTTGTCACCATACGCACCGACGTACCTTTGGACGTCAAGGCTGAGGATATGGTCTTCGCCCCGGAAGACACTCCGGCGCTTGAAGCCCTGCTGGACGAATACGAGATGCCGTCCCTGAGGAGGCTGCTCGCCAAATTGACGGACGGGGGTTCCCGACGCGCCAGCCCCGCCGCGACTGCGGCCCGGGAGATGGAAGCGGAGATGCTGCCCGTAGAAGAGTTCATCCCGCTGGCGCTGCGGGAAGGCAGGATGTCCCTGTGGCCGGGCGGAGAGCGGTTCTATGCCGCTACCGCATCGAAATGCGCGGCCGGAACGGCGGAAGAGTTCCGCAGCGTTCTGGAGGACGAAACCATAGTGAAGGTCGGCTCCGGGCTCAAGTCTTCTATGAACGCACTTGCAGCGGAGGGAATCCGTCTCGCGGGGAGACTGGAAGATGTGGAGCTGATGCACTATCTGCTCAACCCGGAGCGCAGCCACAAGTTCGAGTCGCTGGTCAGCAGCTACCTCGGGCTTGACCTCTCGGAGGGAGAGCAGCAGACGGAAGCCACTCTCTTCGATGAGGGCGAAGCGCAGCCCGAAGGCCCGGATATGGCCAAGTCGGCACTCGCCCTGCTCCGGCTCGACGATTGCCTGAAACGGGAAATCGACACCACGCAGGGCCTGCGCAAGCTCTATGACGAGATAGAAGAACCGCTGATAGGAGTGCTCTCCAGGATGGAGACCGTCGGGGTCAAGGTGGATCTCGACTCGCTCTCCGGCTTCGCCGCTATGCTGCGTGCCCGTATGGCACAGCGGGAGGCGGAAGTGCGGGAACTCGCCGGCGAGCCAGGACTCAACATATCATCCCCCAAGCAGATAGGAGCGGTAATCTACGAGAAGCTCGCTCTGGACCCGAAAGCGAAGAAACCCCGCTCCGGCAACTGGCCGACCGACGAGCAGACCCTGCAGGAACTCTCGGACCGCAGCCCGATCATCGATGCGATACTCGACTACCGGGGACTGCGCAAACTGCTCTCGACCTATATCGAGCCTTTCGCCGGCTACATCTCGCCCCGCGACGGCAGAGTGCACACCACATTCAATCAGACCCTCACCTCGACCGGCAGGCTCTCCTCGTCCAACCCGAACCTGCAGAACATCCCCGTCCGCAGCGACCTCGGACGGGAAATCCGCCGCGCATTCGTGGCCGGTGAAGCGGACAGCGTGATGATGTCGGCGGACTATTCGCAGATAGAACTCAGGCTGATGGCCCACTTCAGCGGCGACGAGCACCTCACCGGGGCGTTCCGCAGCGGGCTTGACGTGCACGCCGCCACCGCAGCCAAGATTTTCGGCGTCAGCGTGGAGGAAGTCACCGCCGAGCAGCGGCGCGTGGCGAAGACCGCCAACTTCGGCATAATGTACGGCATCTCCGCCTTCGGGCTGAGCCAGAGGCTGCACTGCCCGCGTCAGGAAGCCCGCCGCATCATAGACGACTACTTCGCCACCTTCCCGACCGTCAGGCGTTATATTGACGACACACTGGCCTCCGCCCGGCGCGACGGCTTCGTGGAAACGCTCTTCGGGCGCAGGCGCTACATCGCCGACATCAATTCCCCCAACGCCACAGTCCGCTCCCTTGCGGAGCGCAACGCGGTCAACGCCCCGATTCAGGGCAGCGCGGCAGACATCATCAAGCTCGCTATGATTGCCGTGGACAGACATCTGCGCGAAGAGGGCCTCAGGGCCAGAATGGTGCTCCAGATTCACGATGAACTCCTGCTCGAAGTCCCCGCCGCCGAGACGCCGAGGGTGCGGGAACTTCTCGTGGGAGAGATGGAGAATGTAGTAAAACTTTCCGTTCCGCTTACAGTAGAATGCAATTATGGCAAAGACTGGCTCGACGCCCACTGATGAACTCGTACGCCGGGCGATAATAGGCGACGGCGCCGCCTTCACGGAGCTCTGGGACACCAACATCGACTCTCTCAGGGCATATATAGCCGGCACGATGAAGCAGCTTGACGACTTCTACATCGACGACATCTGCTCGCGCAGCTTCGAAAAGGCGTTCAGGCAGATACGCAGCTATGACCCGTCCAAGAGCCTGTTCTCCACCTGGCTCAAGGCGATAGCCCGCAACACGGCGCTGGACACGATAGAGAGCGAGACCCGCACCAGACGCAAGCTGGTCTCCATCGACGACAATCCCTCGACCGGCATCGCGGTAGAGACCATCGGAGATGCCGATGCCACCCCGCTGGAAAACATCATCAAAGACGAGGACGAGGAGAAGCTCAAGAGCTGCATCGAGGCCCTGCCGGAACTCTACCGGGGGATAGCCCGCCGCAGACTGTTGGACGGCTTGCAGTACAAGGAGATAGCCGAAGAATTCGAAATGGAGCTCAATACGGTGCGCACGCGCATCAGGAGAGCCAAGGCCATAATCGACCAGATGAAATCATCAGAATAGAAGAGTATGGATTACACGCTGTTGACAGAGCTCTACAGGGAGTGGAACGCCAAGATTAACGTGATTTCCCGCAAGGATACGGACAACATCTACACCCATCACATCCTTCATTCGCTTGCGATAGCGGAATACCTGCGCCGCTTCTACCCCGACGGGGTCTGGAAGGGCGCGAGCGTGCTGGACGTCGGGACGGGAGGAGGATTCCCGGGCATTCCGCTCGCTATGGAATTCCCGGAGACCAGCTTCACCCTCTGCGACTCCGTCGGCAAGAAGATCACCGTCGCCGGCGCGGTCGCGGAGTCTCTCGGCCTCAAGAACGTGCGCTGCGTCAACGCCCGCGCCGAATCACTGCCCGAGACTTACGACTGGGTGGTGTCCAGGGCCGTGACATCGCTGGACAGGCTATATCCCTGGATAAAGGGCAAATTCCGCAGAAGCATCCTCTGCCTCAAGGGCGGGGATGTCAATTCGGAGATTTCTGAACTGCTGCGCAGAAGCGACCTCAGACCCGGGAACATACGCTGCTGGAAGATATCCGATTGGCTTCAAGATGACTATTTCGCAGAAAAATTTGTAATTGAAGCAGGAAAATCTTACCTTTGCCCTCCCGAATCCGAATAATTAAAAAAGAATAAGATAATGAAAAGGACATTTCAACCGTCAAACCGCAAGAGAGTCAACAAGCACGGCTTTCGCGAGCGTATGAGCACCGCCAACGGCCGCAGGGTACTTGCGTCCCGCCGCGCGCACGGCCGCTACAAGCTTTCAGTGTCTTCGGAGGACCGCTACTAACAGGAGCAGCCCCTATAACTTACAAATCGCCGACCCCAGACCGGGGCCGGCGATTTTGTCATCGGTTCTGCATTAGAACCTATAGGTGAAGCCAATCTTAATCTGGCCGATGCCATCGCCGAATACATCGGTGCTGTCGGCTCCGAAAGCGAAGGCGGAGGCGGTCACCTCGTGGGTCTTGTCGCTGTCCTTGGTGTAGGAGCCCTCATATCCGAGAGTAAGGAAGCTCAGGGAGGTCTCGAGGGTCAGATGCTCGTTGACTGAGTAGGTGAGGACAGGCAGCACGTGGATGCCCCAGAGGAGTACAGGATCTGAGTCCGTAGAAACGTTGCCGACCTTGTTCTTGCCGGTCTGACGTCCGATGCCGGCATTGATCTCGCTCCAGAGTCCGAAGTTGTTCCATTCTCCGAACCTGTAGCGGGCGTACGGCTGGATGGCCCAGGTGCAGCCGCTCTTCTCGGTGTCAGCGAGCAGGCCCGGGGTCGTGGTCTTCTCGTAGGATACGCCTACCCTTGCACCGGCGAGGAAGTTGTCGGCGAAGTAATAGCCTACATTAGGGGCGATGGAGAAGTTGAACCCGGACTCGTTGTCGCTTGAGGTGCCGTTGACGGTGGTCTTGCCGCCGTTGAATCCGAGGCCGGCGCTGCCGCCTACGAATACCTGCGCATTCGCGCCGAATGAGATTGCCGCGATGGCGGCGAGAGTAACGATGATCTTTTTCATAACTCTGAAATTTTAATAAAAGTTTAACTATAAATGTTTAACGATTCTTTCTTCTAAACGGTCAACAATGGTTTTGTAGTGGTTGCGCTCGCTCATATCCATTATGAAAGCGGTGATGCTGTAGAACGCGAACTGTGCGCAGAGCCCCAGTATCTCCGGCCTTATCATCGATAGAGTGCAGGCCGCATTGTTGATGTTGTTGAACCCCCGGATCATAAAGGTCGACGGAAAGATATATGAGAATGCCTTCCAGAACGGCGGGAACGAGCTCACCGGCCAGGCGCATCCGCTCAGGAAGAGGCAGAGCGAGGACATAAAGAGCAGTACCACGAATACCGTTTCCCTATGGTGCACGAAGCGGCTGAAAGTGAAGCTGAACGCGACGCAGGTGATGATGAAGAGGAATATCAGCACAAGCATATCCCCGAGCGCGCCCCTCTGCGGCATACCGAACATCATCGGCACGAGCAGCAGTCCATAGACGGCTATGCCTATATATATCAGCGCGTAGGCGCTTGCCCTTCCGATCAGTGAGCCGTCGTGGGTGGCGCCGCCCTCGCGCATCGAGCCGTTCATCACGCTGACCCCGTAGAACATCGTCTGCTGCACGACGAGTATCAGCGCGGCGGAGAGGAAGAATATCAGGAACGACATATTTGTGTTGAACGGTATCTCCTCCTCGGCGGGAATGGCGTTGATGAGTTCTCTGATGCTCTCGTCACTCATCCCGGTGGCGGCATAGCGCGTGGCCTCAATCTGCCCCATCTCATCGAGCATCACGTGGTTGACCGCCATCGTTATGTCCTTGTAGTAGAGGAAGCTGGCCATATCGGCATAGGTGGAGACGGTCGCCTGCTCCAGATTCGCCAGGCGTTCGCTGTAGTCCTCAGGGAAGAGGACGATGCCGTGCACCTTGCGCTCCTGCATCAGCTGCTGCGCCTCCTGCATCGTGGCGCACTTGTAGGCCACCTCGACTTCGCGGGTCGCGTCCAGCTTGCGGGTGAAGCGCCGGCTCTCCGCGCTTCCGCTCAGGTCCACAATCGCCAGCGGCATATCGTCCACCGTCCCCCGGTTGTACACTATCCCGTAGACGAGCGGGTAGATCAGACCTCCGAGCAGGAAGATGATTATGACATACGAGTCGGCGAATATTCTTTTAAGTTCCTTGATCATTTCGCAAAATTCTGATTAAGCCACGCTCCCTTAAGCCTGCGGCACACGCAGAGCGGGCCTGCGAGGAAGAGAAGCATATAGACTATGTACTGCCACCAGCCTGCAAATCCGGTCCCGAAAATCGCTTCCTGCACATAGAGAAGGTAGTAGAATCTCAGCGGGAAGAGCACGCTCACGCCCTGTATCGCGGTCGGCATCGCCTCCACCGGGAATGTGAATCCGGAGAACGAGAAGCCGAGAATCGTGAAGAGCGCGGCAACGCTCAGCGCGTACCTCAGGGTCGGAAGCAGCCCTATCAGGGTCACGGCCACCGCCTCGTTGGCAAGGATGAACACCACCATCGCAAGCATCATATTGAGCACGTCCCCGTTGAGCGGGTAGCGGCACACGCCGAACATCAGCAGGTCCAGCCCGAGCCCGAGGGCAAGGTAGATGAGCGTATAGGGGAGGAGTTTGCCGAGCAGCGCCGCCGCCATCGAACCGTCTGCGGTTTCCATCAGTTCCCGTGAAGTCCCGTAGCGGAGTTCCGAACCGAGGGCGTAGATCAGCACGAAGATGATGCTGAGCGCCAGCAGGCCGGGGAGAATGATGTTGTTGAGGTACACCCCGTAGTTGGTGGTGGCGTTGCCTATCTTGTGCTCATCGATCACGATAGGCTGTATCAGCCCCATTATCGCCCCTTCGGAATATCCTTTCATCCTGAGGACCTCCCTCTGGACGGCGCCGCCGGTCAGAGTGACCATTGTCAGTATATCCTTGTAGCTTAAGGCGCCGCCGATGAGATAGAGGGAGTTGACGTAATATGTGAATACGGGTCTGCGGTTGGCGTTGACGTCTTCGTTCATCCCCTGCGGGATGACGCACAGAGAGGTGATTTCCCCGGTCTGCATCGCGTCCCTCGCGGTGGTGAAGTCTTCGTATTTGATGACCTTTCCGAGCTGGGTTGCGTCCAGCTGGCGGCAGAAGTTGCGGGAAAGCGACGAATTGTCCAGATCCAGCACCCCGATCGGAAGGTTCTCCGGAAGGCCTGCCTTGAAGAAAGTCAGGTAGAAGAGGCAGCAGACTGCCATCACCCCCACTGACCCGAGAAGGTAAACCGGTTTGCGGCGTATTATCCCGAACTCCCGCCGCATCACTTTCAAGATGCTGTTCATTTTACCTGTTTATTACAATGGCCGTCATACCGGGACGGAGACCGTCCACCTGTCCGGCAGGCACTGCCCTGACCTCGAATGTCTTGGCATCATACTGGTCGGACTCGTTGGTGGCCCTCCAGGTCGCATAGGACTCGCGTGCGGCGATATAGTTGACGGTGGCCTTGACTGTGCGGTCGCCCAGGGCAGGTATCTTGAGCGTGAGCTCGGTGCAGTTCTGGATGCTGTTCAGCTTGTCTTCGCGGATGTTGAACGTGAACCACATATCGCTCAGGTCAGTGACCGTCATAATAGGGGAACCTGTGCCGACAAGCTCGCCGATATGAGGATAGCGTGCGCTGATGATTCCGTCAGCCGGGGAGGTGAGCTTGAGTTCGGAAAGGTAGGATTCCACTTCCATCACTGCCCCGTTGGCCTGGTCGACCAGGGCGATGGCTGCGGCCTTGTCTTCCTCGCGCGCTCCCTTGACCGCCATATCGTACTGGGACTTGGCTGCCTGGGCGGTGGCTGCGGCCGCGTTGTACTGCGCCGTGGCTTCATCGAACTTCTGGTCGCTAATCACTTTCTGCTCGTGCAGACGGGTGGCGCGGTCGAGGGTCTTCTTTGCGATGTCCTCGCCGGTGAGAGCCTTCTGCCAGATTTCATACGCTCCGGCTATTTCTTCCTTGCGTGCGCCGGTATTGGCCTTGTTGCGCTGGGCTGAGGCTGCGGCATAGACTGCGCGTGCCTGTGCGAGTTTGGCGCGCACTTCAGGGGAGTCTATGTCCACGAGCGTGTCGCCCTTGCGCACGATGTCGCCTTCCTTGGCGTAGAACGCCTCGATTCTTCCCGGCACCTTGCCGGACACGCGGTATTCGGTAGCCTCCGCCTCGCCCTGAATGAGTGCGGACTGAGGTTTCGAGAATATGATTCCAAGTACAGCCACCGCTGCGATGAGTGCAACCAGCACTATGATTCCGAGAAGCAGGTTGCCTTTTTTCTGTGTCTTTTCCATATTGAATTACTTTTTAATTTTCAGTTGATTACAGTCTTCCTTCCGCCTTGGCGAGATTGACGCTGCACATCTGCAGCTCCACGCCGGACTCGATTACTTCGGAGTGTGCCTGCAGCCAGGCGGTCTGTGCCTGCAGTACCACATTGGACGCAACCATACCCTCGTTCCAGCCGGCGGTGGCCACGCGGAGATTCTCTTCGGCGTTGCTGAGGTTGCTCTCTGCCGCGACGAGTTTCTCGCGGGCCTCGTTCTCCTGCTTGCGGAGCTGGGCCACCTGCAGGGAAATCATCTGTTTCGCGTCATCCAGCTTGATGCTCGTCATCGCCGCCTCGGCCTTGGCCTTACGGGTCTTGTTGAGGGCCTCGCCGCCGTGGAAGAGCGGGACGGACACCACTACGCCTGCGGTGAAGAAGTCGCCGTACTTCTTCTGGAAACCGTTGAATACGCTCGGGTTGGTGACTATGTAGTTGGCGGTCAGCGCCACAGTAGGCAGCATATCCGCGCGGGCGATATCGACTTTGCGCGCATAGATGTCCTCGGCGAGCCGGAGGCTCTTGATTTCCGGACGCGCGTCGTAGACTTCTTCGTCGGAGATGACCGCAGACATCTGCGGTTCGGGAATGCGGTCGAGATTTTCATCGGCCAGAATGATGTCGCTGTCGAGCGGCAGACCGCACTCCTTGCAGAGGAGCATCTTGGAGAGGGCAAGCCCGTTGGTCGCCTTGGTCAGAAGCATATCGGCCTCGTTGGCCTTGACCTTGATGGTGAGGGCGTCCGACGGGGTCGCGAAGCCTTCCGCAATCAGAGCGTCGGTATCCTTCTCCATCCGGTGCAGCAGCTCGGCATAACCCTCGGAGAGCCTTTTCTTGGCCGCGATGGAGACAATCTGCCAGTAGGCCTGCTCGACGTCGACCATCAGCTGGGAGTATTCCTGAGAATACTGCGTCTCGGCAAGCTGCTCTGCATCGGAAGCCATCTTGTTGGCCGCCAGAATCTTGCCTCCCATAAACACCGGCTGCTGCACAGTGACTGCGGCAGCGGCCGTGTTGTTCAGGTCGATTGACAGAGCTCCGCTTATCTGGCTGCCTATCGCGTTGATAGGGGTTGCGATGTCGGTGTTCTGAAGATAGCCGACAAGCTTCTGAAGTGCAGGCTCGGAATATATCTTCTGCATTATGGTCGGGTCTGACAGAATCGAGGTCAGCCGGGTGTTTATGTCGTTCTGGAGAATGGTGCCGGCGTTGCTGAGTTCGGTTGCGGTCTCGTCGCCAATCAGCTTGATGTCCTTGTTGACATACATATAGGTGCCGGTTGCGGTGACTTTAGGGAAGTAGTTGGCGGCGGCAATCTTGCGGTCATAGCCCGCGACCTCCACTTTCTGCTTTGCCGTTTTGAGCGAATTGCTGTTGTCGGCAGCCATCTGCCTGCACTCGTCCAGTGTCAGCACCTGCTGCGCTCCGGCCCCGAGTGGCAGAAGCGCAAGCGCGCTCGTCAGAATGATGATGATTCGTTTCATATATACCATTTATTGTTTGTTTCAAACTCAAGCCCCCTTGCGGGAGGCGCGGTACATAGATTCAAATTCTTTTCCATTTGTGAAGAAGAATAGCTAACATAAGGGGGAATAGATTCTACATTTTGTCGCAAAAAGCGACTTTTTAATAATTTTTGCGTACTTTTGTAGAAAATCAACAGGCGCTCCGAATGCAAAAATATCGCGAAGTCAATATGCGGGAGCTGCGCAGCCGCTTCCCTGTCACGACGGTCTGTGACGAATTGTCAGAAGACCTGTTCATCGCCGAGTTCCGCTACGGGCCGGACATTGACGCGAACATCATCAAATACCCCTGCCGCTTCGACGGCTATCTGGCATTCTTCTGTTATAAGGGGCACTTCGACATAGAGGTCAACCTCAGGACATTTCAGATCAAGGAGGGGTCGCTCTTCGTGTACACGCCGGGAAATATCGTACGCGTGGCGGGAATCTCGCGGCAGGTGATGCGCGACGAGCATCTCGTCGTGATAGCCGTGTCCAACAGGCTGATGCAGATGACTCACTTCGACTTCAACAAGCTCTATGAGGAGAGCCTGCGCCTGATGGAGAATCCCTGCGTGGTCGTCAACGGATTCGAGCGGGACATCTGCCGGAAATATCTCGAACTTGTCAAAGACATCTCGGCTGCGGCCCTGCCGAATTCCCGCGACGCGGTGTCTTCGCTCATCACTTCCATTTTCTATCTGATGGGGGCGCTGTGGGCTGACAGATTGTCAGAGGCGCGTCAGAAGGCGGAGACCGGCCGCTCCGTGCGCTCCAAGGCGATATTCGAGGACTTCCTCTCGCTTGTCAGGGACAACCACAACCGCGAGCGGAGCCTCGCTTTCTATGCGGAGAAGCTCTATCTGACCCCGAAATATCTCTCGAAGCTCGTCAAGACGGTGAGCGGGAAGTCGGCGCACGAGTGGATAGACTCCTTCGTGATACTTGAGGCGAAGAATATGCTGAAGTATTCGGATATGAGCATCAAGACCATAGTATGGGATTTGAATTTCCCTAACCAGACCACCTTCTACCGCTTCTTCAAGGCCCACACCGGGATGACTCCCTCGGAGTATCGGAAAAGCTAGATACCGCTGTCCGGGCCTATTCCAGCACCCATTTCATATTCTATTCGCTGCCACCGAATAAAAACGAGTTGTTTTATTCGCTGGCGGCGAATAGACACTCTCGACTTGCAAGTCCTTTTGTCACTACATTGACCCCGAGTTCAAGACCGAAATGCCGCATATCGCAATCCGGCTGGAATTGAGATGACATCACCCAAAGCGGTCAGAGACTTGTTTGAAAAAGTAAAGGGGGCTGGCCGGAATCGATTCCGTTCACCCCCTTTTCCGTCAATGTGCGCGGAGCGCTAGAGTGTCCTCTTGACTTCGACGATCTGGAACGCTTCGATGATGTCGCCGTCCTTGATGTCGTTGTAGCCCGCGATGGACATACCGCACTCCTTTCCGGCGATGACTTCCTTGACGGAGTCCTTGCCGATCTGCAGGGAGCCGAGTTCGCCGGTGTAGATGACGATGCCGTCACGGATCAGGCGGACCTTGGACTTCTGCACCATCTTGCCGTCCCTGACGAGACAGCCCGCGATGGTGCCGACCTTGCTGATGTGGAAGGTCTGCTTGACTTCGGCGGTGGCGATGACCTCCTCCTTCTTCTCCGGCTCAAGCATACCCTCGATACCGTCCTTGACCTCGTTGATGCAGTCGTAGATCACGGAATAGAGGCGGATTTCGATGCCTTCGCGGTCGGCGGCCTTGCGGGCCTCGACGGTAGGACGCACCTGGAAGCCGACGATTACGGCATCGGATGCCTCGGCAAGGAGCACGTCTGACTCGGAGATGCCTCCGACCGCCTTGTGGATCACATTGACCTTGACCTCCTCGGTGGAGAGCTTGATCAGGGAATCGGAGAGCGCCTCCACGGAGCCGTCCACGTCGCCCTTGACGATGATGTTGAGTTCCTTGAAGTTACCGATAGCGATACGGCGTCCGATCTCTTCGAGCGTCATATGCTTCTGCGTCTTGATGCCCTGGATGCGGAGCAGCTGTTCGCGCTTGTTGGCTATGTTCTTGGCTTCCTTCTCGTCGGAGAGTACGTTGAACTTCTCGCCCGCAGCCGGCGCGCCGTTCAGACCGAGCACCGACACAGGGGTGGAAGGCCCGGCCTCCGTGACCTTCTGGCCGCGCTCGTTGAACATAGACTTGATGCGCCCGTAGTAGCTTCCGCAGAGCATCACGTCGCCCTGATGGAGAGTGCCCTCCTGCACGAGGACGGTGGCGAGGTAGCCGCGGCCCTTATCCAGAGACGACTCTATCACTGCGCCGAGCGCGAGCTTGTCCGGATTGGCCTTGAGTTCGAGCAGGTCGGTCTCGAGAAGCACCTTCTCAAGCAGCTTGTCCACATTGAGGCCCTGCTTCGCGGAAATCTCCTGGCACTGGTACTTGCCGCCCCAGTCCTCAACGAGAATATTCATCTCGGAAAGCTGGCGGCGAATCTTCTCCGCGTCGGCCCCCGGCTTGTCTATCTTGTTGATGGCGAAGACCATCGGCACATTCGCGGCCTGCGCGTGGTTGATGGCCTCTATGGTCTGCGGCATCACCGCGTCGTCGGCCGCCACGATGATGATGGCAAGGTCGGTAAGCTGAGCTCCGCGCGCGCGCATCGCGGTGAACGCCTCGTGGCCCGGAGTGTCGAGGAAAGTGATGCGGCGGCCGTCAGGCAGCTCCACATTATATGCGCCGATATGCTGGGTAATGCCGCCGGCCTCACCCGCAATCACATTGGACTTGCGGATGTAGTCGAGAAGCGAAGTCTTGCCGTGGTCCACGTGGCCCATCACGGTAATGATAGGCGGCCTCGGCACGAGATCCTCAGGCTTGTCGACCTGCTCCGACTGGCTGATTTCTTCGGAGATGTCTGCGGTCACGAACTCGACCGTATATCCGAACTCCTCCGCCACGAGCACCAGCGTCTCCGCATCGAGCCTCTGGTTGATGGACACCATCAGTCCAAGGCTCATACAGGCCCCGATGACCTTGACCACCGGAGTGTTGTTCATAAGGGTCGCAAGGTCGTTGACGGTCACGAATTCGGTGACTTTGAGCACTTTCTTGTCCGCCGCCGCTTCCGCTATCTCCTCCTGCGTGCGCTGGGCCGCCGCCTCGCGCTTCTCCTTGCGGTACTTCGCGCCGAAGCTGTTCTTCTTGCCCTCGTTCATCTTGGCGTAGGTCTCCTTGACCTGCTTCTGAATCTCCTTCTGGAGCTCCTCCTGCTCGGTCTCGCTGAGCGCCGGCTTGAAACGGTCACGCCTGCGTCCCTTGCCCTGACCCTGCTGGTTCTGCTGCTGGGCCGGTCGGCGGGAGTTGGCGTTGTTGCTGTCTTTCTTCGGGGATTTCTCGATATGTTCGCCAGCCTTGGCCACATCCACCTTGCGCGAACCCTTGGTGATGCGCTCCCGCTTCTTGGACTGCTTGCGGTCGAATTGGCTGAGGTCAATCTTGCCTACCACCTTGAACGACGGACCGCTCTGTGCGGCCGCGTCCGCAGCCGGGGCTTCCGCAGTTTTGGCTTCGGGAGCAGGCTGCACAGCTGCGGCCACTGCGGCGGCGGCAGTCGCTTCGGCAGGCTTCACTTCAGGAGCGGCGGCCTCCTCCTTTACCGGAGCGGCGGTCTGCTCAGGCTCGGCCTCCGGCGCGGCGGTCTGCTCTGCCGCAGGCTCGGCGACCGGCTCGGATTCAGGGACAACGGGCTGCACGGACTTCTCAACGGGAGATTCGGACTCCTCAGCTGAAGCCGGCGCGGAGACCGGACTCGGCTCCTCGACCGGAGCAGGAGCCGGAGTTTCCTCAACCGGGGCAGGGACAGGGTCCGGAGCCGCCTCCACTGCAGGCTTCTCTATCTCGACAGGCTTCTCCGGTTCGGCCACCTTAGGGCTCTCCCTCTTCGTGTTGAAGAAGGTGTTGCTCTTGATGATTGTCTCCTGCTCGATTTCCTCTTCCTCCTCGTCGCGACGGGACTTGCGCCCGCTCTTCTCGATGATTTCGGTAATCTTGATGTCCACCTTGTCGGCGGCCTGCTTCATCTCGAGATCCTTTCCGAACTGGCGCGAAATGGCCGGCAGGTGCTCGTCGGAGATTTTTTCATTGGGGTTGTTGTCGACCTCGACGCCAATCTTGTGGAGGAAATCCACAAGGTCGTCGAGACCGATGTTGAATTGTCTGATTATCTTGTTTAGTCTGATTTCTGCCATTCTTTCAATCCTCGAATTCTGCTTTTAATATGTTAATGACTTCCGCAACCGTTTCATCCTCAAGGTCAGCCCTCTTGGCTATGTCCTCAGGAGAGAGAGCAAGCACGCTCTTGGCCGTATCGCAGCCGATAGACTCAAGGCGGTCGATTATCCACTGGTCAATAACATCGGAGAACTCGCTGAGCAGAACATCCTCTTCCTCGGCCTCCTCACCCTTAGGGAGTTCCCTGTAGACCTCGATCTCGCGGTCCACCAGCATACCGGCCAGCTGGATGTTGACTCCGTGCCGTCCAATACCCTTGCTCACCTGGTCCGGCTGCATAAACACCTTGACCTTGTCCTCCGGATTGTCAGTCATCTCGATATATGAGACGATGGCCGGATTGAGGGCGCGCTGAATCATCAGCTTAGGGTTCTGCGACCACTGTATCACGTCGATATTCTCGTTGCGGAGCTCGCGCACGATGCCCATTATGCGCCCGCCCTTGACTCCGATGCAGGCCCCGATCGGGTCGATGCGGTCATCGTAGGACTCCACTGCGACCTTGGCCCTCTCGCCCGGCACGCGGACCACCTTCTTGACGGTGATCAGACCGTCGGCGATTTCCGGCACCTCCTGCTCGAAGAGCCTCTCGAGGAACTCGTTGGAGACGCGGCTCAGGGTGATGTACGGAGTGGTGTTGTTCTTCATCTCCACGCTCTTGATGATGGCGCGGACGGAGTCGCTCTTCTTGAACCTCTCGCCCGGAATCTGCTCGGACTTCGGGATGTGCAGCTCGTTGCCGTCCTCGTCGAGGATGAGCACTTCCTTGGACCAGGTCTGGTAGATTTCGCCGTAGAAGAGTTCGCCCACCTTCTCGGAATATTTCTTGAAGACATTGGCCTTCTCGATGTCCATAATGCGGCCCTGAAGATTCTGGCGGATGTTGAGGATGCCGCGCCTGCCGAATGCGGTGAGAGGCAGCCTCTTGGAATACTGGTCGCCGACCTCGTAGTCGTCGGCGTCGCCGCCGTCCTCACGGATGCCGTCGAGGGTTATCTCGGCGTTGGGGTTCTCCACCTCCTCGACCACGTCGAAGTTCTGGTAGATCTCGCAGGTCCCCTTGTCCACGTTGACGATCACGTCGAAGTTGTCGGAAGAGCCGTAGGTCTTGGCTATCTGGGTCAGGAACACGTCCTTGAGCACCTGCATCATAACCGGACGGTCGATGTTCTTCTCTTCCTTGAAGTCCTTGAACGCGTCGATCAGGGTGATTACTTTTTCTTTTTCCATTGTCGGTGTATATCTATTCTTTTATTGATTTCAGCATTTCGTCGGCCTCCGCGGCGTCTATGCCCCTGGAGCCCACGGTCAGGGAGTAGTCCTCCACATTGCGGTCAAACGCGGCGAGCACGGCACGGTGCACATACTCGCAGTCGGCGATGTCCACGTCCGCCCCCTCCTTGTCGATCACCACCTCGAAGACGTTGTCGTCGTCGTTGAACATAATCTCCACCACCGAGCATCCCCGCCCGGCAGCGGCAGCCTCAACTGTCTTTTCAAACTTCTCTCTGTCCATATTCTTCAAAAAATAATGGAAGACCATCCCGGCCTTCCATCTCGTTCACGATGCAAATATAGGAATATTTTGTAATTTTGCCAAAACTGATATTTTATGCGCAGAGTCATCAAACGCTTCGCCGTCCTGCTCGTCTGCGTCCTCGCGCTCAGCGCGTGCGACCTCGACAAGCCGCAGAACTATACCTTCTCCTACGCGCTCTACTACAGCGTGGCCGACGAGGACACGCAGAAGGCCGTGGAGGAATACTTCAAGTCGAAGATTGACTTCGACGAGAGCTTCACCATATACGGAGGGCAATACGATGCCGCACAGCAGGCCAGCAAGAAGATGCTTGAGGATGTCGAGGACGTCGACCACGAAGAAGTGCTCGCCCTGATCGGCAAGGATGACGTCGTCGAGCTGGCCCTGAATATGTTCTCGTCAAAGGGCCGGATAGGCATCGCCGGGGCCATATACTGGTTCCACAGCGACGATGAAGATGACGGCGGAGAGAAAGAACCCTCTACCGAATAAAGTCGAGGCCAGACGGGCCTTCGTTGAAGAGCAGATCCATCACCGAGAGTCCGCCCCGGAAGCCCATTTTCTCAGCAAACACTTGATAATAAGGCCTTTCCAATCCAAGTTCAGAGAGGATTGAGTTGGGCCTTTTAGGGTGTATGTCGTAGTCCGGACCGTGGTATTCAGAGGTCTCCCGAAGCTCGGTCACGAGCCCCATCTTGTCTATGAAGAACTCCATTATCCGCATATCCAGCTCCCAGAGCGTGCGCGGATGCGAATCGAGTATCGCGAAGAGAGGGTCCCGGTAGTAGTCGAAGAACGCGGAGGAGCGGTAGGCCGTGTCGATGCAGCGCTCGGTCTTGGCAACCCACGGGGTAGTGTAGTCCACCTCTACTTCCTTGATCGGAATAGAGATGGAGCCGCCCCGGTGCCGAATCGGGAAGGAGAGGTCCTGCACTCCGTCCGAAGCATAGAAACGGCAGCGGTTGCGGTAAGACTGCTTCTGATAGTTCTCGCAAGCCTCGATATAAACCGAAGAATACTTTGCAAGCAATGCAAAGTATTCTATCGGAGGGAAATATGCTATCGTCAGGGTCACCCGCCTACTCGATGGTCCCCTTAGATGAGGAGTCGCTGGCACGGACGATTCCGCGCTTGGAGTTGCGGATGAAGTCGAGGATGGCGTCACGCTCCACTGACTCCGGGAAGCCGGCCTCCACCTTGGCGCATCCGTCGGAGATGTTGAAGCCCTGATAGTAGATGGTGTCGTATATGTCCTTGATGTTGCGGATGGTGTCGGAATCGAAGCCCCGGCGGCGCAGGCCCACGATATTGATGCCCGCATAGCAGATAGGGGTGCGCCCGCAGATGGAATACGGCGGGATGTCCTTGTTGACTGCGGAGCAGCCGCCCACCATCGCGTGGGTCCCGATATGGGAGAACTGATGCACGGCGGTGTTGCCTCCGATGATGGCCCAGTCGTCCACGTCAGTCTCGCCGGCTATGCCCACATAACTTACGAGTATGCAGTGATTGCCCACGCGGCAGTCGTGCGCCACGTGCACATAAGACATTATCAGGGTATTGTTGCCGATTCGGGTGACTCCCTTGCCGCTGGCCTTGGTGCCCCGGTTAATCGTGGCGCATTCGCGTATCGTCACGTTGTCGCCGATCTCCACATAGGTGACCTCACCGTCGAATTTCAAATCCTGCGGCACTCCGCCCACGACCGCTCCCGGGAAGACCTGGCAGTTCTTGCCCATCTTCACGTATGGGAAGATGTTGGCGTGGGGATAAATCTTGCAGTTGTCGCCTATCTCGACATTGTCGTCTATGTAAGCGTAAGGCCCTACCTCAACATTGTCGCCAAGTTTTGCATTTGCGCTGACGGTCGCAAGAGGATGAATTTTAACCATAAGAAATTAGATTTTTTCCATTACGGCCGCAGCTGCGGCGCTGTTGATTTTATGGCCAGGTTTGTACGCGCTTATATGTGCCCGCAGGTATCCGCCCACGAGTCTCATATCCCCGATGAGGTCGAGCAACTTGTGGCGGCCGCACTCGTTGGGGAAGTGCAGTTGAAGGTTGCTCAAGTATCCCTTGTCGGTCACGGAGAGCTTCGGCTGCCCGAAGAGGGTGCACATCTTGTCTATCTGCTCCTTGGAGACGGGATGCTCGGCTATCACGATGGCGTTGTCCACGTCGCCGCCCTTGATGAGCCCGTGGGAGGCGAGAGCTTCGAGCTCGTGGAAGAAGCAGAAGGTGCGGCAGGGAGCAATCTGTCCTACATAGTCGGCCCTTTCGCTCCAGTGTGCAGTCTGCACTCCCAGCACGCGGGAACCGAAGTCCACGGTCACGTCGTACTGAAGGCTGTCGCTCGGGCTGATCTTGACCCACGAACCGGTCTGCTCGTCCTTGACCTCTATTTCTTCATTGATGCTGATGTATCGCCTCGGAGCTGCCTGCTCCTGAAGTCCGTCAGGGGCGATCGCCCTGACATAGCACTCGGCGCTGCCGTCCAGGATAGGGACTTCCACATTGTCGAGTTTCAGAAGGGCGTTGTCGATGCCGAGTCCGGTCAGTGCCGAGAGCAGGTGCTCAATCGTCACCGCCGAAGCCTCCCCTGCGGAAATGGTGGTGCTGCGCGCCGTCCTGCTGACGTTGGTCGCAAGTGCGGGGATTTCCACATCAAGATCCGTACGGAGAAATCTTATTCCGGTATTTTCCGGGGCCGGGCAAATTGTCAGATGTGCGTAACAGCCTGTGTGAAGCCCTCTTCCCTCGAAAGTATATTCTCTTTTAACTGTCTGTTGGTTCATCGGGGTGCAAAGATAGTAAAATATTTTATTCTTCTCCCGACTGCTTGAACTTGGCGTATGAGCGGAGGAAGGCCGCGTGAGGAATTGCCGGCGTTCCGAAATAGGCCTGGTCAGGCTTGCGTATGTTGCCGATGACCCCGGCCTGCGCGCCGATCTTCGTCCTGTCCGCAATCGTGATGTGGCCGACAATCCCGACCTGCCCGGCAAGGATGCAGTTGCGGCCTATCTTGGTCGAACCCGCGATGCCTGTCTGTGCGGCGATGGCGGTGTCCTTCCCCACGACCACGTTGTGCGCGATCTGACACAGATTGTCGATCCTCACCCCGTCCTCTATGACGGTGGACTCCATCGGCGCCTTGTCGATGGTGGTGTTGGTGCCTATCTCCACATCGTTGCCTATCACCACGTTGCCGAGATGCTCAATCTTGCGCCAGCTTCCGTCCGGCTGAGGGGCGTTGCCGAAGCCGTCATCCCCGATGACGCAGCCGGCGTGCAGTATCACCCTGTCCCCTATCACCATCCCCGGGAAGATGTGCACCCCGGGATAGATGATGCAGTAGGAGCCGATGCGCGTCCCCGCGCCTATCGTCACATTGTCGTATATCTTGGTGCAATCCCCTATCCTGCAGTCCTTCCCTACGGTCACGAAGTCTCCTATCGAGACCCTCTTCCCGATCTTTGCGCTCCAGGCTATGCGGCAGCGCCCCCGGTGACGGCGATAAGTCTTGTTGTGGTCGGAGACATACTTCAGCAGCTCAGCAAGGGCCGTGTAGGCATTCTCCACTCTCACGAGAGTGGGCGCGACCGGCTGCTTCGGAGCGAAGTCAGCGTTCACCAGCAAGATGGACGCCCTGCTGGAGTAGGCGTACTGTTCGTATTTTGGGTTGGCAAGGAAACACAGTTGTCCCGGCTTGCCGTGCTCGATTTTCGCAAATGACGAGGCTTTTTCTTCAGGATTGCCTTCCACCGTCCCGTGCAGAACTTCGGCAAGCTGTCTAGCGGTAAATTCCATAAATCGGTGAGACTCTTAGAAACGCCAGCCGAACGTCAGCGCTATGGCCCAGAGATTCGGTCGGTTCAGTATGCGCGGAGACTGCACGCTCACGAGCTTGCCCTCCGCATTGTAGTTGTCGTAATCGTAATATGGCGAGAATGTCGTTTCGGGATACTTTGTCATCCTGACGGCCAGGTCCGCGAAGAACGAGCCCGGAGAAGAATATCCCACTCCGAAGGAGGCGGACAAAGTCCTGTCCTTATAGTAGCTCGCTGACACCAGACGTTTGGCGTGGCTGTTGTAGGCGTCGAAATCGCGCAGATACTGGTCTGCCGTCACGTCGACTCCGTCGGCATTGAGCCAGTGGCGCTCCGGAGAGGTGAGCAGGGAAGCTCCCGCGCGCAGCGCGAACTCCTCGGAGAGCTTCAGCTCGCCTCCGACCCTGACGGAGTGTGAAACCCCGGCGAAATTGCGGTTGGTCTCGTTGACGTCGAGGTATCTGTCACCCGACATATAGTCGCCGTGGAGGTCGGAAAATCTCATCACGCTGTAGTCGGTCAGCTCATAATCGACGCTGACCAGACCGTAGCCGCCGAAGGTGAACGCCAGACCGAAGTCGGCGACATAAGGAGACTTGAGACAGTAGGTGTATTCCCCTTTGGGGGAGGTCTGGCTGTCGTTGAAGTTGGAATTCAGGAAACTCGTTGAAGCCCCGTACTGCCACTTCTCCGTGATGGTGTAGGCCGTAGGGGTCTGGATGGCCGCGCCGATGCGGAGTCCGGACACTGGAGTCGCGATGATGCCGAACTTCGCGTAGATGCCGTCGATGTCGGCGGTATAGCTGTAGTTGTAGGCGCTGCTGTTGAAGTAGGTGGTCACATCCTCGTCGCCGCTGCTCACGAACGATATCGGGAACATCTCCGGATCGACCGCGGACTCATAGAACGCCTCCGAATACCTGTACTGAGCGGACGGAGTGCCGAGATTGAAGCCCACAAAAAAACGGTCTGAGATATTTGCCCCGAAGTTGAACACGAGGTCGTGCTTGTATCCGGTCTTGGTCAGCTGGGAGGACTGCGAAAGCTCGCCCGGCACATAGTGATATCCGGCATCCGGAGACAGGGCCTCAGTCATTCCGACATATTTCCCCTTCCACCCGTAGGAGCCGAACATACCTCCCTGATACGCGGTCAGGATGTCCCAGGAAACGGAGCTGTTGTCGTAGGAATTGTAGTTGGCGAGCACGCTCTCGTTGATTCCCTCGGCTGAAGCGGCGAACTCCGCAAGTTTGGAAGTCGAAGAGTTGACCCCGTATGCCGAAGCCGCATAGTTGTACTGCACCGTCTGGTTGGACACCACCGCGAAGGTGAAGGACTTCACTCCGCTGGAATTGCCGGTGTTCATCACCATCGAGAGCCCGAGGTTGGGCAGGGTCAGACGGGACTTGGATGTGCCGTTGAACGCACCGTAGCGGCTTTCGCCGACCGGAGAATATGCCGAGGACACGGATGATATCGTCAGCCCCGGGGTGAGCGTCAGCTGGCCGTAGCCGGCCACCGCCGAACCCGCCGGGTTGATGCCTATCGTCCCGAGATCCCCGCCTACCGCGGTGACCGCATTGCCGAGCGCCATCGAACGGGCCGTCCCGAGATAGTCGTTGCGGCTGAAGTTGATGGCATCATACATATTCTGCGCACCTGCCGCCGCCATCGAAAGGATGACCGCCGCGGCAAAGGATATTTTTCTTCTCATAATAATCTCTCTCTGTTAGAAATGTCTACCTGCGTCCGCCGCCCCTGCTGCTTCCGCCGCCTCCGCCGCCGCTTCTGGACGAGCTGCCACCTCCGCCGCTGTAGCTCCTTGAAGAAGAAGAGCCGCCGGAGTAGCCGGAACTGCGGCTGCTGGAACTGTTGGAACTACCTGAGCTGTAGCTGCTTGAACTGCTGGACTGGCTGCCGGACCGTATGTTGCCGCTCGAACTTCCGGAACCGGAACTTCTGCCATAGTTGCTGCCGCCGTTGCCGGAAGAACTGCCGGAGGAGGAGTTGCCGCTGTTGCGGTTGCCGTAGCTGCGCGTCGGGTTGTATCCGCTCCCGCCGCCGGAAATGCCGGAGCGTGATGACGCAGGCTTGGATGCGCCTACTCTGCTGCCGCCGCCTGCCGGACCGCCGGAGAAAGTGCGGCGGTTGTTGAGTACGGACGAGCCGGAACTTCCGCCGCCGACGCCCGGTCTGAAGTTGTTGCCTCCTACCCTGCCGCCGCCTGGAGCTCCGCCAGGCTGAGTGCCGCGGCGGTCACCGTAATAACGCCTCCCGTCAGGAGAAAGCCCCGGTTTAGGAGTCACCGGACGCCTGTGCCAGGCATAGTCGTGATAATGGCGGCCCGGACCGTACCAAGGATCATACCGCCAAGGGTCATATCTCCAAGGATCATAATACCAGGAATAATGCCTGCCGTACCATCCGTAGTTCCAAGAATTGTAGTACCAAGGGTCATAGTATCTCCAGTTCCAGCCGTATCTCCAGTTCCAGTCATAGTACCACGGGTCGTACCAGCTCCAGCTGGACAGCGCAAGTCCGGTGCCGAGCCCGATGAGGTAGTCCGACGAAGCCGAGGAGTAAGAGTTGTCATTGCCGTTGAGCACTACATATACGGTGTCGCCCTCCTGCTGCTTGAGGGCGATGTTCTGTGCGGCCATAGCCGCGAAATCCTCCTTGGAATACAGTTGAGCCTGCACGACTGCAGGAGAGGTGCGCACATATATGCCGTCCTGATAGCGCTGCCGGGAATTCTGGGAATACCAGGCGGAAGGGCCGCAGGAAGCGAGAACCATAAGCAGAGGCAGTAAAAGCGCCAAAATCCGTTTCATATTACAGTCTCCTATAAAATTTGTATCTTTGCGCGGGCAAAGACACGGGCACGTGCCCGATTTGTATATAGATGCAAATTTCGAAAAAAAACGCAGATTTTCAACAAGAAGATGGCAAAAGAGGTTACCAAACGGTCAGAGAATTATTCCCAGTGGTATAACGATCTGGTCCTGAAAGCAGATCTGGCGGAGCAGTCCGCAGTGAGAGGGTGTATGGTCATAAAGCCGTACGGTTACGCAATATGGGAGAAGATGCAGAGCGCCCTGGACAGCAGGTTCAAGAAGACGGGCGTGCAGAACGCCTACTTCCCGCTCTTCATCCCGAAGTCGTTCTTCAGCCGCGAGGCCGAGCACGTCGCAGGCTTCGCCAAGGAGTGCGCGGTGGTCACACATCACCGTCTGAAGAACGCCCCGGACGGCAAGGGAGTCGTGGTCGACCCGGACGCGAAGCTCGAAGAGGAGCTCATCGTGCGCCCTACCTCCGAGACCATCATCTGGAGCACCTACAAGAACTGGATCACCTCCTGGAGAGACCTCCCTATCCTCTGCAACCAGTGGTGCAACGTGGTGCGCTGGGAGATGCGCACCAGACTCTTCCTCCGCACGGCGGAGTTCCTCTGGCAGGAAGGCCACACCGCCCACGCGACAGCCGAGGAGGCCCGGCAGAGAGCCAAGCAGATGGTTGAAGTCTATGCGGACTTCGCCCGCAACATATTGGCCCTGCCTGTGATAGTGGGGCACAAGAGCCCCAACGAGCGCTTCGCGGGCGCGCTCGACACCCTCACGATCGAGGCTATGATGCAGGACGGCAAGGCGCTGCAGGCCGGCACCTCGCACTTCCTCGGACAGAATTTCGCCAAGTCATTCGACGTGCAGTTCACAAACAAGGAAGGCAAGCAGGAATACGTCTGGGCCACTTCCTGGGGCGCGAGCACCAGACTGATGGGAGCCCTTGTGATGGCTCACGGCGACGACAACGGGCTCGTGCTGCCGCCAAGGCTCGCCCCGATACAGGTCGTTATGGTGCCTATCTACAAGACCGGCGAGGAGCACGATGCCGTCATAGCCAAGATGGAGGAAGTCCGCGAGAGCCTTGAGAGGCTCGGCATCAGCAGCCGCATCGACGACCGCGACACGCTGCGTCCGGGATTCAAGTTCGCCGAATGGGAACTCAAGGGAGTCCCTGTAAGGCTGGCGATGGGCGCAAGAGACCTCGCCGCAGGCACTGTGGAAGTGGCCCGCCGCGACACCCTCAGCAAGGAGACGATGGCCCTCGAAGGCATCGCAGAGCATATTTCCCTCCTGCTTGAGGACATCCAGAACAACATCTACAGCAAGGCGCTCGCCTTCCGCGACTCCCGCATCGAGAAGTGCGACAGCTGGGACGAATTCAAGGAGAAAATCCAGACCGGCAAGTTCCTGCTCTGCCACTGGGACGGCACCGCCGAGACCGAGCAGGCCATCAAGGACGCCACCAAGGCGACCATCAGGTGCATCCCGGTGGACAGCTGCGTCTGCGAGGAGGAGGGCAAGGATATCTTCTCCGGCAAGCCGTCACAGAGAAGAGTAGTATTTGCAATCGCGTATTGATATGAAAAGAATGATGATTTCGGCCCTTGCGCTACTCTGCAGCGCAGCAGCCGTGCTTGCGCAGGACGACGAACTCCAGAAAGCGATGGCCGCCGCCGCGGCGGCGATGCAGGAAGCCCCCGAGGCCAAGGCCGCAGAGGAGAAGCCGCAGTACTGGCAGAATTCGATGCAGTTCGACCTCGGCACGAGCAACACCAGCCTTTGGAACTGGGCCGCCGGCGGCTACAACACCTTGACCCTCAGTCTCGGACTTGACGCCAAGGCCAACTACGCCAAGAGCCTCGTGAGCTGGAACAACCGCCTCCAGATGCGCTACGGCTTCCTCTGGAGCCAGGACAAGGAGAACCTGCTCCAGAAGAGCAACGACCTCCTGCAGTTCGAGAGCAGGCTCGGATACAAAATCTTCGAGACGAGCAAGTGGAACTATACGGCTTCGTTCGACTTCCGCTCACAGTTCTCCGACAGCTACGACTCCTACAAGCAGGACAGCGAGACCGGCAAGTGGAACGGCACGCTGAAGTCCGGCTTCCTCTCCCCCGCCTACACCACGGTCGCGTTCGGTATGGAATGGACTCCGACGGACTGGTTCAACGTCAATATAGCCCCGATAACGGGAGGCTTCACCATCTGCACGGAGCAGGAACTCCGGAAGAAATACGGAATGAAGCTGATTTCCGACGACCTCGACCCGGCGGTCGGGGCCAATTACCGGAGTCAGCTCTTCCAGTTCGGCGCCCAGATGAAGTTCAACTTCAAGACCTCCGTCAACGATGTCTTCACGTACGAGACCCAGCTGGTGCTCTTCACCGACTACCTCAACAGGCCGTTCAGGTACAACCGCATCAACTGGGACAACAAGATTTCCTGGCAGGTCGCCAAGTACTTCAGCATCGCCCTCAACACCTGGCTGATCTACGATCCTGTCGTAATGATCGACGGCAGGGACAAGATACAGTTCAAGGAATTCTTCTCGATCAACTTCACGTACCTGATCAGCAACAAGCGATGAAACGGGTTCTTCTCGCGGTCAGCGGAGGCATAGATTCGATGTATATGGCAAACAGGGCTCCGGAACTCTTTCCCGGGGCCCGTGTTGCCGTTGCCCACTGCAACTTCTGCCTGCGCGGTGCGGAATCCGACGCGGACAGCGAGTTCGTGGAGGAATGGTGCCGGAGCCGCGGGACAGAATGCATCGTGAAGAGATTCGACACGGAATCTTATGCGCGTGAGCACGGGCTCAGCATCGAGATGGCGGCCCGCGAGCTGCGCTACGCCTGGTTCGGGGAGCTGTGCCGGGAGCGGGGCTTCGAAGCCGTGGCGGTGGCGCACAATGCCGACGACAATGCCGAAACCCTGATGCTCAACCTATTGAGAGGCACGGGGATGAAGGGCATCCGGGGAATGGGAGAGCGGCCCGGAGTCATCAGACCCCTGCTAGGCATCGAAAGGGCCGAGATACGGCGCTGGATGCAGGAGCGGGGCTGCCTCTGGCGCGAGGACAGCACCAATGCGGAAAACGCCTACAAGCGCAACAAGATACGGAACGGGGTGTTCCCGGTATTCCGGGAGATCAACCCTTCGTTCATCCGCACCCTCAACGAGGATATGGCCCGGTTCGCGCAGGCGGACGCAATCGTGGAAGATTATTGCCTTCAGGCGCGGAAGAGGGTGCTGGCCGAAGACGGCAGCATCAGTCTTGCTGCATTGAAAGGTCTGAAGCATTGGGAATATGTGCTCTGGCGGCTTCTCGAAGGCAGCGGTATCGGCAGGTGGGAGTTCGCATCGCTCTGCGACGCTGTCCGCGCCGGCCGTCCGATGGGCGGCAGGAAATTCGGGCCGGTCGACGCCACCTCCTCGCATCTGCTGCTACGCCGCGAAAGGCCGCGCAGATATCTCCACTGCGAGACCCTTCCCCGCGAGCAGATAGCGGAGCTGCGTCAGGCAGAAGGGGTGCTTATAGCCGATGCCGCCAAGCTGGAATCGCCCCTGAAAATCCGCCGCTGGCAGGCCGGGGACTGGATGTGCCCGCTCGGGATGGGAGGCCGACGGAAGAAGCTCTCTGACATCTTCACCGACCTCGGATGGTCGGCTCAGGACAAGGAAGAGGCGGAAGTGATTGAGCTTGACGGCTCACACGTGGCGGCGCTGCTCTGCTGCCGCATCGACGAGGCGGTGAAAGTGGATGAAGGCTGCGAGACAGTGCTGCGGCTGAGCTACCGCCCTGTCCCGTCGATATAGACGTCATCGCCCGGCGCAGCGAAGAAATAGGTCTCGCGCGCATATTTCTCGAGCGAATCGCGGTTGTGGGTCAGCGCTTCGATCTGCCTGTCCAGCCCGGCGTTCTTCCGCTCCAGCTGCTCTATCTGGCGCTCCTGCGCCTTGAGGGTGAATCCGGCCTCTATCCAGGTGATGACGCTGTCTTTCTTGACCAGCATAAACAGGACGAATATGGCGGTGGCCACAATCGCATAACGGAGGAAGCTGCGCTGCTCCTTCCTGTTGCCGTCCTTGCTGCGGTCCCATAAATCTTTGTATGTGCCTTTCATTCCTAACGCAAAAATAACTAAATTTGCCGGAGCTTAAAATTTGTGACAATGAAACCTGCACTTTTGGTCCTCGCTGCCGGTATGGGCAGCCGCTATGGGGGCCTGAAACAGATGGACGGTCTCGGCCCTGATGGTGAGACCATCATCGACTATTCAATCTACGATGCCGTGCACGCCGGATTCGGCAAGGTCGTGTATGTGGTACGCGAGTATTTCCTCGACGTCTTCAAGGAAACGGTAAAGAAGAAATACAGCAATGTAAAATGCACCGACGGAACTCCGCTGGAGTTCGTGTTCGTGACCCAGGAGCTGAGCAAGATTCCCGCCGGATTCTCCCTCAACCCTGAGCGTCAGAAGCCTTGGGGCACGGCGCACGCGGTGCTGATGGCCAAGGATGTCATCAGAGAGCCGTTCGTCGTGATCAACGGCGACGACTTCTACGGACGCGAATCATTCGCCATAGCAGCCGACTGGTGCCGCGCCCACGAGGGCGGCAAGGGAGTCTGGGCCATCATCGGATTCGAGCTGGACCACACCCTCAGCGAGTCGGGAGGAGTGTCCAGAGGCATCTGCCACTACGACGGGAATATGCACCTGACCGACGTCGTGGAGCACCTCAACATAGTCAAGGACAGCGACGGGGTCGTAAGAGGCGACAATTCCGTAAGCGGCGAGCATACGGAGCTCAAGGGCAAGGACCTCTGCTCTATGAATATGTGGGGATTCACCCCGGACTTCTTCACCGGAGCGGAAGAGATATTCAAGGACTTCCTCAGGAAGAATTCGCAGGAGCTCAAGAAAGAGTTCTACATCCCTTATGCTGTGGACGTGCTGGTCAAGGGAGGCGATGCGAAGTGCGAAGTTCTATCCACCCCGTCGCACTGGTTCGGGGTCACCTATAAGGAGGACCGCCCGGGAGTGGTCGAGAAGTTCGCCGAACTCGCCCGGGAAGGAGTGTATCCCAGCCCGCTTTATAAATGATTATGCGCAATAAAAAGGTTAAAAACTGGAAGTTTTTTGACAATTATTCCTGGTATGTGCCGGGCGTGAAGGAGATGTTCGTCCTGATAGCGATGCTCCTGCTCGGAGCGCTGCTGGGCAATCTGGTCACGGGCGGATTCGCCCTGCTGACCTCGATGGAGGCGTCGTCGGAATATGCGATGATTCTCGCCTATCCGGTGATGTTTCTCCCGGCGATGATATATGCCAACGCCAAGAGCCGCTCAAGGAGCTACACGGACGAGGGGCTCAAACTCGACAGCGCCCGCTACAGTCCAGTCGGAGGCGCGCTCTGCGCCGTGTTCGCGGCCGTATCCACCCTCGCCCTTGCATTCTGCTCGGACTTCTTCGGCAGCCTGCTCCCTGATATGCCGGAGTGGCTGGAGGATATGCTCAGCAATATGACTCAGGGCGACATATTCGTAAACTTCCTCTGCGTCAGCATCTTCGCTCCATTCTTCGAGGAGTGGCTCTGTAGGGGTATGGTGCTCCGGGGGCTGCTGGGCAGAGGTCTTAAGCCTGTCTGGGCGATAGTGATTTCGGCAGTGTTCTTCGCGGTCATCCACGCCAACCCTTGGCAGGCCGTGCCGGCATTCCTGCTCGGCTGCCTCTTCGGCTATTTCTACTACAAGACCGGCTCGCTGAAGCTGACTATGCTGATGCACTTCACCAACAACACTTTCTCCCTGATAATGTCCAATGTCTCCTCTCTGGAGGCTACGGACAGCTGGATGGATGTCTTCCCCGGAGCGGGATACTGGCTGATTTTCGCGGCCTGCATCCTGCTGCTCGCGCTTATAGTCCTGAGGCTGAGGAAGATTCCGGTCGAGGGCAATTGCAACTGCGACAAGGTCCCGTCCCTCTTCGGGGAGACGGAAGCATAGCGCCGCAAGACTATGCCGGGCAAGTGCAGCAGAGCCATATTGCTATGCGCGGTCGGTGCAGTTCTGATTGTCGCCGCAGCGGTCATCTTGCGCTGCCCTGAGCAGATTCCGCTCGGAGGGAAGTGGAGCGTGGCGCTGGAAGGCTCCGATGAGGTCCGGGAGCTGACTCTGCCCGGGACAATCGACACCAACGGGCTTGGGGAAGCTCCATCCGACACGGGCGAGACGACACGCCTCACACGCATCTCCTCCTACACGGGAAGAGCCATATACTCCCGCGAAATCCGCATCCCGAGGAGTTGGCGGGGCAAGGAAATAACTCTTTTCCTTGAGCGCAGCAAGCCGTCCCGGGTCTATCTCGACGGAGTTCTGCTGGACTCCTGCAACAATATCAGCACGCCTCAGCGATATGCACTCGGAGCGCCCTCCGAGGGGAAGCACCTGCTGGAGGTGGAGGTGGACAATTCGCGCGGAGTGCCGGAGCAGATTTACGCTTCCAGCCACGCATACACGGAGGACACCCAGACCAACTGGAACGGAATCATCGGGCAGATCCGTCTGCAGACATCCGCCGACGGGAAGCGGAAGCGGGTGAAAGTCCTGCCCTGCTTCCGCGACTTCCACATCGAGGGCTCGCAGTTCTGCGCCGACGGACACAAGGTCTTTCTCCGAGGCAAGCAGGACGCGGCAGTGTGGCCTCTGACGGGGCACGTGGCGATGGGGGTCGGGGATTGGCTCAAATACCTCGGCACCTGCGCCGAATACGGCATCAACCATATCCGTTTCCACAGCTGGTGTCCGCCGGAAGCGGCGTTCGTGGCGGCCGACAGGCTCGGAATCTACCTCCAGCCCGAGCTCCCCTTCTGGGGCTCGTTCGACCCGGAAGACAGCGTCCTTATGGACTTCTTCCACAAGGAGGGGGAGAACATCCTGCGAGAATACGGACATCATCCGTCATTCCGGATGATGGCGCTGGGCAATGAACTTTGGGGCGATGTGGACAAGATGCGAGAATTCACGGATGACTTCCGCCGCATCGCTCCCGACAAACTCTACACTTTCGGCAGCAACTATTATCTCGGATATCAGGGGATCAAGCCCGGAATGGACTACTTCACAACCTGCCGCATCGACGGCGAGGGCTGGGGCAACTACGGCACCCACACGAGGGGGTCGTTCTCGTTTGCCGACGCAGCGGACGGAGGCATACTCAACCACTTCTACCCGAGCTCGGACCGCAACTTCGACGAGGCCTGCACCCCCGCCGGCATCCCCGTCATCTCGCACGAGACCGGGCAGTTCCAGACCTATCCCGACTATGGCGAAATCCGGAAATATACCGGTGTCCTCTATCCATACAACCTTGAAACGTTCCGCCGCCGTCTGGAGGACGCGGGAATGTCCGATCAGGCGGAAGACTTCCACAAGGCCTCGGGACTCTGGAGCGTAAGGCTCTACAAGGCCGACATAGAGATGGATCTGCGCACAAGGGATATGGCCGGCTACCAGCTGCTTGACATCCAGGACTATCCCGGTCAGGGCAGCGCCTATGTGGGGATACTGGATGCGTTTATGGAGAGCAAGGGCATCACCTCTCCGGAAGAGTGGAGGCAGTGGTGCTCGCCGGTGGTGCCGCTTCTGGTCACGAGCCGCTTCTGCTACAGCGACGGCGAGACTCTTCAGGCACGCCTGCAGGTATCCAACTACGGCGGCTCATCCCTCAAGGGCAGGACTCTCCGCTGGGAAATCGCCGGCATCCGGGGATGTCTGACTCTGCCGGACGGCGAGGGTCTGCTGGACGTGGGGAGCATTTCCTTCGAGGTCACCGCCGACAAGGCCGTGAGGGAGGTGCTCACTCTGTCGATAGACGGGACAGAAGCCCGCAACCGCTACGAGCTCTGGTTCTATCCGGCCCGCGAAGCCGACAGCAGCGGCATCATCGTCACGCGGGAACTCTCGGAGGAGGTGGCCCGGCAGCTGGAAGAGGGGGCATCCGTACTATGGATGCCCGAGAATCTGCCCTATACTCTGGGGGGACTTTTCCAGACCGACTACTGGAACTACCGGATGTTCAAGACCATCTGCCACAACAACGGACGCTCCGTGTCGCCGGGTACTCTCGGGCTGCTGGTCGAAGCGGAGCACCCGCTCTTCCGCGGATTTCCGACCCAGATGCACAGCAACTGGCAGTGGTTCGACATAGTGAAGAACTCCACCCCGCTCATCCTCGACAACTTCGACGCCGGCTACAGGCCGGTGGTGCAGGTCATCGACAATATCGAGCGCAACCACAAGCTGGGGCTGGTGATGGAGTGGAAGGTAGGCGCGGGGAAGCTGGTCGTCTGTATGGCCGACCTCGGGAAAGTCCTGGCCGCCGGGCATCCGGAGGGCAAGGCATTCTGCGCGAGCCTGTTCGACTATATGCGTTCAGAGGAGTTCACCCCCGAGGCGGAGATTTCGCTCGCCGGGCTGCGGAGCGCACTCGCCGCAGCGCCACGGGGAGAGCAGTTCGAAGAACTCAACAACATCTCCCAGTATTAGAGGCCGTCACGACCGCCGCACGGACATCGTGGACGCGGAGGATATCCGCACCGTGCTCCAATGCTATACGGTGCGCCCGCTCGGTGTCGCCGAGGGTGAAGCGCTTGTCCGCCGCCCCGATGAGTATCGGTCTCCCGAACACGCGCAGAGCCTCCAGCTTCTCAAGAATCTCCCAGTTCTGCTCCGCCGTCTTGGCAAATCCGAGCCCCGGGTCGAGAATCCAGTCATCGATACGGTACTTCGCCGCGCGTCGGGAGAATTCTTCAAAATAGCCCACCAGCGCCGGGACGACCCCCTCAGGATACTCGCATTTCGAATCCATTGTCCTGGGATTGCCCCGTTTGTGCATCGCTATATACTTCAGCCCGAGCTCCCCTACAGTCGGAAGCATCGCGGGATCGTCCTCACCGGCAGATATGTCGTTGACGATGAACGGGCCGAATGTCTCGAATGTCCTGCGGACTATTACGGAGCTGGTGGTGTCGACGGAGATGCTGACGCTCTTGTCAAGCCTGCTCAGCACCGGAGCGAGCCGTTCCCACTCCTGCTCCACGCCCACGTCGGATGCCCCGGGCCGCGTGGACACGGCCCCGATGTCGATGATGTCAGCGCCGTCGGAGAGCATCTGCCCGATGCGCGGCAGGGCCTCCCCGGCCCCGACTCTGCTCGCCGCCCAGAACGAATCCGGCGTGAGGTTCACGATTCCCATTATTCTTACCATAGTGCGAAGATAGTATTTAATCCGCTTGGTTGTAATGACAGTTCCGCCCTTCCGGGAGTTTGCACCTCCGGGTATTTCTTGTATCTTTGGACTCGTTATGATTAAGCACGTGGTAATGTGGAAACTTCTGCCTCAGGCCGAGGGGAAGAGCGCCGGGGAGAACGCCCGGTGGATGAAGACGAATCTGGAGTCGCTGATGGGGACAGTGCCGGAGCTGCTCTCCTGCGAGGTCGGAATCAATGTCAAGGACGGCAACTACGACGCCTGTCTCATCGCGACTTTCGAGTCGCTGGAGGCTCTCAAGCGATATAAGGACCATCCTGCACACGTCGCAATCTCATCCTACTGCAGCAAAGTCCGCGAATCGCGCGTCGCCTGCGACTTCGTCGTGGACGGAGGTGACTGAAGCAGCATAGGATGTGCGCTTCTATATAATCCGGCCCGGAGGGGATTCCTTCGGGCCGGTTGAAGTTTATGGCGTTTGGATTATGTCCTATTCTTGGCTATATTCTACATTGCCGTCTACGGTTACTTTAGCCCTTGAATTGGCATCCGCATTCCACATAGTTTTTCCGCTCGTTTCCCCGGCGACAAATCCGGTCGCGGTACAATTGTTCACTATGACATTGAAGGAATTGCCTTCTGCCAATAGGCGTCCGTCAATCTCGATGGCCGCCTTGCCTTTCCCGGAAGGCACATCCGTGGCCTTGAAAGTACAGCCGGTGAAAGTTGCGGTCTGCGAGGCCGCAGCACCTGTGTTCTCGTGGTAAATCTTCACTGCCTTCCCAACAGTTTCGAACGTGCAGTTGTTGAAGCTGATAGTCTTCGAGGCGTAGGTCCAGATGCAGTAGTCGTAGGTGCTCTGCCGGAATGTGCAGTTGTCGCAAGTGGCAGTGGTGGCATACATCGTAGGGCGGCCCTCGATGACGCAGTTGCTGTAGGCCACGCTTGCGGTATGCTGGAGACCTATGTAATCCTCAGAAGAGTTCTTGTAGGTAAGGTTCTCGAACCTCACGGATTTGTCGCTGTAAGTAACGGCGCTGTTGGCCTCGATTATCGCATCCAGGCTCTCTCCCTTGATGGTCACGCCATTGGCGACGGATGTCGGGAGGGTGTAGATGCCGGGGACAAGAGAGATGTTTGCGTTTTCGACAGATGTTGCCGTATTGAAAGAGTCCTGAGAAGCAACCGGAGTGACATCCGCTTTGGTGACGATGTAGTAGTCACCGACCTTGGTGGATTTGTAGCCATCGGCGAGATAACTGTCATCGTCATCTGTCGTAGGGTCAGCCGGATTGAATTCGAAGTACTTTCCGCCAGAAATCTTAACAGCTCCAGTGAAACCATTCTTCTTGTTGATTACCCAATATCTGTTACTCCACTTGGCCGCAGAACTGAATGTTCCACCAGTGATGGTTACATTACCTCCGAAGCTATAAATTGTAGAGTTTCCAGCTCCAGTTGCATCTGCACCGACTTTGTATGTGCCGCCATTGATGGTCAGGTTGCCTCCTGCATTTGACTGAATTGCCCGGTTGTCTCCGCCTGCGCCGCCGTCAACCGTGCCTTCTCCGTCAATGGTCAGGTTCCCGTTGACAAAGATGGCAGCCGCGGTACCCTTGTTGGTGATGTTGTGCCCATTTAGGTCAAGAACTGCTTCTATACCGGCAGGAATCGTGACCGCAGCTGCGAGTTCGATGTCTTCAGCGAGCTTTGCCGAGCCGCCGTTGGCGAAAAGGGCCACGAGGGCTTCGGTGCAGTTGATGTTCTCGAGGTCTATGTCCTTGTCGTCATCCTCGAATCCAGGCCCAACCTCGATGTTGTAGTCGAGGGCTGAGGTGAAGAGGTTGCCGATGACGTTGGTGCGGTAGTTGCCCTGCAGAGGGACGTTAGGGACCTTGAGGGTGTTGACCTCGGTGTCGTCGGACTTGTAGACCGTCAGCTCGGCATTCGAGATGGTCTTCTGGTCCGCGCCCACGAGCACGTAGTTCGTGGCCACGTAGACGTACTCCGTCCCCTTGACGTTGAGCTTCTCCGTGTCCGCAGGGAGGTTCGCGGCCGTGAACTCGGCATCGACACTTCCGCTCACGCTGCCACTGGTGAGGTCAAGCTCGTTCGCGAGCCCCGTCAGCTTCACTGAGGACTTGGCTACCTCGATGCCCGCGGCCTTCGCGGCGGCCACGTCCTCCGCCGTCGTGCCGAAGTTAAGCTGGGCGAACGGGCGCTTCAGCGTCACGGTCTCGCTCACCTCGCCGCTTATCTTGATGTCCTTCCTGTAGGCGTAGAACGCGTCGCGGCTCTCGTCGTTGGAGGCTCCGGCGTAGTTCACCGTAACCTTCTTGTTGGTCTTGTCGAGGGTGTAGTAGTCGCTTTCGCCGTTCGAGTTGGCCTTGTACGCCCAGAACAGGAAGCTGTAGGTCTGACCGGTCACCAGGCGCACCTTGAACTCGGCCTTGCCGTTGGTCATCGTGACGGTCTGGGAGATCGGGGTTTCCGTCGTGCCGTTGACGACCTCGCAGGCCTCGTCGTAGACCACGCAGGCCACCTTGTCCACGGTGTTCCCGTCGGCGATGGCCCTTGTCATAATCTCCGGTGAGGAGACGGTGA